>NCJG01000009.1 GCA_002282385.1 Sphingomonadales bacterium 39-57-19 | reverse complement strand
ACCCGATGATTACGCATGTCATGGGGCTTGAGGAAATCAACAAGGCATTTGAATTGATGCACGCGGGTGAAAGCATCCGCAGTGTCGTGGTGTTTTAAAATAGGGAGAAGTAATAATGTATAGTCATATGATGGTGGGCAGCAATGATATTGCCCGTTCGAAAAAATTCTACGACGCAACCTTCGTTGCCATGGGTGGAAAGCCCGGCGTGCAGGACCCCAAGGGTCGTTTGATCTATATGCACAATGGTTCGCTGTTTCTTGTCACGCCGCCGATTGACGGAAACCCGGCCACGCACGGCAATGGCAGCACCATCGGTTTTGCGATGACCCCTGAGTTGGCAGATGCCTGGCATAAGGCGGGCATCGAAAATGGCGGCGAAGCGATTGAAGATGCACCCGGTATCCGCGAAGGCAATGGCATGAAAATGTATCTTGCCTATCTGCGTGATCCGGATGGTAACAAGCTGTGCGCCTTGCACCGTGTCACTGACTGATAGTGTTACGATCATGAACGATGCCGAAGCGCAGTTGTATAAAGATTTGGCCGCGCTCGGCATTGCTTATGAAAAGCATGAACATGCGCCTGTATTCACGGTGGCGGAGAGCGAGGCGCATAATCGCGAGATTTCCGGCGCGCATACCAAGAATCTGTTTTTGAAAGACAAAAACGGCGCATATTTTCTGGTCACCGTCCCTGCTGAAGCCCGCGTTGATTTAAAGGCGTTGCCATCGGCCATCGGTTGTGGCCGGATCAGCTTTGGTAAAGCCGAAGATATGGAACGGCTGCTCGGCATTACGCCGGGATCCGTCACCGCTTTGGCGGCAATCAATGATAAAGATTGTGCAGTCCATTTCGTGCTTGATGCTGCGTTAGCGCAAGCAGACATTATCAATTGCCACCCGCTGCGAAACAGCGCGACCTTGAGCATTGCGACCAGCGATCTTATCCGCGCGCAAACCTATTGGCAGCACCCACCCCAGATTATTTCCGTCCCGACATTGGAGCCCGCATGACTTTCGAAACCGTCTCTCAAAACACCGCCTTTGGTGGCGTGCAGGGTGTTTATAAGCACCATTCATCAGCCACCGGGACCGACATGACTTTTTCAGTCTATGTCCCGCCGCATGAAGAAGGCCAGATTTTGCCAGTGGTGTGGTTTTTGTCGGGCCTGACCTGCACCCATGCAAATGTGACTGAGAAGGGCGAATTCCGCCGCACCTGTGCAGAGCTGGGTTTGATTTTCGTGGCGCCGGACACCAGCCCGCGCGGTGAAGGCGTCCCCGACGATGCCGATGCCGCATATGACTTTGGTTTGGGTGCCGGATTTTACGTAAACGCCACCGCATCGCCCTTTGACACGCATTACCGAATGCAAGATTATATCGAGCGTGAATTGCCCGATATCATCGCCGCGCACTTCCCGGCGGATATGCAGCGGCAAGCCATTATGGGGCATTCCATGGGCGGGCATGGCGCACTGACGATCAGTCTGCGTAATCCCGGCAAGTATAAGTCGACATCAGCGTTTTCGCCGATTGTTTCGCCGCTAAATTGTCCTTGGGGTGAAAAGGCCTTGGGTGGCTATCTTGGCGATGACCGTGCGCAATGGCGTGCATATGACAGCGTTGCGTTGTTGGCAGATGGCGCACGCTTGCCTGATCTGTTGGTCGACCAAGGTCTGGCTGACAATTTCCTCGAGTCACAGCTCAAGACGCATTTGCTCGTCGAACAATGTGCCGCGGTTGGGCAACGTGCCGAAATTCGTATGCAGCCGGGCTATGATCACAGCTATTATTTCATCTCGACCTTTATGGCCGAACATCTCGCTTGGCATGCGGAACGGCTAAACGGCTAAAGCCTCGGGCATTGTCGATTCTGCTGTGCATATGAAGATCCCGACAGATCGGCCTTATGTGCTGCTCGACGATGCCCGCATGCACGGTGCGTCACCTGCACGGCTATATACCGACCCGGTTGAAATATGGACCGCCAACAGCTTCGATGAAGTCGATGCTGTGTTAAATGCCGTGCGTGATGCGCAGCGGGGCGGGCTGCATGCCGCAGGGTTTTTGGGCTATGAATGTGGGCAGCGTTTCCTGCCAAATCTTGGGCAAGAACGCAGCGGGCCACTGGCGTGGTTCGGCTTGTTTCGCAGCTACAACACAATTTCTGCTGACGTCGTGCCGTCATATCTACCCGATCCGGCGGGTGCATATTTGTCTGCATTGCGCCCCGCGATTTCGGGCGCAGAATATGCCGATGCCTTTGCGGCTGTTCAGAATTTTATCCATGCCGGGGACATTTATCAGGCCAATCTGACCTTTCCGCTTTCGGCCGGTTATGCGGGCGATCCGCTGGCCGTATATGCGGCGCTGCGCGGCCGCGCGAAGGCGGGCTATGGCGGTGTCATCTACACGGGGGACGCGCATTATCTGTCCTTTTCACCCGAACTGTTTTTCGCGCTGAAAGACCAGCGCGTAACCACAAAACCGATGAAGGGTACCGCACAAAGGCAAGCCGACCCGCAACGGGATAGCGATGTTGCGGAGCGCTTGCGCACGGACCCGAAACAACGGGCGGAGAATCTGATGATCGTCGATCTGCTCCGCAATGATCTGTCCCGTGTGTGTGCCGCTGGCACGGTCGCGGTGCCAGAATTGTTTCATGTCGAAAGCTATCCCACGGTTCACCAGATGACCTCGACCGTTACCGGTGTGCTGAACGAGGGTGTGGATGCGGTTGACGTCATAACGGCATTATTTCCATGCGGGTCGATTACCGGTGCGCCTAAAATCCGCGCAATGCAGGTCGTTGAGGAAGTGGAGACCGCCCCACGCGGAATATATTGCGGCTCCATCGGGCGTATTGATGCCAATGGCGATGCCGCCTTCAACGTTGCCATTCGTACTTTTACCTTGTGCGATTCCACAAAGACGCTTTCACTCGGGCTAGGATCAGGCGTTGTTGCCGATTCCAACGAAGCAGATGAATGGGCAGAATGTCTGGCCAAGGGGGATTTTGCCAAGGTGGGCAATACCGGATTTGATCTGATCGAAACCATGCGTTTTGAACCGATGGCCGGTATCCTTCGGCTGGAGCTGCATCTGGAACGCATGAAGGCCAGCGCAATGTTGTTCGGATTTGAATTTGACCGGCACGCATTGCGCAACCGGCTGCACGCCAGCATTTTCCATCTCGATCAGCTTTCGAAAATCCGGCTGATGGTTTCCCGGCATGGTGCCGTCGCGATCGAGATCAGCCCGCTGCAGGACGTGACCGACTGGCGCGTTGCCGTTGTTCCGCTTCCTGTCGCCGCGGAAGATTTCCGGCTTCGGCACAAGATGAGCGATCGGGCCTTTTACGACAACGCCCGAAAGGCGCGCGCCGATTGTGACGAAGTTATCTTCGTTGGTACCGATGGCCGTTTAACCGAAGGTAGCATCACGGCCTTGTTTGTTGAACAGGATGGCGTTCTGCTGACGCCGCGGCTTGAGACCGGGCTTCTGCCGTCTGTGCTTCGCCGCGCGCTTATCGACGCTGGCGAAGCGCGAGAGGCGGACCTGACAGCCGACGATTTGGCGGGTGGTTTTTTTGTCGGGAACAGCGCACGTGGATTAATAAGAGCGCATAGGGTTGCGTAACTTTTAGCGAGGCTTTAGGGGCCAAAGCGCAACTTCTGTTCAATTTTTGCCCGAAAGTTTTGATGATGAATGACCGTCTGTCGGCCGCGCTCGGCCGGATTGCCCCTTCAGCGACGCTTGCCATGTCGGGACGTGTGATTGACCTTAAATCGCAGGGCATCGATGTCATTGGATTGTCGGCGGGCGAACCCGATTTCGATACGCCAGAATTCGTCAAAGATGCCGCCATTCAGGCCATTCGTGACGGCATGACGAAATATACCGCCGTGGACGGTATCGCCCCGCTCAAGCAGGCGATCATTGCAAAATTCAAGCGCGACAATGGCATTGAATATACGCCAAAGCAGATCACGGTAAACTCCGGTGGCAAGCACACATTGTTTAACGCCCTGGTCGCAACGATTGATACGGGCGATGAAGTCATCATCCCTGCGCCTTATTGGGTGAGCTATCCCGATATCGTTCAATTCGCCGGCGGAACGCCCGTGATCGTTATGGCGACTGCGGCGCAAAATTATAAAATCACGCCCGAACAACTGGAAGCCGCGATTACGCCGAAGACGCGCTGGTTGATCCTGAATTCGCCGTCCAACCCCACCGGCGCCGCTTATGATGCGGATGAGTTGAAAGAACTGGGTGCAGTGCTGCTGCGCCACCCGCACGTGATGCTGCTGTCCGACGATATGTACGAACATATCTGGTATGCGCAGGCGCCCTTTGCGACGATGCTTCAGGTGTGCCCCGAACTCTATGATCGCACCCTTACCATGAACGGCGCGTCCAAAGCCTATGCCATGACCGGTTGGCGCATAGGCTATGCTGGTGGCCCGGCATGGTTGATTAAGGCGATGGCGGATTTGCAGTCGCAATCGACCAGCAACCCTTGTTCCATTTCGCAATATGCCGTGCTTGCCGCGCTTAACGGACCACAGGATTTCTTGCGGGAACGCAATATCGCTTTTCGCGAACGCCGCGACCTTGTCGTAGCGATGTTGAATGACGCACCGGGGCTTAGCTGCCCAACGCCAGAGGGCGCGTTTTACGTGTACCCCGATGCAACCGGCGTGATGGGCAAGACGACGCCTAAGGGTAAGAAGATTGAAACCGATGCGGATCTCATCGATTATTTCCTCGATGATTACCGCGTGGCGGCGGTGCATGGCGGGGCCTTCGGTCTGTCGCCAGGCTTCCGGATTTCCTATGCAACATCGTCGGATATCCTCAAGGAAGCGTGCACGCGTATCCAAGCAGCCTGCGCCGCACTCACATGACCGCAATATGTGCGTCACGCTGAACGGCGTTCATGCACGTTTAATGTGCTTTCTGGTGAAGCCTTTTTAAGCCGATGCACATAGCTGTTTCGGCGGCAATCTGCGCAATATGTCAGAGATAAAATATGGACCGTCTTTATAACTTCGTGCGATCGGATCTTTTCCTCAGTCTGGCCGGGGGATTTGCGCTAGGTGTCGCTGGACTGGCAATTATCAAACCTGCCAGCGCGAATGATCATAATGCAGAAGCCACGCGGTCTGTGTCCGTTGGAGGTCCATCATATGAAGCGGCTGCCCCGAACCCCTAAATACGTTATCCGCGCGGTACATGTCGCGCTGCTGTTTGGCTTGGTGACAGGATGTGGGTCAGACTTTGGATCCGCCGTCGGTACTGCGCATGCCGAAGAGGGCATTCGGATCGCCGCGCCCTTTACGAAAATGGTTGAACCAAAGGGCATGCAGACCGCTGTTTTTGCCGGTGGTTGCTTCTGGGGTGTGGAGGCTGTGTTTGAACGCGTGAAAGGCGTGACGCGCGTGGAGTCGGGTTATTCCGGCGGGACGCGATCCAGTGCCGACTATGATCTCGTCAGCTCCGGCACTACGGGTCACGCCGAATCTGTTCGCATCCAATATAACCCTGCGGTGGTGAGCTATGGCGAACTGCTGCATATATTCTTTTCTGTGGCGCATGATCCGACCCAGTTGAAACGTCAGGGTCCGGACCGCGGCAAGCAATATCGATCCGCGATATTTCCCGCCAACGCGGCACAGCAAAAGGCTGCGCGTGCCTATGTGGCGCAACTGGACAAGGCGGGATATTGGAAGAAACCCATTGTGACGACGCTGGAGCCGATCAGTTTCTTTCCGGCCGAACGCTATCATCAAGACTTCATGGCGAAGAACCCAAGGCACCCATATATTGTGCAATGGGACAAACCGAAAATTGCGAATTTGAATAAGCTTTTCCCGAACCGCGTTAGGTAACTAGGTCGTGACCCTAACCCCGATAGGCGGGGATTGCCCAGCCTTTCCAAATCGCCATCGCCCGCAATGCAAAACCGGCGGTCGCGCTGAAAATCGCGGCGGGCAGAACGGGTATGCCGACAAATAATGATAGGCCAAAAAGGCCTGACGCCAGTGCCGCAGCTGTCACATAGATTTCGGGTTTAAGCAGGATTGACGGCTCACCCGCCAGCACATCACGAATGATACCGCCGACGCAGGCGGTGATGACGCCCATCATCATGGCGGGAAGTAACGGAACGCCAAGAGTAAGTGATTTCCACGTGCCGAACACAGCGTAAATGGCAATGCCCACAGCATCAAACCAGTCAAGCGCACGCGGCTTCCAAAGATGTTGCGGTGTCACCCAGACTAACCCGGCGGTCACAAGACAGGTTGCTGCAAAACGCCAATCCTGCACCCAGAAAACCGGCGCACCGATGAGCAGATCGCGAACAGTGCCGCCACCCGCGCCGGTAACCAGCGCAAAGAAGGAGAAGGTGACGAGCGTCTGTTTGCGTTGCGCCGCGGCGAGAGCGCCCGATGCCGCAAATACAGCGATCCCAAATAGGTCCAGCCATGATATCATGGCCGGGGCTATTTGGGCCGCTTGGGTAATCATCACATGTGGATCGGTTTGCCGGTCACGGCCATGGCCGCTTCCTTTAAGGCTTCGGCATGGGTCGGGTGGGCATGGCAGGTGTACGCGATGTCTTCCGACGTTGCACCGAATTCCATAGCCACAGCTGCTTCGGCGATCATGCTTCCGGCGATGGATGCGATGATATGCACGCCAAGCACGCGGTCGGTTTTTGCATCGGCAATGACTTTGACGAAACCGTCCGTGGTGCGATTTGTTTTCGCACGGCTGTTGGCCATCATCGGGAATTTGCCAACCTTGATCTCGCCACCCGAAGCAGAAGCATGTTCCTTCGCTTCTTCCTCGGTCAGGCCAACGCTGGCGATTTCGGGGTAGGTGTAGACAACGCCCGGGATGACGTCATGGTTGACGATTCCCGTTAGGCCCGCAACAAATTCAGCCGCAGCAATGCCTTCGTCTTCCGCCTTATGCGCCAGCATCGGACCGGGACAAACGTCGCCGATTGCATAGATGCCGGGAACATTGGTCTGGAAATCATGGCCGATTTCAATCTGTCCGCGTGCATTGACCGCGAGGCCCGCTTTTTCCATCGCGAGGCCATCGGTGTTCGGACGGCGACCGATCGCCACGAGGACGCAATCTGCTTCAATCGTCTCGCTTGCGCCGCCTGCCGATGGTTCAACCGTCAACGTGGCCATGCCGCCCTTTACCGTTGCGCCGGTAACCTTGGTACCCATGCGCAGGTTGAATCCCTGCTTCTTGAAGATTTTGGCGGCTTCTTTGCGGACTTCGCCGTCCATGCCGGGCAGGATTTGGTCAAGATATTCGACCACAGTCACTTGCGCGCCAAGACGTAACCACACGCTTCCAAGCTCAAGTCCAATAACACCGCCGCCGATGACGACCATGTGCTTTGGCACCTTTGGCAATGCCAGCGCGCCGGTGGAATCGACGATAACCTTTTGGTCTATTTCGACACCGGGCAATGGCGTTACCGATGATCCTGTCGCGACCATGATGTTTTTCGCGGTGTAATTTTTGCCGGCTACATCAATGCTGTTGGCTGATGTGAATGCGGCGCGGCCCTTGAGCCAATCAACCTTGTTCTTTTTAAACAGAAACTCGATACCGCCGGTCAATTCGGTCACAGCCTTCGCTTTTTCCGCGTGCATTTGATCGAGGTTGAGCGAGACGCCCTTAAAATCGATACCGAATTTCGCCAGCGAACCCGATTGTGCCTCATGGTACATTTCGGATGCGTGCAGCAAAGCTTTCGACGGAATGCAGCCGACGTTGAGGCACGTGCCACCCAATGTCTCGCGGCTTTCGACGCAGGCTGTTTTCAGGCCGAGTTGTGCGGCGCGGATGGCGGCAACATAACCGCCCGGACCTGCACCGATAACGATCAGGTCATAATCATGTTCTGCCATTGCTCAGCTCCTTAAAGGTCGATCAACAACCGGGTCGGGTCTTCAATCGCCTCTTTGACGATTTTCAGGAAAGTCACTGCCTCACGGCCGTCGATGAGACGGTGGTCGTAGCTTAACGCCAAATACATCATTGGGCGCACAACAACCTGTCCGTCGCGGACGACGGGGCGGTCTTCGATCCGGTGAAGACCAAGCACAGCGGACTGTGGCGGGTTGATAATCGGGGTCGACATCAGGCTGCCGAACACGCCGCCGTTGGAAATGGTGAAGGTTCCGCCCGACATATCGTCCATCGTTAGTGCACCGGCCTTTGCCTTTGCACCAAAATCACCAATGGCCTTTTCAATCTGGGCAAAGCTCATGGCGTCGGCGTTGCGCACCACGGGCACGACGAGGCCATTGGGCGCGCTAACGGCGACCGAGACGTCGAGATAATTGTGATAGACGATTTCGTCGCCATCGATCTGCGCATTAACGGCAGGAACGTCACGCGCTGCCAAAGCAACAGCCTTGGTAAAGAAGCCCATGAAGCCGAGGCGGACGCCGTGCTTCTTTTCAAACAGGTCTTTGTAGGTTGCGCGCGCTTCGATCACGGCGGACATATCGACATCGTTAAATGTCGTCAGCAGCGCGGCTGTGTCTTGTGCCGATTTCAAACGCTTTGCGATTGTCTGGCGCAGACGCGTCATCTTCACGCGCTCTTCCTGACGCGCACCTGCCGGTGCAGACGCAGCTGGCGTCGCCGTTGATGCCGAAGTGGCTGCAGGTGCAGGCGCACCCTTTGCAGCCGCAACAACATCTTCCTTAGTCAGGCGGCCGTCCTTGCCGGTGCCTTTGATCTTGCTTGGATCAATGCCGAGCTCAAGCACCAGGCGGCGGACCGCAGGCGACAAGGGCAGATCGCTATTTTCCGAAGCAGCGGCCGGCGCAGGCGCAGCGGTGCTCGTAACGGCGGGGGCCACAGCGGACGCGGCTGCAGCAGGTGCTGCGGCGGCTCCGGTGCCAGCATCGATTGAAGCAATGACCGCGCCGACATTAACGGTCGCGCCTTCCTCAACGGCATAGGCACCCATGATACCGGCGATAGGCGACGGCACTTCGACCGCGACCTTGTCGGTTTCAAGGCTGGCTATCGGTTCATCGACCGCAACCGGCTCACCCGGTTTCTTCAGCCATTGGCCAAGGGTCGCTTCAGTGATGGACTCGCCCAATACGGGGACTTTAACTTCAGTGCTCATAATTCAATCCTCAGGAGGATGGAGGGGTGACCGGCTTGGTTCCCCCAGTACGTTGGCGGCGGATTTCTTCGCGGACATTGTGGCCCAATGCGTCGGCAACCAATGCGGCCTGTTCGGCTTGGTGGCGCTTGGCAAGGCCAGTGGCTGTCGCGGCGGCGGCTTTGCGTCCGGCATAACGTGCGCGGACAGGGCCGACATTGGCTTCTGCGAGGCATTCTTCCAAATAAGGGTCGACGAAGCTCCAGCTGCCGGCGTTGCGCGGCTCTTCCTGGGCCCAAACGACCTCTTCCAAATTGGTCATACGCTTCAACCGGACAATCAATGGTTCGGCGGGGAACGGATATAGCTGCTCTATGCGGACAATCGCGGTGTTTTTGTCACCCGATGCATCGCGCGCTTCCATCAGGTCATAGGCAACCTTGCCCGAACATAGGACCAGTCGTTTGACATCCTTGTCCGCAGGCGCGTTGGTGTCCGACAGGATCCGCATGAAGTGGCTTTCGCCCTGGAAATCCTCTGCGTTGGAAACCGCAAGCTTGTGCCGCAACAACGATTTTGGCGTCATGACGATAAGCGGTTTGCGGAATGGACGTGCCATCTGCCTGCGCAGCAAATGGAAATAATTTGCAGGCGTCGTGCAGTTTGCGACCTGAATATTGTCTTCTGCGCACAATTGCAGGAAGCGTTCAAGCCGAGCGGAGCTGTGTTCCGGACCTTGTCCTTCATAGCCATGCGGCAACAGCATCACGAGGCCATTGGCGCGCAACCATTTTGCTTCACCGGCGGCAATAAACTGATCGATCATGGTCTGCGCACCATTCACGAAGTCGCCAAATTGCGCTTCCCAAAGCACCAGTGTCTTTGGTTCGGCGCCCGCATAGCCATATTCAAAACCCAGCACGCCGAATTCCGACAAGGGACTGTCGAGGATTTCAAAACGGCCATGTGGTAATGTTGCCAGCGGGATGTATTTTTCCTCAGTCGTCTGGTCGACCCAGACGCCGTGGCGTTGGCTGAACGTACCGCGGCCCGAATCTTGGCCCGATAAGCGCACGCCATAACCTTCGGAGAGCAATGATCCGAAAGCGAGCGCTTCGCCTGTTGCCCAGTCAAAGTTCGCGCCGGTGCTGAACATCGCTTTTTTGGCATCGAGCACACGATTGAGCGTCGGGTGAATATTGTGGCCTTCGGGCACAGTGGTCAGCGTGCGGCCCATGCTATCAAACAGTTTTTTGGAAACACCTGTTTGCACATTCCGGCGGGCAGTTTCGGGATCGGCTGGTTTGGACAGGCCCGACCAACGTCCGCCAAACCAGTCAGCAGCATTCGCTTTATAATCGGCTGCGCTGGCAAATTCCTGCTCGAGCGTCTGCACATAGCGCATCGCATGCTCGTCCGCCCAGTTCGCATCGATAACACCCTCGGCCTCAAGCCGCTTGGCGTACAAGCTGCTGACGGCGGGGTGGCCCTTGATCACTTTGTACATCAATGGCTGCGTGAAACCGGGTTCGTCGCCTTCATTATGGCCAAAGCGGCGGTAGCACCACATGTCGATGACGATGTCGCGGTGGAATGTCTGGCGGAATTCAATCGCAATTTTACACGCGAACGTCACTGCTTCGGGATCATCACCATTGACGTGGAATATTGGCGCCTGAACGCCCTTTGCAACGTCGGATGGATAAGGCGAAGACCGCGCATATTGCGGGCTGGTTGTGAAACCAACCTGGTTGTTAACGATAAAGTGCAAGCAGCCGCCGGTATTATACCCACGAATGCCGGAAAAGCCGAGGCACTCCCAAACGATGCCCTGACCAGCAAAGGCCGCGTCACCATGCAGAAGCACGGGCAGCACTTGTTCATGCTTGCCAAGGTCATCACGTGCGGTTTGGTTCGCGCGTACCTTGCCAAGCACTACTGGGTTCACTGCTTCAAGATGCGAAGGGTTTGGCACAAGGCTCATATGCACCTTGATGCCGTCAAATTCGCGGTCAGTGCTGGTGCCGAGGTGATATTTCACATCGCCCGAACCGCCAACATCATCAGGGTTCGCGCTTCCGCCCGAAAATTCGTGGAAGATGATACGGTATGGCTTTGCCATCACATTGGCCAAAACGTTGAGACGGCCGCGATGCGGCATGCCGTAAACGATTTCGCGCACGCCCAGCTGGCCGCCATATTTGATGACGGCTTCGAGTGCGGGAATCATCGATTCGCCGCCATCAAGGCCGAACCGCTTCGTACCTACATATTTGCGGCCAAGGAATTTTTCATATTGCTCCGCCTCGATGACTTTACCGAGGATGGCCTTTTTGCCTTCGGGCGTAAATTGGATGGCGGCATCTTTGCCCTCCATCCGCTCTTGCAGGAACCGGCGCTCTTCGACGTCGGAAATGTGCATATATTCGAGGCCAACTGGGCCACAATAATTGGCGCGCAGCGTATCGACGAGTTCACGAACCGTGGTCCACTCGAGACCGAGCGTGCCACCGACATAGACCCGCTTGTCGAGGTCTGCGCCAGAAAAGCCATGATATTCGGGGGTAAGGTCAGCGGGAATGTCCTGCTTGGAAAGCCCAAGCGGATCCAGATTTGCCGCCAGATGCCCGCGGACACGATAGGTGCGGACCAGCATCATTGCGCGAATGGAATCGCTCGCTGCGGCAACGGCGTCGGCCTCTGCCATGGGCTTGCCAGCAGCCTTCGCCGCAGCCTTAACCTCGACCGCCATCTGCGTCGGATCAAGCGAAGCCGTCAGGTCATCGGTGATGGACAAAGGCCAGTTCGAACGTGCCCAGCTTGGACCTTGCTCAGTTTCAAAATCTTGGTTTTCTAAGCCCATAAAATACCTCGTGTGCCCAAGCGAACGCCGGGGTCCAACATCAAACTAATGTCTCGTACAGATCCGCCCAGTTGGGGTTCATCTGTTCGATCTCACGCAGCTTCCAAAGCCGCTTCCAACTTTTCATCTGCACTTCGCGCCGCCGCGCATCATGCAGATTTTCGAACCGCTGATACCAAACGAGAAGTTTGCACCCATATTGTTTGGTAAAGCCGTCAATCAAAGCGCTGCGATGCTGAAAGCACCGCTGCTGCAAGTTACTTGTCACTCCAAGATAGATCGTGCCGTTTCGCTTGTTGGCCATGATGTAAACATAACCCGGCTGATCCATCTTTTAGTTGACCGATGTGTTCCCCAGCGAAGGCTGGGGTCCAGAACCAAGACAATCGACGTTCCGTTCACGGCTGGACCCCGGCCTGCGCCGGGGAACACAAATGTGTGTGTTCCAGCGTAGGCTGGATTCCAACGCGTTCATGAAACGCCCAAACCTCAACCCTTCAGCACCTCGACCAATGTCTTGCCGAGCAATGATGGCGACGGCGATACGCGGATGCCGGCTGCTTCCATTGCTGCGATCTTGCTTTCTGCATCGCCCTTGCCGCCCGATACGATGGCGCCAGCATGGCCCATACGGCGTCCGGGAGGTGCGGTGCGTCCGGCGATGAAGCCAGCCATCGGCTTTTTGCGGCCCTTCTTGGCTTCGTCGATCAGGAACTGTGCAGCTTCTTCTTCTGCGCTGCCGCCGATTTCACCGATCATGATGATCGACTTGGTCGCATCATCGGCAAGGAACAGCTCAAGGCAATCGATGAAGTTGGTGCCGTTGACGGGGTCACCGCCAATGCCAACCGCAGTGGTCTGGCCAAGGCCTTCCGCTGTGGTCTGGAACACGGCTTCATAGGTGAGCGTGCCAGAACGTGAAACGACGCCGACCGAACCTGCGGAGAAAATGCTGCCGGGCATGATGCCGATTTTGCATTCATTAGGTGTCAGAACGCCAGGGCAGTTTGGTCCAATCAGGCGCGATTTCGACCCCGACAATGCGCGCTTTACCTTGACCATGTCGAGCACAGGAATGCCTTCGGTGATGCAAACGATCAACGGGATTTCCGCGTCGATGGCTTCAAGGATTGAGTCCGCCGCAAAGGGTGGCGGCACATACACAACCGACGCATCCGCGCCCGTTGTTTGCTTGGCTTCAAGCACCGTGTCAAACATCGGCAGGCCGATGTGCGTTGTTCCGCCCTTGCCGGGGGTAACACCGCCAACCATCTGCGTGCCATAAGCAAGCGCCTGCTCGGTATGGAATGTACCGGTGGCACCTGTCATACCTTGCGTGATGACCTTGGTGTTTTTGTTGATAAGGATGCTCACATACGTCTCCTAAATTCTGGGGTTCGCTTAGTTCAGCGAGGAATCAATTGCCTTACATGCGACAAGCAGTTCTTTGACCGCATCGACGCTGACAGCAAGGTTACCCTTGGCTTCGTCATCAAGCGCGATTTCGACGACCTTTTCAACGCCGCCTGCGCCAATGACGACAGGTACACCGACATATAGATTGTCGACGCCATATTGGCCGGTCAGATGCACTGCCGCTGGAAGAACGCGCTTTTGGTCGTTCAAATAAGCTTCGGCCATCGCGATACCGCTTGTTGCCGGTGCATAGAAAGCAGAGCCCGTTTTAAGCAGACCAACGATTTCACCACCGCCGCTGCGCGTGCGCTGCACGATTGCGTCAATGCGCTCCTGAGTTGAAAAGCCCATTTTGATAAGGTCTGGAACCGGAATACCCGATACGGTCGAATATTGAATGACGGGCACCATCGTGTCGCCATGACCACCCAGCACGAAGCTGGTGACGTCTTTTACCGACACGTTGAATTCGTCCGCAAGGAAGTGGCTGAAACGTGCGGAATCGAGAACACCTGCCATGCCGACAACCATGTGATGTGGCAGGCCGGAGAATTCGCGCAGCGCCCACACCATCGCGTCGAGCGGGTTGGTGATGCAGATGACGAATGCGTTTGGCGCGTTCGCGGCAATGCCTTCACCCACGGCCTTCATGACCTTCAAGTTGATGCCAAGCAAATCATCGCGGCTCATGCCGGGTTTGCGCGCAACACCGGCGGTGACGATGATCACGTCGGCGCCAGCAATGTCGGCATAATCATTGGTGCCGGTAATCTTGGCATCAAAACCTTCGACAGGACCGCATTGCGACAGGTCAAGCGCCTTGCCCTGGGGAACGCCTTCAACAACGTCGAACAAGACGATGTCGCCGAGGCCTTTCAATGCTGCGAGGTGAGCAAGTGTGCCGCCGATATTACCGGCGCCAATAAGCGCAATTTTTTTGCGAGCCATACAAAACTGTCCTTCCCTTAGGGCTTTTTAGCGGAATTGCGGCGTCGTTACGCCGAATCGCTGTGGATAACAACCCAATAAAGGTCCAAAGTTAAGGCTTTTTCTGATAACAGTTCGCAATAGCGATAGCGGGTGAAGTGCACCCTGTCAGTTACCAGCCACCCGTCGCAACATTTCCATCCAGATGGGGACTTGGCCATGAAATCCTTCGGCCCAGACGCGTTCATCTAGGCCATGCGCGCCCTCTTTCTGTCCGACGATGCTCCAAAGGCCACCAAATCCATAAACGGGAATGCCAGCGGACCGTAAAAACGCACCGTCGGTAGCGCCCGCCGACTGGAATGGCAGAACGGGCGCGTTGGGAAAGCGGGTTGCGACAGCGGCCCGATAGGCTTGCGTTATGTCATCGCGCATCGGTGATGGTGCGGTTTCGGGTGTTTGCGATCCTTCAACGGCGGACACCGTGACATCCGGCCCTGAAAGCGCTTGCAACTGCTGCCGGACATCCTCTGTTTTGACGCTTGGAAAAATGCGGCAGTTCACATTGGCTTCGGCCTTTTGGGGCAAGGCATTTGGCGCGTGACCGCCAGACAACATAGTTGCGACACAGCGCGTGCGCGTGCTTCCGGGGTCCATCGCCTCTAACAGATCGGCGGTTTCGCGATCTTGGGGATCGGCAAGATATCTGCGCAACAGCTCGCCAAATTGGCCACTATCGCCTTTTGCCAGCATCTCGAAACTCGCACGGGTGGCATCGTTAATCATGGCTGGAAAGCGATGACGCTCCACTGCGGTGATCGCATTGGCCAACGCATATATCGCATTGTCCGGGCGCGGCACGCTGCTGTGCCCGCCACGGTTCACAGCGGTCAGGTGGAAATCGGCATAGGTTTTTTCCGCAATCTGTATGCCGAAGCCTTCAACGCGGCCATCAGGGAAAACCGAACCGCCGCCTGCATCGCCGTTTAGGGCATATTCAGCGTCAATAAGGTCGCGCCATTCGGTTGCCGCGCGCCGTGCACCGTTGCCGATCGTCTCTTCATCGCCGGTAAACAGCACAATGATATCGCGCGTCGGTTCAAACTTTTCTGCGCGCAAATATTGCAGGGCAAGGACGATACCGGTCAAGGCCGCCTTATTGTCGTTTGAACCGCGACCCAGATAATATCCGCCTTCTTCACGAAATTTAAATGGCGGATATTTCCAATCGCTTGCTTTGGCGGCGACGACATCCATATGCGCCATCAGCAAAATAGGCTTTTTGCCCGAAGGCTTGGCTGCGGGCCAACGGACAATCATTGTCTGGGTATTGTCATGATCCTTGACAATCACGTTCGTGATGCCAGCCTTGCGGAACTCCGCTGCCAATAATGTGGTCAGCTTTTTGAATTCGGCAGGCTGCCCCTCAACGGTCGGAATTTCGACAATCTTTGCAAAGAGCGCGCGTTCCGATGCTATTTTCGATGCAGCTGTTTGTGCATGTGCAGCGGTTGTCAGGGCCAACATGCCTGCCAATAAAAACGTGCTCCGTCCGATCATCTTTTCTCTCCTTTATGTAATGCTAGCGCGCTCCGTGGCCTTCCGCCAGATAATCTTCCGACTGCATTTCCATCAGCCGCGATACGGTACGGTCAAATTCAAAACGCCCGTCGCCTATTGGGTAAAGCTGGTCAGGGCCGGCATCTGCGCTCGCCAAAAACTTTACGCGATATTCGTACAACGCATCAATCAGCGTCACAAAACGCGCCGCTTCATTGCGGTTGTGCGGCCCAAGCACGGGAATACCCACCATCAGCACCGTATGGAACCGCCGCGCAATCGCCAGATAGTCAGAGGCACCACGCGCCTCCGCGCACAGACGCTTGAACGAGAAAACGGCGACGCCCTTCAGTGCCTTTGGCACATGCAGCGTCCGACCGCCGCCTACGTCCAGCTCCAACGAGGGGACATGTGCGCGGTCCTCGGGCGGGTAATCCGTCATGCGGAAGAATGTTTCCGATAATGCCGCCGTCGCCTCGGTGCCATTGGGTACGAGCCAGGTTTTGGCATTGCCCAAACGGTCACGCCGATAATCTGTCGGGCCATCGAGCGCAAAAATATCAAGCCTGTCTTTGATCAACGCGATGAATGGCAAAAACAGTTGGCGGTTGAGGCCATCCTTATACAGGTCATCGGGTCGCCGGTTCGATGTTGTGACAACGGTGACGCCTGCGGCAATCAATCCTGTGAACAGCCGCGACATGATCGCTGCGTCGGCCATGTTGTTGACGACCATTTCGTCAAAACAGAGCAAACGGGCTTCATCTGCCAGTGCCGCGACCACGGGCGGAATAGGGTCGCCTTTTTCTTTTTCGCGCTCAACCTTTAGCCGCGCGTGGATGTCCAGCATGAACTCATGGAAATGGGCACGACGTTTCCGCTGTATCTGCACGCTGTCAAAAAACAGGTCCATGAGCATGGATTTCCCGCGCCCAACACCGCCCCATAAATATAATCCGCGCGCCGGGTCCGGCTTGCGCCCCAAGAAACGCCACATTGTGCTTCCGCGGGGCGGCACAGCCTCAAGCTCTGCTTGCACTTTCGCCAGCGCTAGTAAGGCCTTGGCTTGATCAGCATCAGGCTTCAGTTCGCCTGCACTGACAAGGGCTGCGTGCCTATCGGTGACCGAGGCGGCCATCATTTCTGACTGGGTTTTCGGATCGTCCCTGAAAACGCAGCGACGCGGGACTGGCCCTGCGAGACGATGCCGCGCATGAACAGCAGGCGACCCGTTTCTTTCAAAAGCTCAACCTCAGCCTCAAGTGGTTCACCGATCACGCCAGCGCCAATGAACTGCACCGATAGGTCAAGCGTAACGGCAGCGCCTGCCTCAATCAGGCCAAACATCCGCGATGCGCCAAACATGGCCACGTCGATAAAACCGAGCGTGACGCCGCCATGCACCGCATCGCGCAAGTTGCTGTGCCGGTGTTCGGGAAACATGCGCAGGCGTGCTTTATGATGCCCCTCACTGCGCACCAGCATTTTACCGAGGACCGTGCCATTATAGCGCGTGGCATCGGTCATCTGCCAGTTTAGCCAACCGGGATTGTCCGGATCCGGACTGCTATCAAAAGCGGGTGTGTCCAACTGCCGTCCCGTAAATTAAAGGTGGCGTTCGGCAACCATCTTCTTGGTTTCGGCGATGGCCTTTGCCGGGTTCAGACCCTTGGGGCATGCGTTCGCGCAGTTCATGATCGTGTGGCAGCGATACAGACGGAAGGGATCTTCCAACTCATCCAAACGCTCACCGGTCATTTCGTCGCGGCTATCTGCCAACCAGCGATAGGCCTGAAGCAAGATGGCTGGGCCCAAAAACTTGTCGCTGTTCCACCAATAAGACGGGCAGCTTGTCGAGCAACATGCGCACAAGATGCACTCATACAGACCATCCAGCTTTGCACGGTCTTCCGGCGACTGAAGGCGCTCCTTGCCCGATGGTTCTGGCGTCACCGTCTGCAGCCATGGCTTGATCGACGCATATTGCGCATAAAAATGGGTGAAGTCAGGAACGAGGTCCTTGATAACTTCCATATGCGGCAGCGGCGTCAGTGTGACTTCGCTTTTGCAATCTTCAATCGCCGTGGTGCACGCGAGGCCATTTTTGCCGTCGATGTTCATCGAGCATGAACCACAAATGCCTTCGCGGCATGAACGGCGGAAGGTCAACGACGAATCCTGCTCGCCCTTCATCTTGATCAGCGCGTCGAGGACCATTGGGCCGCAGGTTTCGGTGTCGACTTCAAAAGTGTCGTAACGCGGGTTTTCGCCACTGTCGGGATCGTAACGATACACCTTGAATTTCTTGACTTTCCCGTCGGTTTTCGCGGCGTGAACAGTGCCCTTTTGGACCTTGCTGTTCTTTGGGAGGAAGAAATCGGCCATATCAATATCCTGTTGTCGTCGTGACGTGTAATTCCATATCTGCCAAACGCCCTAACCAAGCGTTTGTGCAATCACAAGCCCTCAACTGTGTCCGTTCGAGTTGCTTTTTCTGCAAGTCGGACGCGCAGCTTGTCGATTTTGCGGCCATCCATATCCACAACTTCAAAATGCCAACCTTGGTCGCGGAAGGATTCGCCCTCTTCGGGCAAGTGTCGCAAGATGTGCAGGACATGGCCCGCAGCGGTCGCGTAATCGCGGTCTTCGGGCAGATCAATCGACAGTGCGTCGGCCATTGCGTCGGCGGACATTGCGCCCGAGACGAGCATGGAGCCATCGTCCAATGTGATGATGTTCGGCGCGCTACCTTGCGCCTGATCCGATGCAAATTCGCCCGCAATCGCCGCCAAAAGGTCGTTCGGCGTGACGATTCCTTCAAAATGCCCATATTCATCGTGGACCAGCAGCATCGGCACATCGGACGAACGCAGAATTTCAAGTGCGTCCATGGCGTCAAGTTGATCGGGGATGATTTCGGCGCGACGCATCAGGCTGCGGATATCCAGACTTTCCCCGCGAATCTGTGCCGCAACAATATCGCGTGATTGGACAACGCCAATGATATCGTCACCATCTTCGCCTGTGACGGGCAGCCGCGTGTGCAGCGAGTTCAACAGCGAATCGCGGACATCATCTTCAGATGCGTCCGCTGCGATACGGTCGACGTCGGTCCGTGGCGTCATGACCTCACGCACCGGACGGTCGGCCAGCCGTACAACGCCTGCAATGACCTTATGTTCATGCTCTTCAATGATGCCTGCATGGGTGGCTTCGGCGAAGACCATACGCAGTTCCTCGGCGCTCAATGCGTCACGGGTATCGCGGCGCAGCCCAAGTGCGCGGAATATGGTCGCGCTGGATTTATCAAGGGTCCAGACAATCGGCGCGGTCACGCGTGCCAGCATCTCCATTGGACCCGCCATGGTGACGGCGATTCTCTCAGGCGCAATGAGCGCAAATTGCTTCGGGACCAGCTCGCCGACCACCAAGGATGCGTAGGTCGTGATGCTGATGACAATTCCGAAACCCAAAGTTTCCGACCATTCCTTATCCATGCCCAAAAGTGCGATGCGTTCGGCAACTGGCCCGCCCAGCGTCGATCCGGAATAAGCACCCGCGATAATACCAATGAGCGTGATGCCGATTTGCACGGTGGACAGAAACTTGCCGGGGTCTCGTCCCAACCGAAGGGCTGCCGCTGCGCCGCGCTTTCCGTCTTCCGCCATCGCCTTTAATTTCGCTGTGCGCGCCGAAACGATGGCAAGTTCAGACATGGCAAACACACCGTTCAGGGCAATGAGAGCCAATATCGTTGCGGCATCAAACCACGGGAAAGGATGAAGAGGTTCCATAGGGACCTGCCTCCCATAGTGCCAACGCCAGCGCTTTGGCAACAAAATGCCGAAAAATCGGTTATCGTTAAAAGATGCAACCCGGCCAAAGATAATCGCAGGTTCATCATGGGTGTCGCTTATGGGGCATCCTAGCTGAAAGGGAAAATGATGAAGAAAAATCAATTGATAACACTGTCGCTCATGGCCGCTATGCTGCCGCTATGCTGCCGCTATCGGCATGTGTGACCGACCCGGAAACGGGCCAACGCACGATTTCGAAGGCTGCGCTTGGTGGCGTTGGCGGCGCATTGGGTGGATATTTGCTTGGCGACCTTATTGGCGGCCGCAGCGATCGCACGGAAAAGATTGTTGGCGCAGGTATCGGCGCTTTGGCCGGTGCGGGCGTTGGCTATTATATGGACGAACAAGAAAGAAAGCTGCGTCAGCAAACCGCAGGCACGGGCATCAACGTTATTCGCGATGGTGACAATCTCGTCCTCGATATGCCTTCCGAAGTGACCTTTGGCCTCGACAGCGCGAATATCGATGCGGGTTTCCGCAATACGCTGGATCAGGTTGCATCGACGCTGACGCAATATGAAAAAACCTATGTCGACGTCATGGGCCATACCGATTCCACCGGATCGGATGCCTATAACCAGTCGTTGTCGGAACGCCGTGCGTCGGCTGTTGCAAGCTATCTAACTTCGCGTGGTGTTCAGTCCGCGCGTCTTGCAACGCGTGGCTATGGTGAAAGCCAGCCAAAGGCGAGCAATCTGGATGAAACCGGTCGCGCGGCAAACCGCCGTGTCGAAATCCGTCTTGTGCCCGTGACCCAGGGCTAATGCGGATTTAGACGGCAACACCCTGAAGCAATTTGGGCAGCGCGCCACTTTCGCCCCGCGCCTCGGCCATGAAAAATGCCTTGGCCGGGGCAGCGCGTTGCACCATTGCCATCCCGAAGCGCCGGACCGCCGACGCGGTTTTGCCGGGAATGGAAAAAAGGCGGTTCAAGCCATCGGTCGATACCGCGATCAGCAACGTATCAATGCTGCGCCACCGGCTATAGCGATCGAGCAACTGCGCATCACCAAAATCCAGACCAAGCCGCATCCCGTCGACCAATACTTCGGTCAACGCCGCAACATCGCGCAGGCCAAGGTTGAGCCCCTGACCCGCAATGGGGTGAATGCCATGCGCACTGTCGCCGATCAGCACCAGCCGTTCAGCCGTGATGTTGGCCGCATGGTGGAACCCAAGCTTGTACGACGACAAAGGCGCGGCGATTTCAACTTGTCCCAACATGCCGCCCATCGCCTTTTCCAGCTCCGCTGCATATCCGCGCGGCGATAATTTCATATATCCCGGCGCATCTGCGGCATCGACTGACCAGACGATCGCTGAACGATGCCGTCCGTCGTCCGCATCCAACATCGGCAACACGGCAAATGGGCCTGAGGGATAAAAAATCTCATAGGCAATGTTGTTGTGGGAATGTTCGTGGAAGATCGCACCGACCATTGCGCTATGGTCATATTGCCAGTGCGCAATATTGATTCCCATTTCCTCGCGCGTCTGGCTTTGCCGACCTTCCGCCACGATCATCAGATCAGCGGTCAAAACTTTCCCGTCATCCAGATGCACGGAAGCGCGACCTGAATCCTGTGATTTGTGGGTGATGTTGGCGGGCATGTGCAACTGGATCGCGTCGCTTTCGAGCGCCGCATTGTACAACACGCCGCGCAAGAAGCGGCTTTCAAACATTTGGCCCAAGAAGCCGTCATCTTCGGCTGGTGCGAAATCCAGCGACCCGGGCTTTAAGCTATCGCTCACCCAAATCTTTTCAATCGGACACCCTTTTCCGGCCAATGCTTCGCCCAGTCCAATGGCCTCAAACAGTTTATAGCTAGAGCTCGATATGGCAAAAGTGCGGCCGTCAAAGCCTGCTTGCAACATGCTCGCCTGATCAGCGCGGTCGATGACATGGCTGGTGATGCCATGTGCTGCCAATGCCAGTGCTTGCGTAAGCCCGATGAGCCCGCCGCCGATAATGATGACGTCTGCCTTGTGATTCATATTGCCCCTATGCCGCAACAGATGGGCGGACTCAAAGGAGGATTTTGACCGTAGCCCATCCGCGTTGGCAGCAATCTTCAACCTGTAATACTTGACGGCGAGTCCAGCGACAGCGAAAAGGGGGCGTTCGGCCGTTGGCGGCCACCCATAAATGGCAATATAATCATGGCCTCGCGCATTTCTAAATTTACGTCAAAAACGAACATGGCCAATTGGCGGAATATGATGCGCGCGTCGCTTATCCGCAGCAGCACCTTGTTCGGCGCGGCTGTGCTTGGCCTGTTTGCGGTATTTTATGGCTTTGCGGTGCTGAGCTATTCGGCTGGCGATGCGGCGTTCAATAGTGCGGCTGCAGATGTGCAACACAACTGGATGGGCCAAAGCGGCGCCTATGTGTCCGACATCATGCTGTTTCTCTTTGGCGTTCCGGCCATTTTCCTGTTCCCGCTGATGCTGGTATTTGCGCGACGCTTGTGGCGCGCAGTCCCACAGCCGCAATGGAAACGGCAGCTTACATTATGCCTGTGCGGCATGCTGCTGATCGGGTTTGGCATGGCCTATTGGCAGCACGGCAGCGACATCGGCTTGCCCGCTGGATGGGGCGGCGCGATGAATTTGTTGTTGGCAAATGCCGCCGTCGCACTTGTTGGCCAAATTCAGGGGGTCCCTGGCACTATATTGCGGGTTCTGCTGATTTTGGGCAGCTTAAGTGGCGGCGTAGCGTTGGTTATTCGCGCGCTTGAGCTTGAGCGCCCGCTGTTCCGTATTCCTACGCTGGCCATGCCTAAATTTTCAGGCATCAAAAACGATCTGGGTGCCTTTGACGCAGACGATTCGGATGTTGCCCAGATTATCGAGCCAAAGCCGCCGCGTAAGGCTGTCGAGCCCGAACTACGCAAGCCCCCCGTGATTGAAGACCGCACGTTGGCGCCGAAAAAAGCGGCGTTCTCAACCGGCGCGCGGCAGGGTGATTTCTTTGGCAGCTTTGTTTTGCCATCGCTTGATCTGCTGGATCCGCCGCCCGCCATTTCGGTGCCAAAGCTCGACAAAACGGCGCTGGAAGCAAATGCGCGCTTGCTGGAATCGGTGCTTGATGACTTTCATGTCAAAGGACAGATTGTTGCGGTGCGTCCGGGACCCGTGGTCACGATGTATGAGTTGGAGCCTGCAGCGGGTATCAAATCCAGCCGCGTTATCCAACTGGCAGAAGATATTGCGCGCAACATGTCCGCCTTGTCCGCGCGTGTTTCGACGATACCGGGCCGCACCGTCATGGGTATTGAGCTGCCCAACGCCCATCGCGAGGCTGTGGTGTTTCAGGAAATGGTCGGATCAGACGCCTTTGCCGATCAAAAGGGCGCTTTGCCGATAATTTTGGGTAAGAATATCTCCGGCGATCCCGTCATCGCCGATCTCGCGCCGATGCCGCATTTGTTGGTCGCCGGAACCACCGGATCCGGTAAATCGGTCGGTCTGAACTGCATGATATTGTCGCTGCTCTATCGTCTGACGCCGGACCAGTGCCGGATGATCATGATCGATCCCAAGATGCTCGAATTGAGCAGCTATGACGATATTCCGCATCTGTTGTCGCCTGTCGTTACCGAACCCGCCAAGGCGATTCGCGCGCTCAAATGGGCGGTTGAGCAGATGGAAGAACGCTACCGGATGATGTCATCGCTGGGCGTGCGCAACCTTGCAAACTTCAACGAAAAAGTGCGCGGCGCAAAGGCAAAGGGTGCGCCATTGGGCCGTAAGGTGCAAATTGGCTATGACCCGATGACGGGCCAGCCGCAATATGAGGAAGAAAGCTTGGCCTATGAGCCAATGCCGCAGATTGTCATCATCGTGGACGAGCTCGCCGACCTGATGATGACCGCTGGTAAGGAAGTCGAATTCCTCATCCAACGCCTTGCGCAAAAGGCGCGTGCCGCGGGTATTCACCTTATCATGGCAACACAGCGGCCATCGGTTGATGTTATCACCGGCGTTATCAAGGCGAACTTGCCCACGCGTATTTCTTTCCATGTGACCTCGAAAATCGATAGCCGCACCATTTTGGGCGAACAGGGCGCCGAACAGCTGCTGGGCAAGGGCGACATGCTGTACATGGCGGGCGGACGCGGGCTGACGCGTATTCATGGTCCGTTTGTTTCCGATGATGAAGTCCGCCGCGTGGCAGACCATTGGCGCGGCCAAGGACAGCCCGAATATATTCAGGCGGTGACCGAAGAACCCGAAGATGGCGGTTTCGACTTTGGCGGAATGGACGGCGATGACAATGAAGAAGACGCGCAATATCGCAAGGCGTGCCAGATCGTGTTTGAAAGCCAAAAGGCATCAACGAGCTGGATTCAGCGTCAGCTGCGGATTGGTTATAACAGCGCAGCCAGGTTGATTGATCGTATGGAAGAAGACAGCTTCATCACCGCGCCGAACCATATTGGCCGCCGCGAAGTGCTTCGTGACCGGACCGGCGAGCCGCTTTAGACGTTAAGACGGCGTTCAAGGCGGTTGCCGTAGCCGCGATTGAACCTCTCCCAAGGAAACCAGAATGACCTTTCGAAATTACGTCTTAATGCTCGCGCCCGTTGCTTTGGTTGCAGCCGCGCCGTCGACCGCGCAATCGCAGGCGGATCGCATGGCGCGCGTGACCACGCATATGAAGACCGTGGGCACAATGACCGCCAACTTCACCCAGACGGATCGCAACGGCGGGGCGGTAACGGGCAAGCTTTTGCTCAAGCGTCCCGGCCATGTGCGATTTGAATATCAAAAAGATGTCCCGTTGTTGATCGTTGCCGATGGGCGCGCGCTGACCATGGTCGATTATGAAGTCAAACAAGTGCAGCGCTGGCCAATCCGTAATAGCCCGCTCGCCGCGTTGCTTGACCCGGGCAAGGACTTGGCGCGCTTTGGCAAACTGGTTCCCACATCGACAGATGATGTCATCAGCGTCGAAGTTCGCGACCCGAAGCGTCCTGAATATGGCACCATTACAATGATATTCGTCAACAAGCCCAGCGCGCCGGGTGGATTGACGCTGACGGGCTGGGTTGCGCTTGATTCCAAAAACAATCGCACAAGCATCCGACTCAGCAACGTCAGCTATAATGGCGCAATCGCCGACAGCGCATTTTCATGGAAAGATCCACGGCCTGTCCGACGGAAATCTTAAAATTGGTCGACGAACCGATGCTCACTGCCGACAAGCTGCCTAGCGGACCAGATTTGTTCATCTGAACGACAGGAAAGTCATCCTATAAATTGATGGTCAGCGATTGAGAGTTTGTGTGGTTTTCCCCCTGTTGCCCACGACGTCAAATCGTCGCTGATACCCGCGTGACGAACGCAAGCTTAGCCCTCATCCCAAATGCCCCCGGGATGAGGGCTTTGCTTTTTTGGCATGGATTTCACTTCACCGACTTGCCCCTGCCGCTTCTGGCATCTAGGGCCATATTCTTATGTCCCAGACCATCCGTATCGCCTCGTGGAATATCAATTCGGTTCGCGCCCGCATCGACATTGTCGAACGCTATCTGAAAGAAGAAGCGCCCGACGTTTTGTGCCTGCAGGAAACCAAAGTGATCGACAGCCTTTTCCCCGAAGGATTGTTTCGGCAGCTTGGCTATCGCCATATGGTTTTGAATGGCCAACCCATGCATCATGGCGTCGCGATTGTAAGCAAGCTGCCTTTAATCAACCGCCGTGTTGAAGATTGGCAGGCGAATGGCGAAGCGCGGCATGTGGGTGCGGAGCTGAATGTCGATGCCGCAAAGGGTGTGCGGATCGACAATGTCTATATTCCGGCTGGCGGCGAAGTTCCCGACAGCGAAGTGAATTCGAAATTCGGACAAAAGCTTGGGTTCCTTTCGCGCATGACCGAGTGGTCGCGTGCGGTCACCAGCCCGACCATATTGACGGGTGATTTCAACGTCGCGCCGCTTGAGCATGATGTTTGGAGCCATAAGCAGCTCGTCAATGTCGTCAGCCACACAAAGATTGAATGCGAACATCTTGCCGCGATCAAGGAAGCTGCGGACTGGGTCGATCTCGCGCGGCATTTTGTTGAACCGTCGAAGAAGCTGTACACATGGTGGAGCTACCGCGCGCAGGATTGGGAGACATCCGACCGTGGCCGCCGGCTTGACCATATGTGGGTGACGCCGGACTTGAAAGAGAAGGCTAAGTCGCATGTGGTGCACAAGCATGTACGCGGATGGGGTAAGCCATCTGACCATGCGCCCATCGTCACGGAATTTGCCTTTTGAACGGTGCGCCCGCAATTGAGGGCGATGCCCGCCGTGCGGCGCTGGCCATTGACGGGCTGCGTCGTGGATGGGCGATCAATGTCGAACATCTCGGCCACCAGCTTTGTCTTTTGCCGATAGAAACCGCGCGCGACGTTTTGGGTGCGCACGCGATCCTGCTCTCTGCCAGCCGCGCGGCGACATTGAAACTCATGAACCAGCGCGCCGCCGCCGATACCGCTTTGCCGGTTATGATAAAGGCGCCAGCGGACCTTGATATCAACCTTGCTTTGGCCGTCGCGGATCCAACGCTCGATTTGCGTTACCCGATGAAGGGCCCGTTTGAAGCATTGCCCCTCGCCGATGGACCTTCTGCTGCCGCGGCCATTGAGCTTGCCCGGCTTGCCGGGTTGCTTCCCGCCTTTTTGGTGTTGCCGGATTCGGAACGTGCGTCCGCGGCAGTATCACCGCAGGATGTCGCTGCGTTTGACGATAGCGGGGCGTTGCACATTGCGGCGCGCGCACGGTTGCCGGTCGCTGCAAATGTTGACGCTGAAATCGTCGCATTTCGAACGGACGTGGACGCGTCCGATCATGTCGCGCTGCTGATCGGCAAACGCGATGGCACGCCGCCTGTTGTCCGGTTGCACAGCGAGTGCCTGACCGGTGATGTCCTGGGCAGCCTGAAGTGCGATTGCGGCCCTCAATTGCACGAAGCATTACAACAAATTTGCGACGCAAACTGGGGCATACTTTTATATTTGCGTCAGGAAGGCCGGGGCATTGGCCTGATCAACAAACTGCGTGCTTATGCGCTTCAGGATCAGGGATTTGATACCGTTGATGCAAATACCCGTTTGGGCTTTGCCATTGATGCGCGCGATTTTTCGGTCGCCGCCCGCATGCTTGAACTGCTTGGCATATCCAACGTCCGGTTGCTCACGAACAACCCTGAAAAGGTTGAAGGTCTTAAGTCCGCAGGCATATCTGTCGAAGAGCGATTGCCGCTCAAAATCGCGGCGAACCCGCATAATGCGCATTATCTCGAAACGAAAAAGAGCCGCACGGGGCACGCGCTTTAGCTGCTTGGCGCAAATTGCAGCCGGTTTCCGATACTCGGATGTTGGAGGACCTGGTTATTTGAACCTTATTGCGGTTCGCGAACGCCCTCTTCGTCGCGTGACGATCTGGGGTCCCGGCCCCCTATAGCGCGTTCAATAAATGCGTCATCCAAAGGTTCTGGGTCAGTGTCTGGCATTGCATCGGGATCACCAAGCGCAGGGTCGCCCTCAATCGGCATGCCATTTTCATCGAGCAGCAGCCCCTCTTCCCCTTCGCCAAGCAAAAGATCTTCGCCTTCCAATTGTTCGGGGAAGGTTACTTCGGTCGCAAAATTTTCAACGGGTCGGCCGGATACTGCAACCCGCATATAGGCTGCCCACGCTTGCGCTGGCGCACGGCCGCCTTCTAATCCGCCGATTGCACGCGCATCGTCGCGGCCCATCCAGACACCTGTTGTCAAACCACTCGAAAAGCCAAGGAACCAGCCGTCCTTGTTGCTGCTCGTGGTACCTGTCTTTCCTGCGACAGGACGGCCGATATTGGCGGCGCGGCCCGTGCCCGTTGCCACCGCCGTCTGCATCAGATCCGTCATGGCGGCGGCGACCCAGTCTTCGACCAATTGCACTGATCTGGAGGGCTTTGCGGTATATAAAATCTCGCCATCAATGGTGGTGACTTTGGAGATGCCATAAGGGGTAATGCTGCGGCCATTGGAACCCACGGATGCAAAAGCCTGCGTCATGTCGATAACGCGGGTTTCCGATGTCCCCAGCACCATCGAAGGCTGCGTGTTGATGGGGGTCGTTATGCCAAAACGGCGCGCCATGTTGGCTATGCTGCTGGTGCCAACCTCTTGCCCCAACTGCGCTGCAACAGTGTTTTTCGAATAAGCGAACGCCGTTCGCAGTGAAATTTCACCGGCATACTGGCCGTTGCTGTTTTTGGGTTGCCAGCCTTCGATTTCAACGGGCTTATCTTCAACCATGTCTTCGGGACGGAGGCCGGCTTCCAACGCGGCCAGGTAGACGAACAATTTCCAAGCTGAACCTGGTTGCCGGACTGCTGTTACAGCGCGGTTATAATTGCTGGTCACATAATCGGTGCCGCCAACCATCGCTTTAACTGCGCCATCGCGGTCAATTGATACCAGCGCACCTTGTGCGCCGCGCGGTGCGTTTGCCGCTATCGCCGCCGTTGCCGCGCGCTGCATTTTCAGATCGAGCGTGGTCCACACATCAATCGGTTTTTCGGTCTCGTCGATCAGGCCATCCAATTGCGGCAAAACCCAATCGGTGAAATAGCGAACGCTGTCTTGCGGTTGCTGTTTCGCCATTTTCACGTCAGCCGGCTTCACCTCGGCGGCCTCGGCAGCGGAAATCATTCCGGCATCCTGCATCACGCCGACCACCACCGTGGCACGGTCAATCGCAGCCTGTGCATCTGCTGTTGGTGAATAATGCGATGGCGCCTTTACAAGGCCCGCAATGATGGCGGCTTCGGCGAGGCTCAGATTTTCCGCACCATGATCGAAGAATTTGCGGCTCGCCGCATCAACACCATAAGCACCGCCGCCGAAATAGACCTTGTTCAGATATAATTCGAGTATCTGGTCCTTCGAGAATTTCGTTTCCATCGCCAGCGCAAGGATGACCTCGCGGATTTTCCGCCCAAATTCCTTGTTGCTGTTCAGGTAAATGTTGCGGGCCAGCTGCTGCGTGATCGTTGAGCCACCTTGGGTCCAGCGTCCGTCAATTGCGCGCACGTAAAGCGACCGCGTGATCCCAATGGGGTCGACACCCGGGTGGATATAATAGCGCCGGTCTTCAACCGCGACCATCGCGTCCTTCATTTCAGACGGCAGCTGGTCAATGTCCAGCCATCGGCCGAAACTTGGGCCAAGTGATTGGATAACGGTGCCATCGGCGGCACGGACGCGGATCATCTGGCCGTTGGGCGATGCCTTTAAATCTTCAAAACTGTCGATTTCGCCGCGGGCAATGGCGACAAAAATACCCAACACCATGACGCCAAGCAGCCCCGCGATAACGCCGGCTTTGATGATACGTAAAATCCACGTTCCCATTGGGCGACGTTCTTTCGAAATCTTGCGCGCGCGTGCCATTGCGCAGGGTGTTAATCGGTCACGGACTCGCCGACAAGCGTGTTCTTATTCGGGGTCAAATGTCAGCGCAGCGCTGTTGATGCAGTAACGCAGTCCGGTTGGCCCCGGACCATCGGGAAATACATGCCCCAAATGCCCTTCACAGGCCGCACATCGCACCTCGGTACGGACCATGCCGTGCGAGACATCGATATGCTCATCAATGGCTTCACCGTCTGCGGGCGCGGTAAAGCTTGGCCAACCTGAACCGCTGTCAAATTTGGTGTCAGATGCAAACAACGTCGTACCGCATCCGGCGCAGCGAAACGCGCCATCGCGTTTCTCATCGGTCAATTTCCCCGCAAAGGCCCGCTCTGTTCCCGCCTCCCGCAGGACATGATATTGGATGGGGTCCAATACTGCGCGCCATTCGGCGTCGGACTTGATAATTTTTTCCATGAAACGGCCTTTCGTTGATGCGGATGTGGGCCTGTTTGCCATCGGGTTCAAGAGGCCGGCTTAACAGATATTTTCCCACCCATTACCCAGCAATATCAGTAATCAGCCGCGGCGCGATGCGGCACGCGCAATGCGGACAAGCTCTTCTTCCAAGATCGTATCAGCCAGTCCATCGCGGACATGCATAAGCTTGGATTCCACCTCCAGCAGATGGCTGTTTAATCCGGCAAGCCGCACCGATGGCCAGCGCGCAAGTTGTTGGGCGTAGCTGTCTGCGTCTTTCCAGAATATCGAACGGGTCGCTTTTACAACGGCGCCGGGGTTCGAACCATTGTCGACCTTTGCGCGCATAGCCGCGAGCAATGTCACCCGCCGCTGCATCGCGCGGATGATGCGGATGGCATCCACGCCCATGTCGCGCGCGGCGACAAGTTCACGCCCCGTCCCGCGCAAATCGCCGCCCATCACTTGATGGATGAGGCCATTGATATTTTCCTCGCCCGTTTCGGCTGACAAGGCTTCGAATATGGGGACCTCAACCGTCGCGGGACGTTGCGGCGACGAATCATAATATAAGGACAGCTTTTCGATTTCGGCTTGCGCCAGTTTCCGGTCCTGACCCGTGTAGCGCGCAATCCGCGCGGCCAGTGGACGGTCAATCTTCAGCCCCATCGTGGCTGCGTATGCCATCACGGCGGCTGCGGCATCGCCTTCCTCTGGCATGTAGCAAATATGCACCATCGCGCGCGGGTGGGCCTCGACAAGCTTGCGCAACTTGCTGGCCTTTGTCAGATTGCCTGCGGTCGCGATGACCGGATTGGCGTCGCCTTCAAGGGCGAGCAGATTTTCGACGGCAGCAACGCCTTCTTCCCGGCGGAAGTTCAGCCGGATGTGCCGCTTATCGCCGAATAGCGAAAGCGCCGACGCCTCGTCCGCCAGAAGCGCGGGGTCATTGCGAATACGGTCGCTGTCGATATCGATCCGTTCCGAACCCGTCAGCGCGGCGGACATTTGCGATGCGATGTCAGCGGCCGCCGATTCATCCTGCCCGAAAATGAAAAACAGCCGAATCTCCGGACGTGTGCCGATGGCACTTATAAAGCTGCGTTCTTTGGCGTTGCTCATTCGCCGCGGGCGTAGATCGAAAGCTGGGTGACAATCTGATCCGCAACCTTCTGCGTCAGATTTTCCAGCGCGCTGTTTTCGCCAGCGATGGTGGCATATTCCGAACCGGCGACGTCGATACCTGCGTCAGATCCAGCGGTTGCATCAAGCACCGTTTCACCGGTAGCGATCGAGATCAGTTGATAGCGTGCGCGCAATGTTCGGCGTTCACGCGTGACCGTATCGTCGGCACGCACGCCAAAGCCTTCAATCCGGTCATCAAGTGTGACGACCAAGCGGAATTGGACGACGTTACTGTCTTGAGCGCCAAGGCGGTCGGTTAATGCATTGCGCATCAACCAACCACTTTTGCCGTCGATTGTAGCGACCGATACCGAACCCAGCGTTGTTGCCACCGCGCCCTTTGATCCACCGCTGTACAAGGGCTGCAATCCGCATGCGGGCAGCATCAAAGCAAGCAAGAGGGGGGCGATGAAACGGTTCATAGGACGATGTTGACCAACCTATCAGGCACGACGATGATTTTCCGGATATCGGCACCGTCAATCGCATGCTGAACCTTTTGGCTGGCAAGCGCAAGCGCCTCCACTTCGGCCTGGGGCATGCCCTTGGCAACGGTCAGCGTATCGCGCAGCTTGCCCTTCACCTGAATAGCGATGGTCACTTCGTCTTCGACCAGCAGGTCAGGGTTAACCTGCGGCCAAGGTGCGTCGGCGATAAGGCCGCTGCCAGATGCCGCGCCAAGCTGGGTCCACGCCTCTTCGGCCAAATGCGGAACCATTGGCGCAGACAATGTCACGATCGTGCGGATCGCGGTATCGCGGCTTGCCGAAGGCGCTGCCTTTTCAATGGCATTGGCAAGGTCGTAGATTTTTGCGACCGCCTTGTTGAACGCCAGCGCTTCGATGTCTGTGCCGACGCCGGCAATGATCTGGTGTGTTTTGCGGTCCAGTGCCTTGTCGACACCTTCGGCGCCGCTGACCTGACCGGTCAGACGCCACAGGCGCTGCACAAATCGCCAGCAACCCTCAATCCCCGCTTCGGACCACTCCAGATCGCGTTCGGGCGGGCTGTCGGACAGCATGAACCAGCGCACGGCATCGGCGCCATATTGGTCGACAATATCGTCTGGATCGACGACATTCTTTTTGGATTTGGACATCTTTTCGATGCGACCAGCGACCGCAGGGGCACCGCTGTCAATGATGGTCCAGATGTCGCCTTCACGACGCACCTGATCAGGGCTCAGCCATGTTCCATTGGCATCCTGATAGGTTTGGTGCGTCACCATGCCTTGCGTAAACAGCGAGGCGAACGGCTCTTTCACGTCGATCATGCCAATATGGCTGAGCGCACGGGTCCAAAAACGGGCGTAGAGCAAATGCAAAATCGCGTGCTCGACCCCGCCAATATATTGGTCAACCGGCAGCCATTTTTCCGCAGCCGCGCGGTCAAAGGGCTTGTCATGCGGCTGGCTTGCAAAGCGGATGAAGTACCAGCTGGAATCGACAAAAGTGTCGAGCGTGTCGGTTTCGCGGCGCGCCTCTTGATGACATTTGGGGCAGTCGACCTTGCTCCAGGTCGGGTGACGATCCAGCGGATTGCCGGGGATGTCAAAGCTGACGTCTTCGGGCAATTTCACCGGCAGCTGGTCATACGGCACGGGGACCGCGCCACATGCCTGACAATGGATGATCGGGATTGGCGTGCCCCAATAACGCTGGCGCGAAACGCCCCAGTCGCGCAGGCGATATTGCGTTTGGCCTCGGCCCCAGCCTTCTTTCTCGGCCTTTGCGATCACATCCGCTTTCGCTTGGTCGACGGTCATGCCGTTCATCCAGTGCGAATTCACGATGACGCCGGGGTTGGTGTAAGCGACATTTCCTTCAAAATGGCTGTCGGTCAAATCGCCATCGGCAACGACGCGGGTAACGGGCAAATCATATTTGCGCGCGAAATCAAGGTCGCGTTGGTCATGTGCTGGGCAGCCAAAGACCGCACCCGTGCCGTAATCCATCAAGACGAAATTGGCGACATAAACGGGCAAGTGCCAGCTTGGATCCAGCGGGTGCTCAACGGTAAGCCCTGTATTGAAGCCAAGCTTTTCAGCGGTTTCAATGTCGGCCGCTGTCGTTCCGCCTTTGCGGCATTCCGCGATAAAATCCTGCAAATCAGGCGCGTTGGCTGCCAGCTTTTGCGCGATGGGGTGGTCTGCGGCAATGGCAATAAAGCTTGCGCCGAACATGGTGTCGGGGCGCGTTGTAAACACATCAATACCGTCATCACCGCCCGGAAAGCGGAACCGGCATTTCAGGCCTTGCGATTTGCCAATCCAGTTTTCCTGCATCAACCGCACCTTGTCGGGCCATTGGTCAAGCGACCCAAGGCCAACAAGCAATTCTTCTGCAAAGTCGGTAATCTTCAAAAACCACTGGCTCAGCTTGCGGCGCTCAACGGGGGCACCCGATCGCCAGCCCTTGCCATCGATCACTTGCTCATTGGCAAGCACCGTCATGTCGACAGGGTCCCAGTTCACGGCGGACTCTTTGCGGTAGACGAGCCCGGCGGCATACAGCTTCAGGAACAATGCCTGTTCATGGCCGTAATATTCAGGCTCACAGGTCGCAAGTTCGCGGGTCCAGTCAATCGCAAAGCCAAGCCGCTTCAGCTGCGCCTTCATGTTCGCAATATTGTCGCGCGTCCAACCGCCGGGGTGGACCTTTTTCTCCATCGCCGCATTTTCCGCAGGCATGCCAAAGGCGTCCCAGCCCATGGGGTGCAGCACTTCATGTCCGGTCATGCGCTTATAGCGCGCTAACACGTCGCCCATGGTGTAGTTGCGCACATGGCCAATATGGATGCGGCCCGACGGATAGGGAAACATTTCCAAGACATAGGCGCGCGGCTTGGTCGAGTTATCGTCCGCAACAAAGCTGCTGCGTTCTTCCCAAATCTTTTGCCACCGCGCGTCGGCGACGTGCGGGTTAAAACGCTCAACATTCGTCATAACAATTATCCGGTGATTGAAGACCGGCGAAGGTCACGCGCCTTGGTAAGAATGACCGCCTCAAGCTTTTGAACGGTTGCGGCGCGCAGCGGCGCTGCGACCCACTGGTCATTTTGCAAAACTTCGCGGCTGCCGGCGACGCGCAAGGCGTCAGCGCGCAAATCCTGATCAAGGATCGAAATGGTCAGCTTAACGCGCTCGCCAGGGCTTTGCGGGTTCACATACCAGTCGGTGACAATGACACCGCCGGACGAGTCGGTTTGCAGCAATGGCATGAAGGACAAGGCATCAAGCGATGCGCGCCACAGATAGCTGTTTACGCCGATTGTGGTGACTTGGCTGGCCGCGAGATCCGCCTTTGGACGCTCCCTTCCGCCACAGCCGGACAGCAGCCCCAAGCTTAACAGGCTGCCGGTCGCAATAATGAGTGCCAAGCGGTTGGTGCGCATAAAATGTCCTTGAACTATGAATATCTGAAACCTCTATAGCGGCTTGCTGTCCGGAGCAAGCTTTCTGGCTGCTGAACAGCGCGCAATTCATGTTGCGCTCATCTTCGTCCCGCTAAGTGATTGTGGACATCATGCAACATTTGGTCAAAAATCGCGTTATTCGAACGATAAAATGGATCGGCCTCTTTTGAATCCCCAAAAGCATGCGTATACCAACCAAAGACAGGAGAGTCGGTGAACGAGTATCATGGACGTGAAGCGGGCATATGAGCGGAAATACGCGACGATTGCGGCAGCATTGCTAGCAACGGGTTCGCTCGCGGTGTCGCCTCTTGTTGTTCCTGCTTTTGCTGCAAAGGCTTTTTCGCAAGAGCCGTCAGCTGGACCAAGCTGGATTTCGATGTTCACGCCTGCGGGTGGTGACAGCGTTTTGGCACAGAAATTTTCGGCCGCACGCATTGAGCCAAATGCGCGATTCCCATTTACGCCCGCAAACGCCGGTGACAGCCGCACGATTACAGTCGCTGCGCGCGCCAATTCGCGTTTGACCGCTGGCGCCGTTTCCATCCGCAATGCGCTGGCCTCCAACGAAGTCGGTGCGGGCAAGGGCCTTCGCCTTTCGGCGGTGGACTATCGTTTGACAGCATCAAAGGGTTGGCAAGGCTTTGCATTGCCTGCCGCGCAACGTCGCGCAGTCAAAACACCTCTGAGCGAACTTGGAAAAAGCAGCTTCTCGCTGGACGAAACCGCGCGTAAGCCAAGCAAGTTCAGCACCAATATCAAATTGAACCAGAGCCGCGAATTGGCACCGCCAGCACGCGGCAGCGCAGCGTCGGGCGATTACAAGCTTGATGTGGGCGGAAGCTTCTCAATCAGCCGTAAAATCGACGTGACCGCGGGTGTTCGTTATGCCAGCGAAAATGACCGCGTCATTCCATTGGCTGACAACCGCAAGGACAGCGAAGCTGTCTATGTCGGAACCAAAATCCGCTTCTAAGCGGTCCTTTTTTTAAAAGCATCAATCGCCGCCCAACCGTGGATCAACCGCGGGGAAAGCATGTCCGCGTTTCGGCGGTTCATGCCGCCCAAGGCGATGATGCGGCTCGATAACACCAGCCTTGCGAGCCGGCCAAAGGATAACGGCCCCAGCGGTCGCGCGCCGGGGTGACTGTTTGTTGCGAAAATAGGCGATAAGAACACAAGGTCTGGGCGTGCGGCCTTTACGCCCGCAATTTCACGCGTATCATGGACTGGCGCGCTGTGCAGCAATCGCGACGCACGACGGCTTCTTTGATGGAAACCATCGGCGTGCCAACGCATCGCCGTCCGCTCGTCCCCCGCCAGTAACAGTACATGCCCGCGCCGCCGGCAAATGCGCATGACCTGCCCGAACAGAAATTTTCGCGCCGCCGCGTCCAAATGATAATGCCGGAAGATAACGCCCGATCGTGCGGGAAGCCGTTGAATGGCGCGCAACAGGTCATCCCCCAATCGTTCATCGGTCATCAGCCAGATCTTCGGCAGGGGGTGGCTTCGCGGCATAGTTCTGCCTATAGCGTCGCGCTATGCAGGAAGCGACACCAGAAACATCCGCCGGCCCTTTGGCCGCAATCCGTGAACGCATGGCGGCGGCCGCCAAGATGGCGCGGCGTGCGCCCGAAGACATTCATTTGATTGCGGTGTCGAAAACCCGCGCGGCCGAAGATATTGAGCCGCTGATTCACGAAGGCCAAATGCTCTTCGGTGAAAACCGCGTTCAGGAAGCGGCGACCAAATGGCCAGCGTTGAAGCAGCGCCACCCCGGCGTGCAATTGCATCTGATCGGGCAGCTTCAATCCAACAAAGCGGACGAAGCGGTTGCCTTGTTCGATATGATTCATTCGGTTGACCGGCTTTCGCTGGTCACGGCGCTTGGCAAGGCGATGGAAAAGCAGGCGCGATACATCCCGTGCTTCATTCAAGTGAACATCGGCGCTGAAGAGCAAAAGGGTGGCTGTGCCGTTTCGGAACTGCCTGCATTGATTGCGGCGGCAAAGGACAGCGGCGTTCCATTGGCAGGTCTGATGTGCATACCGCCGGCGTCGATTGAGGCCGCGCCATTTTTTGCATTGCTGGCCGAGTTGGCGGCGCGTCATGATTTGCCGCAACTGAGCATGGGCATGTCGGAAGATTTCGACACCGCGATCATGATGGGCGCGACCTATGTCCGCGTTGGCACAGCCTTATTTGGCGCGCGCAGCAGCCCCGTTTAAGGCAAAGCGCGCATAGCCCGCCTTGGTCGCGACCAAGGCTTCAACCGTCTCCCCATCCGCCACGTCGCAGGCGTGCATAATCGCGCTGTCCTGCACATCAAGTCCGCCGGTGAGTGCGCCAAATGCGGGCATGATGATTTTGCGCGCAGTTTTGACAAAGCACCGCCGCGCGACCATCCGGCCACGCAAGACTTGACGGAACTTCGGGTGGAAATGCCCCGATATTTCGGGATTGGGATCGCCGCGTTGCGCTTCGTGCCGAAGTGTGATGCCCGACAGGCATATTTCGTCGTGCGTTTTGCCGCCCCAGATGCCCGCAACCGCGCGGTCGTGGTTCCCGGTAATCCAAAGCCATTCGGTATCGCAAGTCAAGTCGACCAACAATGCTGCCGCCGATTCCGCCAGCCGCGCCTCGCCGTCATCGTCGTGGAAATTATCGCCCAAGGATATGATTTTGGCTGGTCTATATTTGGTGCAGAGCGCCGCAATGTCCTCAAGCGTTGCAATGCTGTCATAGGGCGGCAGCATCTGGCCATTTAAGGCATAAGCGCTCGCTTTTTCCAAATGCAGATCGGACACGAGCAGCGCATGCTCGGCAGGCCAATATAAGGCGGCCTCACCGGCAACCTCGAATGACTGACCCCCAAATTCAAAAGCATGCGACATCGTCTGCGGCTATGCGGATTGTCCATCAATGGCGCAAGCCGTTGTGGGCCACGATCCTATAAAGCGGCTGCCATCCGCGTTCGTGGCTCAAGCGAAACGCCCTTCGGCGGATCGAAACCCACACGCCGGTTGCTGAAGTCAATCAGTACGCGGTCAAACAGTTTCAGCGCGTCCATGCCGAGCAAGATTGCTGGCCGATCCTGAAGGTTAAGCGCCGTGAACGCGTAATTGTCGGCAAAGGTCATCGGCATATCTTTAATGACCAGCCCGCCGACCTCAATTTCGCGAATTTGGGTATAGTCACCGTTGAGGATCGTACCTGTTACACTGCGCATCTTCACCGGAATGAAGTCAAAGGCGCGGTGCCGCTTGCGCAGCTTGTCGCGCAGGGCGACATTGGCCATGCTGCTTTGCGCGCCGGTATCCAGAATGATGTCGACCTTAATACCATCAATCCGCGCGCTCGATAGTATCATCCGGCCCGCCTTGCGCCGCGCCTGCACGACAATCATGCCATTTTCGAGCTTCGTCTTGCCGCGCGTTTTACGCGACGGCAGCACATCCATTGTCTGCTGGACGAAATCGAGATGCACCCGATTGTCCTCCAGACTGTCGATACCCAACAGCCCATATGCGCCGAGGTTTGCGCGTTCCAGGCCGGGTGCCTCAACACCCTGCAGGTTAACCGACGCGGTGGAAATGCTGTCGATGAAGAAGCTGTTGACCTGATACCGTCCCGATATCGTCGCGAGCGTGAGCGTGGGGCCTGCCTCCAACGCCAGTTTGCGCGCGAGGTCATTGGCAATGACGGTCCGTTCTGCGCTGGTATCGACGATGAAGGGGACGGCGTCGCTGCCGTTCACACGCACCTGCACGGTCATCCGGTCGCTACGGTCAATGCCGAACTCTTCGGTGATCGCGGCAACATCCGATGCAGCATCCAGCGTAAGCAGCTCCTGCGCCATTGCCGATGTGCTTAAAAATAGGCCGATGAATCCAAGCGCGCTGCGTTGCATTTCAAATCTTCAATGCCGCCACAATACGCCTCTTTTCGGACAGCGACAAGGCATGGCCCGTCGAACCGAATCCGCCTTTTGTCGAAGCGGGAACAAAGTCGTTTGTTGCGGCGGCAGCTTTGCGTTAGCCTCAGTTCCATAAAATTACAGAAGGGGATAAATATGAAGAAACTTCTTTTGATTGCCGCGCTGGCTTTGCCCATGGCGCCTGCCTTTGCCGATGCGCCGAAACCCGACGCGCTGGTCGCCGATGGCGTCCCTCCCGTGCCGGATGAGCTACCCGTGCAGACGCGGCCCTATATGGAATTTCGTACGGCAAGCTTCTCCGGTTGGCATCCGACCGACAAATCCATGCTGATCGCGACCCGTTTCGGCAACACCGCGCAGTTGCACCGCGTCGCTGGGCCGATGATGGACCGTAAGCAAATTAGCTTTGAGGCGGAGCCCGTTGGTGGTGGCAGCTGGGCCCCGAAAACCGGCGACATATTGCTGACGCAGAAAGATATCGGCGGCAATGAATTCTACCAAATCTATGCGCTGAAGGACGGCAAGCTCACGCTGCTGACCGATGGCAAAAGCCGCAACAGCATAAACGCATGGAGCGATGATGGAGAGTTGGTCGCCTATACGTCGACGCGGCGCAACGGCAGCGACAATGACATCTACGTCATGAACCCGCGCGATCCATCGACAAGCCGGATGGTTGCCGAAGTCAAAGGCGGCGGTTGGAATGTTGGCGCGTTTTCGCCCGACAAGAAAAGCGCAGTGGTCGGCCAATATCTGTCGGTCAGCAATGTCGACATGTCGCTCCTTGATCTGGCCACGGGCAAGATGACCCCCATTGGCGATCATACCAAGGATATCGCCATTGGCGGCGCGTCCTTTGCGCCCGACGGTTCGCTGTGGGTTACGTCCGACGAAGGTTCGGACTTTCAGCGATTGGGTACCATCGACATCGCCACCGGAAAATTCACGCCGCGCGGTCCGGCAGAGAAATGGGATGTCGACAGCTTCGACATTTCACCGGACGGCAGTTTCATCGTGTACGAAACCAACGAGGCGGGGGTAAGCAAACTCAAATTGCTTGATCCCAAAACCAACACGGTCCGCGTTGTGGATGGCTTACCTGCAGGCATCATCGGCGGGTTCGAAGTCTCCGAATGGGGCGAGATCGGGGTGACGTTCACCTCGGCCCGCAGCGCGGCTGATGCGTACAGCATTGATCCAAAAACATTGAAGGTGACCCGCTGGACCGAAAGTGAAACCGGCGGTCTGGATGTGTCGAAGAATGTCGAGCCTGAATTGCTGACGGTCAAAAGCTTTGACGGGTTGCCCGTGTCCGGATTTCTCTATCGCCCCGATCCCGTGAAGTTCCCCGGCAAGCGGCCGATGATCATGAACGTGCATGGCGGTCCAGAGGGGCAATCGCGGCCCGGCTTCCAAGGGCGCAGCAACTATCTACTGAACGAAATGGGTGTCGCGATTTTCTATCCCAACGTCCGCGGCTCAACCGGATATGGCAAAAAATTTGTCGGGCTGGATAACGGCCCGTTCAAACGCGAGGACTCGGTCAAAGACATGGGCGCGTTTCTGGGCACGCTGGCCAAAGACCCATCGCTTGACGCAAGCCGCTTTGGCCTCGCTGGCGGATCTTACGGGGGCTATATGTGCTATGCCGCCGCTGTGCAGTTCAAGGATAAATTGCGCGCGACGAACTGCATTGTCGCCATTTCCAACTTCGTGACCTTCCTTGAAAACACCCAAAGCTATCGCCGCGATTTGCGCCGCGTCGAATATGGCGATGAACGCGATCCGGCACAGCGGGCAAAGTTGCTTGAAATTTCACCACTGACCCGCGTGGCGGAAATCACGAAACCGATGTTTGTTGTCACCGGTGGGAACGACCCCCGTGTGCCAGCATCCGAAGCCGATCAAATCGTAAAGGCCATCCGCGACAAGGGCGGCGTTGCTTGGCATTTGTTGGGCAAAAATGAAGGCCATGGCTTCGCCAAGAAAGAAAATGTCGACTATCAATTCTGGTCGACATTGATGTTCTGGAAGCAGAATTTGTTGAATTGACCTAACGTCTCGTCATCCTGAACTCGATTCAGGATAACACGCCACCGTAGCTTGTTATCCCGAAACCAGTTCGGGATGACGAAGCGTGGCGGTCGAGGCTACGGTTTCGTTTCACGGCGTCATCGCAATGCCGGCGAGGCTTTCAGCTTCCATCAGCAGTGCGTCGTCAACCGACCCCTGCGCCACACTCTCGCGGCCAATCATAACGAGCAACGGCACGGCGAGGGGGCTAACGCGTTCAAGGTCGACATGCAGCATTGTATCGGCGGCGCGGTCCAACAAATCACCGAGCCGCCCAACGTCGGTCAACCGCGTGCGCGCATCGGCCCATGCCGCCTCAAGCAGCAGATGGTCGGGTTCATATTTGCGCAGCACATCGTAGATGAGGTCAGTGGAAAAAGTGACCTGCTTGCCCGTCTTGCGCTTCCCCGGATGCTGCCGCTCGACAAGGCCGCTGATGACGGCGACCTCACGAAAGGCGCGCTTCAATAAATAGCTCGATTCCACCCACTCGGTGAATTCATCCGCCAAAATGTCGGCGGAGAAAAGCGGGCGAGGGTCCGTGATCGGCTTCAGGCTCCAGACACCCAAGGCATAATCGCTCGCTACAAAGCCCATCGGCATCAGGCCGCGGCTTTCCATGCGGCGGGTGATCAGCATGCCGAGCGACTGGTGCGCGTTCCAACCTTCAAAGGGATAGGTCACCATATAATGACGTTTGTCGTGCGGGAATGTCTCGACGAGAAGCTGGCCGGGCTTGGGCATCTGGCTGCGATAGGCCTGCATCTCCAGCCACTCGCGCACTTCGTCGGGAAAGCGCGCCCAGCCTGCGCGATCGGTTAACATCTGCCGCACCCTGCCCGCCAGATGCGCGGTGAGCGGCAGGCGCGCACCCATATAGCTTGGGATATTGGTTGCCGGCTTCGTCGCGGCGCGGACAATGAGGTCGAGGTCCTTGATGGATTCCACTTCAAGCGCCATGCCGGCAAAGGTGAACGTGTTGCCCGGGCTGAGCGTCGAGGCGAAGGATTCCTCAACCTTGCCCAACTTGCGGCCATTGCGGAAGCGGATTTCGAGCATCGGCGCATCCACAATGATGCCTGCATTAAACCGGTGCTGCGCGGCAAATTGCGGGTGCGACAGCCGCCACCTGCCGTCGGGGTCTTTGACCAGTTTCTTGAACCGGTCATAGGCGCGCAATGAATAGCCACCCGTCGCGACAAAGGCGATGACGCGGGCAAAGGTCGCGGCATCCATCGCGGAATAGGGCAGGGCCGATTGCACCTCCGCCAGCAACTGTTCCTCATCGAACGGACCCGCGCAGGCGATGCCCATGACATGCTGCGCCAAGACGTCATAGCTTCCCGGGCGGAAGGTTTCGCCATCGCGCACGCCCTCGGCCACCGCGTCATAGGCGGCCTGCGCCTCCAGATATTCAAAGCGGTTGCCGGGCACGAGGATGGCCTTGGATGGCTCGTCGATCCGGTGGTTCGACCGGCCAATCCGTTGCAGCAGCCGTGATGATCCCTTGGGCGCACCCATTTGAATGACGCAATCGACATCGCCCCAGTCGACGCCCAGATCGAGCGAGGCCGTGCACACCAACGCGCGCAACTTGCCGTCAGCCATTGCGCCTTCGACCTTGCGCCGTGCCTCAATCGACAGCGAGCCGTGGTGAATGCCGATGGCATATTTGGGCTCATTCGCGTCCCACAATTTCTGGAAGATGAACTCGGCGAGGAAGCGTGTGTTGCAGAATATCAGCGTGATTTTGTTGCGGCCAATTTCGTCGATCAGCTGCGGTATCGCATGCTGCCCGCTGTGCCCCGCCCACGGCACGCGGCCTTCGGGGAGGAGGATATTTAGGTCAGGCTCTGCCGCTGCCTCGCCTTCGACCAAGCCCACTTGGTCAATGTCACCATAAGGCGCGAGCCACGCGCGATAGTCATCGGGGTCGGCGACGGTGGCCGACAGGGCAACGCGCTGCAGATTGGGTGCGAGCGTTTGCAGCCGTGCAAGTGACAGGCTGAGCAGGTCACCGCGTTTGCCATTGGCGAAGGCATGCACTTCATCGATGATGACGCGCTTGAGCGTCGAGAACATATGTACGCTGTCTTCGTGGCTGAGCAGCAGCGACAATGATTCGGGCGTAGTCAGCAGTATATGCGGCGGCTTCACCCGCTGCCGCGCCTTGCGGTCGGATGGCGTATCGCCCGTGCGCGCCTCGACGCGGATGGGTAGGCCCATCTCCTCGATTGGCATCAACAGATTGCGCCGGACGTCGACCGCAAGCGCCTTGAGCGGGGAGATATAGAGCGTGTGCAGGCCGTTGACTGGCGTTAATGTGTTTCCCAGCGCAGGCTGGGATCCAGCCCCCAACTCAGCGTTGTTTGATGACGTCTGGACCCCGGCCTGCGCCGGGGAACGCATGTCTTCAACTAATTCGGCCAACGTCGGCAAAAACCCAGCCAGCGTCTTGCCCGCACCCGTCGCGGCCACGAGCAGCGCATGCCGCCCTACGCCAGCAGCTTCCAGCATCTCCAGTTGATGGCGCCGCGGCGTCCAATCGCGCGCGGCGAACCAGTCGGTGATGATGGAAGGTAATGTCACCAGAGCTTAATGCCCTGCTTGCTCTCCGCGTTCCAGTCCCGATGCCGCCAATTGCGCATCAATCTGCGCCATCAGTCGGTCGAGGCCCTCTTCGCTTGATGCTTCCGCGCGTGCGACCAATACATCCTGCGTGTTTGATGCACGCAACAACCACCAGCCATCGGGCGTGTTCACGCGCGCGCCGTCGGTGTTGTTGACGTCGGCGCCGTCTGCCGAAAGGCGCGCGAGAACTTCGTCGATCACGGCGAACTTGCGGGTCTCATCGACCTGAAAACGCATTTCGGGGGTGTTGATCATGACGGGCATATCGCCGCGCAATTCAGTGACGCTTTTGCCGAGCTTGGCCGACGCCGCCATTAAACGCACCGCCGCGTAAATCGCGTCATCAAAGCCATAATATTCATGCTTGAAGAAGATGTGCCCGCTCATTTCGCCCGCCAGCGGCGACCCTGTTTCCTTCATTTTGGACTTAATCAGGCTGTGACCCGTTTTCCACATCAGCGGCTGCCCGCCAAGTTGCTCCACGCGGTCAAACAGTGCCTGCGACGCCTTCACATCTGCGATAATCGTAGCGCCCGGGACATCGCCCAGTACGTCTTCGGCGAAGATCTGAAGCAATTGGTCGCCCCAGATAACACGTCCCTCGCCGTCAATCGCACCAATGCGGTCGCCATCGCCGTCAAAAGCCACTCCGAAATCGAGATGCTTTTCCGCGACAAGCTTTTGCAGATCGACCAGATTTACAGGGTCGGTGGGATCGGGGTGATGATTGGGAAACTGGCCATCCACATCCACAAACAAAAGATGGTGCTCACCGGGTAACATCTTGACCAGCTTTTCAATTGCCGGTCCCGCCGCCCCGTTGCCTGCGTCCCACCCGATGCGAAATGCCTTTTGCGGCGCCGCTTCGGCAACGCGGGCGACATATTGGTCAAGGATATCCAAATGCTCGGAAGTACCCTCTCCGGCGGTCCAATCCCCTGCCGCCGCCATGCTGCCCAGCTTTTGGATATCTGCGCCGAAAAACGGTTTCCCCATGAGGACCATTTTGAAGCCATTATAATTGGCTGGATTATGGCTGCCGGTTATTTCAATGCCGCCGTCTACGTCGTCCAGAACGGCTTCGGCATAATATAGCATGGGCGTTGGCCCCATGCCGATACGCACAACGTCGACACCGCTGTCGTTCAATCCCTTGACCAGCGCCACTTCGAGCATAGGTGAGCTGACGCGGCCGTCATAACCCACGGCGGCCTTTTTACCGCCGGCGCGGACCAAGCATGTCCCGAAGCCGCGACCAATGGCATAGGCATCGTCTGCGCCAAGCGTTTCACCAATGATCCCGCGAATGTCATATTCACGCAGCGATGTCGGGTGGAAATTATGGGTCATATAGTTCCTATTTCTGGGAGATATTTTTATAATTACAGTATAGTTTAGTAATTATAGTATTTTCTTGTTCAAGTCATCTAACAAAATATCGCGGGCCTTGTTCAACGCGGCGGCCTGTTCATCGCTGCCGCCTGCGTCAGGATGGTTTTGCGAAATCAAAGCGCGATGCCGCTCGCGAATGCGTTCAGCATTATCAAAACGGGAAACGCCCAGCAGAACACGGGCCGCATCAAGCGCTGCCGCGTCATTGTCTTTCCCGCCCTTCCTAAACAGTCGCCACGTCATCCCGCGATACCACGCCGCGGCAATCACAATTGCGCCGAGCCCGAGCAGAAGGCTCCCGCGTGCGGCCAGAAAGGCGCCGCCAATCCCAAGCAATATTGGCAGCAGCTGTTGCGATTGCAGTTTTTTCGTCCACACCGCCCACGCCAGCGCGGCGATAATCAGGAGCCCGAAAAAGGCCATTAAACGAGCGTGGCACCCTGCAGATCGGGCAGTGCGAGGCCTGTGACAAGTTCGCGCAATTCCTGACGCGCAGCAATATGCGCAGTCGCCAACTGTCCCAAATGGCCCTTGTCGATCAGCGTCAGTCCCGACGGGAAAAGCTCACGATAAATAACGCGCTCGTTCAAACCCGGTACCGACCGGAAACCCACACGCTTCGACAATTCGGCAATGGCATTGGTCATGCGCTGCTGGTTGCGCGCCTCCATATTGTGCAGCCGGTTGCGCACCACGATCCAGTCGATCGTGACACCATCTGTCTTCGCCCGTTCCTTGCGTGCCTCCCAGATGAGCTCGGCATAGAAGCTTAATTTGCGCACTTTGAAATTTTCCGCATCGACTTGGCCGATGAGGTCAAAGTCTACAAAGCTGTCATTGATTGGGGTCACCAGCGTATTTGCCCGCGTGGCGACGAGGCGGGCATATTTGTCATCGCGGCCAGGCGTGTCAAAGATCAGGAAATCATTCTCGGCACCCAGTCGTTCGACTTGCCGGTCAAGTGTCGCCTGCGAATCATGCTCAAACACTTCAAACACGGGCATGGGCAGGCTGATGCGACGCCGCGCAATCGTGTCGCGCCGGTTCTCAAGATAGCGAAACAATGTCCGCTGGCGTGAATCAAGGTCAATACATGCCACCCGCGCACCGCGCGATGCCAGCGCAATGGCGACATGCACCGCCGTCGTCGACTTACCCGTTCCGCCCTTTTCATTAGCGAAAACAATGTGATGTGCCTTGGCCATATTCCCCCGGATCTGTCCTAAATATCTTGCGCCCGACATTTGCCTTGAAATGTCGCCACGCCGTCCCGCATAGGCGGGTTCACTTAAAGCCATTAAACAAGGCCGCCGACACGTGCAAACCATCAATCAACTTGCTTCATTACGGCACAATGTTTCCCTCCTGCGAAAAGAGGGCGCGCGCATTGCGCTCGTCCCGACCATGGGGGCATTGCATGACGGGCATATGGCACTGGTCGACAATGCGCGGCGCCATGCCGATGCGGTGGCGGTGTCCATCTTCGTTAATCCAACCCAATTCGGCCCGAATGAAGATCTCGACGCCTATCCGCGTACGTTTGAACGCGATTCAGAATTGTTGCGTGCGGCGGGTGTCGACATGTTGTGGGCGCCCACCGCGGCGACTGTCTATCCGCAGGGTTTTGCGACCAAATTGCATGTCGATGGACCAAGCCGCGGATATTGTGGCGGTGCACGCCCCGGGCATTTTGACGGTGTCGCGCTCGTTGTCGCAAAACTGTTCAATCAGGTTCAGCCCGATGTTGCGCTGTTTGGCGAGAAGGATTTTCAGCAACTCGCGGTCATTCGCCAAATGGCGCGCGATCTCGATTTCGATCTGGAGATATTGGGCGTCCCGATCGTGCGTGACACAGACGGCCTCGCACTGTCCTCACGCAATGCCTATCTGACGCCCGCACAAAGGGCTGCGGCATTGGCTTTGCCAAGGGCGTTGGAACACGCCGCGCGCGATATTCGTGGCGGCAACGCTGTGGCCGAAACGCTTGCCGCCGCGACTGCAAAAATATTGGCGGGCGGCTTTGATGCGGTGGACTATTTCGCGCTCGCCGACGCGGTGACACTTGAGGAACTGGCTGTCTTTGACGGCCGAGAGGCGCGGTTGTTGGTGGCGGCCAAGATCGGCAAGACGCGCCTGCTAGATAACTGCCCGCTATAGGCGCATTTTTTACTTCCCAATCTGGACACTGTTTTCGCGTTTTGCGTTAACCATTTGTTATCCATGTTTGGCGAAATTGACCTCACACAGTGGATGTGGGGACAGTAATCATGGGTAACAGTTTCAAAAGCGCGAATTTCTTGAAGGAAAGCCGCTTGGCCGATGCGGCGCGCGGCAACGCGGACGCATTGTACGACTTGGGCATGGCCTATCCTAGCGGAAGCGGCGGGGTCGAAGTCGACCTGATTGAGGCGCACAAATGGTTCAATCTCGCGGCCCTGAATGGCAGCGAAGAGGCGACGATGTGCCGCGCAGATATCTCGGACGAGATGACCGCACGCGAAATCGCAGAGGCACAGCGCCAGGCACGTGCATGGCTACAGGCAACGGATCAACGCCGCGCCGCCTGACTGGCGCGACATTAAATGGCCGTCGAATTGAATTTGCGTTGGGTTTTATGGGGTAAGCGTAGCCTGCCGCCAGTGGCCAGTCATCCAGCCTAGCCAAGCCGCGACCAGATCTCTTCGCGTGCCTCCATCAATTCGCTGAACGCCTAGGAGCGTGCGAATAAAATCAAGGGCCCCAGATCGTGCGCATCGGCCGCGCGTAATGCTGCGATGTAAGCTGCACGTGTAACGTTGGCGTCAGTGAGGCTGTGACTTCCCCACGAGAATTGAGGGCGGCCGAGTTGTACAGCCAGTAAATCGCCAGCCATGCGTGAGAGGCGACCATTACCATTAGGGAAGGGATGGATTGCCACTAGCCGGTGCGAGAAACGCACCGCAATTTCGTCAGGAGCGTAGGTGGCATTCGCGACCCAGAAGCGCGCATCGTCAAGTGCCTGCGCAGTATCCATCCGGACACGGTTGGCATCTACGCCAATGTTACGTGCCGTCTTGCGATAGTGCCCAGCCCAGCGCCACACCTGACCGAACATGCGTCTGTGCAGTTCGCGCAGGAAGACTTCATCGAGCGGGTCGCTGCGGCGCGACGACAACCATTTTGAGGCATGCGCAATGTTGACCTGTTCCGCCTCGTTCAACTCGCGACGCAAAGTGATGTAGGACGGTATAAGCTGTTGCATCTCCTCTGCATCGAGAGGTGTATTGGCATCGTCATCTTCATGGAAAAGTGCGTCTGTCATTCATCATCCCACAAGCGGCGCGTTGAGCCGGCAAGTAGTTCCGCAATTATGCGCTGGCGTTCGGTCACGAGGTCAGCCCCATCCATCGCCTGGTTCTCGAGGCGCATGGTGTGGTGGAGCCGCGCAAGCATAGCCTCTGCCTTTCGGGCGGCCTGTTGCTGCACGATGTCATCCAGCGAGTTCGTAGGGACTATGGCGTAGACGAATGTGCAGCCCATCGCCTCGGCTGCCTCGCGCATACTTTTTATCGTTATTGCGCCCGCCGGCTCCGCCTTTTCCATTGCCGTTATGCGCGAATAGGCGGCGCCCATTCGCTTGGCCAGCTGGCGTGTGCTTAATCCCAAGGCCTCGCGAACGCCCTTAAGCCAACCGCGTGAAGGAACGGCGACGGCCTCCCCCCGCAGTGCTGCGAGGCGGCGGTCGAGACTTTTTCGTGCTAAAATTGCTTGGCCAGGTGACATATATGCAGGTCCTTCCATTACACATTGACATATATATGTGTGCATATCAAGATATTTTGACCTTATATATATGTGCAACCCGCATGTATATGCGCATATATAAATATGCATATCTCATTTTTAAGACTGCACCCGAGGCGCGCAGCCTTCCCTGAATATTAAACCTTTGTCTTCTGGTCTGAGGCTGTCACCGCGCTCAATAGCGCCGTATGTGGCTATGCTAATGTTGCTTAAGCTTGGCTCCGTGATAAAGCGCACGGCATAGGGCTGATGGTGAGACGCCTCCTGCGTCACGTAAATTTGCTTTTTATGCATAAGGATAGTTTTGACATGCCGGCACCGATACTCGTAACAGGCGCAGCCGGTTTCATTGGCCACGCCGTGGCGCACCGGTTGTTGGCGCGCGGTGAACGCGTCATTGGCGTCGATATCGTCAATGACTATTACGACCCCGCACTGAAAGAGGCGCGCTTGGCGACTTTTGCCGGCATCAATAACTTCGCATTTGAACGCATCGATATTGCCGACGCTGCAAAGATGGCTGCGCTCGTCCGCGACAACAACATCGTGCGCGTGGTCCATTTGGCGGCGCAGGCAGGTGTGCGGTACAGTATTGAAAACCCTTTCGCATACGAACGTTCAAATCTGGCGGGCCATCTCTCGGTGATGGAAGCGTGCCGCCATGCGGAGGGTTTCGAGCATCTCGTATATGCCTCCTCCAGTTCAGTCTATGGCGACAAGCCGATGGGCGGCGAGGGCTTCAAGGAAGATGAGCCCGCCAACGACCCTGTGTCACTTTACGCCGCGACCAAGCGCGCATGTGAGCTGATGAGCCAGTCTTACGCCAATTTATACGGCTTCCCGCAAACGGGGCTGCGCTTCTTTACGGTCTATGGCCCTTGGGGACGCCCCGACATGGCCTATTTCAGCTTCACGCAGAAAATCCTCAAAGGAGAGGCGATTGAGGTCTATGGCGACGGGAAGATGGCGCGCGATTTCACCTATATTGATGACATTGTCGACGGGATCATTGGCGCACTTGATAACCCGCCCGCACGCGGCGATCACCGCGTGCTCAACATCGGCGACAGCCATCCCGTTGGGTTGATGGACATGATCGAGACGCTCGAGAAAGCCATCGGGCATGAGGCCGTTAAGGTCATGCGGCCAATGCAGCCCGGCGATGTCACGGCGACCTATGCCGATGTATCCACGCTCCATGCACTGACGGGCTATAAACCCAAAGTGATGCTGGCCGAGGGTCTCGAAAAATTTGCGGCGTGGTACCGCGAATATTATCGCGTAGCGCCTTAGCTTTTAATCTGGGACTGCCACTCGTCGAAAGAAGCCGCCAATTTGCGGCCGGCAATTTGCCGTCCCGTCTCGCGCGGCAGGCCGAGTGAGGCCGACATCGGGCCGCCCAACAATGCGTCGCCCAATGCCATCAACACCATTTCGAGCGTAAGTTCATGCAGCGACGTGTCGTCCTGTCCGTCTTCGCTGATTTCGTCGACCAGTCTATGGATCGCCTCGATAATCGGGTCGAGCGCGTCTTCATTGCCCGACAATAGCATCCACGACGCCAGCGCGCCCGCACCCTCGCGATCGAACTGGTCAAAAATCAGGTCAGCCAGCTCCTGCGGCGTCACCGCTCCGCCGCGCATTTGCGCCACCGCTGCACCAATTTTGCTACAGATTTTGTCGCCCATATAGGCGGCAAGCTCGCGCTGCAGTCCAGAGGCTGAACCGAAATGATGTAGCAAATTGGCGTGCGTGCGGCCAATGCGTCCCGCGACTGCTTTCAGCGTTACGGCTTGCGGGCCCGATTCAAGCAACAGGTCGCGCGCGGCCTCAAGCGCCGCCAAACGGCTCGCCTTGGGGCTTAACCGGCGCGGCATGGCGGGATCATTCAGTTGTACGATTTTTGAAGCGTGTGTGGTCATGAGTGCCTGTGCGTAATTATCATTTTACACGTTAGGCCAATTGCATTGCTTGTCCAATAGCGTTGAATGTCGCTTACGCCGCCTCAAGGCGCTCCATATATTCGCGCATGCCGAGTGCTTGCGTGCTTCGCATATCTCCATCGTCGGTGACGGCGTCCTCAAGCGACCGTTCGTACAGCGCGCATGTTGTGGCAATGCCACGGCCGCTGCTGTGGCGTAGTGCCGTCTTGCCGGTGTTTTGAAAGCCAAGTTTGCGCAAAACATTGCCCGACGCGGGGTTGTCGGTGAAGTGGCTCGCGACCAATTTCCTGTGGCCGATCGTCTTGGCTATCTCAATGACGGCGCGGCTGGCTTCGGTGGCGAAACCCAATCCCCAATATGGCCTGCCGATCCAATAGCCGAGTTCGGCGTCATTATTGAAGTTACCAATGCCGCACGCGCCGATCAGACGCGGCGCACCGTTGGTGCGCAGCATCATCAAAAAGGAGGGGAAATGCGCGTCATGCTCTTGCGTTGCGAAGCGGACGGCGTCCTCCGCCGTGTAGGGCCAGGGCGCGCGGGCGAGATTGCGGACAATGCCTGCATCGGCAATTGCCTGATAAAGTTCGGCCGCATCTTCGGGCCAGCTGGGCCGCAATAACAATCTTTCGGTTCTCGCGAACATCTTTTCTCTCCGGTTCTGCGCCGCCCTTTGCACGATAAAGCGACAGCCATGTTACAGTTCCTCCGCAGGAGGCTGAGAACAGGGAGAAAGAGACAAAAAGAAAGGGAGACCGGTTGACCCGTCTCCCTGTTCAAAGGTGGAAACCACCTGATGCGATTTCCGGGTCATCCGTCTGGACAACCCGGTATCGATTGTCCTGTTTATTCGGCCGCCGCAGCCGCCATGTCGACCGACACATATTTGCGGCCAAGTTTGCCAGCGTGGAAACGCACACGGCCCGCGACGAGCGCGAACAAAGTGTGGTCCTTGCCAAGGCCAACGCCTGCGCCAGGATATACCTTGGTGCCGCGCTGACGGATGATAATGTTGCCACCGATGACGCTTTCGCCACCGAATTTCTTAACGCCAAGGCGGCGGCCTGCTGAATCGCGACCGTTGCGTGACGAACCACCTGCTTTTTTATGTGCCATGGTCTAAACTCCTAAGTCAGAGCGTTGCCGCTCAAGCTTCCTTTGAAGCTGCAGCCTTTTTGGGCGCAGCGGCTTTCTTTGGCGCGGCTTCAGCCTTTTCGGCTTTCGGCGCAGCAGCCTTTTTCACTTCCTTGCCGACGGCGAGGATGCGCAGCAGCGTCAAAGACTGACGATGGCCCTGCTTACGACGATAATTGTGGCGACGACGCTTTTTGAAAACGATCACCTTTTCGCCGCGCTCTTGCGCAATGATTTCGGCAGAAACGGTCAGGCCGTTTACGTCCTGCACTGTGTCGCCGTCACCGGCCAACAGAACGTCACCAAGCGAGATCTTGTCACCCGCTTCACCAGACAGTTTTTCAACTGCGATTTTGTCTCCGGCGGCTACGCGATACTGCTTGCCGCCTGTGCGCACGATTGCGAACATGGCTATAACTCATCCGTTTCTACAGCTTAGCGCCCTTTTGAAGCGCGGTTGCTCAAACGCGTTACTCCAAAAGACGAATCTTGGGAGGTCACGCAAGAAGGGGCGCAGCTAGTCCAAGGATTTCATCCTGTCAACGCCTTTTGCCCGCCATCAAGCGCTATTGCGCGGCCCTTGCATGGGCGTGGCCGCAGGTTTAGACACCCCATATGTCGATTATCAAGCCAATGCTCCGCCTGATGCCCCTCATTCTGCTCGCATCATGCGGCAGTATCGACGGGCAGTTTCCCTCGCTTGAACGGCGCGCGTATGAGAATAATGACGCGATAACGGCGCCCACAACACCGCCAGCAGCGCCGGTTTCCATGTCCGTGGAGCTCAAGGCGCAGGTCGACGCGTTGCTTTCGCGGCACAAGATCGCGCACGCGGCCTATCTGGAACGCCTTGATGCGGTGCGCTCTGTGGCCGCACGCGCAGCGGGAAGCGGCCCCGGCAGTGAAGCATGGGTCAACGCGCATGTCATATTGTCGCGGCTCGATAAAATACGGGATGATTCGGTCGCGGCGGTTCGCGCGTTTGATGGTTTGATTGCGGATGCCAATGCGGGTGATTCGGGACTGGCGGCGCTGCTGACCGATGCGCAAAAACCGGTGGTTGATGATGTCGCTGCGCAAAATGATGAAATCCGCCGACTTTCCCGCCTGATTGGGGAATAGCTATTCCCTGCCCAGCGTAGGCGCATTTGCTTGCCTATGCGCGGCCCATGTGCACAAACTGGGCGATGGACGGTCAACACACGCAAGCTATTTCGCAAAATCCGGATATCCGGTTTCTCGGCAAGATGCTGGGGGACGTCATTCGCGCTTATGGCGGGGAAAAATTATTCCGGCAGACCGAATATATACGTTCGACGAGCGTTGATCGTTTTCGCAAAGTTGAAGGTGCCGAAGCGAGCGACAGCGGCCTTGGTGCGCTCAGCCTTGATGATACGCTGAACTTCGTTCGTGGGTTCATGCTGTTTTCGCTTTTGGCCAATCTGGCGGAGGATCGCCAAGGCCTTGCGCATGAGGACGGCGCGACGGTCGCGGAGGCTTGCGCGCGGCTTATGGCGGAGGGGGTTGCCCTAACCGACATCCGCGAGATGCTTGGCCATAGCCTGATCGTGCCCGTGCTGACCGCACATCCCACCGAAGTGCGGCGCAAGAGTATCATCGACCATAAAAACCGGATCGCAAAGCTGATGGAGCTGCGTGATCAGGGACAGACGGTGACTGAAGATGGCGATGACTTAGACGCAGCCATCTACCGGCAGATTGCGCTTTTGTGGCAAACGCGGCCGCTGCGCCGCGAAAAGCTGTTTGTGGCGGACGAGATCGAAAATGCCCGCGCGACGATGCAGGATGTCTTTCTGACGGCGCTGCCGAAACTTTACGCCGGTTGGGAAAAGGCGCTTGGCGGTCGTCCACCCGGTTTTGTGCGTCTTGGTACCTGGATTGGCGGCGACCGCGATGGTAACCCCTTCGTGGATGCGGAAACGCTGCGCTACGCCACTGCGCGTAACGGCGGCACCGCCATTCGGCATTATCTTGAGCTGATCCATAAACTGGGCGCGGAAATTTCGATCTCATCACTGATGAGTGACACGCCAGAGGCTGTGCAGGCATTGGCCGAGAAAAGCGGCGACACCGCCCCAAGCCGCGCGGACGAACCCTATAGGCGGGCGCTGTCGGGCATTTACGCACGTCTGGCGGCGACACATATTAAACTGGTTGGCGATCAACCGCCGCGCCCTTCGAGCCTTTCTGGACAGCCCTATGACGGCCCTGACGAACTGCGCCGGGACCTTGTCACTGTGGCGTCGGGCCTCGCCAGCGACGGCGATGGCGCGCTGTCGAGTGGCGGCGCATTGGCGCGGCTCATCCGCTCGGTGGAGATATTTGGTTTCCATCTGGCGACGCTGGATTTGCGGCAGAATAGCGATGTGCATGAACGTGTCGTCGCTGAGCTGTTTCGCGTTGCCCGCGTGTCGCCGGATTATCTTGCGCTGGATGAGGCCGCGCGGGTCGAACTGCTTGTCGCCGAACTGTCGCACAATCGGCCGCTGGCCGGCGAGTGGACGCACTATAGCGCGGAGACTGCAAAGGAACTCGCCATCGTTCGGGCGGCAGCCAAGGCGCAGGCTGATTACGGTGACGCCGCCATCACGACCTACAATATCAGCAAGACGACCAGCGTCTCCGACATGCTTGAAGTCTATGTGATGCTGAAACAGGCGGGGCTGTATCGCATTGATGACGATGGAAAGCCACGCGCGACCATCATGTCCGTGCCCTTGTTTGAAACCATCGCCGACCTTCAGGCTGCGCCCGAAACCATGCGCGCCTTTTTCCAAATTCCCATGATGCAGGCGCTGGCCAATGCGCGCGGGCATCAGGAAGTGATGATCGGCTATTCGGATTCGAACAAAGACGGCGGCTACCTGACATCCACGTGGGAATTATATGAGGCATCGAGCGCTTTGGCGGACGTGTTTGCCGACGCAGGTGTTGCGATGCAGCTTTTTCACGGGCGTGGTGGCGCGGTGGGCAGGGGTGGCGGTTCCGCCTTCGGGGCAATCCTCGCGCAGCCGCAGGGTACCGTGCAGGGCCGCATCCGCATTACCGAACAGGGCGAAGTGATCGCCGCCAAATATGGCACGGTCGACAATGCCGTCACGAGCTTGGAAACCATGGCATCGGCGACGATGCTCGCCACGCTGTCGAGCGACCCGATTGCGGGTGCCGACGTTGCCCGGTTCAAGGCGGCGATGGCTGAACTCTCCGCCAGTGCCTTCCGCCACTATCGCGGCTTAGTGTACGACACCGCTGGCTTTCGCACATTTTTTCGCCAGATGACGCCCATTAACGAAATCGCGACGCTGAAAATCGGATCGCGGCCCTCAAGCCGCACCGCATCCGACGCCATTGAAGATTTGCGCGCCATCCCCTGGGTATTCTCCTGGGCGCAGGCGCGCGTCATGCTGCCCGGCTGGTACGGCACCGGACAGGCATTGGCCGATTTTGCCGACAAGGGCCTATTGCGCGCAATGGCGGGTGAGTGGTCATACTTCCAAACCATTCTCGCCAATATGGAAATGGTCTTGGCCAAGTCCGACATGGGCATTGCCGCGCATTATGCTGGCTTGGTCGAGGATCAGGCGCTTGCGCATGATCTGTTCGGCCGCATCAAGGGCGGCTGGCACGCCTCACGCGACAGCCTGCTGGATGCTACTGGGCAGAACCACTTGTTGGAAGCCAACCCGGCGCTGAACAATTCCATCCGCCTGCGCCTGCCTTATATAGAGCCGCTCAACCTGCTCCAAATCGAACTCATGAAACGCCACCGCGCCGGTGAAGCCGACGAACGGATTGGCGAGGGCATTCAGTTGACAATTAACGCGATAGCGACGGCGTTGCGCAATAGCGGCTAGGCACGCGGTAGATCGCTTCGACCAAAACCACTGCCCATTCGACAAGTTGTAAAATCACAGCTTCCCCTGCCGCATCTGCCTGATATGACGTTGCCATAAACAATATCAGGAGAGTTTCGATGCGCATAACCCAAACCGCCCTTTCTGCCCTTGCTGTGGCGCTGGTCTATATGGCCACACCGGCCATTGCGCAGACTGCTGGCGCGGCACCCGTTGCCTCCGCCGAGGTTGACCAAAATGCCGCGATCATGGCGTTTTTCGACGAATATGATGCGCAACAGCTTGCGCGCTCGCCGCTAGGCAAATCCTATCGCGGCATCAAGGACAGCGACTATGGGAAATGGGACGATGGTTCCGACGCAGCCGAAGCCCGCAATTATGAAGCCGAACGTTCGGCGTTGAAAGAAATGCGGGCGCGCTTTGACCCCGCCAAGCTGTCGCCAGAAAACAAGCTCTCCTATCGCCTGTTTGAAAAGCGCGCAGCGCGCAGCGAGGGCGCGTATAAATATAATGACTATGGCTATATCTTCGATCAGATGAACGGCGCGCAGAGCCAGATCCCCGCCTTTCTCATCAACATCCACCGCATCGATACCAAGTCCGACGCGCGCGCTTATGTGAACCGGCTCTACGGTATTGGCCCCGCAATGACGGAGGCTGTCGGCCAAGCCAAAACGCGCGCCGCAAAGGGCATCATGCCACCCAAATGGGTCTATCCTTATGTCATTGCCGATTCGCGCAATGTCATCACCGGGGCGCCCTTTGATGGCGGCCCTGACGCGCCATTATTCGCCGATTTCAAGGCGAAGGTCGGCAAGCTGAAGATCACGCAGATTGAAAAGGATATCTTGGTTGCGGACGCGGCGCAGGCGCTCACCGGCGCTGTAAAGCCCGCCTATGAGGCGCTGATTGCCGAAATGACCGCGCAGGAGAAAGTCGCCGGCACCGATGACGGTATCTGGCGCTTCCCCGATGGCGCTGGCTATTATGCCGAGCGGCTGGCCAACTACACCACGACCAATATGACGCCCGACCAGATCCATGAATTGGGTCTCGCGCAGGTTGCGCGCATCCACGAGGAAATGGGCGTCGTCCAAAAGAAGATGGGCGTGAAGGGCGACCTTCAGGCCTATTTCAACTATATGCGCACCGAGCCCAAATTCTACGCACCTGAAACCGCCGAAGGTCGCGCGCTCTATCTTTCCGAAACGCAAAAGGCGCAGGATTTGATAACCCCCCTGCTACCTAAATGGTTTGGCGTTTTGCCCAAGGCGCGGTTGGTTGTGAAGCCAGTGGAAGCATTCCGCGAAAAGTCTGCGGGTAAGGCGTTTTACCAGCGCCCCGGGCCCGATGGTTCGCGCCCCGGCACCTATTACGCCAACCTCTACAAGATGGCCGACATGCCGCTGACCGAGGTTGAGGCATTATTCTATCACGAAGGTGTTCCAGGGCATCATTTGCAACTGGCGATCCAGACCGAACTCAAAGACGTGCCCGCCTTCCGCCAATTTGGCGGCGTTACGGCCTACTCCGAAGGCTGGGGCCTCTATTCCGAGAAGCTCGCGAAGGACATGGGCCTATACACCGACCCGGCGCGCGATTTTGGTCGGCTGCAGCTGGAACTGCACCGCGCGATCCGCTTAGTGGTCGATACCGGCTTGCACCACAAACGCTGGACCCGCGAGCAAGCGATTAAATATGTTGAGGACAATAGCGCCGACGCGCCTGGCGGCATCGTTAAGGCGATTGAACGCTACATCATCTACCCCGGCCAGGCGACGGCCTATATGATTGGCCGTTTGAAAATCAGCGAACTGCGCGACAAGGCACAAAAGGCGCTGGGCAAGAAATTCGACGTGCGCGGCTTCCACGACACGGTGCTGAAGTCAGGTCCAGTACCATTGGATATACTCGAAGAGCAAGTCGACGCTTGGATTGCGTCGCGGAAGTGATGGTGTTGGGGGGTGTCCCATCTTCGTTGGAATACCCCCACTGACCGTCAATCTAACCTACGCGCTTTTCATCCAAGGCAATGTCGGACAAATTTTTGATCACGACCGGGCTACGCTCCGGGAATTCCGCCACCAGCTTCAGCTTGCCGCCCATCGCCTCGATGTAGCTTGACATTGTGGACAGCAGCAAGTCGGCGCGGCGTTCCATGCGGGAGATGTTTTCCTGCTTCACGCCTAACAATTCAGCCATGCGTTCTTGCGTCAGGTCGTGCGCCTGACGCAATGCGCGTAGCGTCAGTTCGTCTTCAATCAGCCCCCGCGCACGCGTCTGGATTTTATCCTGCTCGGCGGGGGTGAAGGTCTTCAGAAAGTCGTCCAATTGGCGGGTCATATTTTTACTTCTTCTTTTTGAGCAATGCGAGATGGGCATCGAAACGGCCATCGGCGGTAAAGCGCAATTCTTTCATATTTGCACGGCGAGAGCCTTTGAGCGTGTCGCAATGTGGTCGCCTCAGCGCGGGGCCAAATTCGCGGAGTAAAATCAGGCAGGCGGCAAGTTCGGCGCGCACCGTGGTTTCGAAGGAGGCCGCCTCGATGAAAAACAGATCATCAAACTGAATGCTCCACGCCATTTTTTCAATATGCAGTCTAAGTTATATGCTGTCAAGAGCATATTAATAGTCATGCGTCATTGATTGGCAGGCTCGACGCCGTCAATTGCTCGCACACTGAAATTAAAATGTATCCGCACCCAGACGCCCAGTTGCGGTTTGTTGTCGATGCGCGGGGGTTTGACGAGGAACTGCCACGCGGCGAGGCGAAGCGCTTTGGCGAGGCCGGTGCCGCGCGGAGTTTCCCCTATAATCTGGCAGTTTTCGACGCGGTTACGCTCCGCCATGCGGCAGGCGATGTCGGCCGATGCGCCGGGGGGGATCCGCTTGATAGCGGCGAGATAGGGCGCGAGTTCGCTGTCATAGGGTTCGCGTAGCCATGCCACGGGGTAAAGCTGCGCGTCGCCGGGCCCGAGGCCCGGGCCCATCATGCCCTTGGCGCCCTGTCCGTTTCCCTTGCCCTCGCCCGATCCGCTGCCGCCGCTGGCCGGAAATTTGGACAGGTCCATGGCGTCAAATTCAGACTTGCTCACTTTGATAAAATCCGGGCTGGGCGGCGGGGCCTTCACCGGATTTACCGGCGGCAATAATGGTATCGGAAGTGGCGGCGTGATCGTTTGTTGCTGCTCTTTGGTCACCGGCGTCTTGGTTTCATTCTTGTCTGCCGATGATGCCGCGTCCGCCTCAGCCTCCAACGAAAATGTATTCAGGCCGCGCGTCCCCGCCGCTGGCCCACCAGACCGCATACTTAGGCTGAGTATCGCGAGAATGATGATGGCTTCGAGCAACAGCGCGATAACCACACCAAGGCCCCGTCGCCGGACCAAATCCCACCGCGGTTCAGTGGTCCAATCTGTCTGTTCTGAATAGGCCATGCGCGCACGGCGACCTTTACGGTATCAGGCAGAGCTTGCAATGCGTGATTTAACGGTGCGTCGCGTGCCGCAGACTACAGCGCAACGAAGCGAACCTTCAATCCATCCTTTGGCTTGGGGATTGGCCACGCCTGCCAATCGGGCGCGTAGCCGTCTGCAATCTCGACGCGAACCGAGGTCAGCAGGTGATGCGTAAACAGCTTCATCTGCATATAGGCGAAATGCAGACCGAGGCACATATGCGCGCCACCGCCAAAGGGCACCCACGCATATTTGTGCCGCGCCTTCACCTTGTCGGGCGTAAAGCGCATCGGGTCGAAGGTTTCGGGGTTTTCCCAATATTCGGGCATCATGTGGACATAAGACGGGCTGATGCTGACCGACGTGCCCTTGGGAATGTGGTAGCCCATAAATTCGAAGTCTTTGAGCGCGCGGCGCGGGATCGACGGCACCGGCGAAATCATCCGCAGCGCTTCCTTAAACGCATATTCGGTGAGCTCGAACTTATCGAGGTCAGCAAAGGCGATGTCGGCACCGGCTGGCGCGATGGCGAGGCACTCCTCGCGCAGTTTTTGCTGCCACTCTGGGTGCTTGGCGAGATACCAGATCATCGACGTGACCGACGATGTGATGGTGTCATGTGCCGCCATCATCAGGAAGTTCATGTGGTCGATCAGCTCGCCGTCCGACATATATTCGCCGTCTTCGCGCTTTGACCGGCAAAATTGGCTGAACATATCCTGCCGGTTTTCATTGCGGCGGCGCTCGGCAATTTGCGGGCCGAAATAGTCGATCAGATATTTGCGACCGGCGACGCCTTTGCCCATCGCGGTAAAGGGAATGGGCGCACGGATCGGCGCGACCGAGGCCTGAACCATGTCGACAAAGGCCTTGTTAATCTTGTCGGCCTCTGGCCCCAAGGGAATGCCCAAAAAGCTGCTCGCGGCAATATCAAGCGTGAGTTGCTTGATCGCAGGATAGAAGAGCATGTCACCGCGCCAATCCTTCAACTGTTCGGCAAAGATACGGTTCATATCTTGAGTGTAGGCACGCATCGGGCCTGGCTTGAAGGCGATGCCAAGTGCGCGACGGTCCATGCGGTGTTGGTCAAAATCCATCAGCATCAGCCCGCGGGGGAAGAGCAAGTTTAGTACCGGGCCCCAGCCTTGCTCAGACGAGAAAAGCTTCTCCCGGTCGAACAGCATCAATTCATTCGCTTCGGCACCAACCAAGGAAATCGTTGGATTGCCAAAGGCGTTGGTGCGGAACACCTTGCCATAGGTTTTGACCATATGTGCGCCATAAGCAGGCGGATCGCGCAGCACGCGGAATGTCGTGCCGACAATAGGCAGGCCATTTTCACCCGGAATATGCGCAAGCTCGTCGATCTTTTTGCGCGGCACCCAATGCGGGTTCGCAGCTTCGCTATGGGCAAGGGCCATGGACTTCATTCCTGTTTAATTGCGCGGTTAATGTTTACTGCCATGGATGTCAGTATGGTGCAAGTGGGACATGGGCGGGCGGAGTAGGGGGCGCCAAGCAGATTGGTTTGTCAGCCGAACCGTTCCTTGCCTCAAAATTTTCACCTTCAATTGTTGCTGCGGTCACTATAAATGGTAATTATGAGTTCAATGAAACTTTTCTCCTTTATAATTTTGGCGGTTCTTCTTTCAATGGGCACCTTAGCGAAGGCCTCTGGCCAAGACCCAAAGCATGATGAAAATAATATATCTAAGGACTTGGGTAACGATTTTGGCGAGATTTTCTCTCGCTGGAAAGTAGCGAACAAAAATAAAATACCCATTAAAGAAGATTCTTTTGATAGTCCCTCAGAAGACAATAATATAAGTGGCTCCGAACGCAAAAGGGATAAAACAACACATACGCCGCCGCAGGCTGAGGAATTTGCTCAAATTTTTTCTATTTGGCAGCAGCAATCCGCTCTAAGAAATCTAGAGCCGACGAGGGTGGAGCCAAAGCGTAGGGAATATGATTATCCAGGCCGCAGAATGCCTTACATTTCAAGCGATTTTGGATTGCGGTGGGATGCGATGTCGAAGCAACATCGCCTGCACAAAGGGCTAGATATACCAGGTGCGTTTGGAAGCTCAATCTATGCTACGGCAAATGGCGTTGTGAGAGAGGCCGGGTGGCGAGGTAGCTATGGGCTCTTTGTAGAAATTGAACACTCAAAAAGTGTCCGAACACGCTATGCTCATCTGTCGCGTATCAATGTTGTGACAGGACAAAAGGTTCGCCGCAACGACATTGTTGGTTTCATGGGGTCAACGGGGCGCTCGACCGGAAACCATTTGCACTATGAAGTGTTACTAGACGGCATTGCCGTTGATCCCGAGCCTTTTTTCAGTGAAGCGAACTCGAATTTTTCGCTAGCCCTTCCGCTAAACTTGCTCGTTGACAAAAAATAAAATGATTTCTAGTCGCCAGCCTAGATTAGTGACGTAATTCTTGTTTTGGAATCAGCAATGAAAGCAGTAATTTTGGCGGGGGGGCTTGGGACCCGTTTAGGCGAAGAGACGTCTACGCGTCCTAAGCCTATGGTTGAAGTAGGAGGCATGCCAATCATTTGGCATATAATGAAAATTTACTCCACTTATGGGATAAACGAATTTATTATCTGCCTTGGTTACAAAGGCTACATGATTAAAGAGTTTTTTGCTAATTATCACTTGCATACGGCTGACATCACCATAGATCTTTCTAGCAATCGTTCAGAAGTTCACGAGAATTGGAGTGAGCCATGGAAGATTACGTTGGTGGAGACTGGCGCTGAAACGATGACCGGAGGCCGTCTTAAGGCAGTCGGGCAATATTTGGAAAAGGATAAGCCGTTTTGCATGACATATGGCGACGGTGTTGCCGATGTGGATATTGCGGCCCTCATCGCGTGTCATGAAGCGCACGGTAAAAAAGCGACCATCACTGCTGTTACCCCGCCCGGGCGCTTTGGCGCTCTGGAGTTTCAAGGGGACCGGGTAAAATCTTTTGCCGAAAAACCAGATGGTGACGGTGGAATGATTAATGGCGGCTTTTTTGTACTTGATCCGTCGGTGCTTGATCTCATCGATGGTCCCGAAACGATTTGGGAGCAGCGGCCGTTGGAAACTCTTGCTGCCGATGATGAATTGGTCGCGTATCGCCATAACGGGTTTTGGCAACCGATGGACACTCTCCGAGACAAGTTGCAACTTGAATCATTGTGGGCGCAATCCCCCCCGTGGAAGACATGGTAAACGCTTCGTTTTGGCAGGACCGTCGTGTGCTCATCACCGGGCACACGGGCTTTAAGGGTAGCTGGCTCTCTGTTTGGCTTTCGCAAATGGGCGCGCGCGTTACGGGGTTCTCGCTTCCGGCGGATGAAACAAGCCTGTTCCGACAGGCGCGCATAGCCGATCTCGTCGAGCATATCGAGGGCGATATTCGCGATATGGACGCCCTTGAATCGGCGGTGCAGGCTTCTCGTGCGGAAGTTGTTTTCCATCTCGCGGCACAGCCGTTGGTGCGCAAATCTTATGAGGAGCCCGTGGAAACCTATGCCACGAATGTGCAGGGAACGGTGCACCTACTTGATTGCTGCCGGCGCCTCCCTTCTCTTCGGAGCATTGTCTGCGTAACTAGCGATAAGTGCTACGAAAATCGTGATTGGGTATGGCCGTATCGCGAAAGCGATCCAATGGGTGGTTATGACCCTTATAGCAGTAGTAAAGGCGCGGCTGAACTGGTTGTTTCAGCCTACCGACGCAGCTATTTTAATTCGGGGCCTTATCTTGCATCTGTACGTGCTGGTAATGTTATCGGTGGAGGGGATTGGGCGGAATCACGACTGATCCCAGACATTGTGCGCGCCATGATTGCTGGAGAAAAGCCGTTAATCCGGTATCCAAACGCCGTGCGTCCCTGGCAGCATGTTCTAGAGGCCTTGGGCGGATATATTATGATCGCCGAACGCCTTTTTGCTGGTGACGAAGCCGTTGCCTGTGGATGGAATTTTGGGCCACGCGACGAAGATGCCAAGCCGGTCGACTGGATTGCTAATCGCCTTACCGCTTCTTGGGGGGCGCCAGGCTGGCAGGGTGAAGATGGTCCTAAGCCGCATGAGGCAAGGTATCTAAAGTTGGACTGTACTAAGGCACGTAGCGAGTTGGGTTGGAATCCCGTGCTTTCACTCGATGCGGCGCTGAAGTTAATTGTAGAATGGCATAAATTTGTAGAAAGTGGCGGCGACCCCCTCGAAATTTGTTCCAAACAACTGGACCTCTATCGAGGTCAATTGCAGGAAAAACTATTGCAGACCAAGACACGTGCTTGACCAAATAGCAGCGACAAATTGCTCTCGTCGACAAAATCAATAAATTTTTGCATTTAAGTTAAACAGAAAATTCATTAGGCTGGAAATTAATATGACGCTAGAAGAACATAAAATGCTTGCCCTCATGACTAAGGGTCGCAACGAGTACGGAATTCTTGCAGTAAAGGCTGAATTTGAAGCAGAGGGCACCAGAACCGACGAACTGCTGCGTTTGTTGGACATCGCCCGCAGAGCAGGTTTGAAAGTTGCAATCAAAATAGGCGGGTGCGAAGCAATCCGCGACTTGATCGAGTGCAGGCAATTCGGAGCAGATTACATCATAGCTCCGATGGTTGAAACGCCATATGCCCTAAAAAAATACATTGAAGCTAAGAATAAATGTTATTCTGCGCAGGAGCAGAAAGACGTTAATTTCCTGTTTAATGTCGAAACCCATTCAACCACAGGTTATTTGGAAGAGCTCGGTGTGCGCGCCCAAGAAGGCGGCGTAGGGATGGTCTTCGGGCGGGTCGACTTTGCCGGTTCAATGGGCAAAGATCGGAGTATTATCAATACGCCTGAAATGAGCGATCACGTGATCAAAGTGGCTGAAGTCGCCAGGCAACGTAATTTCGATCTCGTAGTCGGCGGTGCGGTATCGCCAGAAGGAATTAGTGCATTGCGGTCCATTCGTGAAACCAAGCTGGACCGCTTCGAAACGCGTAAAGTTATCTTTGACGGTGCGGTCCTTGATGGCAACAATGCGGCTGACGGCATTGAGTGTGCAATGGAGTTTGAATTACTGTGGTTGCAAAACAAGCGCAACTACTACCAAACAATCGCTTCGGAAGACGCGACCCGCATCGCGATGATGGAAGCTCGCCAAGCGGGAAAATCAAAATCGGGGAATTAAAGACATGACAATAATGCGCGTCGCGGACGTCATAGCCCGACTGCTTGTCGATCACGGTATAACGGATGTATTCATGCTTACCGGGGGCGGGGCGATGCATTTGAATGATGCGTTAGGACGTCAGCCATCCTTGGTCAAAACGTTCACGCATCATGAACAGGCTGCCGCCATGGCAGCTGAAGCCTATTGCCGTCTATCCAACAGGCCGGCGGCAGTGAACGTTACAACAGGTCCGGGCGGTGTAAATGCGCTCAATGGTGTGTATGGCGCTTATGTTGATTCCATCGCCATGGTTGTCATATCGGGGCAAGTAAAACGGGAAACTTGCATGACAAATTTCCCGATGCCACTGCGCCAGCTTGGGGATCAAGAGGTCGATATAGTTTCGATGGCCTCAGGTATAACAAAATATGCAGTTTTGCTGAACAATCCGGCAGACGTCCGCAAGGTTGTTGAAAAAGCTATCTATCTTTGCAAGCGCGGCCGACCAGGTCCGGTATGGATCGACGTACCTATCGATGTGCAGGGCGCCCCTGTGGATTTTGAAACGCTGGAAACCTTCAAGCCAGAAGAGAATGATCGCCAAAACGAAGCCGACAATACGCATGCCGAGACGGGTATGCTGACTGGCGACGCCCTCGCTGGCGAGGTTGGCGCGATCATGGGTGAGATCTGCGCTGCCGAAAGGCCTGTAATTTTGGCTGGGGCGGGGGTAAGAATTTCTGATCAGCACTCCGAGTTTCTAAAATTTGTTGAAAAGCTTGGCGTTCCCGTAGTCTCCGGCTGGAACGCGCATGATGCCATCGCCAATGAGCACCCTCTATATGCGGGGCGTCCAGGCAGCGTTGGCGATCGGGCCGGCAATTTTGCAGTCCAAACCGCGGACTACGTTCTTGTACTTGGGTCCCGTCTAAACATTAGGCAAATCAGCTATAACTGGCAAAGCTTCGCGAAGAATGGCAAAGTGGTCATGGTTGATATCGACAAGGCCGAACTAGAAAAGCCCACGCTTTCGCTGCACCGCGCCGTCCACGCTGATCTTCGTGATTTCGTGAAACTGGGCAATGAAATGTCCCTGCCAGAAGAAGACAAGAAGAATGAGCGCGCCGCGTTTCTCGCGCGCTGCCAAGGTCGATCCAAGCGATATCCCGTCGTGTTGCCAGAATATTTCACCAAGAGTGAGCCAGTCAACCCTTACGTCTTCGTGAAGTATCTTTTTGACCAATTGGTCGAAGGCGACATTGTCGTCTCGGGCGATGGTACTGCCTGTGTCACGGTGTTCCAGGCAGCTGAGCTGAAAGACGGTCAACGGCTTTTCACCAACTCTGGTTGCGCCTCCATGGGGTATGATCTTCCGGCTGCAATCGGTGCCTGCAAGGCTGCGCCAAGTAGTCGTATTATCTGCCTGGCCGGAGATGGAAGTATCATGATGAACCTCCAGGAATTACAAACTATTGCTGGCGGCAACCTTCCAGTGAAGATCTTTATTCTGAATAATGATGGTTATCACTCAATCCGGCAATCACAGCAGAACCATTTTCCTGATAACATCGTGGGTTGTGGACCGGACAGCGGACTGTCTTTCCCCAATTTCTCGAAATTGGCGGATGGTTTTGAAATTTCTTCGAACAAAGCTAGTAGTCATGATGAACTTCCCGCGGCCATCTCAGTTGCGCTGGAAAGTGACGGGCCTTTCATTTGTGAGGTCATGCTGGACAAAGAGCAGGAATTTGCGCCGAAGATGACATCCCGGAAATTGCCGGATGGTACAATGCTCTCCCCGGCTCTTGAAGATATGTCTCCATTTTTGTCGCGCGACGAACTTGAAGAGGCGATGCAGATTGGTCCAGTATCCTAGTGATACGACATATCATATTTGATTTGGACGGCACTTTGGTCGACAGTTGCGGGGACTGCGTTACGATTTTATCCGATATGCTCCGCGAGCGAGGAAGTATGCATATGATAGATCATGACGCTGCCCGGCCTTGGATGAGCAAGGGTGGCGTCGAAATGGTGTCCGCACTTATGGGCGGAGAATCGCTTAACCCTGAAGCTGATTTAATGGAATTTAGGGAGCGCTATAAACAATTTACGACACCCAAGGCATCTGTTTTCAATGGTGTAGCTGAAGGGCTTGAGAGGCTCGGCGCTACTTCTGCAAGGCTTGCAATTTGCTCGAATAAGCCGGCAGTACTTTGCGAGCGCGTACTTGAGGATGTTGATTTGGCGTCTCATTTTGATGCCATCGTCGGATGGAAAGACGGAATGCGGAAAAAGCCGCATCCAGATTTACTTGATGAGACCTTGCAACTTTTAGACGCCGACCCAAAAGATTGTGTATTCATTGGCGACAGCAGGTTGGATAAAGAGCTGGCAGTGCAGGCAAATATGCGTTTCTACTTCGTGAGCTACGGCTACGCTGAAAAGGAATGGTCCCCCGGCAACAGCATCTCCTTTGACAGCTTTTCACAATTGACCGATGCTTTGGTGATGGAGCTGCAGGCGCAGTATGTTTGATAGTGATTTAAAAGATCTTTTGAAGGCGGATGATAGACGAATTATCATTACTGGGGCTGGGGGGTGGCTGGGTCTAGCGCTTCTTGATCTGTTAGATAAGCTGCTCGGCCCTTCGGCTTTAGAACGTGTGCATTGCTTCGGCTCCAGCGAACGCACGCTTGAGTTGGTGAATGGGAGAAAAGTCCCTCAGCAACCGTTAGATCAAATAACGCAGTTGGCAGAACGCCCTAGCGTTCTGTTCCATTTCGCGTTTCTTACAAAAGATCGTGCGGAAGTTATGGACGATGACGCTTATTGCAAAGCAAATCGCGCGATTCAGCAGCTTGTGCTCAACGCGCTCGGTCAGATAGGTGCACAATCCGTATTCCTAGCATCATCAGGCGCCGCTTATCGAGCGAGCGATGCCTCTGCCACAGAGGCAATGCGGATTTACGGCCGATTGAAGCTGGAAGACGAGATTGATTTTTCCAAGTGGGCGGAACAGTCAGGTAAACAGCTGATCGCGGTAAGAATTTTTAATGTTTCCGGTCCCTACGTAAATAAAATCTCCGCATACGCGCTGGCTAGTTTTATCGCGGATGTTTTACGCGGCCAACCGATAGTCGTGAAAGCGACACGGCCGGTATATCGATCTTATACCTCTGCGGAGCAACTCATGTCTTTGGCGTTAACAGCGATGCTCTCGGCAGAGCAACAAAGCCTATCATTTGATACAGGCGGTAAGAAACTTGAAATGAGAGAGTTAGCTGCAGAAGTTGCTGCCGCGTTGAACGGAAGCGTTGCCGCAGTTCCAGCGATGATTGATGATGCGCCCGATGATTATACAGGAGACGCTGCGGGCTATGATCGGCTGATGGCAAAATACAATATTCATGAAGTTCCATTGCGCCAGCAGATTTTGGAGACCGCAAGCTATTTGAAAAATATCATGTAGCGAATTTTTTGCGGCCTTAGATTTCATTCAGAAATAACAATTTAAATATCATGTTTTTAATCCACATTGGCCCAAGCCAAATGAATGGCCGATATAAGACTGGACGGCCTGACTGGGCGCTGTTAGTTTGTTAATAATGACGTTTTTCGTGATTACAATTTCGGGAATTGCAATGAATTTGGTAACGGCCGGTCCTACAAGAAGGCGCATGAATCAGGTTAGTGCGCTGATTATGATGGCTATGTTTGCATGCGCCCTTTTTTCGGGTTCAGGTCTGCTTGCACAGCGTACTAGTGATGCCGATGTTCCGTCCGGCAGTCCCGTGGGTGCATCGGGGGCGTCACCCTCGAGCGATAACCAATCGAACGGCTCAAGTAATTCGAACGCTGCGTTATATGAGCCAGTTAGAATAGACGGAAAAAGTCAATCAGACCCTGGCGCCTTAAAAAGTCCGCTTGCCGACATCGATAAGCGCCAAATTAAAAAGGCGCGGCCGGGCGAGTATCAAGAATGGGTCGCCGACGTTACTGGGCTGAAGCTTGAACGGTTTGGATCGGATTTGTTACTCCCATCGGATCGAGATTTTGCAACACCCGCGACATCTACAATCCCGCCAGATTATGCATTGAATGTCGGCGACGTGGTTTCAATTTCTTTAACTGGCTCAGTTGAAGGAAGCGCGACATTCACAATCGATCGCGATGGCAAAATTTTCTTGCCAAACATCGGCGCGGTAAGCCTGATAGGCGTTCGCTATCGTGATCTGAAAGATCGTGTTTCCGCGGCGGTAGGCAGACAATATCGGGGTTATGATGTTTCGGTCAGTATCAGCAGCCTGCGCGGCGTTCGAGTTTATGTGACCGGGTTTGCAGTTAACCCCGGTGCATATACGGTTTCTAGCCTGTCGACATTGGTCAATGCTGTATTGAAGGCGGGCGGCCCGGGCTCGGGGGGCAGTTTCCGTTCCGCTAAACTGTATCGCAATGGCCAGGAAGTGGCAGATTTTGATCTTTATCAATTGCTCCGTGATGGCAATCGAGCGACAGATCCGATTCTCCAGAACGAAGATGTCATTTTCATCCCGTCAACTGGCCATCAGGTTGCCGTGATAGGTAGCGTAAATGAAGCTGCAATCTACGAGGCGAAGCCAGGTGAAACTGTCGAAGATTTGGTCCGGTATGCGGGCGGTGCAACTGCGCTGGCCGATCAATCGCGAACAATTCTTTACAGGCTGAGTGATCGGGACACGGTCGGTAGCAAGCAAATTGATAGAATAGAGGATGCTGCCGAGGTCATAGAAGCCGGTGATATTTTGCAAATACTGCCGCTTGGTTCGCTTACTAGGCCGCTGGAGCGACAACGGGTTATGGTGCGCCTTGAGGGCGAAGTATATCGGCCCGGTAACTATTATGTTGCACCGGGCACGCCACTCGGTGCGGTGATAGACATGGCCGGTGGTTTAACTGCTCGGGCATATCCTTTTGGAGTGGAGTTTAGGCGCGAGTCTGTCCGGGCCCAGCAAGTTCAGGGTTTTCGCGAAGCGATCGAGCAGATGGAATTGGTTCTGGCGGCGGCACCTTTGAACTCTGATCGCACGTTAGGGGCCGCTGAGCGCGAATCGCAGATCAATTTTGCAAAGGCATTTATCGAAAAGCTGAAGAAGAATGAGCCTGATGGAAGAATGGTGTTAGGTATAACGCCGGAAATGCGAGACGTTCCTTCAAACATATTACTCGAGAATAACGATAAAATTTTAATTCCGGCGCGGATAGACAGCGTTGGAGTTTTTGGCGCCATCTATAGACCAGCAACATTTTTAATGAACGACGCCGAGCGTTTGAAGGTGAAGGATTATGTAGAATTGGCAGGTGGTCCGATGCGCGGTGCAGATAAAGGTAGTATATTCGTTGTGCGCGCAAACGGCGCTGTATTGTCTCGGTCTCGCGGCGCTATGGGAAGCTTCACCCTGCCGGGCGATACTATTATTGTACCCATAAAGACCCAGAACGTCTCAATTTTGTCTAAGTTGGTAGATGTCTCCCAAATCATCTTCCAGTTTGGGTTAACCGCTGCCGCGATATCCTCGTTAAAATGAGTGTGCGGGTCCAATCTTTAATGGGAAGACTGTCGCGCGGGCCGATTTTGCGAAGCGACAAATGGCGTCGACTGGTGCTTGCCTTGTTAATCGCATTATGCGGGTTTTTAAGTTTCTTTCCTGAACAATATCGAGCAGCTGTCACTCTAACGCCTACCGACCCGGCCAGTCTAGGGCTGAGCGGCACTCTCGGGGAACTTGGAGCATCTGGCGGGGTTTTTGGCAACCAGGCCGCTATTGAGGTAAGTCTCAAAGTTGCCCGCAGTGGATATGTCCGAAATACCGTGGCAAAAGAAGTGGATATCGAGAATAAACTGCAGAAGTCCAAAATATCTTCTCTGAGATGGTTGGAACAGGAGGTCGATATTCAGTCCTTGCGCGGTGGTATAATCCAGTTTGAGATCAAGCTGACCGATAGGGTGCTGGCCAAGCAGATTATTGCTGCTTATGCGAAGGCGGTTCGAGCGCAACTGGGCGTGATTGCAAGAGAGCAAGTTACCTATAAACAGAGAATACTCACGGAATTGGTGGAGAGGGCAAGCGACAAACTTGCTATTACCCAGTCAGCATATGATGTTTTCCGGATGAAAACCCTTTACCCTAGTCCAGAAAAAGCGATTGAAGGCGTCGGCGACAGAATTCCTAGACTAGAAGATGCGTTGCTGGGCAAGAAGGTGGAACTTAATACAGCGCGCAAGTTTGCAACGGATGATAATATGCGTGTCAGGCAGATTCTCTCGGAAATTGAGTCGCTTGATGACGAGTTGCGCCGAGTGCGGTCGACTTCACCCACCAATGAAAACTCTCTTGGGCAGGTTGTCGAAAACTCAACGAAAGTGGCAAAGCTGAGGCGTGATCTAGACGTAGCGCAAACTCTCTATGATAATTATTCTAAATATTTACAAGGTACTTCCGTCGAAAATCTGACGTCATCCGCTAATATTCGTATTCTAGAGCCTCCTTACATCGATACCAGTCGGCAGTATAACATGCTGCCACTTGCGCTCGGGTTGCTCATTCTGCTTTTTGCTATGGCAATTGAGTTCTATCGGATCAGACCTCCTCTTGAAGATACGGCGGAGGAATGAGTTTGATTAAGATGCAAGATAACCCCGAAATTTCCGTAGTAATTCCGTGTTATAACGAAGAAAAAAATGTTGAAGCGATTGCCAGCGCAGTCATTCAGCAACTTAGTCCACTCGGGTTGAGTTTCGACATTATTTTCATTGATAATGACTCAAGCGACAACACTGTCCCGTTGTTACGAGAGATGTGTAGTAAGAACCCAAATATTAGGCTTATTATTAACACGCGTAATTTTGGGCAGATGCGTTCTCCCACCCACGCTATCTATCAGGCACGAGGCGAGGGCGTCATAGGCATGTGCGCGGATTTTCAAGATCCCCCCGAACTGCTACCTGAATTCGTTGCCGCATGGAAAAATGGTGATGATATTGTGCTTGGAGTGCGTGACGTGGAGCAGAACGCCGGCTTGATCAAGCGCGGTTTTCGGCAGTTATCGTATTGGGCTGCTCGCAATTTCAGTGATTATCCGATTATTCCAAATGCGACGGGTTTCGGCTTGTATGACCAGAAAGTCGTGCGGGCTACGCGCGACCTCGCGGAGCCAGAGCCGTTTTTTCGGGGCATGCTGGTGGAGACAGGTTTCCGGGTTACAACCATCTCCTACAGCAGGCCAGAACGTGCGGCGGGCGACTCCAAGAATAATTTTTTCACTTTACTCGATTTTGCCATGTCATCGTTGGCGGGCTCGTCGAAACGACTTTTACGGGTACCGCTATATTTTGGATTTTTGGGCGCGCTGATGTCGTTGATTATGGTAATAGGCGGTTTATTTTCCTATTTGTTGGATGGGCCGGTTGCAGGCTGGTTTATCGCAGCCTTCGTGCAAGCCCAGCTTTCCTTGTTATTTGGCTTTCTGGGCTTAGTGGGAGACAACTTGCGCATTGTGTCGGAGCGAACCAGGAAGACGCCGCTCGTTCTGGAGAGGGAGCGCGTAAATTTCCCACCCGACTGTTGAATTCAAGATGGTCCCTTTAATGATTAGGATTCGCGAAATTGGACGATATTATGCTGCGGGTATCGTAAATACCGCGTTCGGTTACGGAGCGTTCGCTGCGCTCGTTTGGCTTGGGATCAATCTTTATTTATCGCAGCTTCTGGCACATTTGGCCGGGGTATCTTTTAATTACATAATATATTCACGGCATGTATTTAAAAACAGTAAGGCTGCAAAGAAAAAATTTGTAGTTTCCTATGTCGGTAATTATCTCGTAAGCTTGGCAACTCTAACAGCGGTTAATCAAATTATTAATTCACATTATATTGCTGGCATTTTGACAATATTTTTAGTTTCGATTTTGAATTTTTTCGTACTAAAGAAATTTGTATTTAAAGATATTTAAAAATGAATAATCGTAAATTACAACTCAAAACTGGCATTATATCAGAATATTTGCTTGCTTTTACCATATTCATTTCTCTCATATACGTTCTCTGGTGGACATGGGTATTTGGTTACCTGCCGCAGCCGTTTTTCTACCAACCAAACGACACCTATATGGATTGGTTTAACACCGCATATTGGGCGCGCCAAACGGGTGCTTACGACAGTTGGTTAACCATCTACCCGCCAATTTCTTTTGTGGCACTCCGTTTGATGGGCCTTGACCGATGTTATATGGATCCCAATGGTCCAGAATTGAGAGACTGCGACTGGGTGGGTTTGGTCGCCATCCATGTAATTTTTCTACTCAATCTTTTTCTGCTGGCTCGAACTTATATAAAGATCGACAAGAAAACCGCATTGGCGAGGTCCTTCGCGTTGGGTGCGGGCTTGCCGATGCTTTATGCTGTTGAGCGCGGTAATTTGCTGATCCTCTGCTTCACTTGCGTCGTCCTTGGTCTTGGTCCACTGTTGAAATCGGTTAGGCTTCGCTGGTTATTTGTCGGGCTGGCTGTCAATTTTAAAGTTTATCTTGTTGCCATTTTGGCGGCGCAATTGATCCGAAGGCGTTGGTTCTGGTTTGAAGGGGCAGCCGGTGTGACCGTTTTGGTCTATGCTGTGTCTTATGGCATTTACGGCTCTGGTTCACCACTCGAGATATACTCAAACATCGTTAGTTTTTCATCCGGGTACATTTCCGCTCAGGTTACGGATCTTTGGTATTCCATCACCTACATTCCGTTCATTTCGCTCCTAGAAGGGCAAAGCTTTCCGGTGTCGGGCATAGTCGGCTCGGCACGCGCTGAAATGGGCTTGCTGATACTTCCTCTGCTGATCAAAACTGGTCAGTTGTCCATCGTTTTTGCTGCGATTGCAGCTTGGTTGCGACCAGAGGTCGTTTCGGTTCATCGTTTGAGCTTTTTGGCAGTTACCTTGGCGTTGATTAGTTCTGAGGCTGGAGGATATACGCAAATTATAGCGATATTTTTTGTGTTTATGGAGCGTTGGAAGGGGGTCTTGAGGCCCTCTGCGATCGTTCTTGCGTATATTCTATGTATCCCAAGCGACATTATTATCGGTTCTCTGCCTACGGCGGTTATGGATAGCTATCTCGCTGGTGGCAGGGTCGAAGTGAAATTTGGCGTGGGCCTGGGGATGTTTTTGCGACCTGGATTACTCATTCTTATCGGGATGGCGCTGTCGGCCGAAACTATATACCGCGTGTATCGAGATATTGGGCGGCATGGCTGGAGCAGCCGGTGGCGTTATAGGCGCGACTGGCCGATCTTGCCCGGTGTTATTTCGCCCGCTAACAAAAATAAATGAGTGAAAGTTGATAATGTGAATCCCACCAAGAGTTTCCAATTATTCAGAACCAGATACTCTGGCCTCAGAGGCGGCCTGATTGACCGTTATCGAACATTGTTGATATTTCTGATTATTTCGACGGGATTATTTTTAAGACTGTATACTGTTAACTTTGGTTTGCCGGCAATTTACGATCCCGATGAGTTGATGTTCCAATTGGGTGCCGTTCGAATGTTGCGAGACGGAAATTTGAATCCAGGCTGGTTTGGGCATCCAGCGACCACTACGATGTATCTCCTTGCTCTAATCGATGTTTTGGTTTTTTTCGCGGGGTTAGCAGCCGGCATGTTCGCCTCTGTAGCCCAATTCGGGGAACTAATTTACTCTAACCCCACTTGGGTAATATTGCCTGGTAGAATATCCATGGTGATTTTTTCGGTCGGGACACTGTTTCTGATATACAAATTAGCCAGAATATCGCTCAACAGCTTCTCGGCGATTGCGGCATCGCTGCTTTTGGCTTGGAGTCCGCTTCATGTCAGCTACTCACAGGTAATCCGATCGGATATGATGGCGGTCTTTTTCATGCTGCTGACGATGTTGTGCGCTTTTCGCATTACACAGGATTGCAGCCGCAAGACATTGGCGGGCGCGGCGGTGTGGACGGCACTGGCCATAGCGACCAAATGGCCATTCGCCCTATCGGGCTTGTCGGTTGCAGCTGCGATTATTTGGTTTGGTCGGTCCCATGGGGTTGCCACGCGCGAAACAATGTTCACGTTGGCAGTTTATGGTGCCGGTACTGTTGCCCTGCTCCTGTTTATTTCCCCGTACCTGTGGCTCGAACACGAAACCGTATTCCGCAATCTTACAGGCGAAGCACAAATGGTCCATTTGGGAGCAAATGGCGGCAATCCATTGGAAAACGCCTGGTGGTACATTTCCGAACCATTGCAATATGCTTTGGGGCTGCCTGCGCTGTTGTTTGCCATTTGGGGGGCGTGGCTCCTTCGTCACACTGCTTTTTTCATTGCCGTATTATTGCCGCTAATGGCTGGATTTTTAACAATAATATGTTTTCAGAGTATAATTTGGGATCGTTGGGCCCTTCCTTTACTGCCGCCCCTCGCGATACTCGCCGGTTACGGTTTTTCCAATTTTTGGAAATATCTGGTTTCACGACTGTCCACCACTCATGCTAAAATCATCATTGCAGGGGCAACTATTTTAACGGTGATCACACCTTTGCTAGGCGCTCGGGATCTGACAGCATCGAGAATGAATGACACACGAGCAATCGCATCGCAATGGGCCCGGGCGCATGTACCGTCAGGCAGCACAGTTCTGATCGAGCATTTTGCTTTAGACCTTGTCGAAGAACCATGGCGTTTTCTGTTTCCACTTGGCACTGCTGGCTGTGTTGATGCGCATTTCTTTCTGGAACAAAAAGTCGATTATCGCAAAATTGATCAAATGCGCGGCCTTAGATCAAACGTCGATTATGGGACACTTGAACCTTCGCTCCGCGGAACTTGCAAGGCAGATTTTGCCATTCTGACTCAATATCGCCGATATCGGGCGGAAAAATCAATCTTCCCCCAAGAATATAGTGCGTATGAGGCGCTCGTTGCCAGCGGGAGAATTGTCGCTGAGTTCAAACCTGAAAAAGGGCAGTCCGGAGGCCCCGAGGTTACCATTGTCAGTTTTCGGAAGTAACAATTGGCTACGATTGAATGCTATGAAAAGTAGTGGCCTAGGCCAATAATCGCAAACCCACATCGAATGATACCTCGCGGGGCTCCAAAATTTTGACGACAATCTGACGTGACCCCTTAAATTCCCTCCATTTATAATTAGAGTCCGGCCCTTGAGAGAAGGACGGAACGATGAAGCGATCACGGTTTACAGAAGAGCAGATTATAGGTGTGCTGCGCGAGGCAGAGACAGGCGCGAAGACGGCCGACCTTGCCCGTCGACACGGCGTATCGGAGGTGATGTGACCCCCAACTCTCATCCAGTTTTGATTAGAGCCTCGGCGTTGTTGTTGCCCAAGTGGGCTGGTGAAGCAAGGGGCTGCGTAGCGTAGCCTCCGGCTAT
>NCJG01000008.1 GCA_002282385.1 Sphingomonadales bacterium 39-57-19 | reverse complement strand
AACCAACCTCTTGACCCAAAACCCGCAACGCGGGATATGACAACCACCCGGGTCACTTCTCAGTGAAAATAACGGGTCACTTCTCAACGACAATCAACATCAGATCCTTTAAAAGTTAAAGAGGTCTGCATTTTGTTCGGGTTTATGCCGCAAATCGCGGGGGGGAATTGTCGGACGTCGCTCCCCTCCCCCTGAAAATTAATCTCCAAATGGTAGCTCCAGCGGATTGACCACATTACGCCTCACGAAATCTCGTATCGCTCGAGCCTCCCAAGTTTTCCAGTTTTCCTCGACGGTATGTACGCTCAAACCGTGGTCATCTGCGACCTGCTGGATAGCTTTCTCGATGGAAAGACCACCTCCCCAATGCTTTTTTGGGTTAGAGAGTATGGCGACATCCCAAGCGCGTTGAAACACATCAGCAGTTTCCGGTCGCCCCGGACTGGGGATGATACCCAATCCGTCATCCACAGTACGTCCGGCAGCCAGCTTCCTTAGAAGACCGCTGATTTGCAACTTTTCTGCATCTGAGAGGCTAGAAGCGTCAAGCTTATCCGCAAGGGCAGTAAGTTGACGTTTGTAAGGAAGATCAGACTTTCGAACAATTCTGCGTGCCATCAGAGTTTGCCTTTCTGAGTTCGAAAAAGCACTGTTTTTGTGTGAGAGGGGTTATGTGCGATGTACGCCGCCCATTGCTCCATGAGCTTGAAACGCTTCTCTATCTGGTCTTGACGACGATATGCCGCTTCCGACTTGTCCTTGATGGTATGCGCTAATGCCAACTCAAGTGTCTCATTTGCGAAGCTAGTTGTTTCAGCCGCCCAGTCGCGAAACGTTGAACGGAAACCGTGCGGTACATAGGCCGCGAAGTCGGGCATTCCCTTGATGACTGCGAGCAGTGCGCCGTTCGACATACCCTTCTTGCCAGTTGGGTCAGGAAACACGAAGTCACACTGCTTACCCTTCAGCATTTCTGTGATGATAGTTACCGCCCTTGCGCTCAGTGGAATGCGGTGTTCGCGACCGGCCTTCATACGTTCAGCAGGTATCGTCCAGACCTTAGCCACAAGATCGATCTCATCCCACTTCGCGCCCAACACTTCACCAGATCGCGCAGCAGTAAGGATAAGGAACTCGAAAGCCTTAGGACTGATGCCCCTCTTGTCACGCAGAGCCTGCACAAAGGTGTTAACTTCCTGGTACGGCAGCGCAGGCTGATGCTTTACCTTGGCTATTTTGCGGGCCTTTGGAAGCAGTTGGCCAAGACCACCCTTTAACGATGCAGGATTATCACCCGTGAAAAGCTTTCGGGCTTTAGCCCAGTCCATAACGGTCTCAATCCGCTGACGGACGCGACTGGCAGTTTCCGTTTTGGTGGTCCAAATGGGTTCAATCACACCTAGAACCTGCTCCATGGTGATCTGGTCGACGGGCAACTTACCCAAAGACGGGTAGGCATAGGTCTTTAAGGTCGCAGTCCACTGGTGACGATGTTTGGCGTTTTTCCATTCATGTTGCTTTGTAGCGATACACTGAGCGGCAGCTTCTTCGAAAGTCAGGCTCTGACGCCACGCCGCTTTCTGGGCCTTGGCGGCATCACGGGCGTCCTTCGGGTCGATGCCTTCAGCAACCTCGTCCCCTGCTTCCCGAGCTTTTTCACGCGCTTTAGCCAATCCAACGCTACTCAGCGGACCAAGCCCAAGTTCACGACGCTTGCCTGTGGTAGGGCTTGTGTAGCGAAACACCCACGAGCGTGCATATCCAGACGCACTTGCCGTAACCTGCAAGTTTAGTCCCGGCTGCTTACCGTCTGCCGTATAACCAATCTTTGTTGCAGTCTCGACCTGACGGACCGTCAGGTCTGCCCTCGCGCTTCTACCCACCTTCATACCCACCTTTCAACGATGGATAATAGTAAGTCCATTACGATCTTACAAGAGCATGCAGTCAATTAAGTTATTGATATTACGTCTACTAAAGTAACTCAAAGTAGCTCACTAGACCCAACTGAGTAGGACTCCGTCTCCGCCAAGGCAATTTCACACAATCGCAGGGTTTCAGCATCAGCAATGATTGCCGGAACCAATTGCGCGTCTGCAGGCCGCAGGCGGTAGCAACCAGCGTGGCGCAGAATGCACGCTCCGCGCGGTAAATATCAGCAAGCGTTAATGTGAAAATAGAGCTTGGTCAGGAGGGTATCCGACCAAGCACTTAAGGAGAGGGCACCCCTCCTTAAGTGCGAAGCCCTCGGGTCGCAGGACCCATATAGGCTTCATTTTTTTCTTTGCGTGTGACGTAAGTCACGCTTTTGCAGCGGCAACCTTGTCCTGCGTTTTGGTGTCGAAGTCGCTGGCGTCATGCCGCTCGTGCAGCTGGCTGGCCGGATCACCCATGACGCGATTGACCATGCGTCCACGCTTCACAGCTGGTCGTTCGGCAATCAGGTCAGTCCAGCGGATCACATTCTTATATTCATGGACAGACAGAAACGCACCTGCGTCGTAAATCAGCCCTTTGACGAGTGCGCCATACCATGGCCAAATCGCCATATCGGCGATGCTGTATTCGTCGCCCGCCATGTAGGTACGGTCGGCAAGATTGCGGTCCAGCACGTCCAACTGCCGCTTCACCTCCATCGCGAACCGGTCGATGGCATATTCAAATTTGAACGGCGCATAAGCATAAAAATGGCCAAAACCTCCGCCGAGATAAGGCGCGCTGCCCATTTGCCACATCAGCCAGTTGATCGTTTCCGTCCGCGCATGATGCTCAGTCGGCAGGAACGCGCCGAACTTTTCGGCAAGATATAAAAGGATCGCACCCGATTCAAAAACGCGCGTAGGCTCCGGTGTTGAATGGTCGAACAATGCCGGAATTTTGGAGTTGGGATTGGCTTCGACAAAGCCGCTCGAAAACTGGTTGCCGTCGCGGATATTGACAAGCCACGCGTCATATTCTGCGCCTGTATGGCCAAGCGCGAGCAACTCCTCAAGCATGACAGTCACCTTCACGCCATTGGGCGTGGCAAGCGAATATAGCTGCATCGGATGCTTGCCGACGGGGCGGTCCTTGTCATGCGTTGCGCCGGCGATGGGCCGGTTGATATTCGCAAACTGGCCCCCGTTTTCGGTATTCCATTCCCAGACCTTAGCTGGCGTGTAATCGGAAAAAGTCTGGGTCATGGATGTGGCTTTCCTCAGGTGAAATCATAGGATGTCGGTGGATAGGCGGGGTTTAGGATAAGGGCGCGCAAGCCTCATGTGCCCATGCCAGCGCGTCGCCGTCCAGTTGTGGTGCGATAATCGACAGCACCTTGGCATGATAATCATTCCACCAGCGCAGTTCCTCGCCGCTGAGCAAGCTGACATCCACCAAGGTCTTGTCGATTGGGGCAAAGGTGAGCGTTTCGAAACCAAAATAGCGGCCTTCCGCGCCGGCGATTTCACGTTCTTCGACCAGCACCAGATTTTCGATGCGGATGCCATATTCGCCGGCTTTGTAATAGCCAGGCTCGTTGGACAGGAACATGCCCGCTTGCAAAGGCTCGTCTGTGCCAGCCTGACCGCCTGAGAATTTCCCAATACGTTGCGGCCCTTCATGCACCGCAAGGAAGCTGCCGACGCCGTGGCCCGTGCCATGGGCGTAATCAAGGCCAGCTTGCCAGAGTGCGGCCCGCGCCATGGTGTCGAGTTGTGCACCGCGCGTGCCTTCGGGGAACACCGCCAGCGCAAGCGCGATGTGGCCCTTAAGCACACGGGTGAAACGGTCCTTCATCTCGGCAGTGGGCGAACCCGGTCCTACCCAGATCGTACGGGTTACGTCCGTGGTGCCGTCCAAATACTGCCCGCCGCTATCGACCAGATAGATGCTGTTGGGTTCAATTGCCCGATTGCTCGCTTCGTCGACTTTGTAATGGCAATGCGCGCCATTGGGACCCGTGGCCGAAATCGTGTCAAACGAAAGATCGTGCAGCATGCCGGTATCTTGGCGGAAGGATTTCAACCGCGCCGCAGCGGACAATTCGTCCAGCCCACCTTGATGTGCGGTTTCGCCCATCCAATGCAGGAAGCGGCTAAGCGCTGCGCCGTCACGCGCCTGCGCCGCACGATGGCCGGCTTGCTCGACATGGTTTTTAACGGCTTTTGGCAAAATGGTCGGGTCGCGCGCTTCGACGAGCGTTGCGCCGCCATCCTTCAGTGCGCCGAATATCGCCGCGACGGCACGATCCGGATCCACGGCGATGCGCTTGCCGTTCATGGCTTTCAATGCAGGGACAAATTCCTCCGGGGTGCGCAAGCGTACGGCATTGCCCAAATGGGCGCGGACGTCATCGCCGACCTTTTCCGGGGCAACAAACAGGTCTGCCGTGCCATCGGCATGGGCGAGCACAAAGCTAAGCGCGACGGGCGTATTAGCCACATCGGAGCCACGGACATTCAGGAGCCATGCCACCGAATCGAGTGCAGAAATCACCGTGCTGTCCAAACCATTGGCGGTCAGCCATTCGGCAACCGCTGCGCGTTTTTCGGCGCTGCTTTGTCCGGCAAAACGGTCTTCATGGACCATGAGCTTGGCGTCGCTTTTGCCGGGCTGATCCGCCCAAACGGCATCAATCGGGTTGCTTTTGACCGCGACCAATTCTGCGCCTTTGGCTTTTAACGCCACGGTCGCGCTTTCGACCCAACCCTTGGTATGCACCCATGCGTCATAACCGATGCGCGCGCCTGCGGGGGCGTGTTCCTTCAACCAATCAGAAATGCTCGTTTGCGGCACGCCGACATATTGCCAGTTGTTGCCGTCCACCTGCTCACGCACCTGCAGCGTGTAGCGCCCGTCGGTGAAAATGGCCGCCTCTTCCGACAGAACAACGGCAGAGCCTGCAGACCCGCCAAAGCCCGTAAGCCAGCCAAGACGTTGCGCATAGTCTCCTACATATTCGGACATATGTTCATCGCAAATCGGAACGACGAATCCGTCGAGCTGATCTTTTTTCAGTTGGACGCGCAAGGCATTAAGGCGGGCTTCGTAGGTGGACATCTTGGACTTCCGTTCATATGGTTGTGCAGACCATATAAGCGAGGAAGTCTTCTCATGAAAGCATTGCTCCCACTCATTGTTGCGATTGCTGCAATATCCTCGCCCGCATTTGCCCAGAAAGCCATTATGACTGAAAAAACCGCCGGTGAAATTAAGCCCCCAGTTGCTGAAAAGCGCCCGCACAGTGCCACGTGGCACGGGGTTATAATTACCGATGATTATCATTGGCTGCGCGATTCGGGTTATCCGACGATCGACGATAAAGAGATACTCGCGCATCTGAATGCCGAGAATGCCTATTTTGAAGCACAGATGGCACCGCAAGCGCAGCTGACCGAAACCATTTTTCAGGAAATGAAAGGCCGCGTCAAAGAAGACGACAGCTCGGTCCCGCAAAAGGATGGCGACTATATCTATTGGTCAAAATTCGAAGAAGGCGCGCAATATCGCAAGCATTATCGCAAGGCAGTTGCCGGCGGTGCCGATCAGCTCATCCTCGACGAAAATATACTCGCCAAGGGCAAAGCCTATTTCCGCCTTGGTGCTGCAGAGATCAGCCCCGACGGCAAAATATTGGCATATGCTTACGACGATAACGGGTCGGAACGGTTTGACCTGCATTTCCGCAATCTGGAAACCGGCGAAAAATTGCGCGACATCATCCCGGGCACATTGTCGGGCATTGTCTGGTCATCGGACAGCAAAGGCGTTGTCTATGGCCTTGCCAATGAAAACTGGCGCACCGACAATGCATGGTACCACCGGATCGGCGACGAGCTGACCAAAGCGAAGTTGCTTTATAAGGAACAAGACATCGGCTTTGGCGTTGGTGTCGGTCTGACCGCCCAAGAGGATTGGATCGTCATTGGTACGGGCGACAATGTCACGAGCGAAGTGCGGCTGGTCCCCGCAAGCGATCCCACTGCAACGCCGATCATGGTGTCGCCGCGCAAAACGGGACGCCAATATAGCGTCGATGTCCGCGATGGTATGCTGTATGTTTTGACCAACGATTATCATGTGAACTTCCGCGTCGCGACCGCCAGCATGAAAGCGCCGGGCGATTGGAAAACGCTGATTGCCGGTTCTGACCGCCATTATTTGACGGGTCTGTCGCTGTTCAAAAATTTCTATGTGACCGAAGGCCGCATCGATGGCCTCGATCAAGTTGAAATCCGCGATTATGCAGATGCCAACAAGGTGCAGCCAATCAAATTCCCTGAGGCCAGCTATGATGCGGGCCTTGGCGATAACCCTGAATATGATGTGACGAAGCTGCGGCTGGGTTATGAATCGATGGTCACGCCCGACACGGTGTTTGATTATCATCTGGCCGATGGCCGATTGGAAACATTGAAGGTGCAGGAAATCCCCAGCGGATATGATCCTGCGCAATATGTGACCGAGCGCGTGATGATCACCGCGCGCGATGGTGCCAAGGTGCCGGTGTCCATCCTGACCAAAAAGGGTTTCAAAAAAGACGGCAGCCAGCCGCTGCATCTATATGCCTATGGCGCCTATGGTTACGCGATGCCGCCGGGCTTTAGCGCCAATCGTCTCTCGATGGTCGACCGCGGCTTTGCTTATGCCATCGCGCATATTCGAGGTGGCGACGACCTTGGCTATCAATGGTATCTGGATGGCAAGCTGACCAAGCGCACCAACACGTTCAACGACTTTGTTGATGCCGCGAAAGGCCTGATCGATTTGGGCTTCACCGGCAAAGGCAAAGTGACCGCAAGCGGCGGTTCAGCTGGCGGTGAATTGATGGGCGCGGTGGTCAATCAGGCACCTGAATTGTTTGGCGCGGTCGTCAGCCATGTGGCCTTTGTCGATGTACTCAACACGATGCTCGACAAGGATCTGCCGCTGACGCCGGGCGAATGGCCCGAATGGGGCAACCCGATCACCGACAAGGCCGCGTTCGACTATATCCGCAGCTATAGCCCGTATGACAATGTCGCGGCAAAGGCTTACCCGCCAATGCTGTGGACCGCTGGATTGAATGACCCGCGCGTGACCTATTGGGAACCCGCGAAAATGGTCGCCAAGCTGCGCGATATGAAGACAGATGACAATGTGCTGCTGCTCAAAACCAACATGGGTGCTGGCCATGGCGGCAAGTCTGGACGGTTCGAGCGGTTGCGCGAAAATGCCGAGGAGGCGGCGTTCATCATTTGGCAAATGGGGATGGCATCATCGCAGAAGTGACCCCATTTACGCGCACATTTACCGCACAACCAGATGACATTGACGAGCTTGGCCACGTCAACAACGCCGTGTGGGTGCGGTGGATTCAGGATATGGCAACATCGCATTGGCAGGCTGTTGCCGCGCCTGAACATATCGCGGCCTATTTCTGGGTCGTGACCCGGCACGAGATTGATTATCGCGGCAATGTCGGCCCCGGCGAGAGCGTGACCGCCAACACTTGGATTGAACGCGAGCCAAAGGGTGCGCAATTTGACCGGCGGGTGGATTTTGTCGATGCCGCAGGCAAGGTCATTGTGCGGGCCAATACGACTTGGGCGATGATTGATAAAGCGACCGGGCGGTTGGTGCGCGTGCGGCCCGACGTGTCAGCCCCGTTTATGGGCGTCCATCATTAGGTCCTGACCCTAGGTAGCCCAGTCTATGATATGCCGGAATATCGATGGAACGATAGGCGGGTTAGAAATCGACCGCCACGCCCTTCAATTCCCAATCACCATAGCGCACGGGGTCCAGTCTTTCCACATCTGGCTCGGGTTCGCGTTCAACCGCTTTCGGTGCTGGCACGGGCGGGCTTTTCGACAAATAATCGGGTGCTTTGACATGTGAAGGGCGCGTGCCCATGAAGCTTCTCCTTCGAAAGCGCGTTCGGTTATTACCTACATCGGTGCAGATGCGCCCGTTTGCAAGGTGAAGCTTGGCTATGGCGTGACATCGAACCGCTCTTCCCTTGTTTGGCGCAGACGCCTAGTGCGCTGTGTATGACTGAAGAAATTTCCGGACTTCCGACCCGCCGCGCCGCATTGCGGTTGCTTGATACCGTTATGCGCATGGGCACACCGTTGGATCAAGCGACGGCAAATGCGACCAAAGGGCTATCGCCGTCGGACCGCGCACTCGCCATCGCGATTGCGCAAGAAACGCTGCGCTGGTCGGTTGATCTGGACCAGTTGATTGACAGCAAAACCAAACAGCCACTGCCGGATGATGCTAAGGCACGCATGGTATTGCGGCTGGCGCTGGCGCAAATATTGCGGCTGGGCACACCCGCCCATGCCGCGATTGCGACCGCGCTGCCGTTGGTTGATGGCGGACCACGGCGGCTGGTGCATGGCGTGTTGGGATCGCTCTTGCGCGCCGAAGCCACGCTGCCCGATCTGCCGTCGCTGCCAGAGGCAGTGATGATGCGCTGGCATCCGGTATGGGGCGACGAGATGATTGCAGGCGCGCAGGCGGCATTGTCAGAACCGCCGCCGCTTGATCTTGCCTTGCGGGATCCGTCAGCCACGCAGGCGTGGGCAGAACGGCTGGGCGGGGTCAGCCTGATGCCCGGACATGTCCGCCTGCCGCGCGGGACCGCCATCGAAGAATTGGATGGCTATGACGAAGGCGCATGGTGGGTGCAGGATCTCGCCGCCAGCCTTCCAGCGCGCTTGCTGGGTGATGGACAAGGCAAAAGGGCGCTCGATTTATGTGCGGCCCCCGGCGGGAAGACCATGCAGCTTTCGGCTGCGGGTTTTACCGTGACCGCGCTGGATAACAGTGCCCGGCGCATGGACCGGCTGATGGCCAATCTGGAGCGCACGCAATTAAATGCAGAGCGCGTGAATGCCGACGTCATGGATTGGAAACCGGCGCAGTTGTTTGATGCCATATTGCTGGATGCGCCATGCAGTGCGACGGGCACGATGCGGCGCCATCCCGATGTGCTGCAGCGCATTGATTTGAAAGCCATCAACAATCTGGCCGCGATTCAAAGCGCCATGCTTGACCGTGCGGCGCAATGGCTGAAGCCCGGCGGCACCTTGGTCTTCGCGACCTGTTCACTTGAACCGCATGAGGGCGAGGCGCAGGCAGAGGCGTTTCTTGCGCGGCAGCCGGAATATACAACTTTGGCCGCAACCGCGGACGAATTGCCAGCGGGCGTCGTTGCCAATGCACATGGCCATGTCCGCACCATGCCCCCCATGCTTGCCGATCAGGGCGGCCTTGACGGATTTTTCGTGGCGCGGTTCTTGCGGGCTGGTTAAGGTACAAAAAACACCGAAGCCCTGAGCCGTCAGCGCGCAAGCGCTGGCGAAAAGTCGACGGGCGGCTATCGTTCGCAAAGCGCCCTTCGACGGACGCACCCGCAAAGCGGATGCTGCTCAGGGCTACGCTATGATCGGAGGGAAAGACATTGACAGCGCCAACACTCACGACCGAACGCCTTTTTATCGAACCCATGACGCGCGCGCATTGGGAGGATTATGCGGCGGCCTGGGCTGACCCACGCATGACTGCGTTTATTGGCGGCGAGCCGCGCAGCCGCAAAACAAGTTGGATGAAAATGCTTCAGGGCATCGGCATGTGGTCGCTGTTCGGATACGGCTATTGGGCCTTTGTCGAGCGCGAGAGCGGACGCTTTGTGGGCAATGGCGGGCTGGCGCAATTTGAACGCGGCATCAGCGATCTTGAAGGCTTTCCCGAGGCTGGCTGGGCGTTTACCCCCGATGCCTGGGGCAAGGGTTATGCGACAGAGGCGATGACCGCGATATTTGGCTGGGCAGACGCAACGAACTTGGGCGAAATCCGCTGCATCATCGACCGTGGCAACGCAGCTTCCCATAATGTCGCAGCGAAGCTTGGCTTCACCAAATTTGCGGAGTCACGCGATGTAATCGGTGACCTGTTCGTTTACCGCCGTGAGCCGCGCCAAAGCGTGCGATAAGCTGTGTATAACGCCGTCCGCTCGCTTGCCGATGCGCAGTCCAGCGTCTAAACGCAAAATATGACCAGCCCTGTTCGCATTGCGCCATCGATTTTGTCCGCTGACTTTGCCCGATTGGGAGAAGAAGTGCGGGCCATTGATGCCGCCGGATGTGACTGGATTCATGTCGATGTCATGGACGGACATTTTGTCCCCAATATCACCATTGGCCCTGCGGTGGTAAAGGCACTTCGTCCGCACAGCGCAAAGCCGTTCGATGTGCATTTGATGATTTCACCCGTCGACCAATATGTGCAGGATTTTGCAGAGGCCGGCGCGGATATTATTTCATTCCATCCCGAAGCCGGGCCGCACCCCCATCGCACCGTGCAGTTGATCAAGTCGCTGGGTAAAATGGCGGGTATCGTGCTCAACCCGCACACGCCGGCCAAAATGCTGGATTATCTGATCGACGACATCGACCTTGTGCTGGTGATGAGCGTCAACCCCGGTTTTGGTGGCCAGAGCTTCATTTCAAGCCAGCTGCGCAAAATTGAAGCCATTCGCAAGATGATCGACAAAACAGGCCGCGATATCCGGTTGGAAGTTGACGGCGGCATCACAACGCAAACGGCGCCACTGGCGATTTCGGCAGGGGCGGACACGTTGGTTGCTGGAACCGCGACCTTCAAAGGTGGCGCGGGCCAATATGCGGCCAACATTCTGGCGCTGAGGGGTGAATGACCGACGGCGATGAAGACGACAATGGGCAACGGCAAGCGGCGTTGATCGTCAGGCCCCAAGGCGCGGGCCAAAATCTTCTCGAGCGGCTTTCTCTCGAATTTTACAAGTTAACATGGCGCACGCCGCTGCATAGCGGCAGGCTCACGGGCAAGGTTCCCATGCGCTTGCTCGCGGTGCCGAACGATCCCCTAAAAGGCGATGCCGCGCGCGGGCAGGCGCTGCGCATGGGCAAATTCCATTATCAGGGTTTTGAACAGGCGTTCGACGGGTTGGATTATGACAAGCTCGCGCTTCAGCCGTCGCTGACCGACTATATTCACCGATTTGACTGGCTGCGTGATTTGTCCGCGGCGACCAATCGCGGCGAAGGTGCACCGGTCGCAGCGCAAATTGCCGATGCATGGTTGCTGGCCAATGGCATGAAAACGCGCGAGCCGGCATGGCGCGTCGACAATTGTGCCTGGCGCTTGATGAACATGGCAGCGGGATCGCCGTTTCTGCTCAGCAGTGCAGACCCTATTTACCGTGCGCGCGTCATCAATCATTTCGCCCGGGTTGCGCGCCATCTCGATCAAACAGCCCCGCGTGCACAAAGCCATTTCGGCAAGACCGTGGGCTGGGCAGGCGTCGTCGCGGCATCGCTTTTGTTGCCAGAGGGCAAGGTGCGCCGCGCCGTTGGTGAGAACGGCTTGGCTGAATCGCTGCGGGCGACCATTTTCCGCGACGGCGGCGTGGTGTCGCGCTCACCTGTTCAGCTGATGGAATTGATCGGCCTGCTCAGCCTGCTCAAGCAATGCTATGCGGCGCGCAGCGAGATTGTGCCTGCATTCCTACTCGAAGCACTCGGGCGGGCCGTGCCCGCGTTGCTTGGCCTTACCCACGCCGATGGCGGTCTTGGCGCGTGGCAAGGGTCAGCGCATATGGGTGCGGAACATATCGATGCGCTGGTGGCCGCCAGCGAAGTGCGCGCGCGACCACATCGGCAGGCGCTCGATTGGGGTTATCAGCGCGTTTCGGCGGGCAAGTCTGTGCTGCTGCTGGATGCAGGTCCCCCGCCATTGGCGCGTCAGTCCGCGTCAGGCTGCGCCTCAACGCTTGCGTTTGAATTATCGCACGGTGGGCAGCGCGTGATTGTTAACTGTGGTGGCGCGGCGCTTGTCGGCGCGACGATACCCGCTGCGTTGGCGCGCGGGCTTCGGACCACGGCGGCGCATTCAACATTATGCGTGAATGACACCAACTCGACGGCCATCCTGCCCGGCGGCCAATTGGGCAAAGGTGTTGTCGAAGTGGGGCTTGAGCGCCGCGATATTGATCAAGCGACCCGTATTGAGGCAAGCCATGACGGTTACGTCCGGACCTATGGCTATAGTCATACGCGATTATTGATCCTGCGTTCCGACGGCATGGATTTGCGCGGAGAAGACACTTTGCTGCCCCGGGACAAACCTAAAGAAGGCGTGCCGGTGCATATCCGTTTCCACCTTGGGCCAGAAATCGAAATCGTCGCTTCCGACAGTCCACAAGCGGTATTTTTGCGGATGGCCAACGGCAGCAATTGGGCATTTATGGCATCTGACGGTCAATTATCTGTGGATGACAGTCTTTGGGTGGACCAAAATGGTCGTCCCCACCCCACCCGCCAACTTGTGATTACCTCGGACACTGGTACAGGCGGCCTCACCATCGGCTGGCAGCTCCGCCATTTAGGATAAATTTATGCAAGACGTCGTCATTAAGCGTGCCCTATTGTCCGTTTCGGACAAGGCGGGATTGGTTGAACTTGGACATGCGTTGGCCGCGCGCCATGTCGAACTGGTCTCCACCGGTGGTACGGCCAAGACGCTGCGTGATGCAGGGCTTCAGGTGAAGGACATTAGCGAGCTTACAGGTTTTCCCGAAATGATGGACGGCCGCGTCAAAACGCTGCATCCAAAAGTGCATGGCGGATTGCTTGCTGTACGCGACAATGCCGAACATGCAGCGTCGATGAAAGAACATGACATTGGCGCAATCGACCTTGTCGTGGTGAACCTGTATCCCTTTGCGCAAACCGTGGCCAAGGGCGCATCACGCGATGAAATTATCGAGAATATCGACATTGGCGGTCCGTCGATGGTCCGCAGCGCCGCGAAGAACCACGCATATGTCACGATCCTGACCGACCCATCCGATTATGACAATCTGATCGCAGAGTTGGAGGAAAGCGGCGGCAAAACAAGCTATGACTTCCGCCGTAAATGTGCAGCCAAAGCCTATTCGGCGACCGCAGCATATGACAGCATGATCAGCCAATGGTTCGCTTTTGCAGATCAGCAGCAGCTGTTCCCGGATATGCTTGCCGTGAACGGAAATCGCGAAACCGAATTGCGCTATGGCGAAAACCCACATCAGCGCGCGGCACTGTATGTACCCGTCGGCCCGCATGGATCAGGGATTGCCCAAGCCGAACAGGTGCAGGGCAAAGAGCTGTCCTATAATAATTATAACGACGCTGATGCGGCGCTGGAACTGGTCAGCGAGTTTCGTGATGGACCGCCTACTGTCGTCATCGTCAAGCATGCCAACCCCTGCGGTGTGGCAACTGGCGAAACCTTGATCGACGCGTACCGCGCGGCGCTCGAGTGCGACAGCGTGTCGGCGTTTGGCGGCATTGTCGCGGTTAACCGCCCGCTGGATGGTGCCACTGCTGAAGCCATTACCGAGATTTTTACCGAAGTCGTCGCCGCGCCATCGGCGGATGATGCCGCAAAGGCGGTGTTCGCAAAGAAAAAGAATTTGCGGCTTTTGTTGACGGGTGATTTGCCCGATCCAAAGCGCGGCGGTTTGTCGATTAAGCCGATCACGGGCGGTCTTTTGGTGCAGTCGCGCGATAACGGCCATGTTGCCGACAGCGATTTCAAGGTTGTGACCAAGCGTGCACCATCGGCGCAGGAACTGGCAGACTGCCGCTTTGCCTGGACCGTGGCCAAGCATGTAAAGTCGAACGCCATTGTCTATGCCAAGGATGGCGCAACCGCGGGTATTGGCGCAGGCCAGATGAACCGACGCGACAGCGCGCGGATTGCCGCGATTAAGGCAACCGAAGCCGCCGAAACTTATGGTTGGGCAACGCCGCGTACCGTTGGATCGGCAGTGGCGTCAGATGCGTTTTTCCCATTTGCGGATGGTTTGTTGGCTGCCGCTGAAGCGGGCGCAACGGCGGTCATTCAACCGGGCGGATCGATGCGGGATGACGAAGTGATCGCCGCTGCTGATGCGGCTGGACTGGCCATGGTCTTCACCGGAATGCGCCACTTCCGCCATTGATAAAAATAGCAACGCGTCATCCTGAACTTGTTTCAGGATAACGCGCTACGTTTGTTTGCTATCCTGAAACAAGTTCAGGATGACGCCCTGGAGTCACATTACCCAGCGCGTTTCACGGAACCTCTGTAGTTTCCGTTACCGCCCTTTTTAGGACCGTAGTTCCGCGCTGGTGCGCCGGGATCGCGACGGTTTTCGCTGCGCGCGGCAAATGCACGGTCGGCGGTAGGACGACGGTCGCCGCTTGCGGCATTGTCGCTACGTGGACGTGCATCGCGGCTACCTTCACGGCTGCCGTCACGTGGTCCGATGGCTGGCTGCCATCCACCTTGAGGTGCATGCGTCCGGTTACGGGTTTCGCCGTTCAAACCAGTGCCGCCATTGTTGCCGCCCAATTTCTTGCCAGCATAGTTGGTACGACCGCCACCGGGTTGACCACCACCGCGACCGCCGCGGGCCTGTTGCGGTTTCTTGTCGGCAACGGGGGGTGGCAATGCCGCAACCGCCGCACGGAAACCTTCAGGAAGACCAAGTGTCATGGCGCGTACGCCCGTCAGACGCTCAATATCCTTCATATAGCCACGCTCATCACCGGCGACGAAGCTCATCGCGATGCCTTCACGGCCCGCACGCGCGGTACGGCCGATACGGTGGACATATTGTTCAGGCACATTGGGCAGTTCGAAGTTGAACACATGGCTTACGCCAGGAACGTCAATGCCGCGCGCGGCAATATCTGTTGCGACGAGGATTTTGATCTTGCCGTCACGAAATGCCTGCAGCGCAGCGGTACGCTGGCCTTGGCTTTTGTTGCCGTGAATGGCGGCGGATTGGATGCCAGCACCGGCAAGCCCACGCACAACGCGGTCGGCGCCATGCTTGGTGCGCGTGAACACAAGTGCACGGTCAATCTCTTCGCTTTGCAACTTGAGCGTTAGCAAAGTTTGTTTTTCGCGCTGTTCGACAAAGGTCACGAATTGCTCAACACGCTCTGCAGTGGTGGACGCAGGTGCGACCGACACACGAACAGGGTTGTTGAGGAAGCGGTTGCCCAATTCAGCAATCGCCTTTGGCATGGTGGCCGAGAAGAACAATGTCTGACGCTGCTTTGGCAGCAATTGGTCAATACGCTTCAACGCATGGATGAACCCAAGGTCCATCATCTGGTCCGCTTCATCAAGGACGAAGATTTCGACGTCCTTCAACGTGACCGCGCGTTGCTCGATCAAATCGATGAGACGGCCCGGTGTCGCGACCAGAATATCCACGCCGCCAGCAAGACGTTTTTTCTGGCTGAAAATGGGCATGCCGCCAAAGACGCAATCAACCTTCAGGCCAAGGAATTTGCCATAGGTGCGGAAGCTGTCGGCGATCTGCGCCGCAAGTTCGCGGGTTGGCGACAGCACCAGCATACGGCAGCTATATTGCTGACGCGCTTTTGGCTTTGTTGCGAAATGGTGCAGCGATGGCAGCGCGAATGCCGCGGTCTTGCCGGTTCCGGTCTGTGCGATGCCGCACAGGTCGCGGCCTTGCAGCAATGGCGGGATCGACTGTTGCTGGATCGGCGTCGGGGTATCATATCCCGCAGCTTCAAGCGCCTTAAGGATAGGTTGGGCAAGGCCCAGGTCTTGGAAAAAAGACATATATATACTTTCAAATAGTCGTCGCAGCCCCATGATGCAGATCCTTGAAACAGGACCGCATGGGCGCAACAGCAGGTGTTCGGGAGCAGCTTATGCTGACCCGTTGGAAACAACCCTGCGTGATATGGGAAGCCTCTAAGCTTACGCATCTTGTTCGATTGGCGAGGCCACTTGTTGCGGCCCTCACGCTGCCAATACTGCGGCGGTATCGTCCGCTCGCCTCATGCGCTTGGCGGCCTATTGGCTTAATGGGGCACCAAACGCAAGTTATTTGTGCTTTTGCGCAATAATCAGTCGCGACCGATACGGGCATAACGACCGTCCAGAACGCGCCCTTCACCACCTATGACGGCACTTCGTTCGCAGGTTTTGCAGAGCGTTAACTGCCTTGCGCTCTGCCCTCATGAGGCAGAAACTTGAGCCGCTTCCCGCAAAAGGCAAGGGGATCATGGTCTGGCGCGTGCGTTAAAGGTGCATGAAATCCCGGTCGAAGCTTTTGAGATGCGCTCCGCCATCGACGAAGATGATTTGCCCGGTAACGTCTTGTGCTTTCGCCAAATAGACCACGGCATCTGCGACAGCGGATGGCGATGGAAGCGCGCCCAGTGGCATCATACCCGCCAATCGGACCTCTTGTTCATCGGTATAGTCATCGGTTGATATGACGAGACCGGGTGCGACGCCATTATAGCGTGCGCGCCCTGCAAATGACGCAGCCATGGACCGTACCGACGCCGCGAGCGCTTGCTTGGAGAGCGTGTAGCTAATCTGGTCGCGGTGCGGATTGACGACGCGCTGGTCGAGGATGTTGACGATTGCTGGCCGCACGTCAGCGTCCGCCGCATCGACAACGGCTTTGGCAAGCAAGAGTGGCGCAAAAAGGTTCAGCCGGAAATGCGCCTCCAGCGTCTCGACCGACATCGACTCCCAATCATCCTGCCCAAACATCGCGGCGTTATTCACCAGCAGCTGGGGTACGCGGCCAAAATGCGCTGTTATGCTGTCAATAAGATGGGCCGGGTTGCCGGTGCTCAAATCAAAGGTAAAAGGATGCCATTCGCTCTTGTTTTCTTGCAGTGTCGCCAGAAGCTTTTCTTCGGGCTGTGAATCGAGATGGCTAACCAGTGCCAACGCGTAACCCGCATCCGCAAGTTTAGATGCGATTTCGGCACCCAGCCGACGCTTGCCGCCTGTCACAATTGCAAGCGGCGCCGTTGTCACTTGCGGCTCCGCGACATTGTAATGCCAATCGATTCATTATCTTCTGCGATGGCGAGTTTCACGATTTTGACGACGAGGTGGCTGATGCGTGGATCGTCAGCAAACAAATTATCCATGATATGATCGGCGACGGCTTCAATCAGCGTGAAGTGCACATCGCCGGGCAAAAGTGTCGCAGCCTCTTTCAGTGTCATATAATTTTTCGACGCCGATAACGGCGTGTCTGGCGCATAATGTGGGGCCATATCCAGCGTTGCGCTAATCGAAATACGCAGCGGCTGGGGCAGGTGCGTTTCCTGGCTGTAAATGCCCGTCAGCACATTGACGACAAGGTCATGTACTTCGAGAATGAGGCTATCGGTCATATCACTCCTTAACGTGACCAGCGGGCGAAAATAGCTGTGGGCAAAAGCATGCCCCGGCCCTGTTCGCGCACCGCGAGTTCACCAAATTCAACCTTGCCGCCAAGGTCGGCAAAATGGGATTCTAGCAGCCCACCCAACGCCAGCGCAGACATGCGCACCGCATAGACGGTCAGAAATAGAAATTTTGATTCTGCATCAAGCAACTTGCGGCAATTGGCGATCAGTTCGGGCAGGTCTTCCTCAAGCCGCCAAACTTCGCCGTCGGGACCGCGACCATATTTGGGTGGGTCCAGCAATATGCCGTCATAACGTTTTTCGCGGCGCACTTCGCGTGCAACGAATTTGGCGGCGTCGTCGACGATCCAGCGAATGGGACGGTCGGCCATGCCCGACATTTCGGCATTGGTCCGTGCCTGCGCAACCGATTTCTTGGATGCATCGACATGCACCATCTGCGCGCCTGCTGCCGACAAAGCGAGGGTGCCAACGCCGGTATAGCCAAACAGGTTCATCGCAACAGGATCGGTGACCCCTGCCAACTGTCCGCGCATCCACCGCCACACAGGGTCCATATCCGGGAAAAAGCCGAGGTGGCGGAATGGCGTGCAGGATGCGGTAAAGTGCACCTCATCATTCCATGCGAGCGGCCAGCCATCCATGGGAACGGGTTTATTGTTATACCAACGTCCGCCGCCATCATCGTCGGATCCGGGAACGAATTCCGCATCTGCAGGCCATTCGTCGAGCGCAGGCGCCCACATCGCTTGCGGTTCCGGCCGGATGAAGCGGCGGTCACCATAGGATTCATATTTGCGCCCATTACCGGAGTCGATCAAAGTGTAATCGCTGCGCGGCTCGCTGATCAGGGTGACGAAATTCTGTTCCATATTTTAGCGAACGGCGCGCGCCAGCACATAGTCACGCACGGCGTCATATGTGCCGGGCAAGACATCAAAGCGTTCTTCGCGGTCAAACAGCTGCGAGACACGCGCAGGCAAAGCAGGGCGAACGCCGGTTGCGTTTTCTACTGCGTCCGGGAACTTGGCGGGATGCGCGGTTGCCAATGTGACGATAGGCGTTTCCGGTTTGATGCCCGACGCCCGCGCCGCGTGCAGTGCGATGGCGGTATGGGGATCGATAATCTGGTCCGCCGCGCCATAGGCCCAGCGCATGGCGGCTGCCATCTGGTCCGCATCGGCACGCGCGCTCGACAACAAAGCAGATTTTTTCCGCATGTCGGGCGACAGAACCATTTTGCCCATTTGTTCGAACCATTTCATCCGCGCTGCGGTGGTCGATCCATCGCGACCTTCAAGGTCAAACAGCAGCCGTTCAAAATTGCTCGACACCTGAATATCCATCGACGGAGCTGCGGTCGGCGTTACACCCAACACCGAATAGTCACCCTTTGACAGGGCGCGGTGCAAGATGTCGTTGATGTTGGTGGCCACAATCAGCTGTTCAATTGGCAAGCCCATTTGCGCGGCAACATAGCCAGCAAACACATCGCCAAAGTTTCCGGTCGGGACGGAAAAGGCAATTTTGCGCTCAGGTCCGCCCAATCGCAGCGCGGCATAGAAATAATACACCACCTGCGCCATCAGGCGGGCCCAGTTGATGGAGTTTACGGCGGATAAAGTCAGCGGGCCATTGACGTCCTTGTCACTGAACATCCGCTTTACCATCGCCTGCGCGTCGTCGAAGCTGCCTTCAATCGCGATGTTGTGGACATTGGGCGCAAGGATGGTGGTCATCTGCCGACGCTGGACGTCAGAGACGCGGTTGTGCGGGTGCAGCATGAAGATTTCGATTTGCGCGCGTGCGGCAACGGCGTCGATGGCTGCTGATCCCGTGTCGCCCGATGTTGCACCGACAATGGTCAGTTTTTTATCCGTGCCCGACAAGAAGCGTTCAAACAATTGGCCCAGCAATTGGAGCGCAACGTCCTTAAATGCCAAGGTTGGCCCGTGAAATAGCTCAAGCAGCCAGTGCTGCCCATCAAGCTGCACCAGCGGCGTTGTCGCCGAATGGGCAAAGGAACCATAAGCCGTCGAACACAGACTCTTGAGTTCCGCCTCGCTCAATACACCCGCGGTAAACGGGGCCATAACGCGGGCAGCCAACTCCACATAAGACAGGCCGCGCATCGCCTTTATATCTTCTGTCGAAAATTGCGGCCAATGGCGCGGGACATATAGTCCGCCATCTCGGGCCAGACCCGTCAGGGTGACGCCTGCAAAATCGAGCGCGTCCGCGTTGCCGCGGGTGCTGATATAATCTGTTCCGTTAATCGTCATAGCGCGCACGCGGTTACCCGCGACGCCGCATTTAGGCAAGATTATTGCAAATCAGCCCGGACAAATTCGGCACATCTTTCACCAATCATGATGCTTGGCGCATTTGTGTTACCGGAAACGAGGCGCGGCATGATGCTGGCATCCGCGACATACAGCCCTTCGATGCCACGATATTTCAGGCGCGGGTCGACAACATCGTCCGCATTGCCCCCCATGCGGCACGTGCCGACGGGATGGTATACGGTATCTGCGCGACTGCGGATCAGATCATCCAAGGCGGCATCGTCATTCAGATCGACAGGATGGCGATTCTTTCCACCATAAGCGGCAAGCGCAGGTGCTTCGAAAATCCGGTGCATGGCGCGCACGCCGCTGCGCAATGTGGCCATGTCGCGATCGTCGCTCAAAAATGCCGGGTCAATCAGCGGGGCCGCACTTGCATCGGTTGATGCGAGGCGCACGGTGCCGCGGCTTTCGGGCCGCAAGACACAGGCATGGCAACTGAACCCATGACCTTTCACTTTGGAACGGCCATGGTCTTCCAACATTGCAGGGACGAAATGATATTGAATGTCAGGTGCCGGCAAGCTTGCGTCCGAACGCCAAAATCCGCCCGCTTCGGCAAAGCAGGTGGTCATGACGCCAGTGCGCTTGCGGCGATGTTCGATGATCGCCTTGACCATCTTTGCGGTGCCGGCCAGCGAATCCCCGAAAAAGTCGTCCTTTGACTGTGTTTCAAAGCTGGAGACATAATCGATATGATCTTGCAGGTCGGCGCCGACAGCTTGCTTATCATGGACGACATCCACACCGACGCTGCGCAGATGGTCGGCTGGGCCAATGCCCGACAACATCAATATTTGCGGCGATCCAAACGCGCCTGCGGACAAAATGACAGCGCCGCGCGCCTTGATCGTGCGTTTTTTGTTTCGACCTTGGCGAATGACAACGCCTGTGGCGCGTCCATTTTCGACGATAATCTTTTCGGTCAATGCGCCGGTAATGACTTCCATCCGGTCACGTGCCGGTTCGACATAGGCGCGCGCGGCGGTCCAGCGTTCGCCACCCTTTTGCGTGACTTGATACAGGCCAAATCCGTCCTGCGTCGCGCCGTTGAAGTCGGTATTGACCGGCAACTGCAACTCGGCAGCCGCTTCGATGAAGGCAAGGCTGCCCGCCTGCGGCCAGCGTTGGTCAGAAACAGACAGCGGTCCGCCAGATCCGTGAAAGGCGTTAGAACCACGTTCATTATCTTCGCAGCGTTTGAAATAGGGCAATACGTCGTCATAGGACCAGCCATCGCAACCTAATGCGGCCCAATTGTCATAATCATATTTGTGGCCACGGATATAGACCATCGCGTTAATCGCGCTCGACCCACCAAGGCCTTTGCCGCGCGGTTGATATCCGGTGCGGCCATTCAGGCCCTTTTGCGGAACGGTTTCATATTTATAGTTCGATCCATTGCGGATGAACGGCATGAAACCAGGCGTTTTGATCAACATATTGTTGTTGGTGCCACCGGCCTCGATCAGGCAGACCTTATATTTGCCACCTTCCGAAAGTCGGCCAGCTGCAGCACTCCCCGCTGACCCGCCGCCAATAACGATGATATCAAATTCGTCCATATTGCCTGCTCCTCTAACGCAAAGGTTTAAGCGGACGATTAAATACTGGCAAGGGTGTAAATAGCGCTAGTCGGCCTTTGCCTCTTGCGCTTCAAGCCAGCGTGCACGGATCATGTCCGATGTTTCCCGGCTGCCGTCGTGGCTCCACCCCGGTTCGCGCACAAGGTAGGACAATTTGTGACGCCATGGCGCCGACCAGAGGTCTTTCAATATCCCGACCCATTCGTGAAACACACTCCACAACAGGTTGAAGGTTCCGAGTTGCCGGACAATCCCATAGCGGATTTTTTCGCTTTCTACTTCTTCGATAAAGGTTCCGAACATGCGATCCCAAATGATGAAAACACCCGCATAATTGCGGTCGAGATAGCGGGGATTGGTCGCGTGATGCACACGATGGTGGCTTGGCGTATTCATCACATATTCGAACCAGCGCGGGAATTTGCCAATGGCTTCGGTATGGATCCAGAATTGATAAATGAGGTTAAACGCGCCAACAAAAAGCAGCATGGCCGGGTGAAATCCGATGAGTGCCAAAGGAATGCGGAAGATAAAGCCAAGGGCAATGAAACCGGTCCATGTCTGACGCAGCGCCGTGGAGAGATTATATTGCTGACTTGAGTGGTGGTTTACATGGCTGGCCCAAAACCAGCGGACGCGGTGTCCGGTGCGATGCGCCCAATAATAAGCCAGATCGTCCAAAACAAAGCATAAGGGCCACGCCCACCACACCCAGCCAATCTCGAACAACCGGTTCTCGTACATCCACATCGCCAGACTGAAAACCAACGCGCCGGTGAGCGCGCCTGCAACCGTGCTGCCGGTGCCGAGCGCGAGTGACGTCAAGGTGTCGCGCGGTTCATATTTCTCTGGCGCACGGCTGCGTGCCCACAGCATTTCTGCGATGATCAGGATGATGAACGCCGGAATGGCATAATCCACTGGGCTGAAAAGTTCAGGCATGCGTATTTCCCATGTTATGCTGACCGTTGTTCAAATGCCGAAGGCCCGATGCCCACGACGGTGCTTGTTCACCCAAATTGAGCGTAATGGTTCCAAATGTCTTCTCGCCGGTTCCGATGGTGAGAAAATTCTGGTCCAAACGGGATTCGCTGTGCCTGTCGAGCAAACGTCCTGCCCATTGCACACCGTGGCGACGGATGAGCATGTGCCGGCCCTGATCGTCACGCAGCAATGCCGCGATACCCGCCTTGTCGATTGCGATATCTACGGGATTGAACCCACAGAGCGTCTCTTCGGCAATGTCACGCGCCTGCGCTTCGCTGTGGATGCGGACGTCGCCGCCCAAGCGCCAAAACCGTGCGAGCCATGCGATAAACAAAATCGATACAATCGACCCGGCAAGTTGCAGCAATTCTGCCATCAAGAAGCCCGTCCGCGCAACATGTCCATCATCGCCGCAACGGACGACAGGTCATAGCCTGCGTCAGCGGCCTGTTCCGAAAGGACGGCGGGATGGTCGCCCTTCGCCGCGCGGGCCAACGCCCATAACAAAGTCGATCGGGTCCCCGACCGGCAATAGGCCAATATCTTGCCATCTGCATTTTCAATGGCATCGGCCATGGCCGTGACCTGCCATTCGGCAAAGCCAGCGTGCGTGACGGGAATGGCGACATAAGCAATACCGGCAGCTTGCGCCGCGGCGGCGATTTCGGCGCCTGATGTTTGATCGGGCGATTCATCTTCCGGACGGTTATTGATGATCAACGAAATGCCCGCGGCTTTCGCCTCTGCCACGTCGGAAAGGCTGATTTGCGGTGCGGCGAAAAACGTGTCTGTCAATTTACGGAACATCAGCAAATCCTGTTATTTGCCGCACAAAGCGGTCATCTGGGTTTAGCCTTATTTTAATCTGCAATCGATAACAAGAATGGACCGCGCATTGGCCCGAAACGCCCCGCTAAAACTGCGCGATGACCGATAGGAAATCTTCGCCATAGGCTTCCAACTTGCGTGCGCCGACACCGCTAATCCGGCCTAAGGCGTGGATGTTGGTTGGCTTGGTCAATGCCATCTCGCGCAAAGTTGCGTCGTGAAAAATAACATAAGGCGGAACGCCCACAGCTTCGGCTAGCGCGCGACGTTTGGCACGCAGCGCCTCGAACAACGGGTTGCCAATGGGATTGTCTGGTCGACCAGCGCGGCGTTTGTTGTCCGGCTTTACGATCGCAATCTGGATATTTTGATCGCCGCGCATGATGGCGCGGGCATCGCCTGCCAATTTCAAACCGCCATGTTCGTTTGCCACCATTGCCCCGCGTGCCTGCAAGGCACGAGACAAGGGCTTAAGCATCGCGGCTTCTGCCTTGCTGACAATTCCGAACACCGAAAGCTGGTCATGCCCCAATTGGGTGATGCGGTCATCTTTGCTGCCCGTCAGGACCTTCTCCAAATGACCCATGCCGAACATCTGCCCGGTGCGATAGGCGGCGGACAAGAGCTTGCGTGACAGTTCGGTGGCGTCATGAACGTCGGGCGCATTCAGGCAATTGTCGCAATTGCCGCATGATTCAGGTGGGCTTTCCCCAAAGTGACGCAGCAGCACCGCACGCCTGCATCCCGCCGTTTCGACCAGATATGACAACGCGGCAACGCGCGCCAATTCCGCCTCACGCCGTTCGGGGGCAAGCTCGCTCAGGCGCATGCGGGCGCGGGTGAAGTCCCCGGCGGACCAGAGCATATGCGCCACCGCCGGGTCACCATCGCGTCCGGCGCGGCCGCTTTCCTGATAATAGGATTCGATAGATTTCGGCAGGCCAGCATGCACGACAAAGCGCACATCGGGCTTGTCGATACCCATGCCAAATGCCACCGTCGCAACCATCACCATGTCCTCGGAAGACACAAACTCTGCCTGCGCCCGCGCGCGTGTCTGCGGCTCCATACCGGCGTGATAATACAGCGCCTTGCGGCCGGTTTCTGCGATTTGGGCCGCAATTTTTTCGGTGCGGTCACGGGTCTGCGCATAGACGATGCCCGCGCCCTGCAGGCTTTTTACCAGCGCAGCGATGCCGCTGGTCGGCGCGGCCTCGGCGGCATAGCGGATGTTGGGCCGGTCAAAACCTGCCACCATGACGCCATCGTGCGGAATGCCCAGTTGCTCGGCAATATCGTCGCGCGTGTGGGTGTCTGCGGTCGCGGTCAGCGCGAGGCGCGGCACTTCGGCAAAGTCGTCGAGCAATGGACGCAGCAGCCGATAGTCCGGGCGGAAATCATGCCCCCATTCCGAAACGCAATGCGCTTCATCAATGGCAAACAGCGCGATTTTGGTCTCACGCAACAGGGTGCGAAATTCTTGGCCCGATGCCCGTTCCGGCGCGACATATAACAGGTCTAATTCGCCAGCCCGAAACCGGCTGATCGTTTCTGCGCGGTTGTCATCCGCCGATGTCAATGTCGCCGCGCGAATGCCAACGGCGTCGGCCGCGCGCATTTGGTCATGCATCAGTGCGATGAGCGGCGAAATGACAATGCACGTGCCGTCCATGATGACCGCGGGCAATTGGTAACATAACGACTTGCCTGCACCCGTTGGCATGATGGCCAAGGTGCGTTGACCCGCAAGCACCCGTGACACCACCTGTTCCTGCTGTCCGCGAAATTCGGGAAAGCCGAAAATGCGGTGCAACACATCAGATGGGGTGGGGGACGAAGCGACGGAGGCCATGCCACGCCCTAGCGTGACTGAAGTGTCAGTGACAGAGTGCAGTTGTCTTCAAACCAAGTCGCTTGTGGATAGCGCACGATTATGCCGAAGGGATGGCTTCTTCTTCGGCTTCGCTTTGCTGCCGTGCCCACATTTCGGCATAAAGCCCGCCTTTGCGCAGCAGTTCGTTATGCGTCCCTTGTTCGGCAACACGTCCGGCATCCAAAACCATGATCTGGTCAGCATCGACGATGGTCGACAGCCGGTGGGCGATGATGATTGTCGTGCGCCGTTCCGAAATGCGTTCAAGCGTCGCCTGAATTTCGGACTCGGTGCGGCTATCCAGCGCGCTGGTCGCTTCATCAAGGATCAGGATCGGCGGATTTTTCAGTAACGTCCGCGCGATGGCCACGCGCTGCTTTTCGCCGCCGGACAGTTTCAACCCGCGTTCGCCGACCTTGGCGGCATATTGCTCCGGCAATGACTCGATAAAGCCGTGAATCGATGCGCCGCGTGCGGCCTCTTCGATTTCGCTTTGGCTCGATCCCTCACGGCCATAACCGATATTATAGCCGATGCTGTCGTTGAACAGCACGGTGTCCTGCGGCACAATGCCAATGACGCTGCGCAGGCTGGATTGCGTCACATCGCGCAGATCCTGCCCGTCGATGGTAATGCGGCCGCCGGTGATGTCGTAAAATCGGTACAGAAGCCGCGCAATGGTCGATTTGCCCGCGCCAGAAGGCCCCACCACCGCAAGCGTATGCCCGGGTTCAATTTTAAAACTGACGCCGTTCAGGATTTGTCGGTCGGGGTCATAGCCAAAGCGCACATCTTCAAACGCCACCGCGCCACCCGACACGGCCAAGGCAGGCGCTCCGGGCTTATCCGTGATTTCGGCAGGTGTATCGATCAGGTCGAACATCGCGGCCATATCTGTGAGGCCTTGGCGAATGGTGCGGTACACCATCCCGAGCATATCCAGCGGCCGGAACAGCTGTGCCAACAAGGTGTTGACGGTGACAACGTCGCCCGTCGTAAACTGCCCGCGCGACCAGCCCCAAACGACATAGCCCATGGCGCCTGCCATCATCAAATTGGTGATCAGCGACTGCCCGATGTTCAGCGCGGCAAGCGAGTTTTCGGATTTAACGGCGGCATTTGCATAATGATGAACCACCTCAGCATAGCGCCGCGTCTCGCGCTTTTCAGCGTTGAAATATTTGACGGTTTCATAGTTGAGCAGACTGTCGACCGACTTCGCGACGGTCTGCGTATCCAGCTCGTTCATTTCCTCGCGCAATTTATTGCGCCAGTTGGTGATGACGGTGGTGTAGGCGATGTAGCTGACCACCATGATCAGCGTCGCCGCAACCATGCCCCAGCCAAATTCAATCTTGAAATATGCGGAGACCAGAACGAGCTCAAGCAGGGTCGGCGCGATGTTGAATAGCAGGAAATAGAGCATGATATCGATGCTCTTGGTCCCGCGTTCGATAACCTTCGTAACCGCACCTGTCCGGCGGTTCATATGAAAGCGCATCGATAGATTGTGCAAATGGCTGAACACATTTTCGGCCAAACGACGGGTGGCCTCTTGCCCGACGCGTTCAAAGACAACGTTGCGCAGATTGTCGAACAAGACGCCGCCAAAACGCGCGCCAGCATAAGCAGCCACGAGCGCAATCGCGATCGCGACACTGTCTTCCATGCCGGGAACCATGCGGTCGATGGCCTGGCCATAGACCCATGCCATGCTCAACTGAATAAGCTTGGACACCACCACCAGCAGCAACGCAAACACGATGCGCGCGCGCAGGCCCGTCTCACCCTTTGGCCATAAATATGGCAAGAAACGCCGCATCACGGCGAAATCGGGCTTGGCGTCTGAACTGGGGGCTATTGGTGGCACAGGGGCCGTATAATTAGATTAAGCGAAAGCGCAAACGTCCATCATGCGCGACCCGAAAGCAGCAACCAGGTCGCGACCGCGTTAATGCCCGTATATACCCCATATGTCAGCGCGACCGCCAACGACCCGTTATTGGCAAACCACAGCGCACCCATCAGCAACGCCAGTTCGATGGCGTAGCTGCCATAGGGACTGAAATGCGGGCTGAAATAACGCTTGGTTTCTTCAACGAAGGGATGTCCCGATTCTGAAACTGCTTTGTGCATGGCAAAATTGGCAATGCCCATAAAGAAGCAGAAAATCAGAAGCATAAACTTGCTTTATGTTCCTTCGCGGATGGCGCGCGCTTCATTGCGTTCCGATTGCCGCTCAAGCGCCACCTTAATCATCGCGATGATGGGGTCCGCCAGCGCAAGGCCCAATATGCCGAACAAAGCGCCGAACAGGATCTGTGCGCCAAGCACAAGCGCGGGCGCCAGATCGACCGCGCGTTTGGCGACCATTGGGACGATCAGATAGCCGTCGACCATCTGGACGACGAAATATACGAAGATCGCATAAAGACCGACATCAACACCCGCCGAAAATCCGACGAGGATGATGAGTGCGCCCGATACGATAGCGCCGATGTTGGGCAAAAACGCCAACAGCCCCGTGAGCACACCCAAAAGCGCCGCCATGGGTACGCCGCCAAGGCTGAGCAATATCCATGTGCCAAAACCTTCCACCGCCATACCGAGCAACCGGCCGGCCATTAGGCGGCGTAACACGCTGCCCATTTTGGCGGCGGTGACATAGAAATGCTCGCGCTCCGCCAGAGGCAACATCCACGCGACGCCGCGTTTGTACATACGCGGTTCGGCCGCGATGAATATGGCGAGGACAAGCATCATCGCCATGTTGGTCACGGTGCCGACCACCGAAGAAACGGCGGCGGTTACGCGGCCGACGGAGTTCAAAATCTGCGTGCCGAAGCTTTTGACATCTTCTGCCGATATGTTGAATCCGGCAGCAGCGATGCGGTTGCCAATGGATTCAATCTGCGTTTCGACAATAGCCTGAAGGCTGGCGGCCTGCGCGGCAAGTTCGGAGCCGGTAAATACAAATGTCCAATACATGAAACCGAATACGGCAAGGACAACTATGGTCAGGCGGATACCGCGCGGGATGGGCAACACCCGGCCAAGCAAACGCGCACCGCCATCAAACATCGCCGCAAGGACAAGACCGCCCATGATGAGCAATAGTGGCTGCGCCAACCAGACGAGCCCAACAACAAACGCGGTCATGCCAATCCAGACCGCCGCCCGTTTGATCTCGGTGCGGATTATGGGGTCGTAAAGTTCGGTCGGGCCTACTTCTTCGCGAAATGCGTCTTCCCGCACCGCAGGTTTTCTGCGCGCGCGCCGCGCCTTGGCGGGTTTTGCGGCAGGGGTTTCTTGCGCGATATCACTCACTTGAACGGACCTTTTGGGGACGCAGGCTGGTACCCGCGCGGTCACCGCGCAGCGATGAAATCCACGTTGCCGGGTTCAGGCCAGTGCTGCCATCGACAGAGAAGGTAATGATCTCCGCACGGCCGCCAATGCGATCCCATGATACAGGGCCGCCAAGGCCACCCAGCGCCTCTGGAACGCGGCTGTCCGAGCTATTGTCGCGGTTGTCGCCCATCAAGAAGACGTGGCCCGCAGGTATTTTTACCGGCTCCATATCATCGGTCTCGCGTCTGCGGGCATCGATGGTGTCATATTGCACGCCATTGGGCAGTGTTTCGCGAATGACGGGCAACTGACATGTCATGACGCCATCATCGCCCCGCGTCAGTGCGCCCGGAAAATCATAATCATTGCATGGATTGTTGGCATCGACAGGCAAAACCAGATTGGGCTGGGTATCTTGCCTAACGGGCTTGCCGTTCAGGAAAATCTGACCTTCGCGCAAGGCAATCGTGTCACCGGGCAGGCCAATGACGCGTTTGATCCAGTCCTGATATTTGCCCTTCGGTGTCAAAATCACAATATCGCCACGGGCTGGCATTTTGCCCCAGACCCGCTTCTGGCTTTCCGGAAGCGGGACGGCCAACGCCTCCACTTCCTCGCGCAGCACCAGCCAGTGAAATATCGCGACCGGATTGGGAATGGTGGGCGACACATGGCTCCAGCCATAAGGATATTTGCTCACGAACAACCGGTCACCCACCAACAATGTCGGCATCATCGATATTGACGGGATATAAAACGGCTTTGCAATGAAACTGTGAAACGCAAGAACGGCCATCAACAGCCAGAACATCCCTTTGATTTCCGCCCAAGCAGCAGAGGCCAAGCCGCGTTTTTCAGGGGCTGGAGTGGACGGGACATTGGGATCGATATTGTCGGTGGTCAAACTGGTCATGCCTTTTGCGATGGTAACGCTTCGATAATGACAAATGCCTGCGCCCATGGGTGGTCATCAGTCAGTGTCAGATGAATATGGGCTTCATAGCCCGAAGGAATCATTGCGTCGAGCCGCGCTTTTGCGCCGCCCGTCAGCGCCAGCGTTGGCGCGCCGGACGGTGCGTTGACGACGCCGATGTCTTTCATGAACACATTATGTTTAAATCCGGTTCCAACAGCTTTGGAAAAAGCCTCTTTGGCTGCAAAGCGCTTGGCATATGTGCCCGCCCGGGTGAATGGTCGCTTGCCAGCCTTGGCGCGTTCGATGTCGGTAAAGACGCGTTTTTCAAACCGCTCGCCAAAGCGCTCAAGCGAGTTCGCGATGCGCTCAATATTGCATAAGTCGGAACCCAGCCCGATTATCACCGCGCGAGGTCCATTAAGGTCCGCATCTTCCGGACGCTTTCCTCCAAGCCAATGAAGATTGCCTCACCAATCAGATAATGGCCGATGTTCAGCTCTGCAAATTGGGGAATGGCAGCGATGGGTTGGACATTTTCAAACGTCAGACCATGGCCAGCATGCGGTTCGATGCCATTTTTAGCCGCAAGCGCGGCCGCGTCCGCAATGCGGCGAAGTTCTATTTCGCGTTCTTCACCTTCTGCATGCGCATATTTGCCGGTGTGAAATTCAACGACGGGGGCTTTCAGGCGGATGGCCGCTTCAATCTGGCGGGCGTCGGGTTCGATGAACAAGCTTACGCGAATGCCCGCGTCCGCCAGCCGCGTGACGATGGGCGCGAGATGGTTGTGCTGACCAGCGGCATCCAGCCCGCCCTCGGTCGTGCGTTCCTCGCGCCGTTCGGGGACGATGCACGCAGCATGCGGCTTATGCCGAAGCGCGATTTCCAGCATCTCGTCGGTTGCCGCCATTTCCAAATTAATGGGCAAGCGGACTTCCCGCATAATCGCGTCGAGGTCAGCGTCGCGAATATGCCGGCGGTCTTCGCGCAAATGCACGGTGATGCCATCGCCGCCCGCTGCCTCGACCATATGTGCGGCGCGCATCGGATCGGGATGCATTCCGCCACGCGCATTTCGGATCGTCGCAACATGGTCGATATTGACGCCAAGGCGCAGACGAGACGAATGCTCTATCTTCATAGCTTCCGGCTACCGGGCTTTACCGCCTCGGTCGCCGCCAATTCGGGCGGCAATTCATCTGGCGCATAGGTTGGAAAGTTCAACTGAATCAGCGGGAAGAATGGTACGCCGAGGTCGACCGTGCCTGCGGAACGGTCCACCACTGCGCCAGCGGCGATGACATGACCGCCCGCGGCTTCGATCGCGGCAATAGCCTCACGCGATGAAAGGCCGGTCGTTACGACATCTTCCATCATAAGGACTTTGGTGCCCGGCGTGATCGAAAAGCCGCGGCGCAGACCAAAGACACCATCGGGGCGTTCCACGAACATCGCATCAACACCCAGCGCGCGACCCATTTCATGACCGATGATCAGGCCACCCATGGCCGGGGAAATGACCGCTTCGATCTCGTTTCGCAGCTCGCGCGGCATTTTTTGTGTCAGTGCCAAGGCAATGCGCCCCGCACGCTCCGCGTTCATCAGCAGGCGTGCGCACTGAAGATAATAAGCGCTGTGGCGGCCGGACGACAGCAGGAAATGTCCTTCGAGCAGAGCGTCGACGCTACGGAATTCAGATAAAATTTCATCTTCGGTCATGATCGGGAGATTTTTCCTATGTGGCGAATGTTGTGTTTTGCATCTTCCGTTTAGCGGATTGCAACGCAAATAGGTAGAAGAGTGGAGCAATTAAATGCTAAAAATCATGAATCGACCGCTTGAGGGTTCAGATAAGCGCGCCTATAGGTCGCGCGAGTCCGGCCACTCAACGGGGGGTCAGGCCTACGCAATATTTCTGCGTCGCACCAAGAATACGGGGCTAAATTGATGATTATGTTGAAGAAATTTCTGGTTGTAATGGCTGCCATGGCAATGCCGTCAGTGGCATTGGCGCAACCTGCGAATCCCGCGCCTGCGCCAGTCACTAAAGAAGTGGCTGCACCGGTTGTAGCAACACCAGCCGCAGCAGCACCTGTTGCCGCTGAAGCAGAAGCAGCGCCAGCCGCCGCCGCTGCGCCGAAATCGATGGATGGTTCGCTTCCTGGCTACACGCCACTGCGTCCTGACTATGCCAACAATGTTGGCATGCCAAAGGCGAAGGAAGTCGATTTTCAGGAACAGTTCAGCGACAATGGCCAATATGCGAAATGGATTAACAACGCCATTTTGCTGCCAATCATCACGATTATTTCGCTGTTCGTTCTTGGCTTGCTGCTTTGGGTGATCGTGCGCTTCAATCGCCGCGCGAACCCCGTCCCTTCAAAAACGACGCACAATACCTTTATTGAGGTTGTTTGGACTTTGGTTCCAGTCCTCATCCTTCTTGGCATTGCTTACCCATCGCTCGACTTGCTTGCCAAGCAGTTCAAGCCAGCACCGGCAGAGGCCGTGACCATTAAGGCAACTGGCTATCAATGGTATTGGGGTTACACTTATCCTGACCATGGTGGCTTTGAAGTTGTGTCCAACATGCTCAAAGAGCAAGGCGACGCTGCCAAGGGCGACCGCTTCCGTACTGAAAATGACGGCCCCAAGTTGATGGCCGTAGACAATCGTATGGTTGTGCCAGCGGGCGTTCCGATCCGCATTCAGACAACCGCCGCAGACGTCATCCACGCTTTTGCCGTACCATCGCTTTGGTTCAAGCTTGATGCCGTCCCCGGCCGCTTGAACGAAAAGTCGCTGACGATCACGAAGCCAGGCGTCTATTTCGGACAATGTTCGGAGCTTTGCGGTGCACGGCATGCATTCATGCCCATCGTTGTAGAAGCCTTGCCGCCAGAAAAATTTGCGGCATGGGTTAAAGCGCAGGGCGGCACGATGCCCGGCGCTGAAAAGCCTACGCCAGCAGCACCAGCCGTAGCTGCCCCTGCAGCTGCTGCACCAACCACTGATACAGCCGCTGCCCCTGCCGCAGCGCCAACCAAGTAAAAAGGCCAGACTGATGACCACGATTGCCGCAACAGGTACAGACCTCCACGCGCATGACCATCATGACGCAGATCATAAGCCGGGCTTCTTCGCGCGCTGGTTTATGTCGACCAACCACAAGGATATTGGCACGCTCTATTTGATCTTTGCGATTTTCGCAGGGATCGTCGGTGGCGCGATTTCGGGCCTCATGCGCCTTGAGCTCGCTGCACCGGGTATCCAGTATCTCCAGGGCTGGGCATCCATGATGGCCGGCAAGGAAGCGTCTTTGGACGAAGCCTATCATATGTGGAACGTCCTGATCACCGCCCACGGCCTGATCATGGTGTTCTTCATGGTCATGCCAGCCATCATCGGTGGTTTCGGCAACTGGTTCGTACCGCTCATGATTGGTGCGCCAGACATGGCGTTCCCGCGCATGAACAATGTCAGCTTCTGGCTGACGGTTGTTGCGTTCATCATGTTGTTGGGTTCCAGCTTTGTACCCGGCGGTACAGGACTTGGTGCCGGTACGGGCTGGACCGTGTACGCACCGCTTTCGACGTCCGGTTCCGTTGGACCTGCGGTCGATATGGCGATCTTCTCGCTTCACCTTGCTGGTGCGGCGTCAATCCTTGGTGCGATCAACTTCATCACGACCATCTTCAACATGCGTGCCCCCGGCATGACGCTGCATAAAATGCCGCTGTTCGTCTGGTCCGTGCTTGTGACTGCATTCCTTCTGTTGCTCGCATTGCCCGTATTGGCTGCTGCCATCACGATGCTTTTGGTTGACCGTAACTTTGGTGGCGCATTCTTTGATGCGGCTGCCGGCGGTGACCCTGTATTGTATCAGCATCTGTTCTGGTTCTTCGGTCACCCTGAAGTGTACATCATGATTTTGCCAGGCTTTGGCATTATCAGCCAGATCGTCGCGACGTTCAGCCGCAAGCCTGTCTTCGGTTATCTCGGCATGGCTTATGCCATGGTCGCAATCGGTGTCGTTGGCTTCGTCGTTTGGGCGCACCACATGTTCACGACGGGCATGAGCGTTGACATGAAGATGTACTTCACCGCGGCAACGATGGTGATCGCGGTGCCAACCGGCATTAAGATCTTCAGCTGGATCGCCACGATGTGGGGCGGTTCGGTCAGCTTCAAAACGCCAATGGTTTGGGCAATGGGCTTCATCTTCATGTTCACCGTTGGTGGCGTGACCGGTGTTGTGCTCGCCAACGGCGGTCTCGACGACAATCTCCACGACACATATTATGTTGTCGCCCACTTCCATTATGTGTTGTCGCTTGGTGCGGTCTTCTCGCTCTTCGCTGGCTTCTATTACTGGTTTGGCAAGATGTCGGGTCGTCACCTGAACGAATTTTTGGGCCATCTGCACTTCTGGGTGTTCTTCATTGGCGTGAACGTACTGTTCTTCCCAATGCACTTCCTCGGAAACTCCGGCATGCCACGCCGCTACCCCGATTATCCAGAAGCCTTCGCTTACTGGAACGGCGTTGCGTCGATGGGCTATGCCATCATGGCTGTCGGTATCCTGATATTCTTCGTCAACGTGATCTGGTCTTTGCTGGCCGGTCGCCGCGCGGAAGACAATTATTGGGGTGAAGGTGCGACAACGCTTGAGTGGACGCTGACAAGCCCTCCACCATATCACCAGTTCGAAACGCTGCCGGTTATCAAGTAACCGGCGGCGGTTCGCCGCTTCAAAGCTTTAAGGCGTTTGGATACGGACATGACAACCGCAGCGCGTGACATATTAATGCCCGCCGAATGGCGTGACTTCTGGGCTTTAACCAAGCCCAGAGTTATGTCGCTTGTCGTATTCACCGCTTTATGTGGTCTGCTGGCCGCGCCCGGCAATATCCACCCCATCATCGCCTTTACGGCAGTCCTGTGTATTGCATTGGGCGCCGGTGCATGTGGTTCGCTGAACCAGTATTACGAAGCCGATGTCGACGCCAAAATGGCGCGGACAGCACAGCGGCCATTGCCCGCCGGCCGAATGGACCGTGAGGCAGCGTTGCACTTCGGCGTCGGCCTTGCGGCCTTTTCCGTGGGCATCATGGGTGTCGCTGTAAACTGGCTGTCGGCCGGTTTGCTTGCGTTTTCGATATTCTTTTATTCGATCGTCTACACGATCTGGCTTAAGCCCAACACGCCGCAAAATATCGTTATCGGCGGTGCTGCCGGCGCATTTCCGCCGGTCATTGGATGGGCCGCCGTCACCGGTGATGTGACTTTCCTGCCGGTCTTGCTCTTTGCCATCATCTTCTTGTGGACCCCGCCGCATTTTTGGGCGTTGGCGCTGTTTATGAAGACCGATTACGGCGCAGCAGGCATTCCGATGCTGCCAAATGTGAAGGGTCAGCGCGTCACGCGTAACCAGATATTTGGGTATAGCTTCCCGATGGCGGGCGCAGCGATATTGCCATTCATCTTGGGCGATAGCGGCTGGCTATATGGTGCGACTTCGATGGTTTTGAGCGGGCTATTCCTGATCCTCGCATTCCGTGTCTGGCAAAATGAAGCAACCGATGCCGCGGCGATGAAGCCGGAGAAGCAGCTTTTTGCATTCTCGATCCTGTATCTGTTTCTTTTGTTCGCCCTGTTCGCAATTGATCGTATGGTGATCGCATGACCCAGCCTGACCAATCGCCATATACCGCCGAAGAAACCGCGCTTATCCGCAAACGCCAAGCCGCGCGGTCGCGCGTGATGGGCGTCGCCCTCGTTGGCTTGTGCATATTATTCTTTCTGATCACTGTCGTAAAAGTCGGGGTCTGGGGCTGATGGCCATATCGAACGCGAAAACCGGACTTTTGGCAGGCGCGCTTGCGATCTCGATGGTTGGCGTCGGCTTTGCCGCCGTCCCACTATACCGCCTGTTTTGTCAGGTGACGGGTTTCGGTGGAACCACGATGCGGGTTGATGCGGCGCAGGCCGCTACCGTATCCGTCACGAACAAATCCATTGTCGTCCGGTTTGACGCCAATCATCGCGGCGACCTGCCGTGGGAATTTAAACCGGAACGCCCGACCGATACGGTCAGCATCGGCGCGAAGGATATGTCGATCTTCTTGGCAAAAAATCTGTCGAGCGAACCGGTGACGGGGACGGCAACGTTTAACGTCACGCCCGCGCTCGCTGGCAAATATTTCAACAAAATACAGTGCTTTTGCTTCACGGAACAAACACTTAAGCCCGGTGAACAAGTTAGGATGCCGGTCTTATATTATGTTGATCCAAAGATCATGACCGATCCAGAAACCAAAGATATCGAAGAAATTACACTTAGCTACACATTCTACCCAGTGGAAAAGCCAAACACGGTGGACCCGCAGGCGAACGGAAGCTAAGACAAACTTACCACGTTAAGACTACAGGGAATTGACCATGGCGGGTGCCAAAAATCACGATTATCATATTCTGCCGCCGAGCATCACGCCCATCTTGGGTTCGTTCTCGGCCCTGACGATGTTCTTCGGCCTCGTGATGTGGATGCATCCCGAGCAGTTCGGTTATGGTAGCCTCGTCTTTGGCCTTGGCCTGTTGGGCGTATTGTACACCTTTTTCGCATGGTGGTCCGATGTCGTGACCGAAGCCCATGCAGGTGACCATACCCCTGTGGTTCAGCTTCACCTGCGTTACGGCATGATCATGTTCATCGCATCGGAAGTCATGTTCTTCGTGGGCTGGTTCTGGGCATGGTTTGACTTCTCGCTGTTCCCTGTGCCGCTGGAAATCGTGAAGGATGCCGAAACGCATGCATTTACGGTCACCAACCTGATCGGACAAGAAGGCGCCGCCGCTTTGATGCAGTGGCCGCCAAAGGGTCTCGAGGTTCTCGATTCCATGAAATTGCCGCTTCTCAACACATTGATCCTGTTGTGCTCGGGCACCACCGTCACTTGGGCGCACCATGCGCTGATCCATGGCGACCGCGAAGGTTTGAAAAAAGGTCTGTTGGCGACGATCCTGTTGGGTCTGCTGTTCAGCTCCATTCAGGCATATGAGTATCTGGAAGCACCGTTTCCATTCGCTGGCCTGAACTATGGCACTGCATTTTACATGGCGACTGGCTTCCACGGTTTCCACGTAATCGTCGGTACAATATTCTTGGCAGTCTGCCTTGTGCGTGCAAACAAAGGCCATTTCACACCAAAGCAGCATTTCGGTTTTGAAGCTGCGGCTTGGTACTGGCACTTCGTCGACGTTGTGTGGCTGTTCCTGTTCATCGCCATCTACATTTGGGGTGGCTGGGGCGCACCAGTTCACGCGTAAATGACACCAAAGCAATCTCCAGAAGGGCGGCCCAGCATATTGCGGGCTGCCCTTTTTTGTCTCTGCCCCCAATGCGGCGGTAAAACGCTGTTTGCGGGGCTTGGCCAGTTTGCGGATACATGTTCGCAATGCAAACTTGATTATAGTGCGTTCAACGTAGGGGATGGCCCTGCGGCATTACTCACGATGGTTATTGGTGCACTGATCATTGTCTTCGCTTTGCTGCTCGATTCCGCTGTCCGGCCACCCTTTTGGGTGCATGTCATCATTTGGGTACCGGTGACCGCCGCGCTAACCGTGGTAACGCTGCGGATGGCGAAAGCGGCATTGCTGGCATCCGAGTATCGCAACAAAGCACATGAAGCCGGGAAGGACGATCTGCTATGAAACGCTGGCCGATTATTCCGACGATGATTGTAATCATCGCGGTCGGTATCATGATTGGCCTCGGCGTCTGGCAGCTTCAGCGCAAGGCCGAAAAGGAAGCGCTGCTCGCCCGTTACAACGCCGCTGATGGCCTGCCGGCGGTTATGTGGCCAGTCGTCCCCGATCCCAAGGCACTGCCGCTGTTTCGGCATTCCACGGTTATGTGCGGCAATGTGATCAAAATCGAGTCGGTGTCCGGCAGCAATCGTGCCGGTGACGCGGGCTTTGCCCATGTTGCCTCGTGCCAAACAGGCGGCGCTGAAGGCGTGAACGCGAAAGTTGCCATCGGTTGGTCCGAACGTCCGCAATCACCCAGCTGGAGCGGGGGACTGGTCCGTGGCATCATCGCGCCCGATGGGGTGCAGTTGATTAAGCTGGTGTCGACCGATCCCGCAGATGGCCTGCAACAGCTAGCATTGCCATCGCCAGCGCAAATTCCAAACAACCATTTTCTCTATGCCATCCAGTGGTTCATTTTCGCGGCGGCGGCGTCAATCATTTATGTCCTCGCGGTGCGGAAGCGCTTGAAGACGCCTTGAGCCTGCCCGCCGATATCTATTTCTACTTCGTCGCAAGCGTCGCCGTCATATTGGTGGGGCTGGCAAAGGGTGGGTTTGCAGGGCTGGGCGCCGCAGCCATGCCGATACTCGCCTTGGTCATGGACCCAGTCGCCGGGGCGGGCATGTTGCTACCCATATTGATGGTTCAGGATATTGTGAGCGTCTGGGCATTCCGACGCAACTTTGATCGACGCACCTTATTGCTCACCTTGCCCGGCGCAGTCGTGGGCATCTTTTTCGGATGGTTTTTGGCGACATCGATTAATGCAGATGCGGTTCGCGGCTTTGTAGGCGTCATCGCGCTATCATTTGGTGTCTACCGCTTGCTTCCGCTGTTTGGTGCGCAGCTTAAGCTGGCTGGCCCGGCACCCGAGTGGGTTGGAGTCGTCATGGGCGGGGTTTCAGGCTTCACCAGCCAAATTGCACATGCCGGCGGCCCACCGTTTCAGATTTGGGCGCTGTCGCGCAACTTTCCACATTTGGTTTTTGTCGGAACGTCGTCGATATTCTTTGCCATCATCAATTGGATGAAAGTGCCTGCTTATGCAGCGCTGGGCCAATTCAATACGCAAAACATGACGTTGACCGCCATCTTCCTGCCATTGGCTGTACTCAGCACAATGGCAGGCGTGCGTTTGGTCAAGCGGGTGTCCCCCGAACGATTCAATATCATCATTCAGTTGTTGATGGTGATCGTTGGCGCAGAGTTGATTCGCCAAGCCATCTGGTGACTGCGCCCTATTTGGGCGACAGCACCATAAGCATTTGACGGCCTTCCATGCGCGGATGCGCCTCAACCTTTGCGGTCTCGGTCGTATCGGCCTGAACACGTTGCAACAGGTGCATACCCAATTGTTGGTGGGCCAATTCACGACCGCGGAAACGCAAGGTGATTTTCACCTTGTCACCTTCCTCGATGAATTCCGCAACCTTCTTCATCTTGACCATATAATCATGGTCATCGATGTTCGGACGCATTTTAATTTCTTTAATTTCCTGCGTTTTCTGACTCTTACGCGCAAGGTTGGCCTTTTTCTGGGCCTCATATTTGAACTTGCCGATGTCCAGAAACTTGCAGACTGGCGGATCAGCGTTCGGTGATACTTCCACCAGATCAAGGCCGACTTCAGCGGCCTGCGCTATCGCCTCGCGGGTGTACAGGACACCCAAATTTTCGCCGTCATCATCAATGACTCGTACTTTTTCAGCTGTGATGAGATTATTGTAGCGCGGACCACTTTTAACAGGTGGGGTCATTGCGCGCCGGGTCGGCGGGGTGGCGATAGTCGATACTCCTTGTGATGTTATGCAGCGCCATTACAGCCAAATCGCTAACAGATAAAGGCCTTAGCGCCGGATTATCCGCTTTTGTTCGTGACAGTGGCTCTCGAGACACGGCCAAGCGCCCAAAGCATCCTGATCTGATCTATTTCGTGAGCGCCGTCAGGTCATCGACCGTCAATATCTGTGGAAGTATCTGCGCGTCGCCGTTCGGCGGGAAGTACAGATATAATGGCACGCCGGAGCGCCCATATTTTGCGAGATAGCGGGTAATGTCCGGGTCTCTGCGCGTATAGTCGCCCACCATCACGGTCATGTCCGCCTTGCGGAATGCGTCATTGGTCTCGGTCCGGTCAATTGCTGCCTGTTCATTGACTTTGCAAGTGACACACCAGTCAGCAGTGAAATAGAGGAACACCGGCTTGCCCTCGGTGCGCAGAGTGTTCAGGCGGGCTTCGTTAAAACCTATGCTGCCGGCCTTGGACGCCGTGCCCGCAGGCTGTATCGTCACTTTGCCGATTATCAGTGCGGCGGCGATAGCTATTCCGAACAAAGCTATCACAACCAATTTATAGGGCGACCCCTCTTTCTGTTTCCGGCCAAGCTCATACAACCGCATGAGGATGATCAGCGCAGCAGCGCCGCCGATCATCAAACCGGTGAACCCAGCCAGTTGATATGTCAGCCACAACAATGCCAATGATGTCAGCGCCATGGGCAGCGCCATCCACTGCCGGAACCGCACCATCCATGGCCCGGGCCGCGGCATCCGCTTGCGTAAGGCAGGGATGAACGCAATCGCGAGGAAGGGGAGGGCCAGACCAAATCCAAGCCCTGCAAAAATCAACAATGCCAAACCGGTTGGCAGCAAAAGCGCAGCGCCCATTGCGGCGGCCATGAACGGCCCAGTGCACGGTGTCGCGACAACTGCGGCAAGCACGCCTGTCCAGAACGAGCCAGATAGTCCGCCCTGACGCGTCAGCTTTTCGCCCGCACCAATGCCGCCAACCTCAAACATGCCCGCCAGATTTGCGGTGACCGCGACCATCAGCAGCAAAAGGATCAGCACGACCGCAGGGTCCTGCAACTGAAATGCCCAGCCCACTTCTTCACCGGCAGCGCGCAAGGCCAGCATGATGCCGCCGAGAATGAGGCAGCTGACAATGATACCGATAGTGTAGGCAACCGCATCGCGGCGGGCTTCGCCTTCATCGCCGCCCATTTTGGCAAGGCTCAGCGCCTTCAGCCCCAATATGGGAAAGACGCAGGGCATGAGGTTCAGCAGCAAGCCACCAAGTACGGAGAATGCCAATATCCACCCAAAGCCAAGCGAGGGTTGTTCTGGATCGGCAGGCGCACCTTCGCCCAAAACAGACACCGCATCGCCGCCCGATGGCACCGCGCCCGGCGTAGCGCGCACCTCAAGCCCTTGCGCGTCATTGAAGCGTAAAAGGCCATCAATTTGGCCGTCAAAGCCCTCTTTCACCTCACCGCTGACCACCAGCCAGTCACCCACACGCCGCGCGCTTTGCGGTGCTGCATAACGGAACATTTTGTCGGTCTGCGCGAAGAACCAGACGCGTTCGGCCTTCGCGCTGCGCGGATAGGGGATGGCGATATCAATCCGCTTGCCGTCAATTTGGTAGAGCGCCGAACGGTCAAGCGGCACGGGCAGGGCGCTGCGCCATGCGTCAAAGCGCGCGCGTTCAGCATTGGATATGGTGCCCGACCCGATCGTCAACGGTACGGACAATGTCGCATTCTCCGGAACACAAACCAAGTCGGAACAGGCCGACCAGCGGGCATCCACTTTGACGTTCAGGCTTTGGCCGGGCTGCGCGCTTTCAGGTATTTTGACATCCACCAGAAAGGCATGCTTTGCCTTGTAGATATGATTCATAAACCCGCTGACGATCAGCGTCTCGGGCACCGGCGCACGCACAGAGCCTGCTGTCACACCGCGTGGTAATTGCCATTCGAGCTCAAGCGGGGTGCCTGCATCACCGGGATTTACCCAATAATCATGCCAGCCCGGTTTAGGGTCCATGACAATGGCAACCGTCACAACATCGCCGGGTGCGGGGCGATTGGTTTCGATATCTATCGACGCGCGCACATTTTGCGGCGATGCGTTGGCGGGCGTCTGTGCATATGCCCCGCCAAAGGCCAACATTAGCGCCAACAGAAACGCGCCGAGCGTGCGCAGCAGACGCAGCGGTCGCTGGGCCAATGCCAACGTGCCAATATTCTGCGTGTGTAGAACAGCCATTTTATTCCGGTGCCGTTTGCAAGGGGGACGCATTCATTGTCGGCATCGCCTTCGCCTTTTTCCAGCTACCGTTCAGATAATAAGCGATCGACAACACACAAGAGGCGATGGATGTCGCGATGAAGGCAGCCCAAATGGCATCCGCACCAAATCGGTCATGAAGGGTAAATCCGATAGTGAAGCGGACGATGACGGCGCTGAATATCAGGATGAGCAACGGCGCGACCACAGCGCCATTTGCCCGCACCGCGAAGGTCACGACGACCGACACACCCATCAATATAAAGCTCCAGCCAATGATATGGTTGATGTGGATGGCGATATCGATCGCTGGACTGCCGATGGGCAGGAACAACTGAAGCAACGGCGTTGCAAACAAGGTCATCAGCAAAATCAGAACACCCGACATCAGCAAGTTGATGCCGATGCCCGACCAAACGATGCGACCGACGCGGTCCCATTTGTTCGCACCAATATTTTGCGCAACCATAGCGCTGACCGCGCCACCCACAGCCACGGCGGGCATTTGCACATAGCTCCACAGCTGGTTCATCACACCAAAGGCCGCAGTGGTATCGACGCCCTCAATATTCACGAGGCCAATCATCACGACCGCAGAACCCGACATGATAATCATCGACAAGCCCATGGGCAGGCCCATACGCGCTATCGGTTTCAGAAAGCGGGCGTCAGGGCGCAGCCATGTAAGCTCGGCCCCGCGCAGACGAATGGTCAGGTCAAGCGCATAGACCTTGCGCAGCAGCAGGCCGAGGCTGATGATTCCGGCAACGATTGTCGCCAAAGCAGATCCGGCGATGCCCATTGCGGGAATTGGACCAAAGCCAAGAATGAAGACCGGATTGAGGATGATGTCGAGCACGACATTCAAGACCGTATTCCAAAATGGCGTGACGGAATCACCGACGCCACGCAGCGATGATGAGATCAGAACCATGACAAATGACGTGGGCATCGTTAGGAAAATCACGCGCAGATAGGCAAGCGCGAGCGGATAGACCGTCTCAGGCGTCGACATGAGCCGCAGCATGTGCGGCGCGAAAATCCAGCCTGCCGCTGCGAACAATAAGCCCGCGGCGAAAAAGACGGTGATTGCGGTTCCCATGATCCGGCGCACAGATTCAATATCGCGGCGGCCCATATTCTGGCCGATCAATATGGTTGTCGCCATGGTGAAACCAAACAGGGTGGAGAACATCAAGAACATGATGAGCCCCGCGTTCGCCGACGCCGCCAGCGCCTCTTCGCCCAGAAACTTTCCGATCCAAACCGAATTGACCGAATTGTTAATCGACTGGAGAATGTTCACGCCAAGCGACGGCAGCGCGAACAGGAACAATGTTTTTGCAACCGGACCAACCGTCAGGTCGCGTTGATGCGCGGGTGCGCCGCTCACCCCAATCGTGCCAATGCCGCCGTCAGCCGTTCGGCCTCGGCAGCTTTTTCCGCATGATCGGCGCGTGCCTTTTCCACAGCCTCGGGCTTTGCCTTTTCAACAAAGGATGCGTTGGACAGACGCCCTGCAAGCGCATCACGTTCCTTGGCCGCAGCTTCGATCGCTTTGGTGATGCGGCTGCGTTCGGCATCGAGATCGATGATGCCGTCGAGCGCATAGACGACCGTATCACCACCAACCACGATCTGCGCGACATTGTTGGTCTCGACAGGCGCAAAAGCAAAGCTGTCGATGCGGCCCAAACGCGATAGCGCCGCGGCCTGCCGTTCGATGATTGCGATCGTCGATGGTTGTGGGTCGGCGATATTTGCGGTCAAACGCGCGCCGGGCGGAATGTTCAGCTCTGCCTTGAACGAACGCGTCTTGCTGATCGTGTCAATCACCCAGTCGATTTCACGAACGGCGTCTGCGTCAACCGTTGCGTTCGGCTCGGGCCATTTGGCATGGATGATGTCATAGGGGCGATCACCCAAGGCGTGCCACAATTCTTCGGTGATAAACGGCATGAACGGATGCAGCATGACCAAAATTTGGTCGAGCACCCAGCCGGCGACGACCATGGATTCAGCATCCATCTCGCCCTTTTCACCGTCAACAAAAGCAGGCTTGATGAGTTCGAGATACCAATCGCAGAACTGGTCAAAGACCATGTGATAAATCACATCAGCCATGCCATCGAAACGGAATTCGGCGAAGGCCTTGTTCAGCTTTTCAACGGTGCCAACCACCTCGCCGATAATCCAACGGTTCACCGCGAGCTCGGCTTTGGGGGCGTGGATGCTGTGCGATCCGCTGATGCCGTTTGACTGCGCAAAGCGTGCCGCGTTCCAAAGCTTAGTCGCAAAATTGCGATATCCGGCAACGCGGCTTTCATCCATCTTGATGTCGCGGCCCTGGCTTTCCATGGCGGCCATGAAGAAGCGCAAAGCATCGGCACCATATTGGTCAATCAGGCCAAGCGGATCGACGGTATTGCCCTTGGACTTCGACATTTTGCTGCCGTCTGCGGCGCGGACGAGGCCGTGCAGATACAGCGTCTTCCAAGGCACTTCTTTCATGAAGTGAATGCCCTGCATCGCCATGCGCGCATCCCAGAAGAACAATATGTCAAAACCGGAAACGAGCACGTCATTGGGATAATGGCGGTCGAGCTCTGTGGTCTGGTCGGGCCAACCCAATGTGCCAAAGGGCCAAAGTGCAGACGAGAACCATGTGTCGAGCACGTCCGGATCGCGCGTTAATTCAACGTCTGTTCCGGCAAGCGCTTGCGCCGCTTCCTCGGTCTCTGCGACATAGCATTTGCCATTCGCATCAAACCACGCGGGGATCTGGTGGCCCCACCATAATTGGCGCGACACGCACCATGGCTGGATATTTTCCATCCAGTTGAAATATGTTTTTTCCCAAGATTTCGGGACAATATCGATTGCGCCCGAACGCACCGCCTCGATTGCAGGCTTGGCCAATGTTTCTGCGTCGACATACCATTGGTCGGTCAACCACGGTTCAATCACTTGGCCCGAACGGTCGCCAAAGGGTGTTTGGATGACGCGGTCTTCAACCTTTTCGAGGAAGCCCAAAGCGTCCATCGCTTCGACCACCATCTTACGCGCATTGGTTGGCTCGCCTTCGATGCCGAAGCGATATTGGCCGATATATTCTTGTGGAATGAGGCCATCCGACGTTTGCACAACGCGGCCTTCGCCATCGAGCATGTTGAACATCTCGCTGGCTTTGAATCCGGCGCGCTTGCCGACTTCAAAGTCATTGAAATCATGCCCCGGCGTCACCTTGACTGCGCCTGAGCCCAGTTCTGGATCGGCATGTTCGTCCGCGACAATCGGGATCAAGCGGCCGGTGATCGGCAGGCGGACATTTTTGCCCACCAGATGCGCATAACGTTCATCCGACGGGTTTACCGCCACCGCCATATCGGCGAGCATCGTTTCGGGCCGCGTGGTTGCGACGGAGATAAATCCGCTGCCATCTTCGAGCGGATATTTGAAGTGCCAGAACTTGCCGTTGATTTCGCGGGTTTCCACCTCAAGGTCGGAAATCGCGGTTTTCAGGCCGGGGTCCCAATTGACGAGGCGCTTGTCGCGGTACAGCAGGCCTTGATTGTAGAGTTCAACGAACACTTTGATGACGGCTTTTGAAAAGCCCTCATCCATTGTGAAGCGTTCATTTTCCCAATCCATCGAGCAGCCAAGCCGGCGCAGCTGGCCGGTAATTTCGCCGCCGCTTTCCTCTTTCCATTCCCACACCTTGGCAATGAATTCGTCGCGGGTGAAATCGGTGCGCTTTTGCTGGCGCGCGTTTAATTGCCGTTCGACCACCATTTGTGTGGCGATGCCCGCATGGTCGGTTCCCACCACCCACAATGCATCCTTGCCCTGCAAACGCGCATGGCGAATGAGGATATCCTGCAACGTATTGTCGAGCGCGTGGCCAATGTGCAGCGATCCCGTCACATTTGGCGGCGGATTCACGATTGTATAGGGCTCTGCATCTGGCCGTGCGGGACGGAACGCGCCCGTGGATTCCCAATGGGCGTACCATTTTGCTTCAATTGCGGCGGGGTCGAAAGTCTTGTCGATAGTCATAGGTTCGTGCCTTAACGAGCCTTACCGGAAAGGGAAACCCTCACCACACGACATGTGCTTCAACAGCCCATAAAAAGCGCAGCAGCAATGACGCCATACCCGCCGCTGATTGGTGCTGCGCCTGTTACTTCGCGCCCTTCAAATGCTTGGCCAGCCATGCGAACACAGTCTGGTGCCACTGGATTGAGTTTTTCGGTTTCAGCACCCAATGGTTTTCATCGGGGAATACCAACAGTTTCGATTCCACGCCCTGCTGCTGCAATGCGGTGAAGGCGGCCAGGCTTTGCGAATACGGAATACGATAATCCTTCTCGCCATGAATGACCAAAGTCGGTGTTTTCCATTTGGCGACATGGTTCACAGGATTCCATTTTTCGGCATCGGTCCGCGTTGTCCATGGCCCGCCATTATCCCATTGGTCGAACCACAGTTCTTCGGTTTCATAGGCCATCGCGCGCAGGTCGAAAATGCCCGCATGATTGACGAGGCATTTGAAACGGTCGGGCCAGTTGCCCGAAATCCAGTTCATCATGTAACCGCCATAGGACCCACCAAGCGCGCAGGCGTTTGCGGCATCCAGCTGCGTGTCGATGTTGCCAACGGCGTCCATGCCCTTTTGCAAATCTTCAAGCGGCCATCCGCCCCAATTCTTGTTGATGCTGTCGGTGAATTTCTGACCATAGCCCGTCGACCCGTGAAAATCGATGGTGACAACGGCATAGCCTTGCGACGCCATGACCGCCGGGTTCCACCGGTAGGACCAGCTGTTGTTAAACGTTCCCTGTGGTCCGCCATGCACCAGCAAAAGCACCGGCAGTTTGCCCGTCGCATTTTGCGGCTTCACGATTTGGCCAAATACCCGTTCGCCATTGGCGCCGGCAAAATCGAATTTCTGGTAGTTAACGGGATCGAGCGTGGCGAGCGCGTCCGCATTTACGTTTGTTAGCCGTGTGGTTTTGCCCTTGGCATCCATATGCACAAGGTCGGATGGACCGGAGATGCTGTTGATGGCGTAGACGACACCGCCATTTTTCAACGGAACAGCTTCGGCGATGCTACCGCGGTCGGTCAATCGTGTGACTTTGCCTTTCAGGTCGACGCGATACAGCGGCGTTTCCAGCACATCTTGCGCCGTCACCAGCAAGCTGCGGCTATCCAAAGCCCATGCCAGCGACGCGACCGAACGGTCCCACTTTTCGGTCAGCGCGGTAACCTTGCCGCTTTTCACATCCATAAGCTTGACGACCAGCCTGTCGGCTTCGTAGGTCGCGCGCGGCATCGACGTCCATGCCATCCATTTGCCATCGGGCGACATGGCGGGTGTCGTATCCGTCCCGGCATTGTCGGCGGTCAGGTTGACCGGATCCTTCGACTTGAGCGACGCGCCGTAAATGTCGAGATTGGTTGATTTGGCTTCATTTTTGTCGGCCAACCGAAGGGTGAAGGCAATACCGCTGCTGTCGGCGTTCCAGCTGATTTCTTCGCTGCCGCCAAAGGGCTTGGACGGGGCATCACCGACAAGGGTGCCGTCCATCGCCGCACCCGATGTGCCAAGCTTACCATCCGCGCCGAGCATGACCGTGAACACGCGGCTGTAATTGCCCGGCGTTTCCCATTGGTCCCAATGGCGCACCATAAGCTGGTCATATTCACGACCGGTGCCGGGGCCGGGCTTTGACCTGTCACCGTCTGTTTCGCAGCCAAATTCCATGCAATCGCGGGCGATATCGCCCCAGACAGCAAATTTCTGCCCATCAGGGGAGATTTTGAACCCGCTGACATCGGCCTTAAAATTGCTTGTTTGCGTGGTTGTCGCTGTCGCAATGTCGAAGCGCCAAATCTGGTCCGAACCGCTTTCATTGCTGATGTAAAAAATGCTTTTGCCATCGGGGGCAAAGGCGGGGTCATGCTCATTCTTGTCCGGTTTTGATGCGAACATCATGGGCTGCGGATTGGCACCGATTTTGAGCATGTACAGGTCGGTCTTGCCCTTGTTCGCGGCCAAATCGGTTTCGCGCAATTGATACGCGACCATTGTCCCGTCGGGCGATGCCGTCGCACCCGAAAGGCGCTTCATTGTCGCGAGGTCAGTCTCCGTCATCGGGCGCGCAAACGCAGCGGAGGAAAGGGCGGAAGTGCCGATGATTGCGGCAAGCAGGATGGTTTTTCTCATGGCCGCACGCTAGTCAGCGCAAGGCAGGCAGGCAAGAAAATTACAGGCGGAAATTTCAAAATTGGGGTTGGGTTTATGCAAAGCCGCCGCTCCGCCAGTTGCGTTTTATGCAATCACATTGTCTACTAAATAACTTGAGTTTAAATTTCTTGCCGGTAGGGGGGAGCGCAACAACGAAAACATAAAAGGATGCCTTCCACGGGACGACCCGGCCATTTGGCTGTGCGGCAAGTAGAAGGAATGAAATATGCAGAAATTGGCTAGCTTTGTTGGCGCCATCGCGCTCAGCAGCCTGCTTTTCTCGGTCACAATGGTATAATTGGCGTCTGAGAAAACAGCTTTTCAAATAAGCAACGGATGGGCGGGTACTTCCCCGCCCTTTTGTTTGTCCCAAATCGCCAGACTGCGAAAATTAGCGGACCAGCTTGCCGTCTTTCATGACGTGGGTCAGATTTTCCAGCACGCGGATATCCTGAATTGGATCGCCCTTAACGGCCACCAGATCGGCAAAGCGCCCCGGCTGCACACTTCCCAGCGTTTCTTCTTTGCCTAATAGTTCCGCCGCGCGGACGGTCGCGCTTTGAATGGCCTGCATCGGGGTCATGCCATAGCGGACCATATACGCAAATTGCTTGGCATTATCGCCATGCGGATACACGCCGCTGTCGGTTCCATAAGCAATCTTCACGCCCATCTTCACCGCTTTGGTAAAGCCAGCACGTTGGATATCGGTGGTCTCGCGGTTCTTGCGCAAATATTCTTCGGGCCATTTTTCGCGGGTGCCGACATCGTCAATATAATCACCATTATAGATGTCCATGACGAGCCATGTGCCGCTGGCTTTGGCCATTTTGAGCGCCTCGTCATCGATCAGGCTGGCATGTTCGATGGACCGCACGCCCGCGCGGATGGCGCTTTTGATCCCGACCGCGCCGTGCGCATGCGCCGTCACAAATTTGCCCCGCGCCTTGGCAGTCGTCACCACAGCGCGCAGTTGATCTTCGGTCAATTCCGGTTCGCCGGGTTCGGTACCAATGGCGAGCACCGCGCCCGTGGCGATGGTTTTGATGAAATCGGCGCCTTGGTCTATCAGGAACGTCGTTCTCGCGGCGGCTTCGTCGGCTGTGCTTGCAACACCCAGACGCATGTCGGCCGGAAGCTGCTCGTTAGGAACGACGCCGTTGAGTTCACCGCCGCCCTTTGGGATCGTAATATAGGCGCCAGCGACAAACATACGCGGGCCGGGAACATCGCCGGCATTGATGGCATCGCGCACTGCAACATCGGTTAGCCCGCGATAGGTGCCGACATCACGCACGGTGGTAAAACCCGCCTCAAGCGTGAGCCGCGCATTATGGGCGCCAATCAACGCAGTCGCCGCAGGCGACGTTTTCAGCGGAAGCGCAAGATCTGCGCTTTGACTCGCGTCGGCCAGATGGGTGTGCAAATCGATTAAGCCGGGCAGGACAGTATAAGCCGACCAATCAAGCCGTTCGCTGCCCGCTGGCGTCGCGCCACAGGGGGCGACCGCGGTGATCTTGTCCGCAGCGACGCTAATGCATTGACCGGTGCGTACTTGGCCGGCCTGAACATCCAACAGCCTGCCTGTTTCAATATAGATATTTTGCGCAAAGGAAGCCGTTGGCGAAAACGCCAACGCCGCCGCGAGTGTCAACGCCGCGCGCATCAACCCTTTTTCGTGATACGGGTAATTTCCCGCTCAACCATCGCTTCGACGATTGGCGGCAAATGGGTGTCGAGCCAATCCTTCAGCATGGGACGCAGCAATTCGCGTGTCAGACCCTCAAGCGAAGTTTCCCCTGACCGCACGATTTGCGGCGCTACGCCGGGTTCAGAGAGGGTTTGCAGCGCTGAAAAGCTATGCCGCAGGTTTTGCGCTTTGCTATCGTCGAGCAAGCGATCCTCGGAAATCGTATTTTCAGCGGCTGTCGTAAGCTCGAGGACTTCTTCTTCCTCTTCACGCGCAACCGACTTGGCGCGTTTGGTCGCAGGGCGGCTGCGGTCGTCATCGGCGATAATACGTTTAATCGACGACAATATTTCGTCCATTGACGGTTCGCTGCGATTGTCTGCCATAAAATTTGTTCCGCTGCGTTGGATTAGCGCGATTTTCCGCCTGTAGAAATCGGTTCTATTTCTGCTTTTTGCGCCTGCGTGTCAACGGTGCGGGTAGATTTCGCGACGGGATCGGGCTGCGATGACCAGTCGTTCCAAGCGCCATCAACCTTTTGATATTCTGCGACGGGATCGTACAAAGTTCCGCTTTCGAGACCCAAATCACGTGCCTCTGCCTTGCCCATGGCCGCAAGCAAACTGAAGCCCGCGACATACGCATTACGGCGTGCCGCAACGAGCTGAACTTTGCTGTTCAACAATTCCTGCTCGGCATTCAAAATATCGAGGATTGTGCGGTTGCCGACGCTATTCTCGGCACGCGTGCCTTCTAACGACAATTCGTTTGCCGACACCGCACGTTCCGACGCAGCGATGACATCAAGCGCAGCCTTCCAGCTGGCGAAGGACGCCCGCGTTTGTGCAATCGCTTCGCGCTCAGCCGCTATTTCCAGTTCCTGTGCCTGACCAAGGCGCGCCTGTGCCTGACGGATTTGCGCCGCAGGTTGGCCACCTTGATATAATGGCAAAGTTGCGCGAACGCCCGCTTGTGCATTCAGCGAACTATTGTCTGCCTGAAACCCCGGAATATTCGACGAGATGGAACCAAGGGCATTGCTGTACGATGGCGACGTAAACACGCTGATCGTGGGCAGGCGTGACGCATTGGCCGCACGGCGGTCAAACCGCGCCGCTTCGCGCGACTCGCGTGCCGCAATAAGGTCAGGGTTGTTTTCCAACGCGACGCTTACGGCACTGTCGGGGGTGGCGGGCAAATTGGGCAGCGGCGGGGGCGCCTGCAATTCTCCGGGCTCGCGGCCGACCAGTTGGATGTAGATTTCTTTTGAACGAATGAGGTTGGCGCGGGCCGTTTCCAAATTGCTCGTTGCCAATGCCAGACGTGCTTCGGACTGAGCGACATCGGTCCGGGTAAGGTCGCCGATTTCGAACCGGTCGCGTGTGGCATCCAGATTGACCGAGAGCACACCAACTTGAGCGCGGTTCAGGTCAACAATCGATTCGTCGCGAATGACGTCCATATATGCGCCAACCACGGCCGAGAAAATGGCGCTTTCGGTGCCGCGCAGATTGGCAAACCCTGCCTCGACGCGATTTTCAGCGGCGCGCACGGCGTTTCTAATGCCACCACCGGCATAAAGCGGTGCGGAAATGGTACCACTGATGCTGACGCCACGCGCTTGCACAACCGATGCGCCGCTGTCCTGAAGGACGTTTTCGACATAAGTTGGCTGAACGATGACATCAGGGCGGCCATTGGCCTTAGCCAGCGGTACAGCTTCGTTTGTCGCGCGCTGTCCCGCGCGTGCTGCGGTCAGGTTCGGGTTGGTTTCATAGGCAGAGACCAGAGCATCGCGGAGCGTGTCCGCCATCGCCGGTGCCGAACATGCTGCCGACGCGAGCAAGGCGATAGTGATGAAATGACGCGCGCTCAAAACACAAACTCCGGTTTGCGTGCAAATGCGGGTAAAGGCGCGATCTCGCTATCGGCGATGGATTTCAAAGCAACGTTCCCGTTCTGCACATATCCTTTTGCAAGGCGCGTAACGGCGCCCTCAACAATGCCAGTGACCAACCGCGCACCATCTGCCGCGAGCGTAAAGAGCGCATCGGGCAGCTCTTCAGCAGCGCCATCGATAATGATGCAGGCATAAGGTGCGTTGGCGCTGGCTGCGCCGAGCTTGTCTGCGGCTGCCGTGGTCACATGCGCGCTACGCGTTTTCAATATCGCAGCGACATATCCATTGGCTTGGCCAATGAGCAGAACATTATCGTCCGCCTGCACGTCAGCAGCCTGCAACAACAATGCGGTTGAGACCGGCGGATTTAACATCTCGCCATTTTCCAGCTCAATCGACCGGTCCATATAGGCCGTCATCTGGTGCGAAACGGGGACATAATCTTCGCGCGCGATGCTGCCCATTGCGGCAAGCACCCAGCTTTCGGTTACACCGCTTGTACGCAGCTGGCTGTCCACCATTGAACGCCGCATATCTTCAAATTTACCTGATTCCATCGGAATATTTCCATTAACCTGCTGGCCATGTGGCACAACTGTATTGCAAACACAATACAGCCTCTCGCTCCCGTTCTAGCTATCCGAACCCGTCCCGCCAAGCTGGATTCAGACAAACGGCCTATTTCAGGATGCAAATAGCAACTTTTTCCATGGCTTGTGGCGCACATGGCACAGCATTCCAGATTGCCGGTTGCAATGAATTCTGCAAGCCGCTAAGTGCCCGCCTTCACCACATGGCGGCATTGCTGATTAGGCAGGTTGTTGTTTAGGGGCCCGATGGCGGAGTGGTGACGCAGAGGACTGCAAATCCTTGCACGCCGGTTCGATTCCGGCTCGGGCCTCCATTTTCTTATATCGAACGAGACGCAATAGGGCGTCATCTTGAGGCTGGCATGTCTTCCGCCATGCCTATTGCCTTCCCACAGTCCAAACCGCTCCAGCATTTGCGGCCGAACCCAGCATCGCCCGCATAAAGCGGACGCAGTGTAGCAATTATATCCGGATGTGAACCAATCTGACCTTTGGGCGTTATCCCAAGGCGCAGCGTGTTCATTTTTTGTTTGGAGTCCCTATGACCAATATTGAAAATCTGATCGATCCCGATTCAAAACCATATAGCCCACCAAATGAGGTGCCGGGTACTTCGCCCGATGAAGTCATCCCGGGCCAAGGCGACACCGATTTTCCCGGAAGCATTCCCAGCGAAACGCCAATGGAACCGCCGGTCACTGATCCAAATTAGGACGGCAAAACCAACAGGGCTGCGCGGATGAACCGAACAGCCCTGCTTGGACCTTTAGCGCGTTTCAGCCTGCCGTTCCCGGATTGAACGATGGCGGGTCGCTGGCGGGGAAGGATGCATCTGACATATTGTCAACATCGCCCCAATCGTCACCGGGATTATCCCGCATGAATTCAGCCCCAGCGGGGCGGGTTTGGTCGAAATTTTCTTGGTCGGTTTCGTCATTTGCGAACGCTGCGGAAAATTCATTCTTCCACTCTTCAGCCTTCGGTAACCATTGATTACGGGTGGCATATAGGCCTGCGCCAACGGCGACGACTGCGCCTACTACCGAGGCAACGGTGCCGAACCAAGATGGCAGCCGCGATGTGCGTTGACCTTTTGCATGACTCCCTCGGCTTTTGGCGGATTTGGTCGCAGTCTTGGGACGCGACGCTTGGCTCGGCTTGTTTTTATTGGTTGCCGTGCCTTGCGCGGATCCGTTGTTACTATTGTTCATCGATTTCTTCTGCGTATCTGAATTGGCCATGATGTTCGCTTTCCTAGTGACTTGGGTTTGCTCAATGAATGTTAACAAGTCGGCAGAGGCATCGTTCCGCGCTACACCTTCCATTAAGGGCGATTGAACGATTTGGACGTAAAGCTGGAACCAATCGGCACGAGCACTGTTTTCCCCGCACTCTGAAAGGGAGAACGAACATGAACATCATTATTCTCTTGGTTGTCGGCGGTATCTTGGGTTGGCTTGCCAGCATCGTAATGCGTACCGACGGTCAACAAGGCATTTTCCTGAACATCATCGTCGGCATTGTAGGTGCCTTCCTTGCAGGCTTCATCATCACGCCACTTATCGGCGGCGCGCCCGTGACCAGCGGTGCCTTCGACATCCGGTCGTTGATCGCATCGTTCCTTGGCGCGGTGGTTCTATTGGCGATCGTTAATCTCTTACGTCGCGGTAGCGTCCGTTAATTTTGAACAGAGGGAAATATCTATGAAAAAGTCCATTATGATTCTCGCCGCGTCTTTGTCGCTTGCCACACTTGGCGCATGTGACGGAGCAACCGAAAATGCACAAGAAGATCAGGCTGATGCCGTTCGTGAGAACGCGGAAGTCCAAGCAGACGCTATGGAAGAAAAAGCCGATGCGACTGACACAAAAGTCGACGGCATGGATACGGCCACCGAAAACAAAATGGAAGCCGATGCACAAGCGGTCCGTGAAAAGGGCGACGCAAAGGCTGACGCGATGGAAGATGCTGCCGACAAGCAAGACAAATAAAACGCCAGGATTAGTCGAATAAAAAGGCTCGCCGGGAAACTGGCGGGCCATTTTATTGCCGCCGCATGCCAAAGGTCGGTTAAGTGCCTATGAAGCGCTCAGCAAAGGCGATTTATAGTGATATGCTTGGCTTGGGTTGTGGAATATCTTTTGCCGCTTCCTTCGCGCGTTTGCGTGGCGCTGCTTTCACGCGCAGTGGTTCATCAGGCCCATTGATGAGCGCGGTCAAGGCAACGCGGCCACGCGCAAGCCGGCTTTTTACCGTTCCAATAGCGCAGCCCGTGATTTCGGCCGCCTCTTCGTAGCTCGCACCACCTGCACCAACGATCATCAGGATTTCGCGCTGCTCCGCGGGCAATTTTTGCAACGCCTTTTCGACATCTTGCATATGGATATGGTGCTGTTGCGGCGGCGCCTCGACCAACAGCCGTTCTGCGGCCTCGGGATCCCAACTCGTCATGCGCGCATTTTTGCGCATCGTCGTGTAAAACTGGTTGCGCAATATCATGAACATCCAGGCGCGAAAGTTGGTGCCTGGAGTGAAGCTTTCATGCGCGGCCCACGCCCGCATCATCGCCTCTTGCGCAAGATCATCGGCAAGTTCCCGATTTCCGCACAGGCCACGCGCAAACGCACGTAACGACGGAATGATCGCGATCATTTGTGCGCGAAAATCAGCCGAAGCATCCGACTTTGCGGACTTCGGGATCGGTTCCGTCGCGGAACTACTCACTGGAACTTCTTCGACGCCGACATTTTTGCGTCAATCATATCCAGCAGGTTCAAAAAATCGTCAGGGATAGGTTCATTGGCAACGCTCTCGTGCATTTGACGCAGTGCAGCAGTCAAAGGATCGAATTCAAAATCCATGTCTTCACCAATCGCGCCATGCGGTTGCTTGCCCTTATTACCGCTCACTAATTGACCCTCCCAGGTGCTTGCTGCATCGGAAAATCTGACCGCCTCCGGGTGACCATGGCCTGAAGGAATTCCCATGGTTCAATACCATGGACCGGGCTGAAACTGATGCATTTTCATATGCCGTTAACCCGCGACGCGCAATAATGTTCAATCATAGGGAACAAAAAGGCGTTTCAAACGTATAACATCGGATAGCAAAGGGAGTAATCATGTCCTTTAGGCAGCAGCTGGCATCGCAATTGCCATACCTACGACGTTACGCACGCGCCCTGACGGGATCACAGACATTGGGAGATGCAGCAGTCCGCGAAACGCTCGAAGCGTTGCTTGAGGCACCCGAAGAATGGGACGAGGCAGCACCGGTGAAGACGGAGTTGTTCAGAACATTTCACCGCATTTGGCGTAGCGACATGATCGTGCCGCTCCAATCACGCGGCCGCAGCGGTGTTATCGCCGAATTTCCGATAAAGCGCCGTCAAAGCCTGCTTTTGTCCACGGTTGAAGGATTTAAGGCACATGAAGTGGCCAAAATATTGGGCATTTCGGAATCCGACGTACACAGCCATGTTGTCGCTGCCCGAAGCGCCATCGAAGATGCGCTTTGTGCGCGCGTGCTCATTATTGAAGATGAAACGATCATTGCATTGCATATCAAACAGATCGTCGAAAATCTGGGGCATGAAGCGATCGCAATCGTCCGGACACGCGCAGAAGCAGTTGCAATGGCTCGCGATGAACGGCCTGAACTGATTTTGGCTGACATCAGCCTTGCGGACGGCTCAAGCGGCATAGATGCCGTAAAGGATATTCTGGCCGAACAGACTGTGCCAGTGATCTTCATTACAGCGTTCCCGGAAAGGCTACTTACTGGCGAGCGCCCAGAACCGACATATCTGATTACAAAGCCGTTTGAGCCCGCGACGGTGATTGCAACCATCGGTCAGGCGCTGCTGATGCATCGTGAAATCGATATAAATTCCGAAGCCGCATAGTTTTTCGGGAACAAAATTTATTAAAGGACGTTTGCCTTATCTGAATGACATAATCGTGCGCGAAGGTTCGCGTAAAACAGTTTACCCCGCCGGTCTCCCCCCCCACCATTAGACCGGCACCCTAAACACCCCGGCTTATGGCTGGGGTGTTTTTCTTTGTGCAGACGACATGCAAGATAAAATCCTCGTTACCGCTGGCTTAGCTTGCGGGCGTGTCGTTCTTCCCGTCACGCATCTGCTGTGGTTCAGTCGGCCCGTCTAAGGCTGTTTATGTTGCGGGTATCAAGAGCTTTGGATCAATGCGCGCATTGTTCCATTTCATGCCCCAATGTAGATGCGGGCCGCTTGCCCGTCCGGTCGCGCCAACACGCCCGATGACTTGCCCCTGCTTCACATAATCGCCTTCTTTTACGAGCAGTTCGGAGCAGTGTAAAAACGCGCTGTTGAGGCCCATGCCATGATCAATCATCAGCAAATGCCCTTCCAGCGTGAAGGCATCCGTGGCCGCAAGCGTAACAACGCCGTCCGCCGGCGCGACAAAATGTGTTCCATTTGGTGCGGCAATGTCCATGCCGCTATGATAGCTGCCGGGTATCCCGTTATAGATACGCTGCGCGCCAAATAGGCCAGACGTCCGGCCAGCCACAGGGCGCATAAATGCCTGCCGCCAGCCATTCCCAGGCGTGGTTTTGGCCCGGGCGGCATTTATGCGGTCGAGCTCCGCGCCGCGTCTTGCTTCAAACTCTGCGGTTGTTTTTGCGCCGCCCGTCGGGTTCGCAGAAACATGTTCAATCCGCCAGTTGCCCGGTGTGACCGCCAAAGTGCGATCCAGCGTCCGGCCATCGGCGAATGTCGCGGTCAGGATTGCGCTGCTTTCGGCATCGCGGTCAAAACCCATCAGGAAAAAGCCGTCGGCTGTCAACGGCAGGGCAACGCCGTTCAGCGTGACGGACACTGCGCCGCGTGGCGCACGTGCGATGACCAAGCCGCCCTGTATCGCTGGCATAGACATCCAGAAATCTGTGGAGGCCGCTGGCTGTTGCGTGTTTGCTGTCGGTGCAGTCGCGGCGCTTAATGGCTGCGCGGCGATCCCCGCGAGCGCGGTTAAGAAAATCCAGCCGGAATGCTGCAATCCATTAACCCTTTTTCATAGTCGCGCGAACAGATGCATCCGCGCTGACATAGGGTTCCTGTTTGACGACGCTCCAATAACGCAATTCTTCCAATGGAATGGCCTGCCCGGTTTCGGCGCACACGACATGGTCGCCTGCGGTCAGCATACGAAAACTATTTGCCATATAATGCAGGCGGGCGACTTTATTTTTGGAAGACATCAACATTTGGACATTATGGCGCATCGATACTGAATGGGCAATGCACGGCTTTACCCGTCGAACAAATTGCCTTGATTGACGGCCGCTTTTGCTGGCTTCGCCGCGGGCATTCGCGGTGCAGGTCCGCCACTGACTTGCCCGCCGACTTCGCCATCGACAAACCGCAACGTCACGTCACCCGCTTTCACCGCAGCGTCCCGCGTCATAATAGTTTTGCCATGCGCATCAGTCACGCGCGCAAAGCCGCGCTTAAGCGGGGCTTCGGGATGCAATGTGCTCACCAGCCGCGTCAACGCATCAAGGCGCTGCTGCCCTTGCTCTGCGCGCCTTGTCAAAAGACGGGGGTGCAGCATCATCGCTGGCGCTGAAAAAGCCACTTCAGCCTTGCCCACTCTGGTCCGAAGCGATTGGCGAAGCCGTTCGGATAGGTCGTCGGTGCGCTGCTGATGCGGGGCGGCAAGGTCTGACAAGCGCGGCATCAGACGGCGCTGCGCCTCAAGCCGTTCAGCCGCAAGGTCGACCTTTTTGCGTATCATATTGGACATGCGCAGCCCGAATTGTCCCACGCGTTGCAGCAAATCGCTGCGCACAGGAACGGCAATTTCGGCCGCTGCAGTCGGCGTCGGCGCGCGCAAATCTGCGGCAAAGTCGCACAGCGTTGTATCGGTTTCATGCCCGACTGCCGATATGATGGGTATCGTGCAATCTGCGACGGCACGGACCACGGCCTCATCATTAAATGCCCATAGATCCTCAATAGACCCGCCGCCACGCGCGACGATGACGAGGTCGGGGCGGCGCGTGGGGCCGTCATGGGGCATTGCGGAAAATCCATGGACCGCACGCGCTATTTGGGCGGCGGCGCCTTCGCCTTGCACCAATACCGGCCATACGATCACATGGCTTGGAAAGCGATCGGCAAGACGGTGCAGGATGTCCCGGATGACTGCGCCGGTGGGCGAGGTTACGACGCCAATTGTACGCGGCAGAGACGGCAGCTTTTTCTTGCGTTCAGGTGCGAACAAACCTTCGGCGGCGAGCCGTGCCTTCAGCTTTTCAAACAAAAGCATCATTGCGCCTTCGCCCGCGACTTCCAGACTTTCGACCACGATTTGATAGTTCGACCGGCCCGCATAGGTCGTCAATTTGCCCGTGGCGACAACCTCCAGTCCGTCTTCCGGGGCGAAGGGCAGACGCGCCGCCCCACCTTTCCACATGACCGCGTCCAGCCGCGCATTTTCGTCTTTTAGCGAGAAATAAATATGGCCCGACGCCGCGCGCTTAAAGCCCGAAATCTCCCCGCGCACGCGGACATGGCCGAACCGGTCCTCAACAGTACGCTTCAACGCCAGCGATAACTCCGACACGCTCATGGCCTGGGCATTGTCGCCGGGCCGCTCCTCGGCTAACAGGCGGGCAACTTGCGGGTCAGCATTTTCAAAGGGGTCATTTGCGGACATGAATATCTTGCTCATCGGATCGGGTGGACGCGAACATGCGCTGGCGTGGAAGCTCGCGCAATCGCCAAATTGCGATACACTCTTTGCCACGCCGGGCAATCCCGGGATTGCCGAAGAGGCGGATCTGGTTGCATTGAACATATCTGACCATGCGGCGGTCATATCCTTTTGCGCGGGGCATGATGTCGGGTTGGTCGTGGTTGGTCCAGAAGCACCGCTTGTTGCCGGCCTGGGCGATAGCCTGCGCGATGCGGGCATTCCCGTTTTCGGTCCCAATCAAAAGGCGGCACAATTGGAAGGGTCGAAAGGCTTTACCAAAGACATATGTGCCGCAGCGGGCATCCCTACAGCGGGCTATTTCCGGCATGATAGCAAGGCGTCGGCACTATCCGGCCTCGACGCATTCCAAGCACCTTATGTCATTAAAGCAGACGGCCTTGCTGCGGGCAAAGGCGTGATTATCGCGGAGACCCGCATTGATGCTGAAGCCGCGATTGAAGATATGTTCGGTGGCGGTTTTGGTGATGCTGGCGCGTCCGTTGTCATTGAAGAATTTATGACCGGAGAAGAAGCCAGCTTTTTCGCACTGACCGATGGCCGCGACGTGGTCGCATTCGGTTCTGCGCAGGATCATAAACGTGTCGGCGATGGTGATATTGGGCCCAACACGGGCGGCATGGGCGCATATTCACCCGCAATTGTTCTGACGCCTGCGTTGCAGGCGGAAGTGATGGACCGCATCATTAAGCCGACAGTGGCGTATATGGCGGCGCACGACATGCCTTATTCGGGCGTGCTGTTCGCGGGCCTTATGCTGACCGATGAGGGGCCGAAGCTCATTGAATATAATGCGCGCTTTGGTGATCCCGAGTGCCAGGTGCTGATGACACGTTTTGACGGCGACCTTGCGGCTTTGATGTTGGCGGTTGCGACTGGGAAGCTTTCTGAAGCGGCGGCTCCAAGCTTTTCGTCCGACACGGCGTTGACGGTCGTCATGGCGGCGAACGGCTATCCCGATGTGCCGCAAAAGGGCGGCGCGATTGATCTGGCAGTTGTGTCCGGCGCGAAGGTATTTCATGCAGGCACGGCTGAAGTGGACGGGCAATTGGTGGCAGCGGGCGGGCGTGTGCTAAACGTTACCGCAACAGGGGCAAACGTGACCGACGCGCAGGCAAAGGCCTATGCAGCGGTGGATCAGGTCGTTTTCCCCGATGGCTTTTGCCGCCGCGACATTGGCTGGCGTGAGGTTGCGCGCGAAGCCGGGAACTAACGAAATCGCGCAAATGTTGGCGCGGCGGATTAACGCTTTCACGCCCTGCAAAAATTGCGTAACCCGTTGGCCACATTGAGGGATTTTCTGGGAGGAATATTATGTCCAACAATCTACTGATTATTATTATTGCGGTGGCCATTATTGCCATTTTAGGTTTGTGGTTGCTCGCGCGTAACGGTGCGAAGAAGACAGCTGCGCAGCCGAAAGACGTTGCTTCGCCACCACCTGCGGCAGCTGTTGCGAAGGCACCTGCTGCGCCGAAGTTGACGGACGGTCCTGCGCCAGCGAAGAAAACCGCGAAAGCCAAGGTAAAGGCGCCAGCAAAAGCTGCGGCAACGAAGGCCGCGCCAGCAGCTGCCGCGAAGCCCGTTGCGGCAAAGGCCAAAACGGCGAAGGTGCCTGCACCGAAGGCTGCACCGAAAGCTGCACCTAAGGCTGCACCGAAAGCGACCCCAAAAGCCGCAGCGCCGAAGCCTGCTGCACCTAAGGCGGCTAAACCGAAGGCCGCAGTCGCGAAGGTCCCAGCACCCAAGCCAGCAGCAAAGCCTGCAGCAGCAAAGGCAAAGGCCGCGCCTGCGCCGAAATCCGCGCCGAAAGCTGCCGCGGCGAAGGTGAAGGCAGAAGCCGCACCCAAGCCCAAGGTCGCCAAACCAGCGGCTAAGGCTAAGGTATCGGTCCCTGACAATCTCGAATTATTGAAGGGGCTTGGTCCAAAAGTGAACAATATGCTCAAGGCATTGGGCGTAACCAGCTTTGCCCAAGTGGCGAGTTGGACGGCCGCTGATGTTGCGGAAATTGATGGCAAGCTTGGCGCATTTGCGGGTCGCATCAGCCGCGACAACTGGATTGATCAGGCCAAGTATCTTGAGGCGGGCGATGTCGCCGGTTTTGAAAAGAAATATGGCGCGCTGGGTGGCGAAATCGCCAAAGGCTGACCTGATTATTTCTTAATGCGTTTTGGCCTTGGCTGAAGGTCGCCGCCACAATTGGGGCAGCGGCCATTCAGCGGGCCATTCACGCAGGGTGCGCAAAAGGTGCATTCATAGCTGCAAATCATCGCGTCGCCGCTGTCCATCGGCAGTGGCGATGTGCATCGTTCGCATGAGTCGCGCATTTCGAGCATTTTGTCTTCCTTATCTTCCAACCCGTTGCAGCCCCGTGCCGTGCATCTTTAGCCATTGGTCGGCAGCCTTGCGGTTGCCTTCAAAGAGGACATCGAGCCACGCATAGAAATCGGGGCTGTGGTTCATATGCCGCATATGCGCGACCTCATGGGCGATGACCGAGCGGCGCACAGATGCAGGGGCCATGATCAGCCGCCAGCTGAGCGAAATGGTCCCCCGGCTGGAACAGCTACCCCACCGACTGCGCGGATCGCCGAGCGACAAGCGCGGGACTGGTTCCCCGGCTTTGTCGCAATAATGCGCGATTTCTTTGGTGAATACCCGCCGTGCTTCGCCCTTGAGCCATCGCAAGATGCGGGCTTCGACCGACTCCCTCGGACCACCCAAGCGCAGCATGCCTTCGCCGCAGCGAATGCTGCGCGGCCATTCTTCGCGCCATTCAATCAGGTGGCTTTCGCCTTCAACAGCAATTTCGCTGCCAGGGGCAATGGGGGCAATGTCAGGCGCGCTGTTTAACCGCGTGGCGATCCATTCGCGTTTCTTTTCAACAAAATCGAGCGCCACATTTGTCGGCGTATAATGCGGCATCGTTATGCGGATTTCGCGCTTCACGGCATCGGCGCGCATGGAAATGCGCTTTGCCCGCGGGTTACGGCGAATGCGCACGGGTACGCTTTCCCCTTCTATGACCACTTCAGGATCAGAGAGGCTGTTCGACAATATGGTTTTCAAGCGGCCCAGCATGCAGTTCCGATATAGCCCGACCTTTGACCGACATGCCAGCGTCATGAATCGTCTGGCGGCTTCCGCTTACCAGATAATGCCATTCGGGAAGCGGTTTGCCCGCCGCGCGCAGGACATAGGCGCAGGTCGAGGGTAGCCAGACATAGTCATCAATCTTGTCCGCGGTCAGCCGAAGACATTCGGGCACAATCGCCCGACGTCCGCGATAGTCGGCACATTGGCATGTCTGTAGATCCAGCAATTTGCAGGCGACATTGGTGGGGTAGATGCGGCCGGTATCTTCGTCTTCCACCTTGTTGAGACAGCATTTGCCGCAGCCATCGCACAATGCCTCCCATTGTGCGCGGTCGAGGCTCTCTATCGGAGCTTCCCAAAAAGGTGCTTCGTTCAAATCAGCGCACCCATTTTGCCAATTCCGCCTCAACCAAATTAGGCGCGCCTTCATTGATGTCGGTATTGGGTACGTCAGCGGGCATCAGCGCCAACGGCTTGCCATCGGGGCCCATCAAATAAGGTGTCTGGCTATGGCTCATCAGATAGCTTTCGGGTGAGGAGCCTTCGACACGACTGGAGTAAATCGCAAATTTCTTTGCTGCGTCCGCAATTTCGGTCTCCGTTCCGGTGAGGCCAATCGCGCGCGGATGAAATGCGCTGACGAATTGCTTCAGCACGTCAGGCGTGTCGCGCAGGGGATCAACGGTGATAAAAATCGGCTGAATCTTTGCGCCAAGCTCAGGGTGGCTTTTCTCATAGGCCTTTAACCCTGCCATCAGATTCTGCATGTCGGGCGTGCAGATATCGGGGCAGTTGGTATATCCGAAATAGACGATGCGATATGCGCCGTCGAATTCCTTGAAGGTCCGTTTTTTGCCGTTTTGATCGGTCAGCGCAAAATCACCGCCAATTGTAGCGCCGGCCAGCGGCGCTTCGCTCAACGGCGGCTGTGCGGGGGATGAATCACATGCCGACAGCAAAAGCGCGGCGGAGAGAGTGAAAATCAGTTTTTTGTTCATAGCGGGGCCAGACATGGTCTGCTAAAGACCAGTTATCAAGTATGTTGGACATTTAAATGGGGCATCGTCAGTTGAAAAAGCCGTTTTTTTTCGCCTTGGCCGCAGGGCTGATCTTGCCGATGGGCGCAGGTGTTGTTGCGCCTGCTGCGCAAGCCCAGTTTTCAGACAGCTATAATTTCCTGAAAGCCGTGCGCGAACGTAAGGGCGAAGACGCGGAAAAGTTTCTGGCACAGCCCGGCACGGTGATTATCAACACGCGCGACAATTCAACGGGTGAAACTGCGCTGCATATCGTCATTCAACGCCGTGACGCGTCGTGGCTTGGGTATCTTTTGCAAAAAGGTGCGAACCCCAATTTGGCCGACAAAAAAGGCACGACGCCTTTGATGCTCGCCACGCAATTGGGCTTCATCGATGGCATTGATTGGCTTTCGCGTAATAAGGCGCAGATTGACCAGACCAATCGCGCTGGAGAAACCGCGCTAATTCTGGCGGTGCAGCTGCGCAATGCAGAAGCGGTGCGCGCGCTTTTGAAGGCTGGTGCAAATCCGGACAAGAAAGACAGCCGGGCGGGATATTCTGCACGCGATTATGCGCTTCAGGACGGACGGGCGAACGCCATTGTTGCGATCATCGAAAATAACGGCAAAGCCGATGCCGCAAAGAAACCTGCCGAGCTCGATTTTTCGGGCATATCTGAACCGAAATAAGGTCCGTCGGCGCGCTATGCGCTGGACGGATTATCCGGGGATAAACTTCATGGCGACGCCATTCATGCAATAGCGCTTGCCGGTCGGCTTTGGGCCATCGTTAAACACATGGCCAAGATGTCCGCCGCAGCGCGCGCAATGCACTTCGGTGCGTGGCACGCCGATTTTATAGTCGGTTTTGGTGCCTATGCCGCCGGCCAGTGGCGCATAGAAACTTGGCCAGCCCGTTCCGCTTTCAAACTTGGTAGCCGACGCAAACAGCCGCTGGTTACAGCCAGCGCAGACGAACGTGCCCTTGCGCTTTTCGCCGTTGAGCGGGCTGGTGTACGGCCGTTCGGTTTCGTCGCGGCGTAACACGCGGTAGGCAGCAGGCGACAAGCGCTTTTTCCATTCAGCGTCGCTATATGTCACCGCATAGCGCGTTTTGGCGGTCGCACTCTTGCCGCAGCCAAAGACCAGCACTGCAGCGCCTGCACTTGCGAGTGACAGAAATTTGCGTTTGCTCAACTGCATGACATGTTCCTTTAGGCGCTCCGGTTATACATATACCGGAAACGCCCAAAAGCTTTCATATCAATAGCGCGACAGTTCCACATCCATCTTGCGATAGCCATGGACGAAGCAGCCTGCCACGCGGTCGGGTTCACCCACCACATTTGGTCGCAGGCGGCGCACTGCCATTTCTTCAAGCAAAATGCGGATTTGCAATTCGGCCAATCGCGCGCCGACGCAACGGTGGATGCCATATCCAAACGCCAAATGGCGACGCGCGTTTTCACGATCGACAATCAACTTGTCGGGATTTTCGAACACCGTCTCATCCCGGTTGGCCGATAGGTACCACATGCCAATCTTGTCGCCAGCCTTGATAGGCGCGCCGAACAGGTCATGGTCCTGCAGGGCGGTGCGCCGCATATGCGCCAAAGGCGTCTGCCAACGAATGATTTCGCTGACGGCGTTGGTGATGAACTGGGGATTTTTCTCCAGCTTTTCGCGCTCGTCGGGGAAGCTGTTCAGTCCATAAGCATAACCCGACATCGAATTGCGGGTCGTGTCATTTCCGCCGACGATGAGCAGAATGAGGTTACCCATATATTCAAACTGGCTCATGTCCTTCATCGGCGAATGGATCATGCGGCTGATAAGGTCGGGCGCTTCGCCGCGATTTTTGCGTTCTTCCCACAGATTCTGGAAATAGGCGCCCATTTCAAACATTTTGGCAAGGCGCGCCTGACGTGTGTCTTCGGAACGGACGAGCTCGATGTCACCCGCCCAATCGGACCATTCGGTCAACTTGCGGCGGTCTTCCCATGGGAAATCGAACAACAGCGCCAACATCTGCGTGGTCAGTTCGATGGATACCAGGTCGACCCAGTCAAAGGTTTTGCCAACTGGAAGCGAGTCCAAAAGTTCGCCCGTGCGGCGCCGGATATCACCGGACATGCGGTCCATTTCGCCCGGTGTGAACGCCGGTGCAATAACACGGCGTTCTTCGGTGTGCTTGGGCCGGTCCATCGCAATGAACATCGGCATGATGATTCTTTGGTCTTCGGGGATTGGCTCGGCGAGCGCATTGTCGTCGATTAAGGTTATGCCACCATGTTCAAATGACGATGAATAAATGTCGGGCAACGCTTCGACATGTTGAATGGCTTTGAGCGTCGTGACATTCCAATAGCTGCCGAAATCGGACCCCTCAATCTTGTTGATCGGCGCTTTTTCGCGCATCTCTTTAAAGATGGGGTGCCAGCGATCCTCCGCATAGATTTCGGGCTTTGTTACGTCCCAATGATGTGGTGCCTTGTTCACTTCCCAAGGCAGTGAATCGCTTTCGATTAGGGGGGCAGTTGCCATTGTTTTCGACTCCTCTCAGCACCGAAACTGCCACTACTGACAGAAATGTCAATCCAGTTTTGAACCGCAACCTATTAAAGGTGACGACGCATTCATCCCGGCATTTTGATGAAGCCGAACAAACGCCGCGCACCGTCATCCTTGGCGCGGCCAGCGCTTCCTGATTTCATGACGTTTTTCTTGAAAAGATACACACCCAGCCGCAGCAACAATATCGCAAAGAAAATCTGACCGATAATCGCGACGGCGTGATGCCACAAAGCCGGTTCAAGCGCAGCGCGTCCAATCATCGCAAAGGGCGAACTGAATGGGAAAATGGCAGCAAATTTCTCGATCGGCTCACCTGTTTTGGTCAGGGCATAAGAGGCGAAGAAGAAATTGATCAACTGCGCCATGGTGACGGGCATGGAAATCGTCTGCACCTCACGCACCGTGGCCGCCATTGCGCCGATTCCAAGAAAAAGCGCGCCGAGCATCAAATAGGTCATGATGAAATAGGTGAAGCACAGGCCAATGAACATGGGCCAGCCAACCGCAGGCGTTGGGAAATTTGGCAAAGCCGGTCCGATCGCGGCGAAACCAATCAGCCCAACGGTTGTCCAAACCAATATGCCCAGCAAGGCCATGCCGAGCATCGCGAATAGCTTGCCCAAGAACACCGATTCCATCGGAATGGAGGCGGCGAGAATTTCGATGATCTTGTTCGATTTCTCCTCCACCAGATTGGACAGCACCATGCCCGCCAGCAAAATTGTCAGGAAGAAAATGAAAAACTGCCCACCCTGCGCAGTCACGGTGCGCAGCGTCTTGTCGTTGTTCGCCGACTCGACAACAATGTCGGGTGCCGAACGCGGCAGCGTCATCGCGCTGCCGCTCTGGGCATAGCCTGCCAACAGTTCAATGTCGGCGCGTTCGCGTTTTATGGCGTTGGCTGTGCCCGTTATCACGGGTTTCTGCAGCGTGCCGGTGACGACAACGCTGAGATTGTCACTCTTTTTTGCAAGATAGCTTTGCGGCGCTTTTTGATCCGCAGCAGGATCGCCCACGACGACCATGCGGGCGAAATAGCTGTCCCCCAATGTCTTCGAAAGCGACTCGCGGGCGGACAGGATTTTCCCCGCCTCCTCTTTGGCCAACGCAATGCCCACAACGGGTTGCGACACGTCTTTGGCGATCTGCCCACCCAAATTGCCTGCCGCAAATCCGACAAGCACAGGGAAGAAGGGCCCGAGCAAGAAGAAGATAAAGGCTTTCGAATAGATGATCGCCGTAAAATCCCGGCGGGCAATGACGAAAGCGGCGCGGATAATTTCCTTCATTTCGCTTCTCCCACATGCGCGTCATCCATTTCCGCGGCGACGGCTTCACCAGCGATCGCCACGAACGCATCGTGCAGCCCCGGCCTTTCAATCGACAGCGATTTGACGCCCGCCTTGCCCTCGACCAGCGCCGTCAGCAGCGGCTCCACTCCGGTTTCGGGCAAGGTGAAATGCCACCAATGCCCTTCTGCTTTGGTTTCAGCGGGCAGCGCCGATCGCCATGGCCCGTCCAACGTTTCGGTTTCCAGATGCACCTGTGGTCGCAAGCGGTCACGTGCTTCGGATACCAACCCGTCGAAACTGATTTTACCCTTGGCGATAATGGCGATGCGTTCGCACAACCGTTCGGCATGCGCGATGACATGGGTGGAAAAAATCACCGTCACACCCTTGGCGGCTTGCGCGCGGATCATCTTTTCAAGCTTGGCTTGATTGAGCGCATCCAGCCCCGAAAACGGTTCATCGAGTACGATCAGCTTTGGATCGTGAACGATTGTGCCCATCAACTGCACCGTTTGGGCCATCCCCTTCGAAAGCTGCCTAATCTGGCGGTCCGCTGCATATCCAAGGCCAGCTTCTTCCAGCAAGGCCCGCCCTTTTTCCGCGCCCTCTTTTAACGATAGCCCGCGCAGCGCGCCCATGAACGCAATTGTGTCAACCGCGCGCATTGATTGATACAGGCCGCGTTCTTCGGGCAAATATCCGACATTGCGGGACTGCGTTATCGGCCGGTCCGAGCCCAGCAGGCTGCGGGTTCCGGCGTCCGGATCAATGATGCCAAGCAAAGTGCGCAACATGGTCGTCTTGCCGGCGCCATTTGGACCCAAAATGCCAAAAATGCTGCCCTCCGGAATGTTCAGGTCGACCCCATCGACGGCACGAAAGCCATCGAATTGCTTTACGAGTCCCTTTGCCTCTATTGCGTACATATGAAATTGCCCCGGAGAGATGGTCGGTGCTGAATAAGGTTGGCGCGTGAAAAGAAACAACACAAATATAGTTAACGACTTGCGGGCCAAGGCGCAGAGTGAGGGTTTTGTCGCTTTTGGGATTGCGCCGGGTCACCTTGCGCCGCGCGCGGGGTTGCGACTGCGCCAATGGATCGATGAAGGCCGCCATGGCGACATGTTGTGGATGGAAAGCCGCGTTGATGAGCGCGCCAATCCCGATATTTTATGGCCCGAAGTAAAGTCCGTGATCATGCTGGGGATGAGCTATGCACCGCCGCATGACCCTATGGCGCTTGCCGGCGATGACACAAAGGCGCGCATATCGGTCTATGCGCAAGGGCGCGACTATCATGATGTCGTAAAAGGCGCGCTCAAGCGGCTCGCCAGCTGGCTGGCCCACTCTGCAGAGGTCGGCGTCAAAGTGTTCGTCGATACCGCGCCCGTTATGGAAAAGGCGCTGGCTGAGGTGGCGGGACTTGGGTGGCAAGGCAAGCACAGCAACATCGTCAGCAAAGAGCATGGCAGCTGGCTGTTCCTTGGCGCGATTTATACGACGGCAGAGCTTGCGCCATCGGTTCCCGCGACCGACACATGCGGTTCGTGCCGGGCATGCCAAGACATCTGCCCAACCAATGCCTTTCCGGCGCCGTACCAGCTCGATGCCCGCCGCTGCATCTCCTATCTCACCATTGAGCATAAGGGCCCCATCGACCGCGAGCTGCGCCCATTGATGGGCAATCACATTTATGGCTGCGACGATTGCCTGGCGGTTTGCCCGTGGAACAAATTTGCCGAGACCGCTGCAGCACATAAGGCATTTTTGCCCCGCGAAGCGCTGGTCGCGCCGCGCATTGCGGACCTTTTGACTTTGGATGATGTACAGTTTCGTCAGCTGTTTTCCGGATCACCCGTGAAGCGTATTGGCCGCGACCGCTTTGTGCGAAATGTGTTGATTGCCGCTGGCAATGGCCGTGACCTCGGCGTGCTACCTTTGGTCGAGATGCTCATGGATGACACGTCTCCCGTCGTCCGTGGTGCCGCGATCTGGGCGATGTCGCGGCTGTCGCCCGAGATATTTGCGCGTGAAAAACAGGTGCGCTTTGCCGATGAACTGGACCCATCGGTTTGTGCCGAATGGATGCTTATCTAGTCAGCGGCGTTGCAAGGCATCGATGCAGGATGCGCGATCCACCGCAGCGCCATCACTGCGTCGCGCGTCGACATAAGTCACGATTTCGGTCCGGCCCTTGCCGTCGGGATAGAGGAACACATCAAGGATGCAGGCTTTGCCAACAAATTGCAGCTTGCGGCCATGAACCTCAATGACATCTAGCCGCGGTTCGCCAAAAAAGCGTTTCAACGTGGCGACATCCTTGCCCATGACTGCCTCTAGGCCCCTTGGTCCCATGGCAGGGCGAACGGGAACGGGCGGCGCAGTGCGTTGTACGGGCGCTGGCTGGCGCGTTTGCGCATGTGCAAGAGGCGCAGATAGACAGCCTGCCAAAATCAACGCGAGCGCGCATGCGTTTATGGCGTGTTTCATATCGCTCTGCTTTCGGAATGGACCATGTGCACAGCCATTGCCGTAGCCAGCACGGGCACCAGCAAGTTGAAAAGCGGGATCAGCATGCCAACGGTGCCAATGAAGCCAAGCAAGAGGCGCGGCAGTTTCTGGATGCTGCCTTGCGATGCGCCATGGCGGGCAATCAGCATATCTTCCAAATCCTTGCCCAACAGGAGCGCGTTGATGAGCATGAAGGCGATCGCGGTACCAACGCCCGTCACCAGCAAAAGGATATAGAGCGGCAAGGCGAGGAGGTTGTACCCAATTACCCGCGCGATTGATCGCACCGCCATATGCACGCCAGCGCCGAAGCCCGGGCGCTTTCCAAAAGCGGCTTTCTGGGGATAGTAACGGTCTTCAACCGCATCGATGATATCGTCGGCGAAGATCCAAGTGATTGCGATGGCAACCACCCGGAAAAGCAGAAAAGCCGAAATCGGGATGATGGCCAGCGACAGGAAGGCGGACAGATATTCACCGTTTTGAATGTTGAGCCATGCAAAAAGCCAGTCGAGCGCAAACCACATGCCGACGCCCAATAAAATGAAGCTGGCAAAGGTGCACAACACCACTTTGATGAGCAGCATTGCCACGCGCCTGTCCGAAAGGCTTTGGAACGAAAGCTGGAGCGCTTGTATCATGTCGCGCTTCTAAAGCGCTTGCCCGAAATGTCCAACCCCAGTAGGGCGCGGCGAGCTTACATATAGGAAAATTCATGACTGAAAGCCGCTTCGACGTCCTCGCCATTGGCAACGCAATTGTTGATATCATTGCCAACACCGACGATGCTTTTATCGACAGCGAAGGTCTGACCAAAGGCAGCATGCAGCTGATTGATGAGGAACGTGCGCAGGCATTATATGCGCATATGGGTCCTGCCCGTGAAATCAGCGGTGGCTCTGCCGCAAATACCTTGGCGGGCCTTGCGCGGCTTGGACATAAAACAGCATTTATCGGGCAGGTCGCAAATGATCAGCTTGGCCAAGTGTTCGCACATGACATTCGTGCGGGCGGTATTCATTTCGATATTCCTGCACGTGATGGCGCGCCTTCGACCGCACGTTGCTACATTCTCGTCACACCAGATGCGCAGCGCACGATGAACACCTTTTTGGGCGCGTCGCAATATCTGCCCGCCACACTGGTCGACAAGTCGCTGATTGAAAGCGCGGCGATATTGTATCTTGAAGGCTATTTGTGGGATCCTGAGGAGCCACGTGCCGCGATGCGTACCGCCATCGATATTGCGCGTGCCGCGGGTCGCAAGGTTGCGCTGACATTGTCCGACGCATTCGTCATTTCGCGCCATGGACCCGACTTTTTGGCCGAAATGGATGCCGGTCGCATCGACATATTGTTTTCGAATGAAGTCGAAATTTGTGCGCTCAACAACAGCGATGATTTCGAAGCATCGGTCGCGGCCATCGCGGCGAAGGTTCCATTGTTGGTCTGCACGCGCGGCGAACATGGCGCAATCGCCATCGAAAACGGCGTGCGTACCGAAGTCGGCGCAGAACCTGTCGCCCAATTGGTCGACACAACAGGCGCAGGTGACTTGTTCGCGTCAGGTGTGTTTGCCGGGATAGCGCAGGGCCGCCCGATGGCCGAATGCCTTGTCATGGGCGCAGTCTGCGCTGCTGAAATTATTTCGCATTATGGCGCACGGCCAGAAGCGGATATCGCAGCGCTTGTTGCCAAGCGTCTGGCTTAATCCTTTTTCTTGCGGAACAGCACCCGGTCTTCCGGGCCAAAGCCCCAGCGCCAGATAATCCAGCCATAAAGGCCAAGGACTGCAGGCACGCCGATCGCCAGTTCCACCCATTCCAGACGGGCAGGGACGCTGACGATCGCCATGCCGAGCAATGCTGCCGCGGCGACCGCAACCAGCAAGGCCCAACGCCACACGCGGATGGGCTGTCCCAATAACCGCGACAGCAATCGCGATTTGATGAGCGAGCCGATACCAAGCGAAATCATCAGCCCGCAGGCAACGGCTGCCGCCTGATACAGGCCAACATATTCGGGCTTAACGGGGATATCATCGACGAGCATGATAAGGCCCACGCTCACCAAAGTTTGCACGGCCAACATCCCGATTGAAATCAGCAGGTTCCGGTGACGGGCCATATATACCAACGCGGATTCACTGACGACCGCCGTGGCCGCCGCAACTTCCGCCGCCAGCAAAAAGGCAAGCGCCGCTGTTCCACCGACAAATTCGGGACCCATTAATCCCATGACCGCTTCGCCGGGGATACCAAGCGCCAGTGCAATTCCGGCCTGCGCCGCGATAATCCAAAACCCGACCTGGCCAACATGTTTGGCGATTTCGGCATAATTGCGGGTCTGTAAATTGCGCGTGATGACGGGGCCTAATATAGGGTCAAAGCTGGTTTTAAGCTTCTGTGGCAGGCTCGCCACCTGTTGGGCGACATAATAGATACCGACCACTGCCGGCGATGCAAACAGCCCCAATATGGCAAGGTCAAGCCGCCGGCTGCCCCATTCTGCGGCGTCTGCTGCGGCCAATGGCAAGTTGCGCTGGGCAATCACCAAAGAACGCTTCACACTTGGCCGCCATCCCCGCGCAAAGCCATAGCTGCGCCACAAGGGCCATAGTGCAAACAACAATGCAGCGGCCAGCGAAGCGACATAAGACAGGATCAACCCATCACGCGCGGAATAGAAATAAAGCGCGCCTGCCGCGATGCTGATTGTCCATGGTTCAACGATCGCACGTGCCCGCACGGTCGATGCAATGTCGAATTTATAGGCCAAAGCGGACAAGGCGATGTCCGTTGCGACGATGGCAAAAATGGCGAGCGGCAGAAACCGGTCGAGCCCGTTAATGCCGCTGTTGGGAAACATCAGCTCGGGCAGCATGATCAAAAATGCAGCGCCGAGCGCTGATGCCGCCATCGCCGCGAAAAGCGAATCCGCAATCATATGGGCGTGCGGGCGGTCATCCTTCGCAAGCAATTCCGCCAGCCCGCGGCGCAGGCCAAGTGAGGCAAGTTGCGCGGCAAATTCGATAATCAGTATGGCATAGGCAAAGCGGCCAAGTGCTTCGGGACCATAAAGTCTGCCCGCGATGAACAAAAATGGTATGCGCGCGGCCAGCCGCAAAAGGAAACCAAACACATTCGTCCGCCCACCCTTTGCGAGTGCCTGAATATCTTCTTCGTCGGTTCTGGCTGCAGTCAATGGATCGCCTCTTTTGGTACGCTAGCGGATTAGGTCCGCCGTTACCAGCTTTCGGACTTGAGCGGGCGTGCCAGCAATTCGGCCACGACGGCATCGACGGTCGCTGATCCGGACAGCAATGCGCATACCGCGCTCACGATGGGCATTTCGACATCAAGCGACGTGGCCGATTGTAACAGGACCGGCGCGGTATATGCGCCTTCGGCAACCGTCTTGCGGTCTGCGAGCAGGCTTTCGGACGATTGGCCTTGTCCAAGGCCCCGGCCCAATGAAAAATTCCGCGAATTTTCAGAGCTGCACGTCAGGACCAGATCGCCCAATCCGGACAAACCGGCTAGCGTTTCAGCTTTTGCGCCGCGCGCAAGGCCGTATCGCTGCATCTCGGCAAAACCGCGCGCAATCAATGCCGCACGCGCGTTGAGACCAAGGCCTGCGCCGTCGACGACACCACATGCAATTGCGAGCACGTTTTTGACAGCGCCGCCAATTTCCGCGCCGACAACATCATCAGACCAATAGGGACGGAAAGAAGGTGTGGCGATGCGGCGCATCAAAGCCGAACCCAGCGTCTGATCGGCGGTCGCGAGCGTGACCGCTGTGGGCTTTCCAGCAGCAACCTCATGTGCAAATGTGGGGCCTGACAAAACGGCAATCGGATTGCTCGGGCGCGTTGCCGCGGCAACATCTGACACCAGCATTTGGGTATCGGCCTCAATGCCTTTGGCGCACAGGATCAGCGGGGCCTTTGTATCCGGCAGCGCCGACAGCGTGGCGCGCACATGCTGGGCCGGGGTCACGATGAGCAAATTTTCACACGCGATCATGCGGGCGAGGTCAGCTGTCGCCTCAATCTTTGGTGACAATGATGTGCCCGGCAAAAACAGGCTGTTTTCGTGCAGGTTGTTTATGCTCTGCACGGCCTCTTCTTCGCGGGCCCAGATGAGGACGCGATCGTGGATTTGCGCCATGACGGCGGCCAGCGCGGTGCCCCATGCGCCGCCACCAATGATACCAACCGGATAGGGCTTCTGGCTCATGCCTTTACGCCCGCACCGCGTGCGGGTGCTGCGTTGGGATCCAGCGGCCAGCGCGGCCGCGCAACAAAATCAAGGCCATCGGTCAGACCCATCGCAAATCTCTCCGCGCCAGCCCATGCGATCATCACGCCATTGTCGGTGCACAACCACAATGGCGGTGCGACAAAACGCATGCCGCGGCTTGCGGCAAGCTGCTCGAGCATATTGCGGATGGGCACATTTGCCGCGACGCCGCCTGCAACAACCAACGCAGCCGGCGCATCAATACGATCCAGCGTATAGCGTATCCGGTCGTACAGGCAGTCGATAACGGCTTGCTGAAATGATGCGGCAATATCCTCGACTTTATACTGGCCCGTCTCATGCGCGCGCAGCACGGCGCTTTTCAGGCCAGCAAAGGAAAAATGCGGTTCATCAGCGCCTTTTAACGGGCGGGGTAGGGGTACATTTTTCGCGTTGCCTAACGCGGCTGCGCGTTCGACGGCTGGCCCACCCGGAAAGCCGAGGCCCAAAATCTTCGCCGTTTTGTCGAAAGCTTCGCCCACGGCATCGTCTATGGTCGTGGCCAGCCGGTTATAGTCGCCAACGTTATTGACCCGCAGCAACTGACAATGGCCGCCAGACACCAGCAGAAGCAGATAGGGAAATGCGAGGTCGGCATCGACCAGCCGCGGCGAAAGCGCATGGCCTTCAAGATGATTGACGGCGATCAGCGGCTTTCCCGACGCCATGGCAAGCGCCTTGGCTGTCACAAGTCCAACCATGACACCGCCAATGAGGCCGGGGCCAGCGGTTGCGGCAATGGCATCGACATCATTCAACGTCATGCCTGCGTCGGCAAGTGCGGTTTCCACCAAGGGGGTCATCAGCTCGGCATGCGCGCGTGCAGCAATTTCCGGAACGACGCCACCGAATGCGCGGTGATGATCCTCTTGGCCAGCCAAGGCATGGCTCAAAATCGTCCGGTCGGAACGCACAATTGCCGCTGCGGTTTCGTCGCAGCTGGATTCAAGACCAAGGATGATTGCCATTGCGCTTTCCCATACGTGGACGTGGCGCTATGAACAAGTCGCATGACAATGATATCGTTTTCCTCCGACCGTCCGTTACGCATCGGTACACGCCGGTCTCCGCTCGCTTTGGCACAGGCGGAGATGACCATGGCTGCCATTAAAGCGGCGCATAATCTGCCCGATGATGCCGTCGTGTTGGTCCCGATGCTCGCCACAGGTGACAAGATTCAGGACCGGCCGCTTGCCGAAATCGGCGGCAAGGCGCTGTGGACCAAAGAGCTGGAACGTGCGCTGATCGACGACCAGATTGATATTGCGGTGCATTCGATGAAAGATGTCGAAACGGTCCGGGCAGACATTTTTGACATCGCCGCTATGCTGCCGCGTGCGGACATGCGCGACCGATTGATTGGTGCCGCGTCGCTGGACGATCTGAAGCATGGTGCGCGGGTCGGGACATCCAGCCCACGCCGCGCGGCGCAGTTGCAACGTGCCCGTCCTGATGTGCGGATCGTCCCCTTGCGCGGCAATGTCGCAACCCGTTTGGCGCATATTGAAAATGGTGATGCGGACGCGACACTTTTGGCCGCGGCTGGGTTGGACCGGTTGGGCATGGCTAATGTCGGCGCGCCATTGCCGCTGAGCCAGTTTTTGCCGGCGGCATCGCAAGGTGCTGTGGGTATTGACCGGTTGACCAGTCGCAGCGAGCTCGTCCCGTTTTTGGCGGCGATTAACGATGTGGACACCTTTGTTGCCGTGAATGCCGAGCGTGCCTTGCTTGAGGCATTGGGCGGCAATTGCCATTCACCCATCGCCGCATTGGCGCAGGTCGAGGGTTCCCAGATTCGCTTGAAAGGCGAGGTTTTCACCGCGGATGGCCGGGAAATGCACGCGGACGAAATCGTCTATGAAGCTTCAAGTGATGGTCCGGCACAATTGGCAGATCAATTGCTGGCAAACGCCAGCGATGAACTGCGGAGCATGTTCGCTTCGTGAAGGTGCTGATTATCCGGCCGCAACCAGGGGCAGATGCCACCGCCCGCCGCTTTAAAGCCGCAGGATATGCGCCAGTGCTAATGCCCCTGTTCGCCATTGAACATATGCCGCCGCCATCGGTGTCGGTTAACGGATATGACGCCATTTTGTTGACCAGCGGCAATGCGGCGCGCGCCGCGACTGGATTTTTGGAAAGCGCGCGCGGCGCTCCCATCTATGCGGTCGGCAGTGCGACCGCCAGCGCGCTGGCCCATTTGTCTTTGCCGGTTGCTGCGACTGGATCCAATGGCGTGGAAGCGCTTGTCGGCGTTGCTGCCGCAGACGGCCACAAAAAGCTCTTATGGCTTGCAGGGGAAGACCACAGCGCTGTTCCGCAGATTGCTGGCGTCCATATCGATATCGCTATCGTGTACCGAAGCGCGGCGTTGGAAACACCGGCGGACTTTGCCGCGCAGGTTGCAGTATGCGATGCGGTCATCCTGCATTCGTCACGCGCGGCGGCGCACTTTGCCGGTCTCTGCGATGCGGGCGGCCTATCGCGGCGCAAAATCACGCTCGCGACCTTTTCGAACGCTATCGCAGAAAGCGCTGGCAAGGGCTGGGCACAGATAATTGTCGCCACCTCACCAAATGACGCCGCGTTAATGGACGCAATAGGACAGCATTTTACAAGGATACAATGCGCCCCGCCGCCGAATGCCGCTATTGAAGGAGCATCATGACCGATTTTCAAACAGCGACCGCGACATCACGCCGTGGATTCACATTCAAGCACATCATGCTGCTTATTTTATGTGCCTTCGTCGGCGGCGCTATTGTCGCTTATGTGATCGCCGACAAATATGGTTTTCTGACACCATCTGATGCCCCCGTGGCGGCCGAGTCATCGACTGGGGCAGGGGGCAATGTGGCCACCACCGATGCTAATGCTAATGCTATCGCACAGCCGGTTACGGACCAAATGGTTCCAACTTTCCCATCGCCCAATATGCTCTCGCCCGAAGCCGCGCGCGCGGATGGGCTGTTGCTCATTTACGCGGTGCGCCGTGCGATCGATAAAGGTGCGCCGCTGGGCGCTCTTGCTGAACAGTTGCGCCTGCGTTTTGGCGCGACCCAGCCGCAATCTGTCGCCGCGGTGCTATCGGCTGGGCAGGCGCCGGTCACAATTGATGCCCTGAAAACCGAATTGCGCGGACTTGCGCCGGTGCTTTTGACGGGCAATCGAGACGACAGCAATTGGGCGACCGTGAAGCGGGAATTGTCGGAACTGTTCGTGCTGCGCAAAGAAACCGGGCCATCACTCGCGCCAAACGAACGGCTGATCCGCGCCGAAGCGCTGGTCGATGCGGGCAAGCTTGATCTTGCTGTGACGGAAGTTGCGGTTTTGCCCGGCGCATCCATCGCGCAATCATGGATGGCACGGGCCAAACGGTTCAGCGATGCGCGTAAAGCGCTCGACCGGCTTGAACAGGTCGCCATCCTTCAACCCGTAGCGGTTCCCGTAATCGTCGCGCCTCCGGTTCAGACCGGACCGTCGGATGTTCCCGTTCCCACGCCCTGAGTTACCCGTTTGAAGCCAATGGCGGGTGAAGCGGCTTAATTGCCTTTCCGGCGTATCGGGACCGGAATGTTGCAAATGTCTGCGCCGCCAGCGGGGATGTTGAAAAAGGCATCCCGCCGATTGGCGCGCGCGTCGGCATAGGCTGCAAAGCTGTCGCTATCGGTCGACAGAAATTCGAACGCAGGCACGTCCTTTGCTGCGTTCCCAAGCCGCACCGACAGGATCGGTACGCGATCTTCTTCCTTCTCGTAAAAGCCAAGTGCTCCCGTGCCGCGTGGCAGGCTGGACATATGTTCAATGCCTTCGATCACCCGTCCGACCAGCGCGATGTTGCGGTCCAAGTGCCGCGGTGCATGGCCGATAACGGTATAGAGTTCCGCGCCCGTGCCCGTGTCGGGTGACAGGTTCCGGCCAACGCCGACCATGCCGTAGCAGTGCACGGGCCAAAGCCCCTCACGGCCTTGTGCCAGCGGCCAGCCAAGATAGAAGCCATGGGCCCCCGCGTAGGCGTCTGGCCTTCCGTCTGCCCGGGCCAAAATCCAATCCTTAGTCGGCCAGTCAGGGGTGACATAATCCTTCGCGTCCACCACCGCCAACCCGTCCGGCAACGCCTTCTTCTCGGTCGCATCACCCCATTGCACGACATAATTGTCCTGCACGCGGTTGATGCTTGTGCCGTCCCACCAATGCGCGGCGGCGAGTTTGCGGATATTGCTGACCCAACCCTGGCTGAACGGTGCAGGCATCAATTGAATGATGACGCGGCGCGGCTTGCCTTTCGAATCGGGAGCGAGGTCCATCACCAATATATCCGACGGCGCAATGGCGACCCAGTTATCCGCCTTCGCAGCCGCGAAAATCTCCGACGGCGCGGGATAGGTCTTGGCCTCCTGTGCAGAGACGGGGAGAGCGGCGCAGATCGCGGCGCTGGCGAACAGGGGCAGATATCTTTTCATCAATACGATTATGGCAAATCACTGTGCCTTGCGAAAGCGGAAAGGAGCGGCTAGGGGCGTGCTTCCCTAAGGGGAATGCGGAGACGTGGCCGAGTGGTCGAAGGCGCACGCCTGGAAAGTGTGTATAGGGGTGACTCTATCGTGGGTTCGAATCCCACCGTCTCCGCCA
>NCJG01000007.1 GCA_002282385.1 Sphingomonadales bacterium 39-57-19 | reverse complement strand
CTTTCGCCCATTGTCCAATATTCCCCACTGCTGCCTCCCGTAGGAGTCTGGGCCGTGTCTCAGTCCCAGTGTGGCTGATCATCCTCTCAGACCAGCTAAAGATCGTCGCCTTGGTGAGCTTTTACCTCACCAACAAGCTAATCTTACGCGGGCTCATCCTTAGGCGATAAATCTTTGGTCTTTCGACATCATACGGTATTAGCACAAATTTCTCTGAGTTATTCCGTACCTAAGGGCAGATTCCCACGCGTTACGCACCCGTGCGCCACTAGACCCGAAGGTCTCGTTCGACTTGCATGTGTTAAGCATGCCGCCAGCGTTCGTTCTGAGCCAGGATCAAACTCTCAAGTTTGATTCAAAAACCAGACTGGCACGGATAAATCCGCAAACCAGCAAGGCTCGAACTTTCAGGCGTTGTTCCTGCACAAATTACTATACATGGTGTATAGGACATTATGTGCGAACAGCTAATTTTTAACCAAGCACCCGGGGCCTAAAAACCCCCGGACCTGGCGCCGTCGCCCACATGTCCCTTCATCTAAATATCACAATGTCAAAGAGCCGAACCGGTTTGACCCGGTTACCACCGACAAAAAAGCGGACACCTATGGTTCCCTGATATTTACTACCAGAGGAGTAGGTGACCTATTTGTTGGCGACCGAACCGCGGAAACGCTTGCTTCCCGTCCGGTGAGAGGGCCTCTAAAGCGACTTCAGGATTCGGTCAACAGCCATTTGCAATTTTATTACAAAAAAAATGCATTTCCCCGGAATATCATGGTTTTCCGTGGGTTGAGGCGGGATAACTGGCGGACGGGACATAGGTTCCGCGGGGCTTGGGCACGGCTAAAGATACAGAAGCATGGGAGAATCGGAGAATCGGAAGCGCTTTTTGGCCGATTCTCATGCTGTGTTTGGATCCAAACCCAATTGTTGCCGCCACATGTGCCATTAATCCACGGTCCCAAAAGATGGTCACGCAGAGGCGTAGAGGACGCAGAGACACAGCCCACCCCCTCCGCGCTATCCCAGACTTGCGCCTTTGCGTGATTACATATTGCCGATGCCATTTCCGTCGAGCGCAGCGGATCAATGCAGAGCCGGCCGACGAGATCGCAGCCGCATACCAACCGACGGACCCGCGCTTTGGTTACAGAGTGAGCATCACCCTGCCACCGCCCTTGGTGCGTGAGGGTCTACGGAAGAAGTTGGTTCGTAATCGACCCGATTAAGGACGTTTGCCCCCCTTTCCTACATGTTCCATTTATGTTCCAATGCATAAATGACCGACTTATCCTCCCCAACTCCGCCCGCCCTGCTCCTCGCTGACGAGGGCCTGCTCGCCTTCACCCCTGTTCCGCTTGACCGGCGGCGTGCGAATGGCTGGACGGCGGCGCAGCAGGAACGGTTTATCTTGGCACTGCATGTCATGGGATCGGTCGGACAAGCGGCGAAGGCGGTGGGGATGAGCCGACAGTCCGCCTATAACTTGCGCGAACGCGCGGGCGCGGAGAGCTTTGCCAAAAGCTGGGACGCCGCCATCGACATGGGGCGGCAGCGGCAGTTCGACCTTGCGATGGAACGCGCGATCCACGGCGTCACCACCGTCCGCGTGCTGCGCGGCGGTTCGGTGACGGTGAATGGCGGGCCCGATATGCGGATTTTGCGCAGCGCGCTGCGGAGCGAGGACAGCCACACGGGGCGGACCCCTTTGCCGTGAAACATCACCGTAGCCCTGAGCAGCAGTCGCAGGGCGACTGCGTCCGTCGCAGGGCGCCTGTCAGCTGTAGCGCAACCCCGACAGCCGCCCTTCGACAGGCTCAGGGCTTCGGTGATAGTCCAGCCCAGCCATCGGAGACTAAATTGACAGACTGGACAGTTACAGCCCTGCCTTTGCGTGAATCTTGTCAATATAAGGCGGGGCGGTGGCGATCTTTGGCGCGACCCTTATGCCTTAAGCAAACCAATCTCGATCAAACGTTCGCGCAGATAATCGTCCGCGAGAATCGGGTCGGGATAGCGATTCGGGTTTTCGGCACTTACGCATTGCGGCAGCGTGGCGATTGGGAAGTCAGACCGCAGATGCAGGAAGAATGGCATAGAGTAGCGGCTAAACCGCGAACGATCGCCCGTCGGGTTGACCACGCGGTGCGTCGTGGACGGCAGCACATGGTTGGTCAGCCGCTGCAACATGTCCCCCACATTGACCGCAAGGCCTCCCTGAGGTGGCGACACGTCCATCCAGCTGCCGTCGGGGCGCAAAATCTGCAGACCGGCCTCTTCGGCACCCAGCAAGAGCGTGATCAGATTGATGTCCTCATGCGCGCCGGCGCGGATGCAGCCTTCGGCGTCGCCCGCAATCGGCGGGTAATGCAGCAACCGCAGAATCGAATTGCCATCCTCAATCGTCGGGTCGAACCAGTCCGCAGGCAAATCGAGATAACGGGCGATCGAGGACAATATCCGCGCGCCGACCTTGTCCATTTCGGCAAAGAGCAACTGGAACGTCTCTTTAAACTCGGGCACATCTGGCCAGATGTTCGGCAACATCGATCCTGCCAATGGGCTGTCCGGCGCGACATCACGCCCGACATGCCAAAATTCCTTCAGATCATGATAGTCCGCGCCCTTGGCGATTTCCGTTTTGAACGGGGTGTAACCGCGCTGACCCGCAAGTGCGGTATCGAAGCCCTTCATCTTTTCCGACTCGGACTGTTCGAACAGCTGCTTCGTCAGCGCCCAAGCTTTCGCAACCAGATCCGGATCAAGTCCATGATCGACAACGGTCGCAAAGCCATAGGTCTGGAACGAATTGCCAAGCTGCTGGCCAAGCGCGTCGGCATCGCCGCTGCGCAATGAAATAACGGGCATATGTGTCATGGACAGCGTGTTACTGCCTGCCTTAAAGGCTTGCCAGCGAAAAGGAGTGACAAGTGGCAAAACAATTTTGGCTGATGAAGTCCGAACCCGACGTTTATAGTTATGATGATTTGGTGGCGGAAGGCGAAGGCACCTGGGACGGCGTGCGCAACCATAGCGCGGCGATTAACCTGCGCACGATGAAGGTCGGCGACCAAGCCTTTTTCTACCACAGCAATATCGGGCTTGAGGTCATTGCCATCATCACGATCAGCCAAGAGCATTTCATCGACCCAACCGATGAAAAGGCGCGCTTTGTTGCGGTCAAGGTCAAGCCGTTACGCAAGCTTGCCCAATCGGTGACGCTGAAGGCGATCAAGGCGAACCCAAATCTGGCCGAAATGGAAATGCTGCGGCAATCGCGCCTGTCGGTAGCGCCCGTGCGTGAATCCGAATGGAACGAGATATTGAAGATGGCGGGTGAATGACCGTGCCAAAGATCGCGATTCTCGCGCCCGTCCCCGAATATGAAGAAAACTGGTCGCATATAAAGGCCGACTACACGCGGCTATTGGGCGAACAGGCGACGTTTATAGACTGGACCAAGGCGGGCGACTTGAGCGGCTTTGATTTGGTCACGCCCTTATTGGCATGGGGATATCCGCGCGATTGCCCGCGCTGGTTTGCCCTGCTTGACCGGTTGGAGGCAGAGGGCATCCCCGTTTCCAATCCGGTCAGCATCTTGCGGTGGAATAGCGACAAATCCTATCTGGCAGAATTGGATGCCGCCGGCATATCGTCCGTCCCGACGTTAGTAAGTGACGCGCTGGATGCCGACGCGCTTGACCATGCCCGCGCCAATTTTGCCGTCGACACGCTCGTGGTCAAACCGCCTATTTCGGGCGGTGCCGACGGGACGTTCCGGCTGACGCTTGGCGACGGCATTCCCGATTCGATCGCCGGGCAGCGCATGATGATCCAACCCTATCTGCCGACGATTGCCGAAGAGGGCGAATATTCGCTCTTCTACTTTGGCGGCAATTTCAGCCACGCCATCATCAAGCGTCCAGCCGCAGGCGATTTTCGCGTGCAGGAACAATATGGCGGCTATGAAGCGGCGGTGACACCGCCTGCCGGAGCAGAAGATCTGGCACAACGCGCCTTAGCCGCGACCGCATCCATCACCGGCACTGGCACGCTGGCTTATGCGCGAGTCGACATATTGCGCGATGGCGATGGTGTGTTCCGTTTGATGGAGCTGGAGCTGATCGAACCCTCGCTCTTTCTGCGCTTTGCACCCGACAATGGCACCGCATTCGCTGAAGCGTTGCTGGCAACCGCTTAACGGGCGCGACCCACGGAACCAAAAATGCTCGCGCCGATTTTATCTGATGTACTGGCCCGCAGTTTCCGCGAGGCCTGATTACGCAGAAAGGATTTGTTTTATGGGCGAACTCACAGACAAGGCCAAAGGCCTGGGCAATGAAATCGTAGGCAACATCAAGCAGGCTGCAGGCAAGGTCACACATAACCAGCACCTGAAAGACGAAGGCATAGCCCAAGAGCACAAGGGCGAAGCCCAAAATCTCAAAGGCTCGATCAAGGGCGTTGCCGGCGACAAGGTCTAATCCAAATTAGACCGCTAAATAAGGTCGCCCACTTCGGGCGGCCTTTTTTAGGCCTGACGGTAATCCGCGATGATCTCGCCGCAGGCTTGCAATTCTGCTTCATGGCCAGCCTCGCGCCAGCTTTCGGTCAGCGCATCCTTCTCCCAAGCGAGCATCGCGGGAAGCCCGAGCATATTGTGCGCCCATTCTTGTCCAGCATGGCCGACATCAAGACCGTAGGTGCGCACGCGAAACGTAACGGGCGCAAAAAATGCGTCAACGGCGGTGAAATGCGGCCCCGCCAAAAACGGACCGCCAAAGCTATCAAGACCTTGCGCCCAAAGCTCGGCTATCCGCGCAACATCGCGCTCCAAGGCGGCGGACATGGGCTTTGGCTTCACCCGCACCCCGACATTCATGGTGCAATCATTGCGCAAAGCAGAAAAGCCGCCATGCATTTCGGTCACGGCGCATTGCGCCCATGCGCGTGCGGCAGGATCCTGCGGCCAAACGCCTTCGTGCCGGTCGGCCAAATATAAAGTGATGCCAAGCGAATCCCAAACAGTCCGTGTGCCGTCCAACAACACAGGCACTTGGCCCGTTGGCGAAAACGCGCGGAAGGCTTCGTAATTAATATCAGCCGTAAAAGGCTCGATGCGGTCTTCGAACGGGATGCCCAGCATCGTCATCAACACCCAGGGCCGCAAGCTCCAGCTGGAATAATTGCGATTCGCGGTAATCAGCGTGTAGGTCATTGAAACAGCCTTTCCCGTGAAAATGGGCAATTGGGCGCGCCAGCTAATCTTTCAGTTCCAGCCAACGCGAATCTGTGCGCTGATGATAGCTGTCGAACACCGCAAAAGGAATGCGGAAGGGCGTGCCCCAATTGCTGTTCCATATGGCAACAACGCCCGTGCGCGTTGCGGGTTCGAAAATCAGCGTTGCCCGATATCCATCGACCGCGCCCGAATGGCCAACAAATTGGCGTCCGTCATAAGTGAAGCTGCGCCAGCCAAGGCCGTAATGGGTATCCGAATTCGCCTGCCGCAGCTCACCGCCATAGATTCGCGCCGTATTGACGCGCGGGGCCTGCGCCAAGCGAAGCGTTGAAGCAGGCAGCACATCGGGGCGCTCGCCCATCGTCGCCTGCAACCAGCGGGAGAAATCAACAATATTGCTTTCTACGCCCGCCGCAGCGGGCACGCGCCAATAGCTTTCCTTTAATGTGCGGACGCTGCTGCCGCTGTGCGGCCGGGCCCAATCCTTCGCGCCCGTCAGTCCGGCCATGCCGTAATTCGCACTGGTCATCCCCAGCGGCAAAAAGAAACGTTCGCTGACCAGATCGGGATAGGACCGCTTGCCCGCCTTGGCCAATATCTCACTGGCCGTGTCGAACGCAACGTTCTGATAGGTGTGGCACGTCCCGGGCGTACATTGCAGCGGCGCTTCTGCCAGACTGGCGCGGATGACGCGCGGGTCCTGCCCATCCTCCAGCCTTTCATCATAGGCGTTTTTGGTGAGGCCGGTCTGCTGCGCCAGCAACTGCGCAAAACTGATCCGCGACTCCGCGCCATCGGGCAAACGCAGCGAACCATGCCAGCTCGACACCGGCTTATTCAGATCAACCGCGCCTTCGCTCGCCATTGACGCCGCCAGCGTGCCGGCCACCGTTTTGGAGACTGAAGCCCATCGGAACACGGTATTATTGGTAACAGGGACGTCGGTGGAACGGTCAACAACCCCATAGCTATGCACAAAGCGCAGTTCGCCGTCTTCAACGATTGCTACCGCGAGCCCAGCCATTTCGGAACGCCGCGTCAGTGCGGCAAATTGCTGGTCGAGTTTGCCATAATCGATCCGACCGCGCCATTCGTCCGGCTGGTCGGGCAAATTCGGGGGTGCCTTTACAAGTTTACGCAGCACCGCCGCGACCTGGCTCGTCGCCGGCGCCGGGTTTAAAGTATACCAGCTGGCTAGCCCCAATGCAGAGGCAGTGATCAAGGATATAATAATACGTCGCATCGTACCGATTAAATCGCGACCTCATAATGTGCAGTGGTTTTGCCGGCGACTTCATCAACGGTGATTCCCGGCGCGACTTCAATCAACTTGAACGGAGATGATTTGTCGGGGCGTTGGAACACCGCCAAATCAGTGATGATCATATCGACGACATTTTTACCCGTCAGCGGCAATGTGCACGCGGGAATGAACTTTGGCGAGCCGTCCTTGGCGTTATGCTCCATCACGACGATGATTTTCTTCACGCCAGCGACAAGGTCCATTGCCCCGCCCATGCCCTTGATCATTTTGCCGGGGATCATCCAGTTGGCGATGTCGCCATTCTCTGCAACTTCCATTGCACCCAACACGGTCAGGTCAATATGCCCGCCGCGGATCATGGCGAAGCTGGCGGCGCTATCGAAATAGGCGGTCTGCGGCAGCTCGCTGATGGTTTGCTTGCCCGCATTGATAAGGTCGGCATCTTCTTCCCCCGCAAAGGGGAAGGGACCAATGCCCAACATACCATTTTCGGACTGCAGCGTCACTTCGACGCCCGCCGGAATATGGTTGGCGACCAGCGTGGGGATGCCAATGCCCAGGTTCACATAATATCCGTCGCGCAATTCCTTTGCAGCGCGGGCGGCCATTTCGTCACGGGTCCAGCTCAATGTATCAATCCATCTTCATCGGTTGTGGGGTGTTCAGTCGGCAGATCGGTGGGACTGGCTTACCGCTCATTTCGCGGGTTCCCATTTGGTGTCGGCCGTAAAGATTTCATCATAGCCGCCACGGATTGACGGGCCATAGACAGGGTTGGAGAACAGGAACCAGCCATTGCCCCACATGTCCGCAATCGCAGGATTGGTCGCCAGCTTGCGCCGGTCAGCCACGCTCAGGTCTTTGGCGTTAAACGCCTGGACAAAGTCGCCAAGCTGATCGCCCGCCAGCGCTATCACGCAATATTTTGCGGCGATGGCAGCGCGCCTGCCATCTTTGCTCGATCCGGTCGCGTCATCACCCATAAGATACAGCGTGTCTTTATGTTTGAATTCGCCAAGCCCTGCCATGCGCAACGCGTCTTCCGTGCCTTTTGCGTTCGCGGCTGTGCGATTGGTGTTTGCGATGATGGTCACGCCGGCATCGCGCATGATTTTCAGTGCGTCGATCGCGCCGGGCATGGCCAGTGCTTTCCCCGCCCCGCTTTTTTCCCACGCGTTCCAAATGACGGGATCAAAATCCTTACCCTGCTCCGCCATGTAGCGCATTGCGCCTACGTTCCAGAGCAGCGTTTCGTCGGCATCGAATACCGCGGCCAATGGCTTTGAACCGCAGCTTTCGAACCGGGGGGCGTCCGGGGTTGACCCATCAGCCAGCACAGTCTGCGATTTGATCGCACGGTTCATGGCCTTGGCGCGGACATATTGCGCCATTGCTTTATAGACCTGCGCCGACGCAATGCTGCCTTCCGCCGAGCCATAAAGCCATTGCTGCCCTGTCGGTGGCGAAGCGGAAGTTGGCTTTTCGCCGATCTGGGTCGCAAGCGCGTCCTTGCTGAGCAATGGCGCAGCAACCTGCTGACCTTGCGCTGCGCTACTGGCCAACGCCAGCGCGGCAATGCTTACTGCCAAACTGCGGATCATGCTGCTTCCCTTTCGCGGACGGTGCGGAACTCGATCTTTTTGTCATAAGGCGCGCCGACAATCATGCGCTGCACATAGACGCCGGGCAAATGGATGCAGTCGGGGTCAAGGCTGCCAACAGGTACCACTTCCTCTACCTCAACCACGCAGACCTTGCCGCAGGTCGCGGCAGGCAAATTGAAGTTGCGGGCCGTCTTGCGGAAGACAAGGTTACCGCTTTCATCGGCTTTCCACGCTTTGATGATAGACAGGTCGGCAAAAATGCCGCGTTCGAGGATATATTCCTCACCGCCAAAATCTTTCACTTCCTTGCCCTCGGCCACTAAAGTGCCGACGCCGGTCTTGGTATAAAAACCGGGAATGCCAGCGCCGCCAGCGCGCATCCGTTCGGCCAGCGTTCCTTGCGGGCAGAATTCGACCTCAAGTTCACCCGCCAGATACTGCCGTTCAAATTCTTTGTTCTCACCTACATAGGAGGAGATCATCTTCTTCACCTGCTTGGTACGCAGCAGCTTGCCGATGCCTTCATTGTCGATACCGGCATTGTTGGACACAAAGGTCAGGCCAGTGACCCCGCTATCGCGGACGGCGTCTAGCAACCGTTCGGGCAAGCCGCACAGGCCAAAGCCGCCGCTGGCAATCAATATGTCGTTTTTGAGCAGGCCGTCGAGCGCGGATGCTGCGTCCGGGAAAAGTTTTTTCGCCATGAAGTGCTCCAATAGTTGGGAGAGACGGAACGGCTCCCGCCTAGACCTCAACGGGTATGAAGGTCAACGCCAATAGCGCGCCCAATTCGCCGAGCGCCTGTGCGCCACTGGTGACCTTGATCGCTGCCATGCCCATTGCTGCTGCGGGTTTGCAGTTGATGCCAAGGTCATCAAGGTAGATGCATTGTGGCGGAGAAACGGCGAGCGCATCACACATCATATTATAGATACGCGGGTCAGGTTTGCGGACACCCGCCTTGCTCGATTCAATGATATGGTCGAACCGCTCCATCACAGCCGCCACCGCCGCCGCTTTTGCGTCGCTTACCGCCATGCCTGCGCCTTTGCCCGACGGCACATTGTTTGTGATGCACCCCAGCGCAAAGCCAATTGATTTGAGCTGATCGAGCGCAGCCACCATGTCTGGACGGATTTCGCCAGCAAGGCAGGCGATAACCGACGCTCCGTCCAATGCATGCCCCAGCGCCTGCGCTTCGGCAGCAAACAGCGCGTCAAATTCATTTGCGCTACATTCGGCCCGTTCGAATTTGGCCCAGGCATTATTGTCCGGATTCACCGAATTGACCCGGCGGACGAAATCCTTGGGCAAGCCGCGCCCCGCCTCCATCCGGTTAAACGCCTCAAACGGCGACGAAGTGATTACCCCGCCGAAGTCAAAAATTACCGTATTAAATGTCATGCAATGCCAGTCATCAATATTGCAGCTTAAGCCCCGGCCGTGCCCAACGGGTTTTCACGAGACGCCCACTGCCCGACAGGCAGATATACGCGTCCATCATATCGTCTCCACCCCACGCGATGTTGGTGGTGAAGATATCATCGGTCGCGACAAATTCGACCAGCTCGCCATCCGGAGAAATCACGCTGATCCCGCACTCGCCAATCGTCGCGACGCAGATATTGCCGCTTGCTTCGATGCCAAGGCTGTCGAAAAATTTATATCCGGCTGGACGATATACGGGAATCCCCGGCCCACCCGGACCCGCATCCGGCGCAACTTTGCCTGGCGACGTGATGTTGAACTTCATCAACCGGCAGGTGTAGGTTTCGGCGGCATATAATGTCTTGCCATCGGGCGACAGGCCAACACCATTGGGGTTGTTCGACGGAAAGATAACCTCTTCCAAATGGCTGCCGTCTGCCTTGGCATAAAAGATGCCGACGACATCATGGCTGCGCTTGGCATAATCGATCTTGCCATGGTCCGTGAACCAGAACCCGCCATGCGCATCAAAAACAATGTCGTTCGGGCCACGCAGGCTGCAGCCAAAGTCACCCGATTTATAAAGTATCTCGACTGCGCCGGTATCGATATCGATGCGTTCAATCCGGCCGCCCGAATAATCCTGCGCAATGCCGTGCGGCGCTAAAAAGCCATTGGCTTCCATATATTCAAAGCCGCCATTGTTGCAGCAGTATAATTTGCCGTCGGGGCCAAGCGCCAAGCCGTTGGGACCGCCGCCTGTCTTTGCGACGACGGACTTGCTGCCGTCAGGCCGCACCCGCGTAATTTGCCCCTCGGCGATTTCGACCAAAATGACGCTGCCGTCGGGCATGACGACTGGCCCTTCCGGGAAACGCAGGCCGTCGGCGACCAATTCAAACTCTGCCATCATCTTCTCTCCTTCATCCCGGCTCGCGCGCTGGCGCGGTCCGGTCTCCCTCTCCAAGCTCGGCCTGCATGTACACGCTGTCAAGCCAGCGGCCAAATTTCCGACCGACCGACCGCATCCGGCCGGCAAAAGTGAAACCCATTTTCGTATGTAGCGCCACCGACGCAGGCTCTCCGCCGCCGATCACGGCAATCATTTGACGAAAACCACATGCGTGCGCCTCATCAAGCAGCCGGCGCATCAATGCGACACCGACCCCCTGCCCGACATGTTGCGCGCGCACATAAATCGAGTTTTCGCAGGTGAACCCATACGCCGGCCGGTCGCGAAATGCCGTTGCGTAGGCATAGCCCAATATCACTCCTTCGCGCTCGGCAACAAGGAACGGCCAGCCATGGGCCAAAATGTCCGCAATCTTCTGTTCGGTTTGCTCCAATGTACGCGGCACAGTGTCGAAACTGGCGGTGCCGTTCACAACATGATGCGCATAAATGTCGGCTATTGCTTGAGCATCGCTGATGCGCGCGCGCCGCACGATCACATCGTTCTTTGCCTGTCCCGCGTCATCCATCCGTCATCGCTGACATAATATATCGGCCTTTGGAAGCATTTTGCGGTGTTTGATATCGATCAAAGACGTCGCGCCGCATCGGCCTACACTCAATCGCATCAATCCGAGTCGGCCTATTCTGGCATATGAAAAGGAAATGATGATGAAATCTATCATGGTACATGCTGGCGCAGACGCAGCCTTTGAAAGCCGGTTGCAGGCGGGGCTTGATCTTGCCCGCCGTTTCAACGGACATATGACGCTTGTCTTGCCCCGACCAACGCAGGATTATGTGGCGTTTGACATGTTCGGCGGTGCGCATTTCATTGCCGAAGCCTTTGACGCCGCCGAAACCGAACGGGGAAAGCTGTGCGCACGCACCGACGCGCATCTGAAGTCGGAGGATGTGCCTTGGGACTGGCAGATATTTGACGGAACGACATCCGATGCATTGATTAACGCTGCGCGACTGGCGGACATATTGGTCATGTCGCTGGATGAAGCCGGCGCACCCGGCGCCGCGCGCGCATGGGTCAGCGATGTCGTCACAGCGTCGCGCACGCCGGTACTTGCGGTGCCTGCATCGACAAAGCGCATCTCATGGGACCGCGCGATGGTGGCATATGACGGCGGATTTGAAGCAGCCAACGCGTTGCGCGCAGCATTGCCGCTGCTTCAGGCGGCATTGCATGTGCGGATTGCAGAGGTTGAAACTGTGCCCGAAGAATTCCCTGTCACAGACGCAGCGACCTATCTGTCGCGCCATGGCGTCCGCGCCGAAATAGCCGTCGCGGCAAAGGGTGATCACAGCGTCGAGGAACGGTTGCTGAATGAAGTAAATGCGTGGCGACCCGATTTACTCGTCATGGGCGCCTATGGCCATGGGCGGTGGCGCGAAACCTTGTTTGGCGGCGTGACACGGTTCATGCTGGGCGAATTGGGTATCCCTGTGTTGCTTGCGCACTAAACAAAGATTGGCTTTTGCCCTTTTTCCGTGCCAGTCAGGGTACCGAGTGAGGGGGATTTAAGTGACGCAAGAAACAGCAAAAACAGGCCGTCCAATGGGTTTTTGGATGGCACTTGCGCTCGTCATGGGCAGCATGATTGGGTCAGGCGTATTCCTGTTACCCGCGAGCCTTGCGCCCTTGGGATGGAATTCCGTTATTGGATGGTTGATCACCATTGGTGGCGCATTGTGCGTGGCATCGGTGTTTGGCGCGCTCAGCAAGGCCTTGCCAAAGGCCGGCGGACCATATGCCTACACGCGTGCGGCCTTTGGCGACGGCGCGGGCTTTGCAATTGCATGGGCCTATTGGATATCGATGTGGGTCGGCAACGCCGCCATCGCCACCGCTGCGGTAAGTTATCTGAGCCAATTGTTTCCGGTTGTCGGAACCCACGGCGTATCGTCGGCAGTAACGATCGCAATTATTTGGGCATTTACGCTCATCAACATTCGCGGCACCAAGCTTGCGGGCCAAGTTCAGATCGTTTGGACGATCGCAAAGCTGCTGCCTCTGGTCGCGGTGATCGGGCTTGCTGCTTATGTCCTTGCGACCCAAGGCACCGCGCTTGTCCGGCCATTTGTGACCGCAGACATTTCCACGACCAGCATTTCCACCGCGACCATATTGACCCTATGGGCCATGCTTGGGCTTGAGCTCGCGACCGTGCCCGCCGACAAGGTGCAGGATCCCGAACGCACGATCAACCGCGCGACGCTTTTTGGAACCGCCGGCGCTGGCGTGATTTATATCCTCGTCTGCTCCGCCGTGGTTCTGATGCTGCCGGTTGCCATCACCAGCGTATCGGCTGCGCCATTTGCGGACTTTGTGAATATATATGCGGGCACCAATGCCGGCACCGCTATCGCCGCGGTCGGCGCGATCAGCGCACTTGGCGCGTTGAACGGCTGGATCATGTGTCAGGCCGAGATGCCCGCCGCTTTGGCGCGCGACGGCCTGTTCCCCGCATTCATGGGCAAAGAAAGCGCCAACGGCACGCCGCGCAACGCGCATCTGTTTACCTCAACACTTTTGACGCTTGTCATCCTGATGAACAGCAGCCGGTCGATGTCGTCGATGTTCGAATTTCTCATCTTACTCACCACGGCCATTGTTCTGGTAATGTATTTCGGATGCGCCGCTGCTGCTTTCCGTTTGATGACCAAAGGACAGTTGCCGGGCAAAGCGGGTTTCAAAGCCATATTGTTGCTCGCCGCGCTATATTCCTGCTGGACGATCTATGGCGCAGGGGCCGAAGCGTTGATCTGGGGCGTTGCGTTATTGTTGGCTGGGTTCCCGGTTTTCTGGCTGTTGAAGCTTGCAAGGGGTTCCAAACCCACGACCTGACGCCTACATACAGAAGACAAGAAATTTGCGGGACATTCGATGAGCTATACTACCGATCTCGGCCTTTATATTGATGGCAGCTGGCGCAAGGGCGAAGGCCGCGATTGTCACACCGTCATAAATCCGGCCACTGGCGAAACACTCGCTGCGTTGCCGCTGGCAACCGCTGCAGACCTCGATGAAGCGCTTGCTGCGACAGCAAAGGGTTTTGCACATTGGCGCGGCGTTGATGTGAATGCCCGCGCCGCAATATTGCATAAGGTTGCCGATCTCATTCGTGAGCGGGCAGAGGGCATCGCCGTTTTGCTTACGACTGAACAGGGTAAGCCACTCGCCGAAGCGCGGACCGAGGTTGTGTCCTGCGCCGCGCAGTTCGATTATTTCGCTGAAGAGGCCAAGCGCAGCTATGGCCGCGTTCTCGTCCGGCCAACAGGACAACGTGCGATCGTGCTGAAACAGCCAGTCGGACCCGTTGCCGCGTTTTCACCTTGGAATTTCCCGGTCAATTTGATGTGCAAGAAAATGGCTGCGGCGCTCGCTGCGGGCTGCTCGATCATCGCCAAACCGCCGGAAGAAACGCCAGCAAGTACAAGCGGCATCATGCAGTGCGTCATCGACGGCGGCGTTCCGGGCAATGTTGCCCAGTTGATTTATGGCGTTCCCGATATGGTGAGCCGCCACCTGATCGCATCACCGATCATCCGCAAGGTCAGCTTCACAGGGTCTGTGCCCGTGGGCAAACATTTGCTGAAGCTTGCGGCAGACGGCGTTAAGCGGACCACGATGGAATTGGGTGGCCATGCGCCTGTGCTGATTTTCGATGATTGCGACCTTGAAAAAGCTATCACCTTGTCGGCAACCACCAAGTTCCGGAACGCCGGACAAGTGTGCATTTCACCGACGCGTTTCTATGTGCAGGAAGGCGTCTACGACCGCTTTGTCGCTGGCTTTGCCGCGCATACCAAGCAAGTTCAGGTCGGCAATGGATTGGATGCTGGTACCGTCATGGGGCCACTGGCCAATGCACGGCGGCCCTCCGCCATCGCCGCCCTCGTGGAAGATGCAACGTCAAAGGGCGCGAAGCTGTTGGCGGGCGGCACGCGCGGCGAACAGGGCTATTTCTTTCAGCCGACGGTGCTCGCGGACGTTCCCATGTCCGCAGACGTCATGGACAATGAACCATTTGGTCCGGTTGCATTGATGCGGCCATTCAAGACGTTGGACGAAGCCATTGAACAAGCAAACCGCCTGCCCTTTGGTCTTGCGGCCTATGCCTTCACCGAAAATGCGCGGCAGGCGAACCTTGTTGCCGATGCGTTGGATACCGGCATGGTTGGCCTCAACAGCTTTGTGATTTCCATGCCTGACGCGCCGTTTGGCGGGGTCAAGGAATCCGGCTTTGGCAGCGAAGGCGGCCCCGAAGGTCTCGACAGCTATTATGTGACCAAAGCGGTCCATCAATATTGATTAAGCGGCAGCTCTGGCTGATTGGTGGGCTGTGCGCTCTGGCGCTTGGCACCGTTGGCATAGCGCTGCCGTTGCTGCCGACCGTACCCTTTATGATATTGGCGGCCTTTTGCTTTGCGCGCAGCAGCCCGGCGCTTGAAGCCCGCTTGATGAACCATCCCGCGTTCGGGCATCATATTGTTGCTTGGCGCGAAAAAGGGGTGGTGAGCAGACGCGGCAAATGGTCGGCAACCGTCGCCTTTGGCATCAGCATAGCGATTGGAATGATCACATTGGCATTGCCGTGGTCGTTGATCCCGCTGGGCGTTGCAATATTGTGCCTTGGCTGGATTTGGCGACAGCCCGAAGCTTAAATCGCCGCGTCGCGGACTATTGCGGTCCCGGCCTCGCGTTGTTTTTTGAGATCCGCCTTCAACTTGGCAGGATCACGCGCAAATACGAAACCAAAGCTGACGCCGCCTTCCTTGCCGATGGTGGCATGGTGCAATTTATGCGCCTGAACCAGCCGCTTGGCATAACCACTGCGCGGCACATATTTGAAGTAACGCTGATGCACGAGGCCATCATGCACCACAGTGTAGATGATGCCGTAAAATAGCACGCCAAGGCCAATCCAAGTCGCAGGTTCCCAAGCTTTCTCACCGAGCAACAAAGGGCTGCCAATCGCAAATAAGGAGATGCTCGTAACCGCGCCGACGATCCCATAAAGATCGTTCTTTTCCAGCGCATTATCATGTGGCTCGTGATGGTCACGGTGCCAGCCCCAGCCCCAGCCGTGCATGATATATTTATGGCTCGACCACGCCACCCATTCCATGACGAAGACGGTGCCGACCACAATGAGGACGATGCTGATAATGCTCATGCTGTTTCCATTATACGCAAATGGCGGAATATTGAAGTGCAACGATTGTCACCTCACTTGATTTCGCTGCAATCAGTTCTATGGCACTTTTATTATGTCCACACCGCAAACACTGTACGAAAAAATCTGGAACGCCCATGTCGTCGAACAACGCGACGATGGCACCTGCCTGATCTTCATTGACCGCCACCTTGTGCACGAAGTGACCAGTCCGCAGGCTTTTGAAGGCCTAAGGGCGGCAGGACGCCGTGTCCGCAGACCCGATTTGACATTGGCTGTGCCGGACCACAACCTGCCCACCACCGCGCGTCTGGATAGCCACGGACAACCAATCCCGATTGCAGACCCCGAAAGCGCCCAGCAATTGGAAGCGCTGGAGCGAAACGCGCCGGAGTTCGGCATCGACTATATAAATGCCTCCGATGCCAAGCAGGGTATCGTCCATGTTGTCGGGCCAGAGCAGGGCTTTTCCCTTCCCGGCACGACGATTGTGTGCGGTGACAGCCACACCGCTTGCCATGGTGGCCTTGGCGCCTTGGCATTCGGTATTGGTACGTCTGAGGTCGAGCATGTTCTGGCGACGCAGACGCTCCAACTGACACGTTCAAAGTCCATGGAAGTACGCGTCGAGGGCGAATTGCGCGCAGGAGTGTCCGCCAAGGACGTGGTGCTGCATATCACCGGCGTACTTGGTGCGGCCGGCGGCAGCGGCCATGTGATCGAATATACCGGATCCGTTATCCGCGCGCTCAGCGTCGAAGGGCGGCTGACCATTTCCAACATGGCGATTGAACATGGCGCGCGCGCGGGCCTTGTGGCACCCGACGACACCACTTTTGCGTATATCAAGGGCCGGCCTATGGCCCCGTCAGGCGCAGATTGGGACGCAGCGGTTGCCTATTGGCGTACGCTCGCGACCGATGCGGGTGCAACATATGACAAGGTCGTATCGATTGATGCCGCGGATATCGCACCCAGCGTCACATGGGGCACCAGCCCCGAAGATGTGTTGCCGATTACAGGCATCGTCCCCGATCCGTCCGCCTTTGCCGATCCGTCCAAGCAGGAAGCCGCGCGCAAATCGCTGAATTATATGGGGCTGACACCCGGCACGCGGATGACCGATATCGAAGTGCAGAATATCTTCATCGGCAGCTGCACCAACAGCCGCATCGAAGATCTGCGTGCCGCCGCTGAAATCTTAAAAGGCCGCAAAAAGGCAGCAAACGTCAAATGGGCGATTGTCGTGCCCGGCAGTGGCCTTGTGAAGCAGCAGGCCGAGGATGAGGGTCTAGACCAGATATTTACCGACGCTGGGTTCGAATGGCGCGAGCCGGGCTGCTCCGCTTGTTTGGGGATGAACCCCGACAAGGTGCCCGCTGGCGAACGTTGCGCGTCAACCAGCAACCGGAATTTCGTCGGCCGCCAAGGACCGGGCGCACGTACCCATCTGGTCAGCCCGGCAATGGCGGCCGCTGCTGCTGTTGCTGGCAAGCTAACGGATGTCCGTGCGTTCGCCAATTAAGGGTACCGCAAGCGCGGCACCGCTGGCCCATGCGGCGGTGCCGGTGAAGCTATTCCCTTTACTTGTCGCAAATGCCGAAGCTAAAGCAGTTGGCATCAAGGAAGAGGCTTATGACCAATAAAAAATCCAATGATGGCGACACATGGTCGACCACAGCCAAGGTTGGCGCTGCAGTGGGTTCGGCGGCACTGATGGCGGCGTTGATTTACGCAGGACGCCGCAGCCTGACCCAGAAAAAGGGAAAGCTGGAACCAATGTCGCCTGAGCCCGAAGTTGCGCCGATGACGCACAATCAACCCAAGACAGACACGGACTAAAGGCATGAAAGCGATAAGCCGTGTTGAGGGCCGGGCCTATCCCGTCGGATTGAAAAACATCGACACCGATGTGATCATCCCCGCGGTGTGGCTTAAAACCATTAGCCGCGCTGGATTGGGCAAGGGCGCATTCGAAAGCTTGCGCGCGGTCCCGGGCAACGTATTTGACGATCCTGAATATGCCGGTGCGCCGATATTGATCGCTGGCGACAATTTCGGTTGCGGATCGAGCCGCGAACATGCGGCGTGGGCGATGGCCGATTTGGGCATATCCGCGGTTATTGCGCCAAGCTTTTCCGACATATTTTCGGGCAATGCGTTCAAGAACGGCTTGCTCGCTATCGTCCTTCCGCAGGCGGCGATTGACCGTTTGATGGAAGTCGCGCGGACCGATGACATTCACATCGATCTGGAAACACAAACCGTCACCACGCCGTTTCAGGACCGGTTCGAATTCGAAATCGACCCATTCCGTAAACATTGCCTGATCAACGGCGTAGACGAAATTGGCCTGACGCTGAAAAGCAGCGACGCGATTTCGGTGTACGAAGCCAAATTATCTGCGGACCGGCCCTGGCTGGCGCCAAACCCCGTTTAGGAGAGAGACATGCGCGCTTTATTATCAACCGCAAGCGGCGGCCCAGAAACACTTGTCATGGGCGAACTGCCTGAACCCACCGCTGGCCCCGGCCAAGTTGTGGTCGCGGTAAAGGCCTGTTCGATTAATTTTCCCGACACGCTGATGATTGTCGACCTTTATCAATTCAAGCCTGAGCGTCCCTTTGCGCCGGGCGGCGAAATTGCGGGCACAGTCGAAGCCATTGGCGAAGGCGTTACCGGCTTTGCCATTGGCGACCGCGTCATTGGCCTGTGCGGCAATGGCGGCCTGACCGAAAAAGTCGCGGTCGCAGCGTTCAATTGCTTCAAAATGCCCGACGCCATGTCCTTTGACGATGGCGCAGCTTTGTTGATGACCTATGGCACGTCAATTCACGCGCTGAAGGATCGCGGCCATATGAAGTCCGGTGACAATGTCCTTGTCCTTGGCGGCGCAGGCGGCATCGGCATTTCGGCGATTGAACTGGCCAAGGCGTTTGGCGGCCGTGTGGTCGCTGGTGTCTCCAGCGAGGCAAAGGCAGACATCGCGCGCGAAGCTGGCGCTGACGAAGTGGTCGTCTATCCGCATCAACCGTTCGACAAAGACCAGTCCAAAGCTGTCGCCGAGCTGTTCAAAACGGCCGCTGGCCGGGACGGCTACAACATCATTTATGACACCGTGGGTGGCGACTATAGCGAACCTGCCGTCCGGTCGATTGCGTGGGAAGGTAAGTTTCTCGTGGTTGGCTTCCCAGCTGGAATCGCGAAATTGCCATTAAACCTCACGCTGCTGAAAAGCTGCGACGTGTGCGGCGTTTTCTGGGGCGCCTTTGCCGCACGTACGCCGCAGAAAAATCACGCCAATATTGCCGAGCTGTTCGACCTATATGCAGCGGGCAAGATTAAGCCGCGCATTTCGGAAACATTCGCGCTTGCGGACGCCGGAACAGCGATCGCACGCTTGGGTGACCGGGCAGCGGTTGGGAAGCTGGTCGTACACATTTAACACGACCGGCCTTGTTGCGCGACGATGCAGGCATTATCTTTGAACAACAGCAAATTGGAACGGCATGATGACAACTTTCGACAATCGCGAAAAAGCCTTTGAAAACAAGTTCGCACATGATGCGGACCTATTGTTCAAGATAACCGCCCGCCGCAACAAGCTGGTGGGTCAGTGGGCAGCCGAAAAAATGGGCCTGACCCCCGAAGAAACGACGGCCTATGCGACATCGGTCGTGCAAGCGGACTTTGAAGAAGCAGGCGACGAAGACGTTATCCGTAAGCTGCTTGGCGATTTGACATCGGCCGGTATCGACGTGGATGACGCGATGATCCGCGCTGCGCTCGAAGACAAAATGGTGGAAGCCCGCCGTCAATTTATCGAGCCTGCATAATGGCAATGCACGCGCACGAAATTGAAGAAATGATTCAAGCCGCCCTTCCCGATGCGCTTGTTGAAATCACTGACCTTGCAGGCGACGGCAACCATTATGCCGCGCGCGTCGTCAGCGAAAGCTTTCGCGGAATGCCGCGCGTAAAACAGCACAAAGCTGTGTATGACGCCCTGGGCGGACGCATGGGCGGTGTATTGCATGCCCTTCAGCTGACAACAGCCATTCCCTGATTATTGGAGTATTGAAATGAGCGTTAACGAACGGATCGATGAGATCGTCAAAGGCAATGATGTCGTCCTTTTCATGAAAGGTTCGCCATTGTTTCCGCAGTGCGGATTTTCCAGCAAGGCGATCGCCATTCTTGATCATCTGAATGTCGCTTATGAAAGCGTCGATGTATTGCAGGATATGGAAATCCGCGCAGGCATCAAAGATTACAGCGACTGGCCAACTATCCCGCAGCTGTACGTCAAGGGCGAGTTCCTTGGCGGTTCGGACATTATGATGGAAATGTACGAAGCGGGCGAACTGCAAGCAATTGTAGACGCAGGAGGCTTGGCCAAGGCTGGCTAATCAGTCGGCGTCATTTACCACAACCAGCCTTGGCTGCATGATGTGAATCCACAGCAACGCCAGTAAATAGGCGCTTGCACAGATTGCGAACATCGGCGTGTAGCCAAGGCCTGCATCCAGCGACCAGCCAGCGAATTCAAGCATGGCCGCGCCGCTCAAATTACCGACCAAAGCACCAATTGCGATCACGCTGCCGACCTGACGGGCCGGAACGATATCCGCCGTCATGCCGAAAATATTGGTCGAAAAACCCTGATGCGCGAAAAGTGCTAGCCCGATGATCAGCGCCGCGATCCATTCATTTGGCGCTTGCAGGGCCAAGGGAATGGGTAAAATCAGCAAAGCATAAAAGAACATTGAGCTTTTGCGCGCTGCATTGGGCGTCATTCCCTTACCCAATAGGAGGGGGAACAATATACCACTGGTCAAAGCGCCCACCGCCGCCAGCGCATACACGATAGCTGTGGGCGCGCCTATTTCAGCCTGCCCCAGTCCAAATTGCCGTGCAAAGAAATCTGGCGCCCAAAATAATATAAACCACCAGACAAGGTCCGTAAGCAGCTTTGCGCCGGCCACGGCCCATGTCCGCCGTTCCTTCAACAGCTCACGCCATGGCGGGCCTTTGTCGGCTGGATTGGCAATAGTTGGCGCAGCTGTACCCAATGGCTGAAGCTTGCTAGTCCCGAGCCACCAGAAAACCAACCATACAAAGCCAAGCGCGCCAGTGATAATAAACGCCTCGCGCCAGCCATACATGATGGCAATCCATGGCACGGTCAGCGGCGCCAGAATTGCGCCTATATTGGACGCGCTGTTAATCACGCCAATACCGATGGATCGTTCGCGAATGGGCAAATATGTGGCGGCGGATTTCATCGCCGCAGGCGTGTTTACCGACTCTGCCACAGCAAGAGTGACGCGCGCTGCGACAAACTGCCCGACCGAACTGGCAAAAGCATGTCCCATGCCCGCCAAGCTCCATATCGCAACGGCCAAACCATAGCCCCAGCGCACACCGAACCGGTCAATAAACCACCCGACGCCGAGCAGAGCGACCGCAGTGGCGATCTGAAATGCTGATCCGAAATGGCCAAATTCACGGTCGGTCCAGCCAAATTCAACCTGCAATGTCGGCTTTAGAAGTGCAAGAACCTGTCGGTCTAGATAATTGAGCGCCGTGCCGAAAAACAAAAGGGCAATGAGTCCGTAGCGGATATAGCGTGCGGCATCGCCGGACTTTGCGATCTCGGTGTCGGCCATTGAATCCTCTCCCAAGTCCTGCTTTATGCTGGAACTTCTGATGCATCTGCCTATAGAAGGCCATATGACACCGCAAGACATAAACGCGAATTATATCGCTGACCTGTATGGCGAGACATATCTTGCTGAGGAAAATCCGGCGCCGCGCAAACGATTAATGATCGGCGCATTGTTCCCGGGTCTTGCCGTCGTTGGTATCGCGTCGGTCGCAGCGACTTGGTTCTCTGAACATTATGCCATGCCCGTCATATTGGCCGGGCTTCTGCTTGGTCTGGCGCTCAACTTTATATCGGCTGAGCAAAAGGTTCACCCGGGCCTCGATTTCTGCGGCACCTCTTGTTTGCGGTGGGGCATCGTTCTGTTGGGGACTCAGGTGACCGTCATGCAGATTGGCGGATTGGGTGCACTCGCCTTTCTGGGGCTGGTGTGCATCATGGCGCTGGTGATGGGCGCGGGCCTGTTCGGCGCGCGAATGGCGGGACAAAGCAATTATGCAGGCTGGCTTGCGGGCGGCGCGACAGCCATCTGTGGCGCGTCCGCGGCCTTGGCCATCTACGCCGTTATTGGCCGCGAGCGGCTGAACCAGAACCAATTCACGCTGACGTTGGTGGGTGTTTCACTCACCAGTGCTATCGCCATGTCCTTTTACCCCCTCATCGCGGCGCAGCTTGCCTTTACGGATCGTCAGGCGGGTTTCCTGATGGGCGCTGCGATTCATGATGTCGCGCAGTCGCTGGGCGGTGGTTATAGTTTTTCCCAATCCGCCGGTGAAACGGCAACGATTGTAAAGCTGTCGCGCGTGGCCTTGCTGGCGCCCGCAGTGGCGCTCATTGGCCTCGCCATCGGTTCGGGCAATGGCCAATCGAAAAGCCTTGCCGCGAAGTTGAAACTGCCTTGGTTCATCATCGCATTCTTCGCGGTGGTTGCCGTCAATTCGCTTGTCGACGCACCCAAGTGGGTGGCCGAATATGGCCTGCTGGCATCCAAGGCGATGCTCTTGTTCGCCGTTACTGCAACCGCTATGCGGTCACGGCTTGATTTGTTACTCGGGCAAGGCTGGAAAGCGATGCTGCCCGTCATGCTCGCCACCTTGACCGCTTTCTTCGCCGCGGCGACATTTGCATGGGGATTTTTATGAGCCAGCCAATTTTTGACCTCGCCGTAATCGGCGGCGGCATAAACGGTGCGGGCATTGCGCGCGACGCGGCCGGGCGTGGCGCAAAGGTGGTCTTGCTCGAGCGCGGTGATCTTGCGCGCGGCACATCCTCTGCATCGACAAAACTTATTCACGGCGGGCTGCGCTATCTTGAGCATTATGAATTCGCGCTGGTCCGTGAATCCTTGATTGAGCGCGAGCGGTTGTGGGCCATTGCGCCGCACATCATTTGGCCGCTGCGCTTTATCCTGCCGCATCAAAAGGGTATCCGCCCCGCATGGCTCGTTCGCTTGGGCTTGTTTTTATATGACCATATTGGCGGCCGCAAACTGCTCCCCGCAACCCGCACTGTAAGGCTTGCGTCTGAACCCGCCGGTAAGCCGCTGAAGCCCCAATTCACAACCGCGTTCGAATATTCCGATTGCTGGGTCGATGACGCGCGACTGGTCATCTTCAACGCGATGGATGCGGCGCAACATGGCGCGGAAATCCGCACGCACTCCGAAGTCACGCACATCGAACGACGTGACGGCATCTGGCATATCGAAATTGCAGGACAGCCACCCATCAAGGCGCGCGCCGTTGCCAATGCAGCAGGTCCAGCGGTGCTTGAACTGCTTGCGCGCACCACCGGGCGTCAACGCAACGCAGCGGAGACTATCCGGCTTGTGCGCGGGTCGCACATTGTTGTGCGCAAAATGTTCGATACGCCGCAAGCCTATTTCTGCCAAAACCCCGATGGCCGGATCTTCTTCGCGATACCGTATGAGGATGATTTCACCCTGATCGGAACGACCGATGCCGATCACAAAGGTTCGCTCGACGATGTTTTCGCGACGCCCGAGGAAATCGATTATATCTGCGAATCCGCTGGCGCATATTTCAAACAAACCATCACCGCGGCGGACGTCATATACAGCTATGCCGGTGTTCGTCCGCTGGTCGATGACGGGTCGGGCAAGCCCGAAACCGCATCACGCGGTTACCATTTCGAAGTCGACGTTGATGCCGATGGGCAAGCGCCGATCCTGTCTGTTTTCGGCGGCAAAATTACAACATACCGCCACTTGGCAGAAAGCGCCGTCAAAAAGCTTGCTGGATATATGCCCGTTCTTGATGGACGAAGCTGGACCCTCAAACAGCCGCTTCCGGGTGGCGACTTTCCGACCGATGGCGCCGATGACTTGGCGGATGAACTGCAGCGCGCATACCCGTTTCTGCCGGCGTCGCTCACCCATCGCTGGGTGCGCAGCTATGGTACGCTGACGCGAGCGATTCTGGCCGATGCCAACACCATCGCAGATCTTGGCACGCATTTTGGCCACGGACTGTATGCGCGCGAAGTCGACTATTTGATCGGCCAGGAATGGGCGCGCTCCGCAAGCGACATATTGTGGCGGCGCAGTAAGCTGGGCCTGCGTTTTTCTGCTGAAGAAACACAGAAATTGGAAAGCTACGTCGCCGGCAAATTACGGAAATAAGGCGGCTTAACCCCAAAAAATATCGTGAATGTTCAAAAGCGCATGCGGCTGGGCAAGGAAAACTACCGCGATATCTTATCCTTTCTGGGTTGATTTCCACCGACAAAAGGACCATCTGCCCCCAATCGGAGTAAATTTATCTGATTAGGGACGTTGTTATGCGTTTGTCGAATATGGCAGATTATGCAGTGGTGGTTATGAGCGCGGCTTCGCGCCATTGCGGCTCTGCGCGCGTATCTGCGACGGACCTTGCGACCGAAACCGGCCTTGCGCTGCCCACGACTCAAAAGCTGGTGAGCATGTTGACCAAGGCGGGCCTATTGCGTTCGGCACGTGGAACAGGCGGTGGCATCACGCTTGCCCGTCCTGCTGCGGCCATCAACCTGGCGGATATTATCGAGGCTGTCGAAGGCCCAATTGCGATGACCGCGTGCTGCGATACACATAAACACGCCTTGGGCCAGCATTGTGCGAAAGAAGGCAGCTGCCACGTCCAATCGCATTGGCCCGTCGTCAACAACGCTGTGCGCGGTGCGCTTGCGCAAATCAATTTGGCAGGACTGACGCGATGACCGACGATATTGAAATCAAAGACAAGGCCGCGTGGGATGCCGCCGAAAAGGTCGCCGATTACGAACATGGCTGGTCGTCGGACATCGAAACCGATTTCGCGCCCAAGGGCCTGAACGAAGATACCGTCCGCTTCATTTCGGCAAAAAAGAATGAGCCTGAATGGATGCTGGAATGGCGGCTTAAGGCCTTTGCGATGTGGAAAACGATGGAAGCGCCGGATTGGGCCAAGCTCAATGTCCCGCCCATTGATTATCAGGACGCTTATTATTACGCCGCGCCCAAGGCGAAGCCAAAGCTGAATTCATTGGACGAGGTCGATCCCGAAATCCTGCGCGTTTACGAAAAGCTTGGCATTCCGATTGCCGAACAAAAGTTGCTCGCCGGAGTTGAAGGCGGCGAAGATGGCGGCTTGCCCCAACGCCGAGTCGCGGTTGATGCCGTGTTTGACAGCGTGTCGGTCGCCACAACCTTCCGCGCGGAATTGGAGCGCGCTGGCGTTATTTTCCGCAGCATTTCGGAAGCGATTAAGGAATATCCGGACCTCGTTCGCAAATATCTCGGCAAGATTGTGCCGATGCACGACAATTATTTCGCGACGCTCAATTGCGCGGTCTTTTCCGATGGCACGTTCGTCTACATCCCCGAAGGCGTACGCTGCCCGATGGAGCTTTCCACCTATTTCCGTATCAACGCGGAAAATACGGGGCAGTTCGAACGGACATTAATCGTCGCCGACAAGGGCAGCTATGTCAGCTATCTCGAAGGCTGCACCGCGCCGATGCGCGACGAAAACCAACTGCACGCCGCCGTGGTCGAACTGGTCGCGCTGGACGATGCCGAAATCAAATATTCGACCGTGCAAAACTGGTATCCCGGCGACGCGGAAGGCAAAGGCGGCATCTACAATTTCGTCACCAAGCGCGCATTGTGCCAGGGGCGGAACAGCAAGGTGAGCTGGACCCAGGTTGAAACCGGCAGCGCGGTGACGTGGAAATATCCAAGCTGCGTATTGAACGGCGAAAACAGCGTCGGCGAATTTTACTCGGTCGCGGTGACCAACAATCACCAGCAGGCCGACACCGGCACCAAGATGATCCACAATGGCAAGGGTTCGCGCTCGACCATCGTCAGCAAGGGTATCAGCGCCGGACACAGCAACAACACCTATCGCGGGCTGGTGCGCGTTGCGCCCAATGCCGAGGGCGTGCGCAACTTCACCCAATGTGACTCACTGTTGCTCGGGTCTTTGAGCGGCGCACACACCGTCCCCTATATCGAGGTTCGCAACCCAAGCGCGCAGATCGAGCATGAGGCGACGACAAGCAAGATTTCGGACGACCAGATGTTCTACGCAATGGCCCGCGGCCTGAATGCCGAAGAAGCGGTCGCGCTGATCGTCAACGGCTTTGCCAAAGAAGTGCTGCAGCAACTGCCGATGGAATTCGCGGTTGAGGCGCAGAAGTTGTTGGGCATCAGCCTTGAGGGGAGCGTGGGGTGAGGCATTGTCGCCTCTTCAACGCAAAACGATTTAACGGAAAAACAGACGTCATATGCTGCAAATAAATAACCTCCACGCCAATGTTGGCGACAAGCCTATCCTTAAAGGCCTCACGCTCTCGCTGAACGCGGGCGAGATCCATGCGATCATGGGACCGAATGGCGCGGGAAAATCGACGCTGGGCTATGTGCTTTCGGGTCGCCCCGGTTATGAGGTGACCGAAGGTTCGGTGACCTTCAACGGGCAGGACTTGCTCGCCCTCGAACCACATGAACGCGCCGCCGCCGGTCTGTTCTTGGGCTTTCAATATCCCGTCGAAATTCCCGGCGTATCGAACGTCCAGTTCCTACGCGAGGCGTTAAATGCGCAGCGCAAATATCGCGGTGAGGCGCCGCTAACCGGTGGTGAATTCCTGAAGGTCGCACGCGAACAGGCAGGCGCGCTTGGCATGGATATGGACATGCTCAAGCGTCCCGTGAATGTCGGCTTTTCCGGCGGCGAGAAGAAGCGCAACGAAATGGTGCAGATGGGTATCATCGACCCGGCGCTCGCGATCCTCGACGAAACCGACAGCGGCCTCGACATCGACGCGCTGCGCACAGTGGGCGATGGCATCAACCGCATCATGCGCAAGCCGGACAAGGCTGTGCTGCTGATCACCCATTATCAGCGGCTGCTCGATTATGTGAAACCCGACTTTGTGCATGTCCTCGCCGATGGCCGCATCACGCGGACCGGCGGTGCCGACCTCGCGCTGGAGCTGGAGCGTGACGGGTATAAGGAATTGGCGGCTTGAGCATGTCCGCGCCAACCCGCCACAATGAAGCATGGCGCTACAGCGACATTGCCGCCGTCGAGGCGGCGTGGCCATTGCCTGCGCCCGAACGCATCATCGTGCCTGCGGGTGGAACCTTTGCGCGGACCATCATTCAGGACAGCGGTTTGATTCATCAGCTGGACATCGCGATTGGCAAAGGCGCCACCGCCGCCATCCATGTGCTGAATATCGGTGGTGAATATGGGCGGGTGGAGTTGAACGTCACGCTGCACGAAAAGGCTGATTTCACACTTGGCGCGGTGCAAATTGGCGGTGCTACGCAAACGCTTGAGGTCATCACCACTGTCACCCATGCCGAACCCGGCGCGACATCATCGCAGATTGTCCGCTCCGTCTTGGCGGGTACAGCGACCGGCACCTATCTCGGCAAAGTCGCCGTCGCACGCGATGCCCAACAAACCGACAGCGTACAGTCCGTCAAAGCGATGCTGCTGGACCGCAGCGCGACGGCCAACGCCAAGCCCGAACTCGAAATTTACGCCGACGACGTCAAATGCGCGCATGGCTGCGCGATTGGCGAGTTGGACGCCATGGGCCTTTTCTATCTGCAAGCGCGCGGCATTACCCCTGCCGAAGCAAAGAAGCTGATGTTGCAGGCCTTTGTCGCGGGCGTGTTTGAAGGCGCGGCAGATGAAGAGGCGCTAACCGAAGCGGCGTTGGCCAAATTGGGGGATTTGGTGTGACCATCACCGCCCTTCGCGACCAATTCCCGGGCCTTGCGAACAACTGGCATTATCTCGACACAGCCGCGACGGCGCAAAAACCGCAGGTCGTGCTCGACGCGATGATGCGTGCCGGTGGCGCCGATTATGCCACCGTCCACCGCGGCGTCTACGCCCGCTCGGCCAATATGACTGTCGCGTTTGAGGCGGCGCGTGAGCGCGTGGCGCGGTTCATCGGCGCAGCATCGCCGAACGAAGTCGTGTTCGTGCGCGGCGCGACCGAAGGCATCAATTTGGTCGCGCAAAGCTGGGGCCCCGCCAATCTGAACGCTGGCGACCGCATCATGCTCAGCCGGTTGGAGCATCACAGCAATATCGTGCCGTGGCAGATGTTGGCGGAGAAGGTTGGCGCGCATATCGACGTCTGCCCGCTGACCGGCGACGGCCTGATTGACCTCGACTGGCTGGAAGCGAACCTTACGGAACAACATAAGCTCGTCGCGCTCGCGCATGTGTCCAATGTGCTTGGGTCGGTCCTTGGCGTAAAGCGTGCGGCCAAGGCTGCACATGCTGTTGGCGCCAAGCTCATGCTCGATGGCTGTCAGGCCGCACCGCGCATGCGGTTGAACATGGCCGAGCTTGGCTGCGACTTTTACGTCATGTCCGGCCACAAATTATATGGCCCAACCGGCGTTGGTGTGTTGTGGGCAAAGGCGGAAACGCTGGATTCCATGCCGCCATGGCAAGGCGGCGGCGCGATGATTGATCGTGTGACCTTTGAAAAGACGACCTACGCCCCCGCGCCATCGCGGTTTGAGGCGGGCACGCCAATGATTATCGAGGTAATCGGCCTGCACGCCGCGATCGACTTTATCGACAGCTTTGGTCCCGAGGCGATATTTGCGCATGAATGCGCGCTCGCCGCGCAAACGCGTGACGCCTTGCGCGGTATCAATTCGGTCACCTTATATGGCCCGGAAAAGTCCGCTGGCATCGTGTCCTTCAGCATGGAGGGCATCCATCCGCACGATATCGGAACGATATTGGACGAAGAAAATGTTGCCATTCGTGCCGGCCATCACTGCGCACAACCGCTGATGGACCATCTGGGTATCCCCGCCACTGCGCGGGCGAGCTTTGGTATTTATAATGACGAACATGATGTCGCAGCGCTGGTGCGCGGGCTGGAACGGGTGAAAAGGATTTTTGGATGAACGAGAACATCCGGATAGAAGAAGTTGATAGCGTCGAAAAGCCGCCCCGTGCGCGCGTGGAAAACGCCATCGAAACGCCTAGCGAAACATTGGCCCGCAAGAAGGATTATCTGGAAGGGTTTCTCGCGCAGAAACCTGCTGCGCCATCACCGGGCGAACCCGACGGCGATTTGTACGAAGCGGTCATTGCCGCGCTTAAGGAAATTTACGACCCGGAAATTCCGGTGAACATTTACGACCTTGGCCTGATTTACAATGTCGAGATCAATGACGGCCATGCGCTCGTGTCGATGACGCTGACCACCCCGCATTGCCCAGTGGCAGAATCCATGCCCGGCGAAGTTGAACTGCGCGTTGGCGCGGTGCCGGGCATTGGTGATGCTGAAGTAAATTTGGTCTGGGAACCCGCATGGTCGCCCGCCAATATGACCGATGAAGCCCGTCTGGAGCTTGGAATGTTATGACCGATGTAAAGACCCGCGTTCGCCCCGCTGCAGTCATCCTGACGCCCGCGTCGGAAGCGCGGATTGCCGAGCTGATGTCCAAGGCACCCGAGGGCGCGATTGGCGTCAAACTGTCCACGCCGCGTCGGGGCTGTTCGGGCCTTGCGTACTCGGTCGACTATGTGTCCGAGGCCATCGCCTTCGATGAAAAAATCGAAACGCCGGGCGGCGTGCTCTATATCGATGGCGGCTCGGTGCTTTATCTCGTCGGCTCCATCATGGATTGGGTCGAAGATGAATTTGCCGCTGGCTTTGTTTTCAAGAATCCCAACGCCACCGGCAGTTGCGGCTGCGGCGAGAGCTTTACGGTTTAAAAACCGAACTGCAGCCGGAACGCTACGCCGATGTCATCCGGCGCGCTTTCGAAATGCCCCGGTTCCTGTCGCCAGAACAGGTTTGACGAGACATAGCCGCCGCTTATTGGCAATATCCACGCAAGCTCGCTCGCGATTTCGCGGCGTTGCGGCGCAAGACTGAAGCGCCTGATGCCGAATGTCGGCGTCAGCGTCGCATAATCATAGGCAATGGGCACATTCAGCGTGAGACCGCCGCTGGTAACGCGCAGCGGCTGGGCCAACCGAAACGCCAGCCGGTCGCCATGTGCAAATGCGTTGGCCCGTGTGACGTCAAAGGAAAATGCGTTGCTCTTCAGCAGGCTCTGTCCCGTCAGTGTCGACCCCGCATTGGCATAGGTCCACCCTTGCCGCCAACTGGTGCCGATGGACCAATCCTGTCCCAAGGTCGCTTCCATATTGCCGTCGACGAACAGGCTGCGCGCACCGCTGCGACCGATGAAGTTGGCAAAGCGGGCACCGAGGATCGTTTCATCCTCCCGCATCCAATTGGCACCAAGGGCCAGTCTGGCCGGCCCAATCTTGCGATCCAGCGAGATCCCTAATGTTGCATAAGGATATTGGCGCGTACCGCGGCGGAGATATTCGTCGCTAGCGCCTTGATAAAGACGGGCGTCGCCATGTTCGACGCTGCCCGTCAGTCCGAAAGCGCCCAATTTCTGTCGCAGGGCAAAGGAATTGCCCGGCTGGCGTTCAAACCCGCCCTCCATCCGTGCCTCACCAGCGGTCAAAAAGGCGCTGCTTGCCATGTCTTGCAAGGCCACAACCTGATGGGCGGCCGTTTGCCGGATGCCCAAGCTAAAGCGGGTATCTTTGCTAATTTCTGCGCTGACCCGGCCTGCCAAGAACCGCGCCTGTCGCGCTTGCCCGTCCGAAAGCGCGAGCGGCAATATGCTGGCTGTACGACCGCCGCTGTCGCTGATCGAAAATGCAATTTGGGTTGTGCCATCAACCGCGCTGACCGATCGGTCCTGATGGATAAGCGCAGGCGTTAACCTTAACCGGGGCGCAGTGGCATTCAAACCATGTGCAAGGTCGATGTCATATGCACGGCCATAGCTATCCACGATCACCGCGTTCACGGGACGATTGGACATCGCAACGTCGCCCATCGGGCCACTTGTTGTGCCACCATCGCCCGATAGCGGAACGGCTATTGTTGTGCCCGCCAATGACGTCGTCCCTGAGGGCGCGAAGGCGCGCGCAATATCCAATATGCCGCGCCCGTAAATTGCGTCAGTGCCAGGGTCGCCCGCATCACGCGCGGACGTCAGCAGCAGATCGACGATTTGCGAACCCGTCAGGTTCGGGAAAGCCTGCGCAAGCAATGCTGCGGCACCGGCAATCTGCGGCGCGGAAAATGATGTGCCGTTTAAAACACGGGTGATTGTCTGACCATTTTGGTCGAACCGGTAAATTGCGTCGTCCCGATATTCGCAGCAGATACCGTGCCCCAGTGCCGACAAAACCGACGCCTGCGAAACGCCTGCTTTATTGCTGAAATTCGAAATCACGCCCTGATCATCGACAGACGCAGCGATGATGACAAGGCCGTTACCATTGGCCAATAATGCCTGGGCAAACGGGCTTGGATTGTTCGGGTCGAACGCAGGCACTGCATCATTGCCTTCATTACCAGCCGAAGCGACGATGATGATGCCTGCCTGCGTGGCGCGGTTAATCGCCGCACGAAGCGTGGCACTCGCGCCACCTGCGCCGCCCAGAGATATGTTTACAACGCGCGCACCATTGTCGATGGCGCGGTCCACGCCTGCTGCAATCGCGGAGTCATAAAATGAGCATTGCGCCGTATCCTCACCGGGCGCGGCTGTGGTGCAGCTTCCGGTTTGGTCCGCACGCAATGCCAAAATCGTCGCGTTAAAAGCAATGCCATGGACATCGCGGTCATCCTTGGCAGCGGCAAGCACGCGCGTGACTTCCGTCCCATGACCATCATCGTCGCCAAGCGGCCTGCCTGCGCCGGTGACATCGCCCGACTGCGCATGAATACGCCCGGTGAATTCATGGCTATTGGGATCAATCCCGGAATCAATAACGCCCACGGTCACACCCAATCCCGATGCGCCGGTGCGATAGGCCGTTATTGCATTGTGAAAGCCCGGACCATCGGACCGATTAAACTCCGCCGTCGCAAAATTTGGCGCGGGTGGTGGTGGCGGAGGGGTTGGTGGGGGTGGTGCCACAACCGGAGGGGGCGCGGGCGGCGCCGGTGGTGTCGAATTGACACCTCCACCGCCACCACCGCAGGCAGAAAGCGACAATGCACATATAATCGACCCACCGATGACCAGCTTACGATCGGACAAAGCTGCACTCATGACCTTGCAAACCCTCTATGCGGGAGCACCCTTTTACGCACAAATCGCTTTCGCCAATCATAACATGGTTATTGAGATATTCCCAACGCGTTGTTACGCGCGGACCATGCAATCATATTTCACCGATATTGACACATGGATCTTTGATCTCGACCTCACCTTATATGGCCCGGAGGCGAATATCATGGCGCAAGTCCGGGACCGTATTGCGCTATATGTCGAGGATCATTTTCAAATTGGCTCCGTCGAGGCGCATGAAATCCGGCATCGCTATTGGAAGAAATACGGCACGACATTGGGCGGGCTCATGGCCGAACATGGGGTGGACCCTTACGGCTATCTCGATTTCGTCCATGAGGTTGACCTGAGCTTGTTGAAACCCGCGCCGGATTTGCGAGCGCATATTCATGCGTTACCGGGCCGCAAAATTATCTTCACCAACGCTGATGCACCTTATGCCGAGCGTGTGTTGACCGCGCGCGGTCTGGACAATGTGTTTGAGGATATTTTTGACATCCACCGGATGCAGCATATGCCAAAGCCATTCGCCGGCAGTTATGACGCCTTGTGCAGCGAATTGAGGATCGACGCCACGCGGGCACTTTTTGTGGAAGATTCCGCACATAATCTCGTCCCCGCCAAAGCGTTGGGCATGCGCACAATTTGGGTGAAACATGAAGGCGAAGCTGATAGCGCAGCCCATCAAGACCATTTCGACCATGAAATTTCCGATGTGACCCAATGGCTATCGGAAATTCACAGCTTTGAAAGAGCCGCATGACTGGACAACTAACTGCCATCATTGACGCCGCATGGGACGCCCGTGACGCGATCAGCAGCGCCACCCAAGGCGAGGTGCGCGACGCCGTACAAACCGCATTGGCTGGACTGGATGACGGGTCACTGCGCGTTGCGGAAAAGCTGGATGGCAGTTGGCAGGTCAACCAATGGCTGAAAAAGGCTGTTTTGTTGTCGTTCCGGTTGAATGACAATGTCGTGGTTGACGGCGGCGCAGCTGGCGCCCCTGCCTATGACAAGGTCCCTTCCAAATTTGCAGGATGGGGCGAAAGCCGCTTCCGGGACGCAGGGTTCCGCGTTGTACCCGGCGCCGTCGCGCGGCGCGGCAGCTTCATCGGCAAGAATGTTGTGTTGATGCCCAGCTTTGTAAATATCGGCGCACGCGTTGATGAAGGCACGATGGTCGACACATGGGCAACGGTCGGAAGCTGCGCGCAAATTGGCAAAAATGTCCATCTGTCGGGCGGCGTTGGCATTGGCGGCGTACTTGAGCCGCTGCAGGCTGGCCCCGTCATCATTGAAGACAATTGCTTCATTGGCGCACGGTCAGAAGTTGTAGAAGGCGTCGTCATCGAAGAAGGCGCAGTGCTTTCGATGGGTGTTTTCATCAGTTCCACCAGCAAAATCATTGACCGGACAACAGGCGAAATCTTTGTGGGCCGCGTACCGGCATATTCGGTTGTTGTGCCAGGTTCGCTCCCGGGCAAAGCGCTTCCCGACGGCAGCCCGGGTCCAAATCTTTCCTGCGCGGTCATCGTGAAACGCGTCGATGCACAGACCCGCGCAAAGACCGCAATCAACGACCTGTTGAGGGATTAATTCGCCGAACCGAGCAAGGACGATCAAAACGGACTTGCAATTCGGACGGATTTACTCCAGATGATGCGGGCGGACCGGGCCCCTCTGGCGCTTCGCTTCTTCGGAAGGAACGTGATGTCGGCCGCATCGGATGTTTCCGGTGCACTGGTCAGGCGGTCTTCAAACCCCCCGAAATACGCTCGTCTGTGCCCGGAACATCCGATTGAACTTAAACAATGTTCAAGAGGATGTAGTCATGACTTTTTCGTCATTTCGATTGATGCAATATCACCAAAAAATTGATCGCGAACTGCGCGCCGAAATTTCTCGGCGCTGGCCAGACGTGTTTCGGATCCAAAAACTGAAACGGCTGAAGCTAGCGATCAAGGATCGGTTGGCGCGCCACGCGCATACCTCCTTTGGCCGTCGTCTACGCCTTAAAAGGGCTTAATATTTGAAAGCTGACGCCGCGTGCGTTTCAATCTGCGCGGCGTCGGCACGTACAATACAGGGAATGATTTCATGGAATTTTTGATGATGGACTGGTTGGGCACACCGGTTTGGTTCTGGTTGGCCTTTATCGGCATCGTGATCACGCTCACCGCGTTTGACCTTGGCATTTTGCACAAGGAAGACAAAGAGATGGGCATCGCCGAAAGCCTGAAGCTGTCGGCGTTTTACATCAGTATTGCGATGCTGTTCGGCCTTTGGGTCTGGTTCCAAAAAGGGGCCGACATGGGCATGAAATATTACACGGGCTTTTTCATCGAAAAGGCGCTGTCGATTGATAATGTCTTTGTCATCAGCCTGATTTTCACCTTCTTCGCAATTCCACGAAAGTACCAATACCGCGCATTGTTGTGGGGCATTATCGCCGTCATCGTCTTGCGTGGCCTGATGATTGCCGCCGGCGCTGCCATTGTGCAGGAATATTATTGGACGCTGTATATCTTCGCGGCTTTCCTAATTGGAACCGGCATCAAGATGCTGTTTTCTGGCGATCAGGAAATGGACGTCGCCAAGAACCCAGTGGTCAAATATATTTCACGGCATATGCGCGTGACCAAAGAGCTTCATGACGAGAAGTTCTTTGTGAAGGTACCAGATGACAAGACCGGCAAGATGGTGCGCGCTGCGACGCCATTGTTTCTGGCGCTTGTCGTCATCAACCTCGCTGACCTTGTGTTCGCGGTGGACTCGGTACCGGCGATCTTTGCCATCACCACCGACACGTTCATTGTGTACACGTCAAACATCATGGCGATTTTGGGCCTGCGTGCCTTGTATTTCGCACTCGCCGCGATGGTCCATCGTTTCCACTATCTCAAATATGCGCTGGCACTGGTTTTGGTCTTCATCGGTTCGAAGATCTTCGTTTCAGACTTTATGATGGACGGCGACAAGTTCCCGCCTGTCCTAAGCCTGGGCGTCACCTTTGCCCTGATTTTGGGAGGCATATTCTTTTCGCTCTGGAAAACGCGCGGACAGGATCAATCACATCACACGCTTTAGTTTTTACTTTAACGACCAAGAGGAGAAAACTGAGATGAATAAACTTATGTTAAGTGCAGTTGCAGTTGCATCGGTAATCGCCATTCCGGCTCAGGCTAAAACCGCGGCACCCATGCAGTGCGCGGCCGTCAACCAAGCCCAAGTCGAATCGCTGTTCAATGATTTCAACAATGCCTGGGCATCCAAAAATCCGGACACGGTCACCAGCTTGTTCACAAAGGACGCAGTCCTGCTGGCGACCGTTTCCAACACGCCGCGCACCGACCATGCAAGTATTCGTGACTATTTCGTCGGTTTCCTAAAGCCCAGCCCAGTGGGAACCATCAACAGCAGCGCGGTCAAGATCGGTTGCAACATGGCAGCACGGCTCGGCACTTGGACCGTAACCGTAACAGACCCGTCAACGGGTGCGAAAACAGACATCAAGGCCCGTTATTCGTTCATCTATCGTATTGAAGATGGAAAGTGGAAAATCGACCACCTGCACTCGTCGATGATGCCTGAAAAAGCTGGCTAACGCCGGTCCTTCGTCGGCGCATTAAAGTCGGACGGTTTGTTGGCAATCCATGCCACGAACCGTCCGATTTCTTCATGCGCCAACAACGCGTCAACGGTGGCAAAACGCTTTTCGAGATCGCTGTTGGTGAAATTGGCATGAATGGTCCGATGGCAAATCGGATGCACCGGCTGCCGTTCCTTGCCACCGCGGCTTTTGGGCACAGGATGATGCCATTCGGTGACCTCACCCATCGGGCGCGAACACAGCCAGCAGGTTACTTCGGGCGCAATGGACCCTTCGTCAGAGTCATAAAAATCGCGATTTTTTCGCGCCATTGTCGCCGCTCCGTAACCTGCCAGATATCCGCAATCAGTTCTTTGTTCCCAGCAAATCCAACGCGGCGGCTGTCATCGCTTCGATGCCCAAGCGGACCGATGGTTCGGGATCGATCTTGAACAAGGGCGAATGGTGACCGGCCACGGCTGGTCCGCCATTTTTCGCAGCTGCAATCCATTCTGGATTTGTCCCGCCGACCGCAAAATAATAGCCCGGAATGCCAAATTGCTGATCCACGAAGAACGCGAAATCCTCTGCGCCCATATTCGTCTGGCGGAAGGGCACAACAACATCGCTACCCAATGCCGTCGCAATTGCACCGTTCAAGCGACGGGCAAGCGCAGCGTCATTGACGGTGACGGGCGTGCTTTCGTTGACCTTTACGATAGGTAGCTTGTCATTGGGCAGGCCGTGCGCCGCGCCAATACCTTTTGCCACACGCTCAATCGAGGCGATTAGCTGATCGCGAACCGCTTGGCTATTGGCACGCACGGTCACCTGTAAATCGGCATATTCCGAAATGATGTTATGCTTGGTGCCAGCGTGGAATGCGCCAACGGTAATCACGCCAGCATCCAACGGGCCCTTTTCGCGGCTAATGATCGACTGAAGGCCGACAACGATCTGCGACGCGATGTAGACGGGGTCACGGCCAAGATGCGGCGCAGCGCCGTGCGTGGCGATACCGGGAACGCGGATGTCGACGCTGTCAGCGGACGAATATTGAATACCCTCTGCTGCTGCGATTTTGCCGGTTTCCAATTCTGCTGCCACATGGAAGGCAAGCGCGTAATCGGGCTTCGGAAAACGGGTGTATAGACCGTCCTGAACCATCGCCTTGGCACCGCCAACGCGCTCTTCTGCGGGTTGGACGATGAACAGGATTGTGCCTTTCCACCGGTCTTTCATGCGCGCCATTTGCCGCGCCGTGCCGAGCAAAGAGGTAATGTGTACATCATGGCCACAGGCATGCATGACGGGCATTTCAAGGCCATCGACACCAACCTGTCTGACGGTCGAGCTGTTGGCGAGGCCCGAACGTTCCTGCACGGGCAATCCGTCCATGTCCGCACGGACAAGCACGACGGGACCATCGCCATTTTTCAGCATGCCGACAACGCCGGTTCCGCCAACCTTTTCGGTCACGATCATGCCAGGCACGGTGCGCAGTTCCTGTGCCATCCGGGCGGCAGTCTTATATTCGCGGAACGACAGTTCAGGATTGCGGTGGAAATGGTCCCACAGGCTGGCCAGTGACTTGTCATAGTCTGCCTTGACGGCATCCGCATAATCGGGGCGGGCCGCAGCAGGTGCGGCAATCAGCGCGCTTGTCAAAAGCGCGCCCAGTAAAGTCTTTTTCATCATAATCATTGTCCCCCATTGTATCTGTTATGCGGCGGCTCAAATGTCCCCTGTCGGGTGAGGCCGCCTTGGTCTGAATGCTACGCTATCACGGGCACCGGTCAAAGCAATGCCCGACGGGTGAAAATTCATCCACCATCGTCACATAGCGGTAAAATCCCTTGCGTTGCGCCGGATTAATCCAAAAACCGGCACGCAGCGAATATGCCTCACCGACATGGCCAAACCATCGATTGCCCGCATTGTCCTCCAACCAATGCACGCCAAGGCCATATGCCTTGAAATAGCCGTTGTCGTCATCGCCATTTGAACCATTGAACGTCCATACGGGCACGGTCATTTCGGCAAAGCTTTTTTTCGACAATAATGGCGCGCCCTGCCGCAACAGCAATTGGCCCACTTTGGCAAGGTCGCGGGCCGAAATGCGTAGGCCGCCTTGCGGGCTGAACGCCGAACCATTGCGCCCAAGAACGTACAGCGCATCAACATCACAACTACCGTTGGTGGCAGGATACACCGCGCAAGGGTCAGGCCCTTTCATGGCGGCATCACGGGCCAAATCGCCATTTGGGCGCAACAAAGTGACCGCTTGCGCACGCCGTCCCTCGCTGCACCCAGCACCCCAATTGTAGCAGGCATCCAACCCAAGCGGCGTCAGCACCAGCCGCGCCATCAACCGGTCAAACCGTTCGCCCGTGGCGCTTTCCAGCACCGCCGCGATCACGGGCGAATTGATATTGGCATAGGAAAAATAGCTGCCCGGGGGGTGGGCAGCATCCCACGCTTTTGGGTTGGCAATGACGTCGGACAACGTGCCATCGAGTGGCACGATATAATCGACAGAGTCGCGCAGCCCGCTTTGGTGGGACAGCAAGGCACGCATGGTTACAGGCGCATCGGGAAAGGCTGGATTGCGTACCGGCAAGCCCAGATAAAGCCCGACATCACGGTCAAGATCAAGCACGCCCTGCTCCGCCAGCCGCATCGCTGCAATGGCCGCCACCAGTTTCGAGATCGAAGCAACGCGCGCAGGATCATCCAGCGTGACGGGACGGCCTGCCACACCAGCATCGCCTTGCGCGATCGCGTGCGTGATGCCGTCAGCGGTAAAATCAACCCGGACCTCAGCCGCCACAGGAAGTGCGCGTTCAGCCGAGGCAGGCGTTGTTGCACAGCCGCCAAGCGCCGCCGACCACAAAGACAAAGCCGCGACGAGAGGCGCGAGCCGCGTCCTATTCCAAAACGGTCTGAACCTCTGCATCATGCAGCCGGACAGGGGCCTGCATATTTGCCGGTTGCTTTGCCCTGCATCTTCACCTTGCCAATCATCGGCAGACGGACATCGAACTTGCTGTCATAATTGAATGCGGTTTCGCCCATGACGCCCGCAAGTTCCATGTCGACACTGCCCATGCCTTCCATGCCGCATGACAGCTGCAACCGGATATTTTGGCCCGAAACGTCAAATGCCTTATACACGCATTTCTCCGCGCCATTGCCGCCAAAGAAATCCGCACTTGGCTTTTTGGCTTCTGCCTCCGTCAGGCAGCTACGGCTCGACGCGCCCTTGGCGACCGCGTCCATGATCTGCTGCTTTTCCGCTTTGCCCAGCGTCGGCACGTCAATGTCGGTGAAGACAAACTTGGTTTCCCACTGCCCGGCCTTCATCGGGATGAACGCGTCATAATCCATTTCGGCGGCGCGCTCTTTGTTGTCCGTGTCAGCGCCTTTGTCCGAACAGGCTGAAATCGCCAACGCCGCAACGCCCAATAAAAGGAACTTGTGCATGGGTTGTCTTTCTCGCTCTGTTGTCATGTCCTTCTTGTGTCCCTGACGTATCAAAAAGGCAACAGGCGATCAAAAACCCCTTTTGTGGTTTTGGCGTACCGTGGCCAACGTGACAACATAGGCCACGTTTTTCAGATAAAGCCGCCGCACACTCTTGCCCTTGCACCCGCTACAGCACATATAGCGAACATGGCTGAATTGATTATCCGCCGTGGGCTGGAAGAACCGGACACGGTTGGCAGCTTCACCCCGCACAGGCCGGAACGCCCGTCGAAGCTTGAAGGGGGTCGCCCTTTCAAAATCGTTTCCGATTATGAACCAGCAGGCGACCAGCCGACGGCGATCAAAGAACTGGTGACGACTGCGCTGACCGGTGAAAAGAATCAGGTCCTTTTGGGCGTCACGGGTTCCGGCAAAACCTTTACCGTCGCCAAAGTCATTGAGGCATTGCAACGGCCCGCACTGATCCTTGCGCCGAACAAGATTTTGGCGGCGCAGCTGTACGGCGAATTTAAAAGCTTCTTCCCCGACAATGCGGTCGAATATTTCGTCAGTTACTACGACTATTACCAGCCCGAAGCCTATGTCCCGCGCAGCGACACCTATATTGAGAAGGAATCGAGCGTAAACGAAGCCATTGACCGCATGCGCCATTCGGCGACGCGGTCGTTGCTTGAGCGCGATGACGTTATCATCGTTGCCTCTGTGTCGTGTATTTACGGCATCGGTTCGGTGGAAACCTATTCGGCGATGATATTCGACCTGAAAGCGGGCGAAAGCGTTGATCAGCGCGAATTGATCCGCAAGCTGGTCGCGTTGCAATATAAGCGCAACGACACCGGCTTTGCCCGCGGCAATTTCCGCGTGCGGGGCGACAATCTGGAAATCTTCCCGTCGCATTATGAAGACATGGCATGGCGCGTGAGTTTCTTTGGTGACGAAATTGAGGAAATCGCCGAGTTCGACCCGCTGACGGGGACGACAGGCGCCAAGCTGAACAGTGTGCGCGTGTACGCGAACAGCCACTATGTGACGCCTGGCCCGACGATGAAGCAAGCGAGCGAAGCCATTCGGTTCGAACTGACAGAGCGGCTGAAAGAACTGGTGTCCGAAGGCAAATTGCTGGAAGCGCAGCGGCTTGAGGAGCGAACGAACTTCGATCTGGAAATGATCGCGGCGACCGGCAGTTGCGCGGGTATCGAAAATTACTCGCGCTTTTTGACGGGCCGCCTGCCCGGTGAACCGCCACCTACTTTGTTTGAATATCTGCCTGAAAATGCATTGCTGTTTGTCGACGAAAGCCACCAGACGGTGCCGCAAATCGGCGCGATGGCAAAGGGTGACCATAGGCGCAAGCTGACGCTCGCTGAATATGGTTTCCGCCTGCCGTCTTGCATCGACAACCGGCCGCTGCGTTTCAACGAATGGGACATTATGCGCCCGCAAACGGTGTGCGTCTCTGCGACACCGGGCGGTTGGGAAATGGAACAATCGGGCGGCGTGTTTGCCGAACAGGTTATCCGGCCCACGGGGCTCATCGACCCACCGGTCGAGATTAAACCCGTTGAGGATCAGGTGCAGGATTGCATCAATGAATGCCGCAAGACGGCAGAGGCAGGTTTCCGGACATTGGTCACCACGCTGACCAAGCGCATGGCCGAGGACCTGACCGAGTTCATGCATGAGGCAGGCTTGCGGGTGCGCTATATGCACAGCGATGTTGAGACATTGGAGCGCATCGAGCTGATCCGTGATTTACGGCGCGGCGTGTATGACGTGCTTGTCGGCATCAACTTGCTGCGTGAGGGTCTCGATATTCCCGAATGCGGGCTCGTCGCGATTTTGGATGCGGACAAGGAAGGTTTCCTGCGCAGCGAAACGTCGCTCATTCAAACCATTGGTCGCGCCGCACGTAACGTTGAAGGGCGCGTTATCCTATATGCCGACCGGATGACGGGAAGCATGGAGCGTGCGATTCGCGAAACCGACCGCCGCCGCGAAAAACAACATGCCTATAATATTGAACATGGCATCACGCCCGCGACCATCAAGCGCGACATCCACGATATTGTGGCCGACACCGCCAGCCGCGATTCGGTGCTGGTCGAAATTGACGCCGACGGCGCCAATAACCTCGTCGGCCATAATCTGCGGGCCTATATCGACGACCTTGAAAAGAAAATGCGCGCCGCCGCTGCGGATCTTGAGTTTGAAGAGGCCGGACGTCTGCGCGATGAAATTCGCTCATTGGAAGCCACCGAGCTTGGCCTGCCGCATCAGCAACATGTCGCCGCCCCGCGCGGCCGATCGACGGAAGGTCAGCCCGGCACACGCAAAATGCGGTACGGAAAGACGCAGCGGAAATTTGGCAAATGAGCTTTAGCTTTTAGGCAGCTTTTTACGTTTCAGTTAAAAAGCCGAATGAGCGCCGAAATTCCGGCAAGGCCAAGGATGCCAGCGACAAAACTGCGCCACAAGCTCGGCGGTACTTTGCCAAAAGACTTTGCGCCCAGCCAGTTGCCCGCCAGCACAGACGGAAACAGCAACAGCGACAGCGACAATAAGCGCGCGTCCGCCAAGCCCAGGGCAAAGGCGGAAATCGTGCCCGCAATGGCCGTCGCGAAGAAAACCAACATCATTGATGCGCGCGCTTCCTTGGGCGGAATTGGCTGGCGCAGGTAGAATGGCACAACAGGCGGGCCGGGCATCGCGGCAAAGCCGGTTAGGATACCCGATGCAATCCCGGTCGCTGCAGTCTCCTTTGGACCCGGGCGCAATTCGCCACGTTGTGGAAGCAGGACGAGCGCGAACGCACCGATGGCAATGGCCGCGATCATCAACCGCGCAACATCAGGCGTTGTAACCTTCAGCAGTAGGACGCCAATCGGTGTTGCAAGCATCGCAAAGGCCGCAATCATCAACGCGCTCTGCCGATGCGCGTCGGCAAATATGACCTTTAGCCCAACGGGTCCAATCAGCACCTGAAGCAATATGGCAATGACGACCGCTTGGCCCGGGGTAACAATCATCCCGAACAACGGCACCAAAATGATTGCCATGCCAAAACCCGTCAGCCCACGGATATAGGCAGCGCCCAACGTCATTGCAGACAACAGCAGCAATTGCGCGGTGGCAAGGCCCGTTAGATCTTGAATGTTCAGTGCCCCATTGCCGCATGGTCAGCGGCAGTGAGCGGCTTTTCCGCCTTCACGCCGTTTTTGTCGAGCCACGCCTGCATCTCTTTGATTTCCGCTTCCTGCGCTGCAATCACCTTTTCGGCGAGTGCGCGGACTTCGGGGTCCTTGCCATGTTCCAGCGCGACTTTTGCCATTTCAACCGCGCCGACATGATGCGGAATCATGCCCTGCATAAACGCAACGTCCGCATCTTCGGCGATATTGCCCATGCCGGCATGCATTTTGTCATTGGCCGCAGCATAGCCCTTTTGCGCCGCGTTGTAGCTTGCGGTGGCGTCGGCTTGCGTTTCAATTGTCGTGGCAGCATCATCTGCGGCCGGTTTTTGGCATGCCGCCAGCAGCAATATAGCCGCGAGCGTGAAAGGAAGCGTCTTCATCACAATCTCCTTATCTGACCGAAATTTGGTTTAACGAATATCGGGCGGGGTCGCTTCATGCGACAGCATCGCAATGGCTTCATCCAGTGTCATGATGCGCTGGCCGTCGGAACCAAGGCTGCGGATGGCGACCTTGCCCTCTTCTGCCTCACGCATGCCAACAACGAGGAGATGCGGCACCTTGGCGACGCTGTGTTCGCGCACCTTGTAATTGATCTTCTCGTTCCGCGTGTCGGCCTCAACCCGAATGCCAGCCGCTTTCAGCTTAGCAGTAACATCATGCGCATAGCCGTCTGCTTCCGACGTAATGGTGGCAACAACCGCCTGCACAGGCGCCAACCAGACGGGGAAACGACCGGCATAATGCTCAATCAATATGCCAATGAAGCGTTCATAACTGCCGAAGATCGCCCGGTGCAACATGACGGGACGGTGGCGTGCGCCATCTTCACCGACATAGCTTGCATCAAGCCGTTCGGGCAGGACGCGGTCGGACTGGATCGTTCCAACCTGCCATGTGCGGCCAATGGCATCGGTCAGATGCCACTCAAGCTTTGGCGCGTAGAATGCACCTTCGCCGGGCAATTCTTCCCAACCAAATTCCGGCGTCGCAAGGCCCGCGCGCACGACGGCGTCGCGCAGTTCATTTTCCGCTTTGTCCCAATCCGCATCCGATCCAAACCGTTGGTCAGGACGCAGCGCGAGCTTGATCGAATATGTGAAACCAAATTCTTTGTAGACCCGGTCGGCAAGCGCACAAAATGCCTGCACTTCTTCCACAATCTGGTCTTCGCGGCAGAAGATATGCGCATCATCCTGCGTGAACTGACGCACCCGCATCAGGCCATGCAGGGCACCATGCGGTTCGTTGCGGTGGCAACAGCCATTTTCATATATGCGCAGCGGCAGGTCGCGATAGGATTTGATACCCTGGCGGAAAATCAGAACATGCGCCGGGCAGTTCATGGGCTTTAACGCCATCCAGTCGGCCTCACCCGAAATCACGGGACCCTCATCATCGACATTCGGCACTTCGTCAGGGATCACGAACATGTTGGCGCGATATTTGCCCCAATGCCCCGATTGCTCCCATTGCCGCGCGTCCATGACCTGCGGCGTTTTCACTTCCTTATAGCCAGCGCCGTCGATGGCGCGGCGCATATAGGCTTCCAGCTCGCGCCAGATCAGATAGCCATTGGGATGCCAAAAGACGGAACCATGTGCCTCTTGCTGCAAATGGAACAGATCCATGTCCTGACCCAAACGACGATGGTCGCGCTTTGCGGCCTCCTCAAGACGCAGCAGATGGGCGTCCAACTGCTTTTTGTTCAACCAGCCGGTGCCGTAAATGCGGCTCAGCTGTGGGTTGTTCTGGTCACCGCGCCAATAGGCACCGGCAACACGCGTCAGCTTAAATGCGGCAGGATCAAGCTTGCCCGTCGACGCCAAATGCGGACCGCGGCACATGTCCATCCAGTCATTGCCCGACCAATAGACCGAAAGCTCTTCACCTTCGGGCAGTTCCGCCGCCCATTCTGCCTTGAAGCTTTCGCCTGCATTCTGCCATGTGGCGATCAACGCATCGCGCGCTATGACTTCGCGGCGCAGCGGCTTATCTGCGCGAATGATGTCGCGCATCTTTTCTTCAATCGCGGGCAGGTCGTCCAACGTGAATGGGCCACGCGAAGCAGGCGCCATCACGTCATAATAAAATCCGTCATCGGTCGACGGGCCAAATGTAATTTGCGTTCCGGGAAACAAGGCCTGCACCGCTTCGGCAAGGATATGCGCAAAGTCATGGCGGGCAAGTTCAAGCGCGTCCGCCTCATCACGGCTGGTCACCAGTGCGAGCTGCGCATCGGCGTCCAACGGGCGCGTGATATCGCGCAATTCGCCATCCACCCGCGCGGCGATCGCAGCCTTCGCAAGGCCGGGGCCAATGGCGGCGGCAATATCCGCCGGGGTAGTGCCGCGCGCGACTTCACGGGCAGTGCCATCGGGAAGGGTAATGCGGATCATCTCGGACATGGATTTACTTGCTTTCAGCTTCGGTTTGGAACCGTCCCTTTGCCAGTCCAAACGCGAAGTCGCAACCCTGCAGAATTGGCAGTCTTTGCGCACCCATTGGGCTGCGACAGCGATTAAATGGAAAGGGTCCTTGACATGGCATGCCATAAAAAGTAAAGTGAGCTTGTCTTATTAAAAAGGGAACTTGACATGACCTCTTGGAACAAGCTTGCGCCCTACATGCAGCGATATACCATCCGCGTGCTGCTGTTTATGGTATCTTATATGCTGATCCTGACCGGCAGTCTCGCCTTCGCACGCGGTGGCACCGAACATTCCCAAGCCACGCTTATTGGGCTGGCGCTCATCTCCGCACTCCCCATAATCGGCGTATTCTGGGCAATATTTCGGTTGCTGGTCGAAATCGACGATGAATATCAACGGCTTCTATTTGCCAAGCAGACGCTGCTGGCAACGGCATTCACGCTTGTAACCGTGACCGTGTGGCAATTTCTTGCCGTCTACGATGTTGTGGCGAGCGGTCCAGAATGGATGGGCGCGATCTGGTTTGCCATGCTTGGAGTAGCGGGTCCTTTTGCGCGCTGGAAAGCATGAAAAACCGCCTGAAAGTCCTGCGCGCCGAACGCGATTGGAACCAACAAGATTTGGCCGATGCTCTTGGCGTTTCGCGTCAGTCCGTGAACGCCATTGAAACGGGCAAATATGACCCGTCATTGCCATTGGCGTTCCGGATCGCTGATCTGTTTGCCCTGCCGATCGAAGCGATTTTCCTGCGCGATTAACCCGCAGTCTTCTCGGCGCGATAGGGCACGAAATCACCAAGGCTACAAATGCCGCCGGTCATGCCGCTGGTCCGGTCCACCAGGCGGAGGATATCACCGCGGCATTTCTGGCTGCCAAATTGTTCGGAGACGACGATATCACTGTCGCGTGCAAGACCGGGACAAGGTGACCGCAAGTTGTTCTTGTACACAAGGCGGCCTGACACACGGTAGAGCAAGATATTGTCGCTGACGCGGATCATATTGTCGGCATTGAAATCACTGATGCAGGTTAACGGCTTCCCCGCGACCTTACCGCCAATTTCCTTCATTAAGACAGCAGATTGTTTCTCGGTCAGCGGCGCGGGCGTGCGCTCCACTTGGCCGCATGCCGCAACAACCGTCAAAGGCAGTATGAGGCCAGCCAGTTTGAGGATATGCATCGGTCTATCTCCTGAATTCACATAGCTGCATGATAGCCGCTGCGTGATGAACGGCAGATTATCATAAAATCGCCGCCATGTGGCGTTTTTCGCCCGACGTGACGTCAACGATCCTATGGCCAAGGTCGCCATCGGGCGTGCTGTCCAGCACCGCCATGGCACGGGCGCCATTTTCCATTTCGAGAATGAGCGTGGCCGGACCGAAACCGTCCTTGCCCGCGGACCGTACGAAACTGAGTACACGGCCTTTGCCTTGGGGGGCGTCATCCAGCGCGATCTGTTTCGGCACATAGCCCTTCGCCGCCGCACCCGACCAAGCAATGGCGGGCTGCGATGCGGTGTAAATGCCGACGGCCTGTTTTGACATCACGCCGCCATTTGCAGTGACCAAAGCGGGCTTTGATCCATCTTGGCGCAGGGCGTCGACCATCGCGGCGATATTGTAGACGCTATAGCCATTGCCTGGCCCACCGAAAAAGCTGAGGCCACCGGTCAGCGTATAATCGCCAAGCGCACGCGCCGCGTCATTCATGGTGTCAACGGCCGCAAAAACGGCGCACGGAAAGCAGCTGTAAATGTCGACAGGGCCAAGGTCACTGGCCTGAATTCCGGCCTGCCCAAGTGCCGCGGGAATAGCAAAATCAAGCGCCGCCGACCGGTGAATGACACCGCGCTCGGCCAATGGTGGTTCGGCGGCCTCTGCCGCGCCAGCCAGCCAGACCCATTTGTCTTGCGGCACACCCAGATCGCGTGCCTTCCCTGCGCTTGTCAGGATAATCGCACCGCCCAGATCGACCGCATCCTGCGCCACATGCCAGCGACGGTAAATATCCGTCAGCGGGTAATTGGCATTATCGTCACTCAGCATCGCGTCGGGTGAACGATAGCCGGGGAATTGCGCGTGGGCCCGCGTTTCCGCTTTTGCTGAAAATGCCGACCACAAGGCCGCCATTTCGCGCGCATAAGCGTCGGCGTTTAATCCCAACTCCATCCGCCGCGCATTTTCAATCAGGCTGTACGCCAACGGCATGGAGATAATCCCGTGCCGGATTTCCGTTCGGCTCAAAATCGGGAAGCTGGAAAGGCGGTTGTCGAACGGGGTGTCCGAAGGCAAGCGCCAGTCCAACGTCACACCCGCCTTACGCGCGCGCTTTGCGGTCCCGGTCGCTTCTGCGGCCACGAGTACGGCAAGCTCACAGGTCCCGCGGCGGATATCGCCCGCCAGCTCGTTCAACATCGCCTGCGGGCTTTGGCCGCCGACATCGGCGTAAATCAGACGCGGCGCGCTGATGCCACCGGCCGTTCCAAAAGCTTCGGGCGCATTGTCGGGCGACCCGGTGCCCAGGCTAACGCCGCTGTCTTCGAATGTGCGGATCGCGGCAATGGTATCAATTGCCGCTGCAACCAATGGAGACTGGCCCGTATCGGCCAGTGCAACCTTGATAGCGGCGCCAGCCAATTCGCGCGGGCTTGGCCATTCGCCGGAAACGGTCTTTCGGCTGGCTTCGCCTACGCCAATAATGACCGGCGCGCTTGCATCAAAATTGCTCATCATTCACTCCCGATTATCTCTTAACTGCACGCTTAAATATGCTAGCAGTCGATGCAAGAGATAAGGAGAGCGCACATGGCGAAATGGCCGAAATTGACGTGGGACAAAGAACCAACCGGTCCGTTGAAAGGGATTAAGGTTGTCGACATGGCCACGGTTGTCCTTGGGCCTTATGCCACCGTGCAATTGGCCGACCTTGGCGCGGAGGTCATTAAAATCGAAAATAGCGAGGGCAACACACCCGGCGACCTGATGCGCCATGGCGGCGATTCGCCCAGCAAGCAGCATGGGCCCATTTTCACGGCGCTCAACCGCAACAAAAAAGCCATCAACCTCAATATCAAAAAACCGGAAGATAAAGCCGTTCTCGAAGCCTTGTTGGAGGAGGCAGATGTCTTCATCCATAATGTCCGCATGGCAGGCGTCGAACGGCTTGGTTTTGGCTATGAGGCGGTCAAGGCGATCAACCCCAATATCGTCTATATCCACTGCGCCGGATTTGGCGCGGGTGGCGCCTATGGCGAGCGGCAGGCTTATGACGACCTGATTCAAGCCGCGTCCGGCTTTGCCGCCTTAAGCGAGCAGCGCGATGGTGGCCGCCCAACCTATTCACCCAGCCTTGTCGCGGATAAAGTCAGCGGCCTGTTCGCCGCAAACGCAACCATGGCGGCATTGCTTGCACGTGCAGGCGGGCAAGGCGGACAATTTGTTCAAGTGCCCATGTTCGAATGCTTCACTTGGTTCAACATGGTCGAAAATTTGTGGGGCGAAACCTTCATCCCCGGCAATGGCCGTATGGGCTATACGCGTTCGGTGAACCCCCGTCGGCGGCCGTATCCGACCAAGGACAGCTTCATCGCGATCGTCCCTTATAATGACCGGCAATGGGCCAAGTTTTTTGAACTGGGCGGCAGGCCTAATGTGTTCGACGACCCGCGCTTTTCGACCTATCAGGAGCGCACAAAGCACACGGGCGACTTATACGCGCTCATCGAAGAAGTCAGCGCGCTGCGCACCACCGCCGAATGGCTTGACCTGTTGGCCGAACATGACATTCCAGCGATGAAATATAACCGGATGGCAGATGTCCTCACCGATCCGCATCTGGGCGACGTCGGCTTTTTCGAAGAGCTGGAATCGCCCGATATCGGCACATATCGATCGATGAAACATCCGGTGCATTATGCCGGAACGCCAGCGTCCAACTATGCGCATCCGCCGATGCTGGATGCCGACGGGGATGAAATTAGGGCAGCATTGGGGTTGTGAACGGCTGGCGTTATGGTTGGCTTCTAAAAATCGTCATCCTGAACTCGTTTCAGGATAACAGGCGGCGGTCGTGCTTTATCCTGAAACAAGTTCAGGATGACGAGGTCCTAGAGTTGCCCAGCCCTAAACCAGCAGCCCGCGCATAATCAGGTCGATGCTGTGCTCGCGATAGGCATCGCGCATATTTTCGTTAAAATCGTCCTGATTATAACAATGGCGCAACACCAAGCGTGACGAATAAAATCGGTCAGCCGCGCCGGTCACGGTGAAGTAGAAAAACTGCGGATCAAGCTTGCGGAATTTGCCCGCCTTTACGCCTTCGGCGATCAGCGCGTCATACACCTTTGAAATAGGCTTTAGATAAAGGTCCGCGATACGGGCCGCTTCAACAGGCGCGCTGTCGCGCACCATGCGCATCAACAGACGGTTCAGATAAGGGAACGCATAATAAGTGTCGATGACGGCACCGATGTGGATACGCAATTTGTCTTCCGGCGGGATGTCTTTTGCCAGCAACGCGCCAAGACTGAACACAATATTGCCCATATCGCGATCAAGCAGCGCCAGCATCAGGCCGTTTTTGTTGCCGAAATAATATTTGACCAATGCACTGTTCAGGCCTGCACGAAGCGACAGTTCCGACAGCGAAAGGTCGATAGTATCGCCCTCACGCATGATCTGACTGGCCGCTTCAATAAGCTGGTCGCGCGCTTTTGCATTATCGCCCGCTTCATTCACCAGCTTTGGTCCCGTCGTGGCCATTGGTGCCATACTCCCCGTTTACGTCGGGTTACTTATAAGCAGGTTCATCCCACCATGGGAAGAAGTCCGGCATATCTGCGGAAACTTTATCGGGATAAACGGGTGCGCGCTTTTCAAGGAAGCTGGATATGCCCTCCTTTGCGTCGCCGGAGCGTGACCGGCGGTAAATCGCACGGCTGTCAATCTGGTGCGCAGCCATGGGATGTTCCGCAGCGGACAACCGCCACAACATCGCCCGCGTGAGGGCAATCGACACGGGCGCGGTGTTGTCGGCAATTTCCCGGGCCAATGCCCGCGCTGCGTCCATCAGTTCGGCAGGCGCATGAATGGACCGCACCAGCCCACCTTGAAGTGCTTCATCGGCATTGAACACCCGGCCCGTCATGCACCATTCCAGTGCCTGTTGCATACCCACCAGCCGCGGTAAGAACCAGCTTGAGGCAGCCTCTGGCACAATCCCGCGCCGCGCAAAAACAAAGCCAAAGCGTGCGCTGTCACTGGCCAAGCGGAAGTCCATGGGCAGTTGCATGGTCGCGCCAATGCCGACCGCAGCGCCGTTAATGGCGCCGATGACAGGCTTTTTGCATTGGAAAATCCGCAGCGTTAACCGGCCACCGGAATCGCGCACGCGTTCGTCAGAAAGCGTTTCGACTTCGGACCGGCTCGCGAACACGTCGCCGCCACCCTCGGGCGTCAGATCGGCCCCTGCACAAAATGCACGGTCACCCGAACCCGTTACAATGACGGCGCGCACCGCATCATCCGCGTCCACCAAATCAAATGCCGCACACATTTCGCGCATCATCACATTGGTAAACGCATTCATCTTTTCTGGACGATGCATCGTGATGGTCGCAATGCCGTCTGCGACATCATAAAGGATTTGGGTGAACGCGGTCATGCGATCAACGCGGTGCCATACGGATGGCGCCGTCGATGCGGACGTCTTCGCCGTTGAAATATCCGCACTCGATCATGGTCATCGCGACCTGCGCGAACTCGTGCGGATGGCCGAGGCGTTTCGGGAATGGAACCGACGCGGCAAGCGCATCTTTCACCGCCTGAGGCGCACCGTTCATCAATGGCGTGTTAAAGATGCCCGGCAGAATCGTATTGATGCGAATGCCTTCGCTCATCAGGTCGCGTGCGATTGGCAAGGTCATGCCGACAACGCCGCCCTTTGATGCGGAATAGGCTGCCTGGCCCATCTGGCCGTCTTCAGCAGCAACCGAGGCCGTGTTGACCATCGCGCCGCGTTCGCCATCTTCCATAGGCTCAAGCGTCAACATGCCAGCTGCCGACTTGGCGATGCAGCGGAATGTGCCGACCAAGTTGATCTGAATGATGCGGTCAAAGGCATCGAGCGGGAAGTGCTTGATCGAACCGTCTTCCTTCGAACGGCTTGCGGTCTTTGCCGCGTTGCCCGTGCCAGCGCAGTTGACCAAAATGCGTTCCTGACCATGCGCAGCACGCGCCTTGGCGAAACCGGCATCGACGCTTTCATCGCTGGTGACGTTCACGTTGCAGAAAACACCGCCGATTTCGGCTGCAAGTGCCTCGCCCTTGTCGGCCTGCAAATCAAAAATGGCGACCTTCACACCCTTTGCGGCAAGCGCGCGGGCGGTTGCCTCACCAAGGCCCGATGCGCCGCCGGTGACGACTGCTGCGACTGTTGAATCCAGTTTCATAAATACTCCTGATCGTTTTAACCGTCATGCTGAACTTGTTTCAGCATCTTACTTTTTGACGGTGGAAATTAAGACCCTGAAACGAGTTCAGGGTGACGGTGATGGATGGCTAATCGTTATACCCGCTCGATGATCGTAACGTTGGCCTGACCACCGCCTTCACACATCGTCTGCAAACCATATTTGCCGCCACGTGCTTCAAGCGCATTCAGCAAGGTCGCCATCAGCTTCGTGCCCGACGCGCCGAGCGGATGGCCCAATGCGATCGCGCCGCCATGAACGTTGATTTTCGAACGGTCGCCGCCGGTATGCTTCAACCACGCGAGTGGCACAGGCGCGAACGCTTCGTTCACTTCATACAGGTCAATGTCCGACATTTTCATGCCCGAACGTTGGAACGCACGGTCGGTCGCGAACAAGGGTTCTTCCAACATGATGACGGGGTCACCGGCGGTCACGGTCAAATTGACGATGCGCGCGCGCGGGGTGAGGCCATGTTCTTTCAGCGCCTTTTCCGACACGATCAGAACCGCCGAAGCACCGTCGCAAATCTGGCTGGCATTCGCAGCCGTGATCGAACCGCCTTCTTGAAGCAACTTTACGCCCGACAGGCTTTCAAAGGTTGCATCATAGCGGATGCCTTCGTCGCTGTTGTGGACGATCTTGCCTTCTGGCGTTTCGACTTCGATACCGACGATTTCATTGGCAAAGGCGCCATTTTGCGTCGCGGCGATAGCTTTTTGGTGCGATTCCAGTGCAAACTGGTCAAGGTCTTCGCGGGTAAAACCATATTTCTTCACGAGCATTTCAGCGCCCATGAACTGGCTGAACATGATGCCGGGATAGGCCTCTTCCAGACGTGGGCTTTTATAGGTGCCCATGCCTTCTTTCTTGAACAGCATCGACGTCGATCCCATGGGGACGCGCGTCATGCTTTCGATACCGGCAGCCAACACAATGTCCTGAGTGCCCGACATGACACCCTGCGCCGCGAACATCATCGATTGCTGCGATGATCCGCACTGGCGGTCGATGCTGACCGATGGGATGGAATTGGGCAGGCGTGACGCCAAAACGATATTGCGGCCTACATCGCCCGCTTGTTCGCCACCCTGCATGACGCAGCCCATGATGACGTCTTCAATCGCTGCAGGATCGAAATCGTTACGGTCGGCAATGGAATCGAGCACGGCAGCGCCCAAATCGACGGGGTGCACGCCCGCAAGCTTACCACCGCGGCGGCCACCAGCGGTACGGACCGCATCCACAATATAAGCGTCTGCCATTTTCTCTCTCCTGTTGTTCAAATTTAATCAGACGATTAAACTTTGGAAGGGGAGAGTCAAGTGCGAGATTAACGGGATGAGCGTAGCCCCGGAATTCGGGCCACAGCAGTTCGTCACCCTGAACTTGTTTCAGGGTCTTACTTCGTGCGTTTCAAAGTAAGATGCTGAAACAAGTTCAGCATGACGACGCCTGGAATATAGACTTTAAGCCGCTTCGCGGGCGATTGTGATCACTTGCGGATAGGTGAACTCAAGCAAACCTTCTTCGCCCAATTCCGCGCCAAAGCCGGACTGCTTATGTCCGGCAAATGGTGCATTGGGGGCAAGGTGCATGGATTCGTTGATCCACACCGTTCCGGTTTCCAGCTGCTCCGCCACTTCGACCGCAGCTTCCGGATTGCTGGTCCAGATCGAACCGGCAAGGCCGTAATCTGATGCATTGGCGCGGCTGATAACTTCGTTGATGGTCGAAAATTTCATCAATGGCATCACGGGACCGAACTGTTCTTCGGCCACAATCCGCGCATCTTCGGGTGGGTTGTCGAGAACGGTTACAGGCACGAAATAGCCGGGGATGGATGGGTCGTGGTCGCCGCCTGCAAGGAACTTATAGCCCTTGTCCTTGGCGTCCTGAATCAGTTCAAGCACGCGCTTATATTGCGGCTTGTTCTGGATGGGGCCAATGGCCGTGCCCTGTTCGGCGCCATCGCCGACCTTGACCGCTTTCGCATAAGCCGCAATCGCGCCCGACAATTCGTCGTAAATATCTTCGTGAATGTAGATACGCTTGGCCGCGATGCAGACTTGGCCCGCATTGTAGAAGCTTGCCCAAAACAGCTTTTCAGCCACCTTGCCAACGTCGGCATCGGGCAAAACAATCGCCGCGTCATTGCCGCCCAGTTCAAGCGTGATGCGCTTAAGGTCCTTCGACGCCGATTCCATCACGCGCTTGCCCGTGGCAGTCGAACCGGTGAAGGTAATCTTATCGATATCAGGATGCGCCGTCAGCAATGGGCCCAACACGTCGCCACCGGTGATGATGTTCAAAACGCCAGGTGGGAATACGCCCGCCACCAATTCCGCGAGGCGCAAGGTCGCCAGCGGTGTGAATGGTGAAGGCTTCAGCACCATGGTGCAGCCCGACAAAAGCGCCGGGATGATTTTCTGGATCGCCATCAACACGGGGAAATTCCATGGCACGATGCCACCGACCACGCCAACGGGAACGCGGCGCGTGCGGCTGAGGCGCCTGTCGCTATCTTCTGTAATTTTCTCTTCAAGATTCAACATCGGCAATGCGCGCGTCATGCCAACGCAGCCGGCAATCTCGCTGCCCGCCTGCATATGCGGCTTGCCCTGTTCAGACGTCAGCAAACGCATCAGCTCATCGCTGTTGGCTTTGATGACATCGGCCATTTTGGCAAACAAAGCGCGGCGTTCTTCAACGCTTGTTTTTTTCCAAGTCTGAAATGCGGCGCGTGCGGCGGCAACGGCCTTGTCCAAATCTGCCTGACCGCAATCGGGCACTTGGCCAATGACCTGCTCCGTCGCGGGGTTTACGACATCAATCCATTTGCCGTTATCCACCAGTTCGCCGTTGATCAGATTCTTATATTGCGTGGTCATTAGAGTATCCTCTTTCGTTCAAGCTGCCACAAATCGCAGCGGTAAAGTTTTGGGGCCGCCCACAAACGTCGATTGCGATCGTTTGGGTTCGCCAGCCAGTTCAACCGAATCTACACGGTCAAGCAGTTCCTCGAATAATATCTTCATCTCTAGCCGCGCCAGATGCAAGCCCAGACATTGATGCGCGCCGGATCCAAAGGAAATATGCCGGTTGGGACTGCGCCCCGCATCAAACCGTTCCGGGTCAGGGAAAACGGATTCGTCATAATTGCCCGAGACATAGCACAGCATCAACCAATCGCCTGCTTTCATTGGTACGCCGCCGACTTCTGTGTCCGCGCCGACCGTACGCATGAAGTGCTGGACCGGTGTCGTCCAACGTATTGCTTCTTCAATCAGACCGGGAAGTAAGGAACGATCTGCCTTCACTTTCGCAAACTGCGCCGGGTCTTGCGCCAAGGCCCACATCGCGCCAGCCGTCGACGCAGAGGTCGTGTCATGCCCTGCCGTCGCAACGATCGTGTAATAGCCCGCGCTTTCATAGTCAGGGATAGGCATGCCATTGATGGTTCCGGTGGCGATAATCGTTGCCAGATCGTTGCGCGGATTAGCGCGGCGGTCCTGTGCCAATGCTTCGAAATAGGCGTTAAAATCAGCGACCGTCTGCGCTATAAGCTCGGTCGCTTCTTGCGGCGAGATATTGGCTGCGCGCATCCGGTTCAAATCCGGGTCCTGCCCGCCGAACAGTTCCTGCGTCAGCTTCAGCATCAACGGCTCATCGCTCTCTGGAACGCCAAGCAATTCCATCACGACATGCAAGGGATACATCGCCGCCACGTCGCGCGCAAAATCACATGTTCCGTCCATAGACAGCATCTTGTCGATGGCCGATTTCGCAATCGCCCGAATATTGCTTTCTATCGTCTTGAGGTTTGCCGGCATGAACCAATCCTGCGTCAGCCGCCGGTATTTGGGATGCTCGGGCGCATCCATTTGTACCAGCGACTTCACCAGATGCGGGCTGCCCTTCATCAGATGCGCCACAAACATTTCGGCCATCAAAGGCGCAACGACGACTGTCGCGGGGTTATTCAGAAAGGTCGCATTGTCCTTGCTGATCTTCAAAATGTCTGCATGGCGGGTGATGACCCAAAATGGTCGATAGCCCGGTATCTCAGCAACTGCGACGGGGGAATCCCGGCGAAGTGTGGCGAACGTATCCAGCAACGCACGCCAATTCCCATAGACAACCGGGTCGACGATATGCGCCGCAAGCTCCGGTGCAATCTTGGGAATGGCGGTCATGCTTTTTGCTTTGCCCAATATTCATCGCGCAGCAGGCGCTTGTATAATTTTCCGGTATCGTGGCGGGGAAGCTCCTCGCGGAAATCGATACGGCGCGGAATTTTGACACCCGACAGCTTTTCGCGCGCATAAGCGGTCAGCTCGTCACGCAAGGCATCACCGGCGTCCGCCATATCGAGCGGCTGGACCACAGCGATAACCTCTTCACCCATTTCGTCATGCGGACCACCGATGACTGCAACGTCGCGGACGCGCGGGTGGGCCAGCAGATGGTTTTCAATCTCCTGCGGATAGATATTCACCCCGCCCGAAATGATCATAAAGCTTTTGCGGTCTGTCAGGTAGAGATAGCCCTCTTCGTCCAACCGGCCGACATCGCCAAGCGTTGTCCAACCATGTTTGTTGGTCGCGCTTTTGGTTTTTTCGGGATCATTATGATAGCTGAAGGATGCAGCGCTTTCGAAGAATACGGTGCCTTCCTCGCCCACGGGAACATCATCCCCATCTTCGTCGCATATATGCATGATGGCGTTCAATGGCCGTCCAACCGAACCCTTGTGCGTCATCCATTCTTCGCTGGAGATAAAGGTAATCCCCTGGCCCTCCGTCCCCGCATAATATTCACGGATGACGGGCCCCCACCAATTTATCATCGCTTCCTTGATGGGAACAGGGCACGGCGCGGCAGCGTGCACCGCCGAATCAAGGCTCGACACATCATATGCGTTGCGGACCTCTTCGGGCAGCTTCAACATGCGCGCAAAATGCGTTGGCACCCATTGGCTGGCGCTGATCTTATATTTCTGAATGGCCGCGAGCGCCGCTTCGGGATCAAATTTCTCCATGACAACCACGGTGCCACCCAGCCGGTGCACCGCCGCACACCAACGCAGCGGTGCCGCATGATATAGCGGCGCTGGTGACAAATAGATGCTGTCGCCCGAAAATTTGAACGCCATCGCGGCAAGGCCTGACAATGCGTTTGGTCCCGCAATGTCCGGATCATCGGGCAAGGGGAAACGTACGCCCTTAGGCTGACCAGTCGTGCCTGAACTGTACAACATGTCGGTGCCCGCACGTTCATCGGCGATGGGCGAAGCTGGCAGTTTCGCAACGGCGGCTGCATAATTTTCCCAGCCGGCATGTTCCCCGCCGAGAATGAACCGCTTTACGGGGCTTTGCAGTTGATCAAGCGTCGCACCCAAATAGGGCGAAGCAAACAACGCCTTTGAGCCGCTATCGTTCAAGATATAGTCGATTTCCGATGCCGTCAGACGGCAACTGATCGCGACATAAATCAGCCCCGCGCGTTGCGCACCCCAGACAAGGTCGAAAAACTCGGCGCGGTTTTCCAAACAGAACGCGACCGTGTCGCCATGCTGAAGCCCCAGGCTGCGGAACAGATGCGCGCACTGGTTGGAACGTTCATCAAGCTGCTTGTACGTTATCGTCTCGCCCGATCCCGCCATGATGACAGCAGGTTTATCGGGGAAAGCCTGTGCGTGAACGGCGGGGTGGCCCATATTATTCGCCTTGCCAGTTAGGTTTGCGTTTTTCGGCAAAGGCGAGTGCTCCCTCACGCGAGTCCTTCGACGTGAAGACGGGGCCGCAGATTTCATTCTGCTTCTTCCACATCTCCGATGAATTCCAATCCGGCCGCTCATTGATCACGCGCTTGGTCGCAATCAACGCGAGCGGGCCGTTCGCGGCGACCTTGGCCGCAAGCTCAAGCGCAGCATCGATGGCGGCGCCGTCGGTGATGCGATTGACAAAGCCCACCTCATAGGCCCGCTGTGCCGAGATAAAATCACCTGTCAGCGCAAGTTCCATCGCCATGCGTTTGCCGATAATCGATGGCAAAGTAAGCAAGCCGCCAGCCGCCGCAACCAGGCTACGCTTGACCTCCGGTATGCCGAACTGCGCCTTGTCATTCGCTACCAACAGGTCGCACGCGATGGCGATTTCCATACCGCCCGCCAGTGCATAGCCCTCAACCGCACCAATCAATGGCTTTGCAGGTGGGGATTCAATGAACCCCGCAAAACCCTTGCCCTTGATGCTGGGCAACTCGCCGCGCAGAAAGGCCTTCAGGTCCATGCCAGAGCAGAATGTACCGCCAGCGCCGGTGATGATACCCGCGTTCAGGCTCTTATCATTGTCGAGCTGCTCCATGGCCGCAGCGACGCCTTGCGCGACCGCTTGGTTCACGGCGTTCTTGGCCTCAGGCCGGTTGATCGTGATGATCAGGACGCCGTCCTGCGCTTGGGTTAGGACTTCAGACATTGCATTCTCCTAAACAAAAACCGTGCCCGCCGTAGAAGCACCCTTCGACAGGCTCAGGGCTACGGTATTTAATATCGCTTACCGCCCCTTGGGCAAACCAAGCACATGTTCGCCGATGATATTCTTTTGGATCTGGCTGGTGCCCCCGCCGATGGTGGCGGAAAAACTGTTCAGGTAAGACCGGTGCCAATAGCCGTCATCGACCGCATTTTCGTCACCCACATAATAGCCCGCGCGCGTTCCTTGAAACTGGAGCGAGAATTCGGTGAGCTCGCGCACCAGCTCGGTACGCGCCAGCTTGTTCATGAGCGCAAGACCCATGGGACGGTCACTGGTCAGCGGCGCCATACGGCGGCGTTGGTTGTTGAGGTTCAGCGCCTGAATTTCGATCATATAATCGACCAGCCTGTCACGCATGACGGGATCGTCGAGCACAGGCTTGCCACCGCGTTTGGCCGAACGCGCCATATCGATGACGCCCATGACGTCCATTTCCTTGACGAAATACCCACCGACCGGATTAACCTTCGCGCCGCGTTCATACTCAAGCGTCTTCATCGCGACCATCCAGCCCTGCCCTTCTTCGCCGACGAGGCCTGACGCAGGAATGCGGGCTTCGGTGAAGAAACATTGGGTGAAGCCATATTCGCCCGTCAATTTCTTCAAGCGACGGGTTTCAACGCCGGGAATCTTCATCGGCGCGAGGAAGAACGATAGCCCTGCATATTTGCTTGGCCCGTCATTCGATGTCCGCGCGAGCAGGATCATATAATCGGCGCGGTCGCCCAATGATGTCCAGATCTTCGAACCATTGATGACATATTCATCGCCGTCGCGGACTGCCTTTGTCTGCGCACTGCCAAGGTCCGAACCATGCTCTGGCTCCGAAAAGCCTTGGCACCAGATTTCTTCTGCCGAGAGCATCGGCTTAATGAAGCGGCGCTTGTCCTCTTCGCGGCCAATGTCGAGCAGCAATGGCCCCGTCCAACCGTTCGCAATCGCGTTGAGCATGATCGGCGCGTCATGGCTTTTCATGACGCGTGTGGCGATCCGTTGATATTCGGGGTGCATGCCATAGCCACCATATTCGGTGGGCCAGGACATGCCGAAATAGCCCGCCTCGTAAACCTTGCGCTGCCAGTCACGCAGGAAATCGAACTGCTGATCGGTGGAAACTTCCATGAAGGTCAGCGGCAACATAAAGCCCGGGTCGCGGACCGTGTTTTCGGCGAACCACGCATCGCACTGCTTTTCGAAATCCGCTAATTCTTGGGGACTTGGTTTGCTCATGGCTGATTCCTCTCTCGCCTATTTAATTGCGCGATTAAAGAGGTGATTGCAACAGCGAAATCCTGCCTGTTCGTGGACGACTTAGCCTTTCTTGAACGGCGCCATTTCGCCCAGAAACTCTATCTGGCGTTCCATCGCCTGACTTTCGCGGGCAAGGAAATCGGCAACCGCGGAACGAAAGCCTGCATTGGCGATATAATGCGCTGAATATGTAGGCACAGCCTCATATCCGCGTGCGAGCTTATGCTCACCCTGCGCGCCCGCCTCAACGCGGGGCAAGCCATGCGCGATCGCGTAATCGATGGCCTGATAATAACACAGCTCAAAATGCAGAAACGGCACGTCGCGGGTGCAGCCCCAATAGCGCCCATAAAGGCAATCCGGGCTAACAAAGTTTAGTGCACCGGCAATCGGCCGGTCGCCATCATAAGCGAGGAACAGCACGATGCTGTCCTGCATGCTTTCCCCGATGCGGTCGAAAAACGCGCGCGTCAGATAAGGCTGCCCCCATTTGCGCGCACCGGTATCTTGGTAAAATACCCAAAAGGCATCCCAGTCATCAGCCGTAATGTCCGCCCCGCTGATTTGCGCAATACGCACGGCCGATTGTGCCGCAGCCCGCTCCTTGCGAATGGCCTTGCGCTTGCGTGAGGATAAGGCGGACAAGAAACCGTCAAAGTCTGCATAATCGCGGTTTTGCCAGTGAAATTGCGTGCCCATGCGTGTCAGCCATCCCGCCGCACGAAACAACTCCAACTCGCCCTCTTCAACAAAAGTTGCGTGCGCAGACGACAGGCCATTTTGGTCCACGACCGCTTCGGCGGCGGCCAATGTCGCTGGCGCAAGTGCTGGATCGCGCAACAACAATCGCGGCCCGGGCACTGGCGAGAAGGGCGCGGCAATCTGCAACTTGGGATAATATTGCCCACCCGCCCGTTCAAACGCATCCGCCCAATGATGGTCGAACACATATTCGCCCTGGCTGTGGCTCTTAAGATATGCAGGCAGCGCAGCGGCGGGAATACCGTCCGCGCCGCGGATCATGATCGGCGCAGGCGACCAGCCCGTGCCGGGACCAACGCTGCCCGATTCCTCCAACGCCGCCAAAAACGCGTGGGCCACAAACGGATTGCCCCGCGGGTTCAGCGCATCCCACTGGTCGGCAGGAATATCGCTGACCTTGCTCAAGAGTTCGGCGGTGACTTCAGACATCGATATCGTACCGTAGCCCTGAGCAGCAGTTGTGCAGCAACTGCGTCTGTCGAAGGGTGGTCATCGGTTGCGGCTGCGGCATTTGGCTAACTCCGATATCTGATCCCAATTACCCTGAGCAGCAGTCGTGCCACGACTGCGTCCGTCGAAGGGCGGTCCAAACCAGAAAAGCGCCCTTCGACTTTCACCAGCGCCCAGGCGCTGGTGGCTCAGGACTACGGTGATTTTTCCACATCAGTTCTTAGCTTCGAATTTTTACCACACAGTCGATTTCGACCGTTGCATCGCGCGGCAATACCGGAACCGAGACGGCGGCGCGTGCATGCTTGCCTGCATCGCCGAACACCGCTTCCATCAGGTCCGATGCGCCATTGGCGGCTTCGGGCTGGTCGGTAAAGTCGGGGGTCGACGCGACAAAGACGCCAAGCTTGACGATGCGCTCAATGCGGTCGAGGTCGCCGCCAAGCGCTGCCTTCATCTGCGCGATAAGCATGATCCCGCACGCCTTGGCAGCCGCCTTGCCCTCTTCAAGACTACGCGTATCACCGACTTTGCCGGTGACAACCTTGCCATCGACAAAGGGCAACTGACCCGAAATGAACAGCATTCCGTTTGCTTCGACTGCGGGCACATAGGATGCGACCGGCGCAGCGGGTGCAGGGAGGGTAATGCCGAGTTCGGCCAATTTTGCTTCTATCATCATGCTACCTTTTCCAAACTGGGTGCTGGCGCATTCGCAACCAGCCGTTCCCTAATCCAAACTTCTGCGTCGGCCCACCGATCCAGCCGCGCGTGCGCTGATTTCGAAGGCTTAACGCGATCCCACAGCAACGGCTCACCGACAAAATGCAGCCGCCAGACGTCGGGATGCTGTTCGCCAACGGACTCATGCTGATGCCCAAGATCGTCGACGAAAACGGCGACGCTGGGTTTATATTCGGCCAAAATCCGGCCAAGTGCCTCGCCCTTGCCGCCTTGGTTGCAATAGACCGGCGCGTCGATGCCCACGGCCTTCAACTGCTCGGTCCGTGGCCCTGCGCGGTGATCAAGCAAATTGGTGAGGATGACCACATCGGCATGTTCGCGCAGCCGGTTGAGGCTTTCGACCGCGCCGTCAATCGCTTGCTGGCGGTGCATTTCGGTATCGAAAAACCCGTTGAGCAGGTCCCACACCTGCCCGCGCTCAACAACGGTGCCATCATGCTTATGGCGCAGCGCCTCGCCCCAATCGCCGTGGACGAGGTCAAAATGGATGTGATGCACATCGTCCAGCCAATCGCGGAAGGGCACGATCATGTGCAACAGCACCTCGTCGCAATCGGAAATTAGCAATGGCCTGCTCATGCTTCTAACTCCTGCCGTGCCTGTACAAGTAATGCCGGCGAAACCCCGATGACCGCAGCGCACGCGATGAGGTCAGGCTCATAAGCCTCAAGAAAGGATAATATCGCCGCTTGCGTGCCGCGTTCGGTGATCGAGCTGCGCAGCCCTTCGGGTGTCAGGCCGGTCAGCGACAAAAGCCGCTCCGCCCGTGCTTCTTCCATCAACGCCCAAGCCAAAGCCTGAAACGCCATACCCGATGCGTCTAACTTGCCATTTGTTTCATGCATGGCTTTCGCTTAAGCATGTTTGAAGTCGCGGCACCAGCCCTCTCCCCCACCCGACCACCCATAGCGTACAATCGTTGGGTGGCCGGGTGGGGGAGAGGGCTGGTGCCGAAACCGGCGTGAGCCGGACAAGCCAAGGGGAAAAGAGCGGTAATGTCGAAAAAGGTGATGATCGTTGAGGATAATGAGCTGAACCTCAAGCTATTCACCGACTTGCTGCGCGCGCACCAGTTTGTTGTTGAGGGCGTACGCGACGGGCGACTGGCGCTGGAACAGGCGCGGACATTTGCCCCGGACCTTATCATCATGGACATTCAACTGCCGCATGTCAGCGGCATCGACCTGATTGAGGCGATGCAAAAGGACGCGGCGCTGTCGGCAATCCCCGTGCTCGCCGTGACCGCTTATGCGGGCAAAGGTGACGAAGACCGGATCATGGCCGCAGGCGCAAAAGGCTATCTGTCAAAGCCGGTGTCGGTGATGACGTTTCTGGAGGCGGTGCGGGGAATTGTTGGATAATTGAACCCAACCGCGTGCGGGGAATTGTTGGATAATTGAACCCAACCGCGTGCGGGCAATGCGTGAATCAAAAAGGGCGCCCGAGGCGCCCTGATCGATAGCTTATTCAAGCAGCGCGTTGGCTTACTTGATTTTGGCTTCCTTGAACTCGACATGCTTGCGCACGACGGGGTCATATTTACGGAACGTCATCTTTTCAGTGATGTTGCGTGGATTTTTCTTGGTCACGTAGAAGAAACCTGTGTCAGCGGTGCTGAGCAGCTTGATCTTGATCGTGGCTGGCTTCGCCATGGCCCATTCCTTTTGTTCAAATAATGTCGCAAAAAACTGCGCAGGGTTTGGCCGCGCTGTTCACAGACGCGGGCCTTTGCTGGTTTGGCGGGTGAAAGTCAAGCCCGTAACCCCAAATCAGACGTCAAAGCGGGCCAATCCCCCTTGAATCGTCATGCTACACTGGTTTCAGCATCTTCGTTTTGCCGTACCGTCGCGTTTTCGGATGCCGGAGCACGTTCAACATGACCGACTTTGATCGCCAAAACAAAGGCGATTCGCGGCGCAGCTCAGTCCGCCCGCCGCACGCATCCCATTTTGATCATGATGTGCTAGGGTAGAAAATATGGACACTGCTTTTACGACCTTCCTGTCTGTTTTCCTCGCCGAGATGGGCGACCGGACACAGATCCTCGCTGCCGTGCTCGCGCTGCGGTATCGCAACAATACCGCGATTCTCGGCGGGCTCGCCTGTGCCACTTTGCTCAATTGCGGCATTTCGGCCGCCGGCGGATCAGTGATCGACAGTTGGATAAGCGCGCGGTCGGTCAAGATGTTCGCTGGCCTTGCCTATATCTTTGCGGGTGCTGGCATGTTGCTGTGGCGGCGCAATGTCGACCCGTTATCGGGATGGAAAACCCCTGCGTTTCTGACCGCATTCTTGGGTCTGTTTATCCTCGAATTTGGCGACAAGAGCCAGTTCATCATCGCCGCGCAAAGTGCCCGCACGCCGTATTGGGGCATGGCTGCGGTCGGTGGGTTCGTCGGCATCATGGCCGCAACGGTGCCCGCGGTCATCCTGCGCGCGCGGCTGACCCAAATCGTGCCGTTGAAACCGATACGGTGGGTGTCTGGCGCATTGTTGTTGGGATGGGGCTTTGTACTGGCCACGAAAGCCAATGGCATCAGCTAATTGCCGCTGCCGCAGGCGCGGGTGCTGTAAATAGCGCGCGTCGTTCCTATATTATGTTCTCCCACCCCCGAATGATGGAGAACTGCCATGGCACATGGTGACAATAGCAAAAAAGCGCTGGCCGATGCGTTGAATGGCCTGCTGGCCGATTATTATGCGCTCTACCTCAAGACCAAGAATTTTCACTGGCATGTGACCGGTCCACATTTTCGCGAATATCATCTGCTGTTCGATGAACAGGCGACGGAATTGATCGCAACCACCGACCTTGTTGCCGAACGCGTGCGCAAGCTGGGTCAGGACACGCTGACGTCCATCGGCGCGATCGCCGCGAAGCAGCGGATCAACGACCATGATTCGACGTCGACTGATGCATCGAAGATGCTGAAGGAACTGCACGCCGATAATGAGACGCTGATTAAGGCATTGAAAGACGCAAAGGACCTTGCGGATAAAGCCGGCGACAATGCGACCGATGGCCTGCTGGACGACTGGACGGACCAGGCCGAACAGCGCGCCTGGTTCCTGGCCGCGACAATCGGCAAGGCATGATAGATACAAAAAAGGCGGGCGAAGCGTTGTGCTTCACCCGCCTTTTTGAAATTCTAAAGCGCGCTTATTCGGAAAGCGGGCCCAAGTTTGTGGCCGAATATTTGCCGCGACGATCGATTTCGATGTCAAACGCCAAACGGTCGCCCTGAGTCACTTGACCCATGCCCGAACGCTCAAGCGCAGAAATGTGCACAAACACATCTTCGCCGCCATCATCACGCTGCACAAAACCAAAACCCTTCATGTCGTTGAAGAATTTGACGGTTCCATTGGCACGTTCGCCAGTCGATTCGCGCTGCGGACCACGTGGTGCCGAATCACGGTCACCACCGCGGAAGCCACCACGGTCATCGCCACGCGGAGCGCGGTCACGATCAAATGCTGGACGGTCCGGACGCGGTGCGCGCTCGGTCACTTCCATTGGCTCACCATCGATGACGAGGTCCGTTGCCGAAACCTTGCCGCCACGCTCAACGAGCGAGAATTCGAGCGGCTGGCCTTCAGCGAGACCCGTCAGGCCAGCTTGCTCAACCGCGCTGATGTGTACGAACACATCATCGGGACGACCATCGACCTGAATGAAACCAAAGCCCTTTTGACCATTGAAAAACTTAACAATTCCTTTGCCGGAACCGATGACTTGCGCTGGCATTGGTGGGCCGCCTGGGCCACGCCGAGGTGCACCGAAGCCACCTCCGCCACCACCGCCGCCGCTATTTCCGCCGCCGTAACCGCCACCTGAGCGGCCGCCGCCAAAATCACTTTGATAGGGGGACGGTGCGCGATAACCGTCATAGCTTTCATCACCGAAACCATCTCTTTTGTCCCGGCCTTTGCCAGCACGCTTGCGATCAAAACCCATAACTTCTTACTTGCCTTCTCATCGCCCAGAACCACTATGTTATGCAGTCGAGGGCGACTGTACTGCACGTCACAAGCGCAGTCGTTGGTGATTGCGCAAGCATTTTGTATATCGCATTAAAAGGTTACGCGATAGCTAATATTGCGACCGGAAATCGCAGGGCGCCAACTGTAGTTTCATTTGCCTTGCACAGTCGGGTGGGGCAAGGGGCTAGCATGAGCGTATTTTTACATGAAGAAGACCTTCCCGCAGGCGTACTGGCCGATGGCCCCGTCGCCGTAGACACCGAAACCATGGGGCTCATCACCCCGCGTGACAGGCTGTGCTTGCTGCAGATTTCCGACGGACGCGGCGATGAACATCTGGTGCGTTTTGGCCGCAACAGTGACTTTTCTGCACCAAATTTGCGTGCCGTACTGGCCGATCCCACCCGTTTGAAGCTGTTCCATTATGCCCGATTCGATTTGGCGGCGATTTCGCATTATTTGAACGTCGTCGCGACGCCGTTATTTTGCACCAAAATCGCATCGCGCCTGGTTCGGACTTACACGGACCGCCACGGGCTGAAGGAATTGGTGAAGGAAATGCTGTCGACAGACATTTCCAAGCAGCAGCAGTCAAGCGACTGGGGCGGCCCCATATTGTCCGAAGCGCAAAAAGATTATGCCGCAAGCGACGTGCGCTATCTGCACCGCCTGCATGCCGAATTTGTCGTGCGCTTGGAACGCGAGGGCCGGACCGACTTGGCACAGGCGTGCTTTGACTTTCTGCCGCACCGTGCGAACCTTGATCTGTCTGGCTGGCCAGAGACCGATATATTCGGGCACAGTTAAGGTTTAATCGGGTTAGAGACATAACATGTCCGCACAGGCCGATCTTGAACGCAGTTATCGTCAACGCTGGGCATTGCCCGGCGGACGGCATGACCGCCTTATCCGCGCGATGCGGGTTGTCTTGCCGAGCATCATCGGTTTGCTTGTCGCCATATTGGCGTTCAGCCCATTTACCGGACAGCAGGAACTTAGCTTTGTCCTAAACAAAGACGAAGTGAATCTGTCGCGCGAGCGGTTGCGCGTTGTAGAGGCCCTCTATCGCGGCGAAGACAGCAAAGGCCGGCCCTTTTCGCTGCGCGCAGGCAGCGCTGTCCAGAAGACATCGGCACAGCCTGTTCTCGACATGACATCATTGTCGGGCCGGATATCGTTGCAGGACGGCCCAGCCTCCATCATCGCACAGCGCGGCAGCTATGACCTTGGCAAGGAAACCATGCGCGTGACGGGCCCATTGGCGGTTGAATCGCCGGGCTATGACATGGTCGCCAGCAATGTGGAGCTGTCGTTGAAAGACCGGACAATGCAGAGTTTTGGACCAGTGAGCGGCCGCACCAAGGTCGGGACCTTCCATGCCGGACGATTGCGCGCTGACCTCGATACGCGCATTATCCGGTTAGATGGCGGCGTTCGTTTGCGTATCGACCAGAATGCGATTAAGTGAGGCCAACATGAGCAAAGCTTCTATCTCCCTTGGACTGGCCGCCGCATTTGCGGGCATCATGATGCTGTCTTCGGCGTCGGCGCAAAGCATTGGCAATCATGATAGCAATGCGCCGGTAGATTTCGCTGCGGGTTCGATGGAGCTGCAGGATCGCGCAGACCGCGTCGTTCTTGCCGGCGGCGTAACGGCAACGCAGGCGGGGCTTACGCTCAAGGCAAATCGCGTGACAGCGGCCTATTCCAACAATGGCGGCGTGGACGTAAATCGCCTCGACGCCACAGGCGGCGTGACCGTTACCAAGGATGATCTGCGCGCGACCAGCAGCTCGGCCATATATGATTTGGACTCCAGCCTAATCACGCTGATTGGCGATGTGAAGCTCGTGCAAGGCAGCAACCGGCTAAACGGCGGCAGGCTTGTCATCGATCTCAATTCAGGCCGCTCAACCCTCAATGCCGGTGGCCCAGCCAATATAACCAATTCAGGCGGCCGCGTTACCGGTTCGTTTAGCGTTCCACAGCGCAAAAATTAGGGGGCAGCCCCAAACAGCCTCTAAAACGGGGCGGCATAAATCATGCCAATTGCAAAATGGGTCAGCATTCATTAGCTGTCTGTTGGATATCAACGGCAAAATCGCGGGCGAAATTTGGATATGGACAGCATGACTGCAACTTCTCCCGCTGCGGATGCGACGACGCAAGACGGCGTGCAATCCGGACTGGGTGTCGTTTCCATCGCCAAAAGCTATGACAAGCGCGCGGTTCTGACCGATGTGTCGCTCTCGGTTGCGAAGGGCGAAGTGGTTGGCCTGCTTGGCCCCAATGGCGCGGGTAAGACCACCTGCTTTTATTCCATCATGGGGCTGGTAAAGCCCGATAGCGGACGCATCACATTGGATGGCGCGGACATCACCAAGTTGCCGATGTACCGCCGCGCGATTTTGGGCTTGGGCTATTTGCCGCAAGAAACATCAATTTTCCGTGGCATGACCGTTGAACAAAATATCAGCGCTGTTCTGGAAATGGCAGAACCCGATGCAGACGCGCGCAACGAGCGGTTGGAAAAATTGCTTGGCGAATTTGGCCTCACCCGGTTGCGCAGTGCGCCCGCCATGGCGCTTTCGGGCGGCGAGCGGCGGCGCTGCGAAATTGCCCGCGCGCTGGCGGCCAATCCGTCGATCATGTTGCTCGATGAACCTTTCGCCGGAATCGACCCGATATCCATTTCCGATATTCGCGATCTGGTGAAAGAATTGAAAACCCGCGGTATCGGCGTGCTGATTACCGATCATAATGTGCGCGAAACGCTCGATATCGTTGACCGCGCGTGCATCATTTATGGTGGGCAGGTTCTGTTCGCAGGGTCGCCCGAGGCGTTGGTCGCTGACCCCAATGTGCGCCGCCTGTATCTCGGCGAGAGTTTTGCAATGTGATTTGCGGCGATGACGGAACCATAACGTCATGGCATTAGCACCCCGTCTCGATCTTCGCCAAAGCCAGTCGCTGGTGATGACACCGCAACTGCAGCAGGCGATTAAACTGCTGGCATTGTCGTCGCTCGAAATTGAAGCATTTATCGCAGAAGAGGTCGAACGTAATCCCGTTTTGGAAACAGGCAGCAGCGACGCGGCCCCTGATGTGCCGACCGAGGAATTCGCGCCCGCATTGCACGACAATGGCGAGCGGGCCAGTGACGACCTGCTCAGTGGCGATGGCCAAGGCACATCGGACGCGTTGGATGTCGATTTCAGCGCAGAAACGTTCCACCATGACACCCCATCGGACAGCGTGGGCGGGGCCGATGGCATGCTTGGGCTTTCGGGCAGCGCAGCGCCCGGCGGCTTTGACGCCGACGGCCCTGATTTCGACAGCTTTGCTGCGCGCGATATCAGCCTGCGGGAACATTTGATGGCACAGGCAGGGTCCAGCCTGTCCGGACGCCAGCTGTTTCTCGTCCAGCAGATTATCGAACATATCGAACCCACGGGCTATGTTGGTGAAGACCTGATGGCGACAGCGCACAGGCTTGGCGTTTCCATGGTGGAAATGGAGGCGGCGCTTGCGGAGCTTCAACGGTTCGACCCAACCGGCGTTGGCGCGCGAAACCTCTCCGAATGCCTTGCGATTCAAGCGCGCGAGGCGGATCGTTATGACCCCTGCATGGCTAAGCTTATCGACAATCTCGACTTGGTGGCAAAGGGTGCGTTTGACCAGCTTAAGCGCATGTGCCGCGTCGATGACGAAGACCTGCGCGATATGTTGATAGAACTGCGTGGCTATGATCCGAAACCCGGTTGCCGGTTCGAAAGCGAAGATATGCTTGCGGTCACGCCCGACATATTTGTGACGCCGCGCGGCGAAGGCTGGGCCATCGAACTGAACAGCGCCAACCTGCCCCGTATCCTCATCAACCGCAGCTATGTTGCCGAGCTGGGGCAAGACAAGGCCACAAAAGCCTGGCTCAGCGATTGCATGGCGGATGCGAATTGGCTCATCAAAGCCATGGATCAAAGACAGCGCACCATCGTCAAGGTCGCCACAGAGATTGTGAAGCAACAGGACGGCTTTTTTCGCAAGGGCGTCGCCCAATTGCGGCCACTCACGCTGCGGCAAGTGGCCGATGCCATCGACATGCATGAATCCACCGTCAGCCGGGTCACCAGCAACAAATATCTGCATTGCGGACGCGGCCTTTTTGATCTCAAATATTTCTTTTCATCGGGCGTTCAATCCGCCGACGGAGAGGGCGCGTCGGCTGAGGCCGTCAAAAGCCACATCAAATCCTTAATTGATGCCGAGGGCGAAAAGATCCTGTCCGATGACACGCTGGTCGATTTGTTGACGGCAAAAGGCTTCGACATTGCCCGCCGCACCGTTGCGAAATATCGCGAAGCTATGGGTATCGGCTCGTCCGTGCAAAGACGGCGGCAAAAGAAAATGGGCCGCTAATCAAGCAGCCAGATTTGAGCGCGCCAATGTTTCGCGGTCGATAAGAATTTTCTCGGCCAATATATGGTCGCTGACCTTATCGACGTCGATTGCGGCAACAGGGTCAGACATCGGCACCAGCGTAGCAACAAGGCCAAGGCGTTTGCCCGCAATGATCAAAGCCTGCCGCAATCCAATCGTGCGGGTCAGCGCGCGCAGGGCCAGCCGCACCCCGAAGTGCATGAACAAGCGCCATGCTTTCTTGCGATCCTGTTCAGCCTCTGCCCATAAATCGAGTGCGAATGCGGACTTGGGGCTCATCAATGCAAAGAGATTTGCGCCGGACCATGCGCCGTCCGAAAAACGCAGCCATGTGCGTTTGGCATCGGGAAACCGCGCCAACATCGTCTTGCGTTCCACCATCGCAATGGCAACGTCGCCCCCCGCTTTACCCAGAAATTCGGCGATCATATCGACGGTTAACAAGGGGTGGTCCGCGGTGGTCACCAATATCGGCGACGAAAATCCTAACGCATCGACCTGCCGTTTGATGCTCAGCGATATACTGCTCAGGCTTTCGACCAGCGTCGCGCCGCCTGCGGCATCTACCGCGGAACGCAGCGCATCGGGTTCCTGACATAGAACAATGATTTCACCGATAAGCGGCGACGTACGCAGCGTCCGCACGACATGGCTAATCATCGGTTCGCCGCGCACGGGCACAAGAGCTTTCAGCTCAAGCCCGAAATGCTGTGCAAACATATCCGTACCAGGCCTTTGCCCGGCAAGGACGATGCAGGTCCATTGCGCTTGCAAACAGCTTCTCCTAAACGCGTCCAAATCGGGGGGCACGCCAACGCATTTGGCATACCTTGGGGTGGGGCTTGGCGACCAAATATGAATATTGCAATATATGATCTCGACAAGACCATAACCCGTCGCCCGACCTTTACCCATTTTCTGCTATTTTATGCACGGCGGACCGCGCCCATTCGGCTGGCATTACTGCCGGTCTGGATCACCGCGATGCTGGGATATAAGCTTGGCCTATATGGGCGCAAACCGCTGAAGCAATTTGGGATCGCGATGTTCATCGGGCGCAAAATCTGTCCAGATAGCCTATCCAATATCGTCGCCGATTTTGCCGAACGGGTTGTGCGCGAAGGCCTACAGCCGGGTGCCGTTGCACGCATCGACGCCGATCGCGCGCGCGGGGCGTTGCTGGTGATGGCAACCGCTGCACCCAATTTTTATGCGGGCAACATCGGTGCCAAAATTGGTTTTGATGCGGTTATTGCAACGCGTCATATCGGCGAAACAGACGGCCAATTGATGCACCGCATCGCCGGCGAGAATTGCTACGCCGCAGAAAAATTGCGCCGTGTGCAGGAATGGCTGTCGCAGCAAGGCATTAACCGCCAAGATGCGCATATCCGTTTTTATTCGGACGATCTGAGCGACCGCTTCACTTTAGACTTCGCAGACGAAGGCTATGCGGTGAACCCATCCAAACGCTTTATGAAGGCGGCTGCCGAAGCCAATTGGGGCGTGCTCGATTTCCGCAGCCCTAACGAGACCTCATCAGCTAGCTAAGCTTTCAATATATCGCCCCAAAGCCTCAGCACCGCGGTCCGAGGCTGGGCGCGGATCGCTTTGGTCGGCGGTGTAGGCCATGCGCTGCTCTTGGGCTTTGCGATATTGGGCGGCAATCTGCGCATGATCGGGCAACAATGCTATCAACTGCTTGGCCGTGCGGACAACCGGGCCGTTGTTCCAGAAATCATATTCTGGCGGCGCGCCGGGCGCGACCGCACTGTGCGTATCGATGAAAAAACAGGCGCGCGGGCGATGCAGAAATTCATACACCTGGCTTGAAACATCGCCAATATAGACGTCTGCGGACAGGGTGTAGCTCATGTCAAACAGGCGCGCACTATCCACATCGATCCGGATATTCGGGGCATCATAATATTTGGGATCAATATCTGGTCGCGTGCGGGTCACGCGATATTCGGGCGAAATATGCACCTTTTTATAAAATAGCATCACATGCGGCGCAAAGATCAGATTGTAACGGTCCGCGTTCTGGTAAAAAAATTCCAATATGTCCGTCCCGTGATCGAACCAGCTGGACATATGGGGATCGAAATGCGGGTTATATAAAAACGTCGGCTTGCCGTTGTCGAAAAATGTTTCGGGGGTGCGCCCCCGCAAAATGTCGAACTTTGGATAACCGATGATCCGGCATCGTTCGGGCGTGGACACGCCAGCATCCACCATCTGGTCCACAACCTTTTGTCCGCTGACCATCAACAGGTCAAAGTCCCGGAATGCAGGGTGAAAAGATACATTCCGGTCCCCCGCGCCATGGGGCACACAGACAAAGGCAGGGCAATGTTTGCGGCGGCGAAATTTGGTCCAATGGCGTTTCAGGGTAAGGCATGTGCGTTCCGTCGACACGATGGCGACGGATTTCCGTAAGAACGCATTATGCCAATATAAACGCAATATTCGGTGAACGGGCACGATCCGGTTCAGGCCGTTGGTAAGCGTCTTGAGCCATTCGGGTAACGCCAGTGACCGCCAATGCAAGGCGGCAATCTGTTCGGGCGTCAGCAGCCTTTCGACCTCTTTTCGCGTAACGTCACTGCCAAAGGCAACGATCGCCCGAAAGGATTTTTCACGCAACGCGAATGCGCCGGCTGTCCCCGCCAAATGCGCCACTTGGTGGCCCGCATCATGGTTGAACAGGAAAATGACGTCCGATTTGACGGACGCCGCAGCCTTCTTGTGTCGTGGATTATTCATACAAAGCGGCATCTATCGCTATTGATAGATTTTTGCGACCAGTTTGCGGCGCGTTCAATTTTTTACCTGCACGTCATGACATGGCTTTGATTAACGGCGGAAGTGCACTAGTCCCGCAGACTGATTGGGGATCTGGCGTAATGGCTGAACAAAAACGGGGGAGTGGGCGGCGCATTTTGCAATCGGGCGCTTGGCTGTTCTTGCCAAAGACCACCTCTGCGGTGCTCAGCCTCATTTACCTTGCCGTTTCTACCCAAAGCTTGGGTGCGGCAGAATTTGGCAAATTCATGCTGATCTTCAGCTTTGCCCAGACGATATCCAGCTTCACATCATTCCAGACGTGGCAAATTCTGATCCGCTATGGCACGACATTGGTGCACACAAAGTCCGATCAAAAGCTGGCCGAACTCACATGGTTTTGCCTGATCCTTGATATAATCGGGGTATTGTTGGCGTTCCTGGTCGCGATGGTCGGCGCTTGGGCGCTTGCATATAACCAAGGTTGGAGTGATCCAGAGGCAATCGCCGTGGTCGGCTTCACGACCCTTTTGGTGCTGTCCGCCCGTTCGACACCGACAGGGCTGCTGCGCATCAACGACCGCTTTGGCGACGCCGCCATTCCAGACATGCTGGTGCCCATTATCCGCCTTATCGGCACTGGCATATTGGTGCTGACACAGCCTACGGCATGGGGGTTCCTCGCGGTGTGGCTATTGTCCGAAATGGTGCCAACGATATGGGTTTGGGGCAATGTTTTGCGCCGGCTCAAATTGCCGCTGCGGCTCAGCAGTATGCCAACGCTGCGTGGCTTTCAGGAGAGCTTCCCCGGCATTACCAAATTCGCGTTATGGTCCAATATGGGATCCAGCTTTAAGCTAACCAGCCAACAAGTGGTTGCGGTTGTCGTCGGCTTCTCCGTCGGCGCAGCGGCTGCTGGATTTTTCCGGCTTGGCTATCAATTGGGTCAGGTGTTTGCCCGCGTCGGTGACGCCATATCGATGGCGATATTCACCGAATATGCCCGCGTTGCGCACACCGTCGACGCCAAAGATGCCAGCAATTTGCTCAGCCGCATGATTAAAGTGTCCGGCGTTGCGGCGGTGCTCGTTTTGGCGATTGTCGGCTTCGCCGGAAAACCCGCCTTGATGTGGATATTTGGCGCAGAGTTTGTCGCCGCTTATCCGTTGGTATTGATCTTAGGCACGGCCACCGCCATCCAATTTGCCACATTGGGGCTGGAGCCTGCGCTGCTCACCGCGGGCAAGGCAGGCCGCGTGATGCTGTGCAGCCTTGCCGGCGCTATTGTCGTGGTGCTGATGATGATCTGGCTGATGCCGACTTATGGCGAGGTCGGTGCAGCATTTGCGATGTTAGGCGCAGCGGTGGTCAACGCCGCGCTGCTGGTCATTTCCTATCGGCAAAAAATAGTTGCGCCAAAAACCGCAGACGCGGCTTAACGCGGTCTGTGCGCTTTTATGAAGGTCGTAACATCGGTTATGACCGACGCCTTGTTCCGAAAGGGGCGTGCGACCGCCATGATGATGTCGGAATGGCCAACATCCGGATAGATTTTCAGCTGCTGTTTCCCACCCAGCGCGGCAATCCGTTCCGACAGGACCTTGCTGTTGCGTGGTTTAACCACAGTGTCCTTGTCCCCCGTCAGCAACAACAAAGGCGGCGCATCGGCGCGCGCATAGGTGATCGGCTGGGTCTCGGTTAAGTCGGGCCATTGGCCAAAGGCAATTTTCGATGAATCGGTCGTGAGCGGCAAGAAATCATATGGGCCAGCGAGCCCGATCACGCCTTTAATAACGTCCGTCCCAAGGCCCTGCGCCTTCAAATAGCGCGGATCAAGCGCGGTCATCATCGCGATATGCGCGCCGGCGCTGTGCCCCATCAGGAAAATGTTGTCTTTGTTGCCCTGATGCTTGGCGATATTTGCGTGCACCCACGCGATGGCCTCCGCTGTATCGTCCACAAATGCGGGGAAGCGAACCTTTGGTGATTTGCGATAATCGGCAATGACGGTAACAAAACCGCGCGATGCAAAGGCACGGCCCAAAAAGCCATAACCTTCCCGCTCACCATCGCGCCATGCGCCACCATGAAAGAAGATGAGGACGGGGTAAGGCGCAGACGCATTACCTTCAGGCGCATAGATATCCAGCTTCTGCCGCGCGTCGGTTCCGTAAGCGATCGCCGTCACAGGCGCTCCATCAAACTCGGCGGCGCCCGGCGCCCACCGGTCCGCAAAATCGAGCTTTTGTGGATCACTCTTGTTCCAGAGCCATAAGCCGGAACCAACAAGTGCAAGGAGCAAAGCAATAAGGATATATTTGATCATGCGCGGTATGTGCCGTTTAACCATCGGAAACACAATGACAAACGGGCGTTGCGATACCCCTGTTACCGGCAGCATTGCATAAGCCTTCGGCCAACATCGCCGCTTGCCTAACCTCTTGGTTCAACGCATTGTCATTCAAGGGCAGATAATGGGGGTGGAATGTGTCCGAGATAGTCACAGCTGTCCAAAGAGGCAGTCAGGTTTATGTCTATGGTGCCGGACAGCGTCAGCTATGCTCCGTGTTTGCCGGCACTGGACCGAATGACGGTCTGAAAGGATATACATCCAGCACGGTCAGCGTGCGTAGAGGCAGCCAAATCTATGTTTACGATCATAAGGGTCGCCAAATTTCCAGCGTATTTGCTGGGAAGTGATGCACGCATTTATTCTGGGGGAAGTTGATTGAAACTACGTCGTCTTAGGGTGGTGGCGGCATGCGTGCTGCTTTCCGCTTGTGGAGGCGGTGGCAGCACATCGCCCAGTTCTCCGATCATCACGATACCCTCGAACCCCACAACACCGACACCGCCAACGCCGATTGCTTACACGAGCGCAACGCTCAGCAAATCCTACCAAATTCACACAGCATCCTCATCCGACGTAGTCCCCGAATATGTTTACGGTGGCGTGACGAACCCCAGAGGTATTGCGGACATTTTCCCTCAAGGGAGCATAGCTGTAGATTTCCAGAAGGATCGGTTCCCCGAACTGATCATTCCGCTGAACAAGGCATATGGGACGCCGGTTTTTGCGCGATTACCATATATCTATCTTTCCAATGATAACGGTAGATTAGAGTTTCGGCAGGCCGTTAACGACCAATTTCCATCCGTTTTTGGCGCACGGCGATCTGCGTCTTTAACCGTCAACGGAACGCCAGCAGCATTCTTCGTCGCGCACAACGTGTCTGGGGTTTATAATGACCCCACGGCATATGGCACGGCAGTATTGGCCTTAGGCGGTGCAAGTGGGACGAGGGTACGGGCAGACCTTATTCCCCGCCTGACTACGCAATCGGGTCTTGCGGCGAATGGAACCGATGCCCACGCAATGGCGACAGGGGACATTAACGGTGACGGAAAGCATGATATCCTGATTGCCAACTGGCGCCACAGGGAAGGGTTTGAACCCTTGTTCTTGTTTCAAAATTCCGAAGGCTCATTCACCTCCAGGTCGAGCAGCTTTCTGGATCAACTGAACTCCGTTCCGCTGCTGAACCCAACCCAAATCCCCAACGGGCAGAATAATTTGTGGTTGGATGTGCATCTCGCCGATTTCAACGGCGACAAGTACGACGATATTGTTGCCGGGTTTGGGCACGGTTCGGCGTACAGTTATGTATTCTGGAACAATAAGGGTAATTTCAGTTTCGATGATAAGACGCCGCTTCCCGCAACGGTTTATGGTACAGAAAACACTCTCCACATGGAGACGCGAACCACGGATATGGATAAGGATGGGGATCTCGACCTCATAATCTCCCACTCCAGATATTCCCCTTATTATGGCGGGGACTATCTTCAGATTATCAGAAACGACGCCGGTAAATTCGTCGATATTACCAGTATAGCCATCAGGCAGGACAATTCTGATGTTTACGCAGGGTTCTTACAATGGTCTCCAGCGCTCTATGTCAAAGACGTCAGCAAAGACGGCAAAGACGATATAGTCTTTGCCCGGCAGGACGGCACGCTCAGGATTTTCATAAATGAGAATGGTGCATCATTCCGTAACTTCAACGTGTCCCTTCCGCCTTCTGAAGGTAGCGGGAAACTGATCGGTTTCGATGATTTTGACGGCGATGGGAATTTTGAGGCCGTTTATTGGCAATATGGCGGCACTGCCGACCGAAAGGATTATTTCGTCAACCTCTACAAACTCATATTCGCGTAAAGTTCCATGGCACTATGCGGTGGTCGTAAGTGCGGTCCCTTGGATGCCGCATCACATATTTCATATAGGTAACACCCGCACTGCGTTCTCGACGCTCTGGGTCCGCTAAAACGGATCCAGAGAGAAGTAAGTCAATATCGCCGCTTGCCTAATGCCTTCGTTAACCGCATTCTGATTCACGAGCAGAATTCCTGGGGGGTGGAGGTTTTGTGGACGAATTACCAACGAGATTTATATCATCATTTGTCGTCGAGTTCATAAGTGATTTCATGCACTTCTGCGTTGAAAAATATGGATTTTCTACTGACGAAATTAGCATTATTTGCGTGGTTGCAACGGAAAGCACTCGGGAAATCCGGCATGACGGATATTTGCTCAAAACCTATGGAGCCGAGGGTCAGGCTATCCCTGATGAGTTCAGATTTCCGGTCAGCGTTCAGTTCGTTTGTCGACGGTTGGGCATGCGGCGAGAAACGACGCGACGAAAACTCGAAGACTTAGCAAATAGAGGTTTTCTAAATAAAATTAAGGGCGGATATGCCCTACCAGCACAAACAAATGCTGCTGATTATACGCAGGAGTTGCGGGACTTCTTGGTAGCAAGAATCTCTAATCTGCAGACGTATATAGAAAAAATACCGGCATAATGCCGTAAGCGGCGGATCGGGAGCAACTGAATCTCGATGCCCAAATTGGGCAAACCGTGTTGTCGAAAACTTTTCTGATTAATATTTACCCTCCACGAATCGGGGATGTGGGGGCAGTTCTAGTGGCAGATACGGAACAAAACGACGCAACCGATGCCTTGCTGGCCATTGGACAATGCATACAAACTGCAAGAAAAAAAAGCAGAATGACAGTGGCAAAGTTGTCCGCAAAGACCGCCATTTCAACGCGATTTATTGAGTATATCGAGGCCGGTGAGTTCAGTAAGCTCCCCGGACGATCGCATGTGCTGGGTTTCACACGATCTATTTGTCGAGAATTAGCATTGGATGCCGAAGAGATTGTTCAGGCAATCAAGTCAGCGATGTATCCTGACCCAATGACGGAATTCGAACTAACGATTGCGCAACAATTGCGACGCCCGCTGATCGCGAAGATCGTGAATGCGTTAAAAAGACAATAAAAAAGGGCTCGCGATTTCTCGCAAGCCCTTGATTTTGTTCGGAAAAACCGACTGTTCGGTTTAGCGCTTCGAGAACTGGAAGCTCTTACGCGCCTTGGCCTTGCCGTATTTCTTACGTTCGACAACGCGGCTATCGCGGGTCAGGAAGCCTTCCGACTTCACAGCGCTGCGCAGCAGTGGCTCATATTTCGACAGTGCCTGAGCGATGCCATGCTTGACCGCGCCAGCCTGACCCGAAAGGCCACCGCCCTTGACGGTTGCGATAACGTCATATTGGCCGGTACGCTCGGTGACACCGAACGGCTGGTTGATGACGAGACGCAGCGAAGGACGTGCGAAGTAAACTTCCTGATCACGGCCGTTGACGACAATCTTGCCGGTGCCTGGCTTCAACCAAACGCGTGCAACCGCGTCCTTACGACGGCCAGTTGCATAAGCGCGACCTTGCGCATCAATTTCCTGTTCGCGAACGACAGCAGCAATCTGTGCTGGTGCCTGAACGTCGGCGCCCAAGGTTTCGAGATCAGCGAGCGAATTTGCAGTTTCAGACATTATGCACCCACCTTGTTCTTGCGGTTCATGGAAGCGACGTCGAGCGTCGTTGGCTGTTGGCCGGCATGCGGATGCTCGGTACCATTATACAGATGCAGCGCGCGCATTTGGGCACGACCCAAAGGACCGCGTGGAACCATGCGCTCAACGGCCTTTTCAAGGACGCGCTCAGGGAACTTGCTATCAAGTACCTTACCCGCAGTGATGCCCTTGATCCCGCCGATGTAACCGGTGTGGCGATAGTAAACCTTGTCGGTCAACTTCTTGCCGGTGAACTTCACCTTGTCCGCATTGATGACGACAACATGGTCGCCGCAATCAACGTGCGGGGTGTAGCTTGGCTTTGTCTTACCACGAGGCTGGCAACACGGCCAACAACCAAACCTTCTGCGTCAATGAGGATCCACGATTTCTCGACGTCCTGTGGACGGATCGATTTCGTAACTCTGGATAGCGTTTTCATCGCTAATCGCACCTTTCGAAATTTTAGTGTTGCACAGAATCACAAAGGATCCTGCGCGCGAAGCGGTGCCAATGGCGATGAACCGGCCAATAGTCAAGCAAAAGCAAGGGTTTTACGACGGGTATAATAATACCTTCCGGCGCTTAGGCTGTATCACGCCCCAAGACATGCGCGCCCCAGACCGTTGCCGCGACCAAAAGGGCCCCGACCGCCTGATGCGAAACGGCAAGGACGATGTTGACGCCCGTCATCACGGTTGCAATGCCCAGCAGCATCTGGATGCCGAACGCGCTATGGATAGCAGCAGAAGCCCCACGAACGCCCGCTTTCTTGACCCGCCGTGCCATCAGGACCAGCGCAATCACCGCGACCCACGCCCACCAACGGTGGACGAAATGGGTGAGATAGGGGTCATTTACCAAAGCATAAAATGCGCCGTTGGCGGTATCAACGCCAGCTGGATAGAAACGGTCGTTCATCAATGGCCATGTGTTGGCGACATATCCGGCATTCAGCCCGGCAACCCACGCACCGAAGAGCAATTGGATAAACAATATCGCCAAGATACTGCCCGTAAAGCCAGTGATGCGCGCGGGCTTTGCCGATGGATTTTTCGTCAGTGCGTGTAAATCAAGCGCGGTCCAAACAAGGCCACCCAAGATGGTGAGGGCGGTCAAAAGATGGACAGCAAGCCGGTAATGGCTGACATCAGTGCGCGCAGACAGGCCCGATGACACCATCCACCACCCAATGGTCCCTTGCAGACCGCCCAGCGCAAGCAACGCAAGCAAACGCGGCTTATAGCCGCTCGGGATCGCCTGCTTGATCCAGAACCACGCCAACGGCAGCGCAAATGCCATTCCGATGACCCGTCCCAACAAACGGTGCACCCATTCCCAGAAATAGATGAATTTGAACTCCACCAGCGTCATACCGGCGGGGCCGTTAATCTCGGTATATTCGGGGATCTGTTTGTACTTTTCGAATTCGGAGAGCCAGCTGGCCTCGTTCAACGGAGGTAAGGTGCCCGTGATGGGTTTCCATTCGGTGATCGACAGGCCCGATTCGGTCAGACGCGTGATGCCGCCCACAACCACCATCGCGAAGACGAGAACCGCCACGCTCATAAGCCATGTAATCAGCGCCTGAGGGCGCGATGGGCGCGGATTGGCTGGGACGTAAGAATGCAGAGCTTTGTTCATGAGCCGCGATATGCCCCTGATTTCAGCAAGCTGCAAGCGAACAGAGGTTGCAAAAATGGTCATGATGGCTGCAATTTGTGTGATGTAATGTTGTAACGTCTAACGAATCGGTGTAGTGCGACCGCAATGACGCAGGCATGGAAAAAATGGCGGTGGGACGGGCTTGGCTTAAGCATTGCCGGCCTGTGCCTTGTGCATTGCCTTGTCACCACGCTTTTGCTGGCCTTTCTGGCATCGGCGAGCGGTTTTTTGCTCAACTCGGTCATTCATGAAACCGGCCTGTTTCTGGCCATTCTCTTCGGCGTGCTGGCGCTTGGTAAGGGCTTTTGGGATCACGGACTGTTTACGCCAGCAATCGTTGGCGCAGCAGGCATCGGCATGATGGCGGGCGCATTAACGCTGCCACATGGATTGATGGAGATCGTCTGGACCGTCCTTGGCGTCATCTGCCTCGCGCTAGGACATTTTCTGAACCACCGCGCATCTGCCTGACGGGCAATTGACCGACTGGCTGTCAAAGCCTACATTATCAATATGGCAGTTCATCATCATCACGAGCATGCAGGCGCATCGCTTGCCCATGCCGCCGAATCGGCTTTGGTCGAGGCCGGAGAGCAGTGGACCGATATGCGCGCGGATATCTTCGCGGTGCTCGCCACATTTGAAAAACCCGCATCGGCTTATGATATCGCTGATCTGGTTTCGCAAAAACGCGGCAAGCGCGTTGCACCCAACAGCGTGTACCGGATACTCGATCTGTTCGTGACCACCAACCTTGCGCGCCGCGTTGAAAGCGCGAACGCATATCTCGCCAACTCGCATCCCGGATGTTTGCATGATTGCATTTTCCTGATCTGCGACAGCTGCGGCACCGCCACGCATATTGATGACGACACGCTGACCATGAACGTTCGCGCAGCGGCCGAACATGCCGGTTTTGCCGAGGTTCGCCCCGTCATCGAAGTCCGCGGAAAATGCGCCGATTGCGGGTAGCGCTGGCGCAATTACCCGTTCGACAGCCCGATAAAAGGTGGCTAAGCTCACAACATGACACATTCCCCAGACACGCCGTTACTCGACACGGTTAAAGTGCCCTCGGACCTTCGCAATCTTGCCGCGTCGCAGCTTCGCCAGCTCGCGGATGAATTGCGCGCTGAAACCATATCTGCAGTTTCGGTAACCGGCGGCCATTTGGGCGCGGGCTTGGGTGTCGTCGAACTGACGACCGCGATCCATTATGTCTTCAACACGCCTGATGACCGTTTGGTCTGGGACGTTGGCCACCAATGCTATCCGCACAAGATCTTGACGGGTCGCCGCGACCGCATTCGCACCTTGCGCACAGGCGGGGGGCTTTCGGGCTTCACCAAGCGCAGCGAAAGCGAATATGATCCATTCGGCGCGGCACATAGCTCCACCTCTATTTCTGCCGCCTTGGGTTTTGCGGTCGCCAACAAGATTGCGGGCAAGCCGGGCAAGGCCATTGCCGTTATCGGTGATGGTTCAATGTCGGCCGGCATGGCTTATGAGGCGATGAACAACGCCCAAGCCGCGGGCAACCGTTTGGTCGTCATACTGAATGACAATGACATGTCGATCGCGCCGCCCGTTGGTGGTCTGTCGGCCTATTTGTCGCGTCTGGTGTCCTCCAGCGAATATCTCGGCCTGCGCAGCCTCGCGAGCAAAGTCGCCAAAAAGCTATCGCGCCGCATCTATTCGGCTGCGTCAAAGGCGGAAGAATTCGCGCGCGGCATGGCCATGGGCGGCACCTTGTTCGAAGAACTCGGCTTTTATTATGTCGGCCCCATCGACGGCCATAATCTCGACCAGCTCATCCCCGTCCTCGAAAATGTCCGCGACAATGCCGAAGGCCCCGTGCTGATCCATGTCGTTACGCAAAAGGGCAAAGGTTACGCCCCTGCCGAAGCGTCGGCTGACAAATATCATGGCGTCGTCAAATTCGACGTTATCACGGGCAAACAAGACAAGGGCCCCGGTGGCGGTCCGCCCGCTTATCAAAACGTGTTCGGTGAAACGCTGGCCAAGCTCGCCGAAACCGATCCCAAGATTTGCGCGATAACTGCCGCAATGCCGGGCGGCACCGGCGTGGACAAATTCTCTGCCGCGCACCCCGAACGCTCGTTCGATGTCGGTATTGCTGAACAACATGCCGTCACCTTTGCGGCTGGCCTTGCGGCACAGGGGATGCGTCCCTTCTGCGCGATTTACTCCACTTTCCTGCAACGCGCCTATGACCAGGTCGTGCACGACGTCGCGATCCAGAATCTGCCTGTGCGCTTCGCCATTGACCGCGCTGGCCTCGTCGGCGCCGATGGCAGCACGCATGCAGGTTCGTTCGACATTACCTATTTGGCGACCCTGCCCAATATGGTCGTCATGTCACCAGCTGATGAGGCTGAACTGGTCCACATGACCTATACCGCCGTCCTGCACGACAGCGGCCCGATCGCGTTCCGTTACCCGCGCGGCAATGGCACGGGCGTTGCGATGCCCGACGTGCCGCAGCAGTTGGAAATCGGCAAAGGCCGGATCATGCGCGAAGGCAAGAAGGTTGCGATTCTCTCACTCGGCACCCGTTTGGCCGAAGCGATGAAGGCGGCAGAGACGCTCGATGCCAAGGGCCTGAGCACCACCGTCGCCGACTTGCGCTTTGCAAAGCCGCTTGACGAAAAAATGATCCGCCACCTGATCGCCACGCATGAGGTTGTTGTGACGGTCGAAGAGGCATCGGTTGGCGGCCTTGGCGCGCATGTGCTCACGCTGGCCAGCGACGCTGGCCTGATGGACGCCGGTCTAAAAATCCGCACGATGCGCTTGCCCGACATGTTCCAGGAACATGACAGCCCGCAAAAGCAATATGACGAAGCAGGGCTGAATGCCCCGCAGATCGTCGAAACAGTGCTGAAGGCGCTGCGCCACAACAGCGCCGGCGTGGAGGAAGCGAGCGCCAGCGCTTAACCCGCGCTGCGCTCTCAAAACTCAGCCCGGAATAACGGCCTGCGCGGTTTGGCCGTCGCCTTCGGGCGCGGCGATGATGTCCCGGGTGATGCTGCCCTTGTTGACCGTGTTGGTCTGCGGGTCACCGACCGAAGAACGAATACCCATTTCGGCATTGCCCGAAGTCGTTGAGATCGCGCGTTCAGCGGCGGAACGCGGCGCAGTGCCGCCAAACAAAGCGTCCAAAACCTGTTCCTGACCACCATCGGCCGGACGGATTGCCGTTGCCGCGGTTGGCTCCAGCGCGAAATCGGGTGGAACGACCAAAGGCGCAGCGCGGCCAGCCGTTGGCGCTTCATCGCCCACCGAGGAACAACCCGCCAATATTGGCAGGGTCGCGATCGCCATAGCGATTAGGGCTGATTTCGTTTTCATGTGCGTATCCATTTACTGGGCAGACTGCGGACGGGGCGCAGGTACAGCGCCGCCGAACATAGCGTCCAAAACCTGTTGCTTCGTATCGCTATCTTGCGGGCGCGGCGCATCGGGTGTCGGCGCGGGCAAAGCAAATTCGGCCGGAACCTGAAGCGGCTTTGACCGGCTTACGGCAAATTCATCTGGCCGGTCACGGTCAAACACGCTGGTGGTGCCGCAGCCCGAAAGCGCGAGAAAAGCAACTGACGCCGCCGCAAACATATTGATCCGCTTCATGATTTCTCCACTATGTCAGCGCTGCTTTCGGGTTGCTGAACGTCAGTCCCGCGTACCGCTTGCTTGTCGCTTATCAGGAAGGCGCGGGCAAGCAATATCAGCACGCCAATGCTGATGCAGGCATCGGCAAGGTTGAATATGTAAAAGGGCCGGAATGCGCCAAAGTGCAAATCGGCATAATCGACGACATAGCCATAGCGCACGCGGTCCACGATATTGCCAAGCGCGCCGCCCAAAACGAGCGACAAGGCCAGCACATCACCGCGCAGTTTCTCACGCCACATCCAGACGGCAACACCCGCGGCAATAACCGCCGTCAGCGCCACCAATGCCCAGCGTTCGCTATCGCTATCCGCCGTCAGAAAGCTCATCGAAACGCCGCGATTTTCGGCATAGCGCAGGTCGAAGAACGAAATGATGTGAATGACACCGCGGCTTTTCAGCTGAAGCGGGCCAAGCATCGCATATTTCACGATCTGGTCCGCGATGAACACAAGGCTTGCCAGCATGATGCCCTGAAGGCGGAATTTGGAATTGGGGTTCATGCGTTTCCGTTCACAACAGTATCGCATCTGTCGCACAACGCGCCATCGTCGACAACCTCGGGCAGATGCCGCCAGCAACGGCCGCATTTGTGGTTGGTCGTTTTGACTGCGCCAGCGCTATCGCCGTGATGGACAGCCGAGACGATGAATATTTCGGCAAGATCTACATCGCCGAACACTCCGCTGTGAGTATATTCCACCTCAAGGCTGGAACCGACAATCTTCTCACGGCGCATGGGTTCGATTTGTTCGGTTGCGACCATACGCGCCGCACGGATGCTCGACCATTTTTCAGCCAAGGCCCCGTCAAGGGCGGCGGGAACCTCCGGCCAATCCGAAAAATGCACGCTGTCGGCATCGGGGAACCGTGTCTGCCACACCTCTTCGCTGGTGAAGACCAGCACAGGCGCGGCATAGCGCACGAGGGCGTGGAACAAAATGTCGAGCACCGTGCGATACGCCATCCGCTTGGGAGAGCCAAAGGGAGCATTGGCGCCGACGTCGCAATAGAGGCAATCTTTGCGGATATCGAAGAAGAATGCCGACAGGTCTTCGTTGCAAAACTCGGTCAGCAACCGGACATAAGTGTTGAAGTCAAAATCATTGACCGCCGTCTTCAACTTCGCGTCCATATCCGCGAGCAGATGGAGCATATAACGCTCCAGCTCGGGCATATCGGCGACCGCAACCTTTTCCGCGTCCGAAAAGCCGTCGAGCGCGCCGAGCAGATAGCGGAAGGTGTTGCGCAATTTGCGATATTGGTCGGAAACGCCCTGCAGGATTTCTTTGCCGATCCGGTGGTCTTCGGTGAAGTCCACGGTCAACGCCCATAGCCGCAAGATATCCGCGCCGCTGTCGCGCATCAGGTCGAGCGGGTTGATCGTATTGCCCAGCGACTTGGACATTTTCATGCCCTTTTGATCCATCGTAAAGCCGTGGGTCAGCACCGCGTTATACGGCGCACGGCCCCGCGTGCCGCAGCTTTGCAACAGGCTGGACTGAAACCAGCCACGATGCTGGTCGCTGCCTTCGAGGTAAAGGTCCGCTGGCCATTGCAGGTCGGGCCAACGTCCGCTTTCAAGGACGAAAGCATGCGTGCAGCCGGAATCAAACCAGACGTCCAAAATGTCGGTGACGCGTTCATAATCGGCAAGCGCATAGTCGCTGCCCAGATATTCCTGCGCGCGTTCGTCGCTCCAGCCATCGACGCCATTTTCGCGAATGCCCGCGATGATGCGTGCGTTCACGCCCGCGTCGCAGAGATATTGGCCGGACTTACGATCCACAAAAAGCGTGATCGGCACGCCCCATGCGCGCTGGCGAGACAGCACCCAATCGGGGCGGCCTTCGACCATGGCGGTAATGCGGTTCTGGCCCTTTTCCGGAACCCAGCGGGTTTCCGAAATCGCGGTCATTGCGGTTTCTCTCAAAGACCGAAGCCCTGAGCCTGTCGAAGGGCGGCTCTCGTCCGATACGCGTGCTTCGACAAGCTCAGCACTACGGTTTAGATCGAGTGGCTTATCCATCGGCACGAACCATTGCGGGGTGCAGCGATAGATGACTTTCGCCTTTGACCGCCAGCTGTGCGGATAGCTGTGCTTATAATCCGCCGATGCCGCGAGCAATCCGCCAGCCGCGTGCAACGCAGCGCAGATGGGGCCATCGGGCGCGTTGAATTTGGGGTTGATCACGCTGCCCTCGCCGCCGAGCCAGAGCCAATCGGCGCGATATTTGCCGTCGCCTTCAACCGCGAAGACCGGTTCAATGCCGTTCGCCTTGCACAGGTCAAAGTCATCCTCGCCATGGTCGGGCGCCATATGGACAAGGCCGGTGCCGCTATCGGTGGTGACGAAATCGCCTGCAAGCATCGGACGCGGCTTAGCAAAGAAACCGCCCAGTTCGTGCATCGGGTGAAGGACCATGGTTCCGGCTAGGTCGGAGCCTTTGCCGCGCCAAGTGACATCGATCAGGCTCACACCATCACCGAGACGTTTGGCCAAGTCATCGACCAAAGCTTCTGCAACCAGACATTTTTTGGAACCATTTACCGTGACTAGCCAATAGCTAACTTCAGGGCCGTAAGCCAAAGCTTGGTTCACCGGAATCGTCCAAGGCGTCGTTGTCCAGATCACCGCATGCGCGCCAACGAGTTCGGCAATCGGCGATTCCACGATCTCAAACGCCACATCGATCTGCGTCGATACGATGTCCTCATATTCGACTTCAGCTTCGGCCAAGGCGGTCTTTTCCACCGGCGACCACATGACGGGCTTTGCACCGCGATACAGCTGGCCGCTTTCGGCGAACTTCAACAGCTCCGAAACAATGGTCGCCTCGGCCTGAAAATCCATCGTCAGATAGGGATTGTCCCAATCAGCATTGATGCCCAGCCGCTTCAATTGTTCGCGCTGCGTGTCGACCCAATGCTGCGCATAAGCGCGGCATTCGGCGCGGAACTCAACGGCGGGAACCTCGTCCTTGTTGAGCTTTTTCTTGCGATATTGCTCTTCGACCTTCCACTCGATGGGCAGGCCGTGGCAATCCCAACCGGGCACATAAGGCGCGTCTTTGCCCAACAATGTCTGCGTGCGGACGACCATGTCCTTCAGAATGTGGTTCAGCGCATGGCCGATATGCATGTCGCCATTCGCATAAGGCGGGCCGTCATGCAGAATGAACTTCTCACGCCCGCGACGGCGATTGCGCAGCTCCGCATAAAAATCCTGCGCCTGCCAACGCGCGAGAATGCCCGGCTCCTTCTGCGGAAGGCCGGCCTTCATAGGGAAATCTGTTTTCGGCAGGAAAACGGTGTCGCGATAGTCGATAGGGTCAGTCATGTTGTGCGGGTGCCTAAAGGATATGGCGCTGCAAATAAAGCCTGTATCCGCGCTGTTACACGCACCGCTTCATGTGGCGATGGTTTGGAAAGATGTATCTTACACCGTCATGCTGAACTTGTTTCAGCATCTTACTTTTTCAAACGGTCCGGAATTAAGACCCTGAAACAAGTTCAGGGTGACGAAGCCGAGGAAGCGATGGTTTATCGCTCCGCCCACTACGCCCCCAATATCCGGCGGGCTTCGTCGCAATCCTGCGCCATTTGCGCCATCAGTGCGTCGAGACTGTCAAACTTCGCCTCTCCGCGAATGAAGGCGTGGAATTCGATTTCGATATTCTGCCCATACAGATCTTCGGCAAAGTCGAAGAAATGCGGCTCAAGCAATTCCTTGGGCGGGTCGAACGTTGGGCGGATACCAAGGTTTGCGGCACCATTGAGCACGCGGCCATCGGGCAAGCGGCCCTTCACCGCATAAATGCCGTACCGCGGGCGCAAATAATGGCCCATGTCGATATTGGCGGTCGGGAAACCCAATAGCCGCCCGTTTTTATCGCCATGCTGCACAATGCCCTCAACCGTGAACGGCCGGGTGAGCAAGGCGGTGGCCGTGGCGCAATCGCCATCCTTTAGCGCATTGCGGATGCGGCTCGACGATATCACGCCGCCATCATCGACCACTGGCCCCATGGCGGTCGACGTCAGGCCATGCGCACCGCCCAAATCGCGCAACACGTCAATATTGCCGCCGCGCTTATGCCCAAAGGTAAAGTCCTCACCCGTGACCACCGCCGAAATGCCCAAACGTTCCATCAGCAATGTGACGATGAAATCTTCGGCACTGGTCGCCGCAAGCTCTGCATCGAAATCAAACACCACCATTGCGTCGGCACCGGCTTCGGCAAAAAGTCGCTGCCGTTGATCGAGCGTCGTCAGGCGGAACCAGGGCGATTCCGGCGCAAAAAAGCGCACGGGATGCGGATCAAATGTTGCGATAATCGCGGGGTTACCTGCCGCCTTAGCCTGCTTTATCGCTGCGCCAGCAACGGCCTGATGCCCCAAATGAAAGCCATCAAAATTGCCCAAGGCAACAACACCGCCGCGCAATGCGTCAGGCGTCCGGTCTTTGGCAGAAAGGCGGGGAATGGTCATATCAATGTCACCGTAATGTCAAGTTCACCGTAGCCCTGAGCCGACAGTGCGATCGCACTGTCGAAAGTCGAAGGGCGCCTTTCCGCTCATGGCCGCCCTTCGACGGACGCTGCCGCTTCGCGGCCGCTGCTCAGGGCTACGGTTCAACCGAAACATCATTATTGCGCAACATTCGCCATCGGTACCAAGCCAGCACGGATGACGCGCAATGCGTTTTCACCCATGACGGCGCGAATTTCGTCTGGCGTGAAACCCTCGTCCATCAACGCTTGGGTAACTTGCGCGAGTTGCGACGTATCGAAACGCACGGTGGTCGCGCCATCATAGTCCGATCCCAAAGCAACATGTTGGATGCCAACGAGATCGCGCACATGCTTCATTGCCTTGGCCGCAGCCCGCGGATCGGTGGAGCATATTGCGCCCTCCCAATAGCCGATGCCAATGATGCCGCCAGTTTTGGCGACGCCGCGTACTTCGTCATCGGTCAGGTTGCGGTTCACCTTGCACGTCGCTTGCACGCCGCCATGGCTGGAGACCACGGGACGCTTCGCCATGGCCAAAACCTCGGCAACGCCAGCATGGCTGAGATGCGCGATGTCGACGATCATTCCCTTCGCCTCCATCCGGCGCAATATGTCGCGACCAAACGGCGTCAGTCCGCCTTTTTTCAGGCCGTGCATCGACCCGCCCAATTCATTGTCAAAGAAATGCGTGAACCCCGCCATGCGGAACCCGGCGTCGTACAGACGGTCGAGATTCTCGGCCTTGCCTTCAAGATTATGGAGCCCTTCAATGGTCAGCATGGCGCCAACGGTGCTCCGGTCCTTTTGCCGTGCGGCAAGCAAGGCATCAAGCTGCTGCGCCTTGTCCACGGCTTGCAATTTTCCATCCGACCCGCTGACCGCATGGTCGCGCTTCGATGCGTGATACAGCGACCGCTCCACCAATGAGCGCCATGTTTTCACCGGCTGCAACTGCGCGAAGGTCAGCAAAGTGATATTATCGGTGTCCGCGCCATTGCCGTCATAATTTTGGCCTTTGGGCGTTTTGGTGACCGACGAGAAAAGCTGAAGCGCGACATTGCCCTCTTGCAAGCGCGGCAAATCCATATGGCCACGGTCCGCCCGGTCGCCCAAATCGCGGTTCCACATCAGCGTGTCGCTATGCAGGTCGACGATGTTCAATGTCTTGTGCAATACCTTGGCCTCATCGCTGACCTTGATCAGCGGTTGGCCGTCCACCGCGTTCATCGAACCTTCGACATAGCCGGGTAAAAAGCCGAAAAAGCCAATCGCAGCCGCACCAATCAGCGTCAGTGGAATCAAGAATTTCTTACGCATCATTTCCCCCAATATACCGCGTGCTTAGCTCTTTGCCCGCCGCACGAGCGTTACAAAATCGAACGCTGGTGCGTCGTTCAACGCAGCATGGCATTCGCGGGACAGTTCTTCCCACTCCGCCACATCAAAATCCGGAACAGACGTATCACCTTCGGGCTGCGCAGCAATCTCCGTCAGTTCAATGCGGTCCGCGAGCGGCAGAAACAGATTATAGATTTCCGCGCCGCCGATAATGCACACATGTGGGCCGTTGGCGAGCTTCAGCGCGTCGGCCACCGAATGCGCGATTTCGGCGCCGTCTTCTTCCCACGCGGTATCGCGCGTCAAAACAATGTGGCGTCGGCCATCCAGCAGGCCGGGCAGGCTGTCAAAGGTCTTGCGCCCCATAATCATAGGCCGGCCTTTGGTTATCTGTTTAAAATGACGCAGGTCCGCGGGGAGATGCCACGGCATGCCGCCATCTTTCCCGATCACTCCATTGGCGGCGCGGGCGAGGACAAGGATAATTTCGGGATGATTCATAACCCCGCTTTGCCTTGAAAAACTTAGCGATACAAGCGGGTGACGTGGCCTATTTTTCGGCCCGGGCGCGCTTGTGCCTTTCCATAGAGATGCAGATGCGCCGCGGGGTCGGCCAAAATCTGTTCAAAGGCGTCGCCATCATCCCCGATCAAATTCTGCATTTCGACACGGGCCGCCACCGTTTCGGTGCTGCCAAGTGGCAGTCCACAAATCGCGCGAATGTGGTTTTCAAACTGGCTGGTGGCCGCTCCTTCAATCGTCCAATGGCCGCTATTGTGCACGCGGGGCGCGATTTCATTGAACAACGGACCGGCGCTGCTGGCAAAAAATTCGGCGGTGAATACGCCGACATAATCAAGCTTGGTCGCAACCGCCGCCGCCATATCGCGCGCCGCCTGTTGCTGGCTTTCCACTAGTGCACCAGCGGGCAGCGTCGACGTTGCCAAAATGCCGCCGACATGCACATTGTGCGGGCTGTCCCAAAAGCGGATCTCGCCATCTTGGCCGCGCACCAATATCACCGAAAATTCGGCATCGAACTGCACCATGGCTTCTGCGATCAGCGGCTGCGCTCCGGTCTGCGCCCATGCATCGGCCAGATCATCCTGCGACGTGACACGAACCTGCCCCTTGCCATCATATCCCATGCGGATCGTCTTTAGGATGCACGGGATACCCACCGCATCCACCGCCGCCTGCACGTCGTCTTGTATATTTGCGATGGCGAAGTTGGCTGTCTGTCCGCCAAGGCTGCGCACAAAGCGTTTTTCGGCGTCACGATCCTGCGCAACTTCCAACGCCTTGGCCGGCGGATAGATGGGGGCAAGCCCGGCAATCGTTTCAAGCGGCGCAACGGGCACATTTTCAAATTCGAAGGTGACGACATCGCATTGCTGCGCAAAATCTTTCAACGCGGCATGGTCGTCATAGGCGCCGATGCTGCTGTGCGCGGCGACGTCAAACGCCACATTGTCACCCGCTGGCGCGTAAATATGGCAACGATAGCCAAGCTGGGCCGCCGCAACCGCGAGCATCCGGCCAAGCTGGCCGCCACCCAATATTCCAATGGTCGAACCAGGAGGCAACGCAGTCATCGGCTTAGTCTCACTCTGGCGTTTCGGCTACCGAAGCGGTCTGGGCGGCGCGCCATGCATCCAGCCGCGACGCGAGCGCTGCATCATTATTGGCCAGCATTGCCGCGGCCAAAAGCGCGGCGTTCGTAGCCCCCGCCTTGCCAATTGCGAGCGTGCCGACGGGAATGCCTGCGGGCATCTGGACGATCGACAACAGGCTGTCCATGCCATCCAGCGCCTTTGACTGCACCGGCACGCCAAGCACCGGAAGCCGCGTCATCGATGCCGCCATACCCGGCAGATGCGCCGCGCCACCCGCGCCTGCGATAATGCATTGAAGACCCCGATCGGCCGCGCTCTTTGCATAATCATACAGACGCTCAGGCGTACGATGCGCGGACACCACTTTGCATTCATGGGGAATGTCGAGCGCGGTCAGCGTGGCTGACGCTTCGCGCATCGTTTCCCAGTCCGAACGGCTTCCCATGATGATGCCAATAAGCGGCGCTGAGTCAGTCATGTGTCACTCCCCTGACAACTTCGATGGCATGGCCTTAGCCGCGTGGTGCAAAAGGCGCAATCCAGCAACAATAGGATAATCACAGGCCCGCGCACGCGCGCGGCACGACAATGTTACCGCGCGGATAGATAGTGATATGCACCGTTCAAATTGTCGTCGAGTTCATAGACAATCGGCTGGCCGGTCGGGATTTCAAGGCCATTGATATCTGCATCCGAAATGCCCGAAATATGCTTCACCAGCGCGCGCAAGCTGTTGCCATGTGCAGAGATGAGAACGGTTTTGCCCGCCTTTAACTCAGGGACAATGGCGCTCTCCCAATATGGCAGAACGCGCAGTATCGTGTCTTTCAGGCTTTCGGACGCGGGGATTTTGATACCCGCATAACGCGGATCGGACGACAGGTCATAAGGCGATCCCACCTCCAATGGCGGCGGCGGAACATCGAAACTGCGGCGCCAGATTTTGACCTGTTCGTCGCCATGCTTGGCCGCAGTCTCTGCCTTATCAAGGCCGGTCAGGCCGCCATAATGGCGCTCGTTCAATTGCCAGTTCTTGGTCACCGGAACCCAAAGCCGGCCCATCGCCTCAAGCGCGAGGTTCAACGTCTTGATCGCCCGCGTCTGCACGCTGGTAAAGGCAACATCAGGGGCAATGCCCTTGGCCTTCATCAGCTCGCCCGCGGCCCACGCTTCGGCTGCGCCTTTTTCGGTCACATCAACATCCCACCAACCGGTGAACCGGTTTTCGAGGTTCCATTGGGATTGTCCGTGGCGAATGAGGATAAGCTTTGGCATGGGAGTTCCTTCTTTGTTTGACCGCGCCCTAACGCAAGTTGGTCAAATCGCCAAGGTCATGAAACGGCTAAACGGGTCTTCGACATAATCGCCAAAGGGTGGGCAATATTGAAACCCGTGCGCTTCATACAGCGCCAACGCCGGCGCGAATTCCGCCGACGATCCTGTTTCAAGGCTCAGGCGGTGATAACCCCGGTGGCGCGCTTGCGAAATGATATGCGTCAGCATGTTGGCACCTACACCTTTGCGCAAATGGTCCGCATGCGTCCGCATCGATTTGACCTCGCCATGTTCGGTCGTCAGCTCTTTCAACGCCCCGCACCCCGCAAGCGCATCCCCGTCCCAGATCGACCAGAACGTCACATCCGGCGCATTCAGCCCGTCGAAATCAAGAAAATGACAACTTTCCGGTGGCGAGCTTGCCAGCATCCCGGCAAAATGCGTTTCCAGCAATGCGCGGATTTCATTGCCGGAAAGATCATCCACGATGATGCGCATAAGGGCTGCCTACACCATCTCCGCCAGCGTCGCGAGGCACTCGCGGGCCAGCAGGCGGCACCGCTCTGGTGACCAGCCCTGATAGGGATCATTGCCATGCACCGTGTCTTTGTAAGGCATTTCAAGCGTCATCGACACGCATTGATGCGACGGGCCAAAACGCTCGGCGAGCTGGTTTGTCGACATGGTCAGGTTGGCTTTGCCCGGCCCCGCTTTGGTGTAACCCAGCTCGGTCTGGAAATCGGGTGTGCGCGCGGCGAGGCGATTGATGAAATCATTGTATCGCGCGCCTTGATCATCGGTCCATGACGGAATGCCTTCAAACCCGGCCATGAATGCAGCGGGAATGGCCTCATCCCCATGAACATCCATTGCCCAATGCACGCCGGTTTCATCCATGGCGTTGCGGATTCCCAGAACCTCTGGACTGCGCTCCAAACTTGGCTCGGCCCATTCGCGGTTCAGGTTTACGCCTGCAAAATTGGTGCGCAAATGTCCGCGGCAGCTGCCGTCGGTATTGCAGTTGGGCACGATATGCAACCGGCATTTTTCCAGCAATACGCGCGTGTGCGGATCGCTAAGGTCGGTGAGCATATCCAGCGCACCTTCCATCCAATATTCCGCCTGCGTTTCGCCCGGATGCTGGCGCGCATATAGCCAGACTTGCGTTTCGCCATCCCCCATCGACAGGCAATCAATGGGCTGCCCTTCCAGGCTGTGGCCCAAGCAACGATAGCTGACGCCTTCGCATGTTGCGGCGTCAGAAATCAGATTATGGTGCCGTTCCATGCTAAAGGGCGCGAAATAGGCGAACCAGACAATGTCGCTGGCGGGCGTGTAGCGGATTGTCAGGGTGCCGCCGTCTGCGGCTTTGTCATAGCTCGTATCGGCGCGGCCCCAAAAATCGCGGTCTTCGGAAACACAGGCGCGATAATCTGGCCAGCCGCCGGGATAGGCGCTGCCTTCCAAGCCCGTTATGCGCAGTTCAATTTCTTCACCCGCTGCGCACGCAACGCGGAAGTGGAACCATTGCGCAAACTCCGAATCCTTATCCTTGCGAATGCCAAGGGTGGCGCTGTTGCCATCGATGGCGTGCACTATGATGTTACCGCTGTCGAATGCAGCATTGATATCGGTGATCGGCATTTTTGGTTCGCTCTCGCAATGAAGTTTATGGAACGCGAATAGTCTCGCCAGACACGCCGGGGAAGTCCTTAAACAAGGCTTCGGCCAATTTTGATGCCGCAATAGCGGGCTGCGCGCCAGGAGAACCGGCTTTGGCAGATTGCACTGCGGTCCCTTCCCATATCACCAGCTGGTCGCTGCGCCTGATGATGCGCACCGACAATGTGGTCTGCAATTGCGCTGCCGAACCCCCACCGAGATTGATGCCAACGCCCAAGCCAATGCCCGACCCATAGCTGCCGGTTGATCCGCCGACGCCCACGGAAACCGGTGACCGGCGATCTGGGCGTATCATGGTCGCACCAAAGCGTATTTCGGCAACAACGTCGCTTGTGCCAGCTTGGTTGCGATAGCCGACCCGCTGCATTTCGCGGGTCACCGCCGCAACATAAGGCGAAGCCGATAGCGATCGGTCCGCCGCCGATTCGCCGGCAACCTCAACCCCAAAACTGCCATTGCCATAAGGCACGCTTTCGGATGCGCGGTTAAATCGCGTGACCTCAACAGGGCCAGTGGGAACGACACAGGCCGACAGCAGTGCAAGCGCGAGAAGCGGCAAGATTCTTGGAGTTTTCATCATAGTCCTATCCTTTAGCGCCTCATATATCATGGCATGCGATGTATGGGGGCTGAATCGCATAATTGCGCCGAACGCGCTTGACTTTCCGCCGCCCCACCCATAGGAGCGCGCCTTCAATTCAAGCTTTATGCATCAAAAAGACGGGTAAATCCGATGAAAGTCGTTAATTCTCTCAAGTCGCTCAAAGGCCGCCATCGTGACAACCGCGTGATTCGTCGTCGTGGCCGGACCTATGTCATCAACAAGACCCAGCCACGCTTTAAGGCGCGCCAGGGTTAATTGGCCGCTGCCTGCGCAATGCGGGCAGATGGTTTTATCAAAAGACCGCTCCGAATCTGATTCGCGGGCGGTTTTTTTGCGTCTTCATGTGAGATATTTCCCATGACAAAGATCACCACCGTCGTGTTTGATGTCGGCAAAGTGCTGTTCGAATGGGATTTGCGGTATCTTTTTGCAAAGTTGATCGCCGACAAGGCGGAGCTGGAATATGTCGTCACGCATGTTGTCACCCCCGAATGGCATTTTCAGCATGATGCTGGTCGCCCATTGGCAGAGATGACCGCCGAGCGGATTGCGCTATATCCAAAATACCAGAATGAGATCGACGCGTACCGGACGCGTTTTAACGAGACGATTCCGGGCCCTGTCACAGGATCGCTGGAAATCGTGCACGAACTGGCCGCCCGCGCCGTACCGCTTTTCGCCATCACCAATTTTGGCGCGGAGTTTTGGGAGATGTTCCGTCCGACCCAGCCAATTTTTGATCATTTCGGCGATATTGTCGTCTCGGGCGTCGAGAAAATGGTCAAGCCAGACCCGGATATCTATGCGCTGGCGCTGCGGCGCTTTGGGCTGAAGCCCGGCGAGGCGATATTCATCGATGACAATCATGACAATATCGTCAGCGCCCGCGCCAATGGCTTTGCCGCGCATCATTTTACTGATGCAGAAAAGCTGCGCCGCGCATTGGTGGAACTTGATTTACTAGCTTAAGTTTTTTGCGCGCAGAGGCGCGGAGGACGCAGAGAATATATGATTTGCTTCGCGCGCGCTGCGGCTCTGCATCAACCAAAAAACATCAGCGCAAGCCCTTCCATTCAGCGCCCGTCTGTGCTTAAGCGACCGGCGAAACTCTTTATTGTCGAGGATGTAATCTCCCATGAATATCCATGAATATCAGGCCAAAGAACTGCTTGCGAAATTTGGTGTGGCGTGCCCCGCTGGTATCGCGGCGCTCAGCGTTGAAGAGGCGGTTGCGGCGGCGAAGCAATTGCCTGGTCCGCTTTATGTTGTGAAGTCGCAAATCCATGCAGGTGGACGCGGCAAAGGCAAGTTCAAGGAATTGGGTCCCGATGCAAAGGGCGGTGTTCGCTTGGCATTCAACTTGGACGAAGTTGAATCGCATGCAAAAGAAATGCTGGGCAACACGCTGGTGACCATCCAGACCGGAGCCGAAGGCAAGCAAGTCAACCGTCTGTACATCACCGACGGCGCCGACATTAAGCAGGAATTCTACCTCGCATTGTTGGTCGATCGCGCAACCAGCCGGATTGCTATTGTTGCCTCAACCGAAGGCGGCATGAACATCGAAGACGTGGCGCATGACAGCCCCGAGAAGATTCACACCATCGTTGTCGATCCAGCAACCGGACTTCAGCCGCACCATGGCCGCAGCGTTGCAAAGGCGCTTGGCCTGACGGGTGATTTGGCGAAGCAAGCACAGACTGTGGTTGCCGGTCTTTATGCCGCATTTTTGGGCACCGATGCCGAACAGATTGAAATCAACCCGCTCGCTGTGTGCGAAGGCAAGAATGGCGATGAACTGTTGGTGCTGGATGCCAAGGTTGCGTTTGATGGCAATGCCATGTTCCGCCACAAGGATCTCGCCGAGCTGCGCGACCTGACCGAAGAAGACCCTGCTGAGGTCGAAGCGTCCGAATATGACCTGGCCTATATCAAGCTCGACGGCAATATCGGCTGCATGGTCAACGGCGCTGGTCTTGCGATGGCCACCATGGACATCATCAAGCTGAACGGTGAATTCCCAGCCAACTTCCTGGACGTAGGGGGCGGCGCTTCGAAGGAAAAGGTGACTGCGGCATTCAAGATTATTCTGAAGGACCCAGCCGTAAAGGGCATTTTGGTCAATATCTTCGGCGGCATCATGAAATGCGACATCATCGCGGACGGTATCGTTGCTGCGGCAAAGGAAGTGAACCTGTCGGTACCGCTCGTTGTCCGCCTCGAAGGCACCAATGTGCAGCAGGGCAAGGACATCCTCGCCAATAGCGGCCTGCCTATCGTATCTGCCAACGACCTTGGCGATGCAGCCGCAAAGATTGTCGCGGAAGTCCGCAAAGCAGCTTAGTGTATCGAACGCTTGACGTTCACGTCAACGTTAAGCATAGGCGCTCCAGTTTAGGCGGGCATTCACTCGCCATTTGAGTCGGTATGGAAGGATGAGCAGATGAAGATCATCGTCCCCGTTAAGCGGGTCATCGATTATAATGTTAAGCCGCGGGTTAAGCCCGATGGTTCGGGTGTTGATTTGGCGAATGTCAAAATGAGCATGAACCCGTTTGACGAAATCGCGGTCGAAGAAGCGCTGCGTTTGCGTGAAAAGGGCGTTGCGACCGAAGTTATCGCGGTGTCGATCGGACCAGACAAGGCGCAAGAAACATTACGCACAGCGCTCGCCATGGGTGCGGACCGCGCGATCCTCGTCGTCGCTGAAGATGTTGAGCCGCTCGCCGTTGCCAAGATCCTTGCAAAGGTCATGGACGAAGAACAGCCCGGCCTCGTCATTCTCGGTAAGCAAGCGATTGACGATGACTCGAACCAGACTGGCCAAATGCTCGCTGCCTTGACCGGTCGTCCGCAGGGTACATTTGCCAACACGGTCAACGTGTCCGGTGATGAAGTGCATGTCGCGCGCGAAGTCGATGGCGGTTTGCAGACGGTGGCGTTGAAGATGCCCGCCATCATCACGACCGACCTGCGCTTGAACGAGCCACGTTATGCGTCTCTGCCCAACATCATGAAAGCAAAGTCCAAGCCACTCGCGCAGAAAACGCCTGCCGATTATGGTGTGGACGTTAGCCCGCGCCTGAAGACATTGAAGGTTGTTGAACCGCCTGTACGCAGCGCCGGTATCAAGGTTGCCGACGTCGATGCGCTGGTTGCAAAGCTCAAGGAAATAGGAGTGGCCGCATGAAGACCCTCGTTTATGCCGAACATGACAATGCATCGCTGAAGGATGCAACGCTTGCGGTCGTCACCGCTGCATCGCAGATTGGCGAAGTGCATGTCCTCGTCGCGGGATCAGGCTGCGGCGCAGTTGCCGAGCAGGCTGCAAAAATCGCTGGCGTGACCACCGTGCACGTTGCCGATGACGCAGCTTATGCCCAGCAGTTGGCTGAAAATGTTGCGCCTTTGGTGGCATCATTGATGGCCACGCATGACGCGTTTTTGGCGCCTGCCACATCGAACGGTAAGAACATCGCACCACGCGTTGCTGCTTTGCTGGATGTCATGCAAATCTCTGACATCCTCAGCGTTGAAAGCGCGGACACGTTCACGCGTCCGATCTACGCCGGCAACGCAATTGCGACTGTCCAATCTTCGGATGCCAAGAAGGTCATCACCGTTCGCGGTACCGCCTTTGCCAAGGCTGAAGAAACCGGCGGTTCTGCTGCAATCGAAGCTGTCTCGGGTAGCGGCGATGCGGGCACTTCGAAATTCATCTCGGCCGAAATCGCGAAGCAAGAACGCCCTGAGCTGACATCGGCCAAGATCATCGTATCCGGCGGCCGCGCGCTCAAGGACTCGGCGACGTTCAGCGAAGTCATCTTGCCACTCGCCGACAAGCTTGGCGCAGGCGTAGGCGCAAGCCGCGCTGCTGTGGATGCGGGTTATGTCCCCAATGACTATCAGGTCGGCCAAACCGGCAAGATCGTTGCCCCTGAAGTCTATATCGCGGTCGGCATCTCCGGCGCGATCCAGCATCTTGCGGGTATGAAGGACTCCAAGGTCATTGTCGCCATCAACAAAGATGAAGACGCACCGATCTTCCAAGTCGCAGACATCGGCCTTGTCGGTGACCTGTTTACGGTCGTGCCTGAATTGGTCGGCAAGCTGTAACTTCTAGTAACATTGCGTAAAAATTTCAGGGCGGTCAGAAATGGCCGCCCTTTTTACTTGTGGCTTTAATGCCATTGGGTAACCTGCTGGATATGGCAAAGTCGCTGGTCGCATCGCTTATCATTGTCGCCCTCACAATGTCGTCGCCGGCTATTGCTGCTGCGCCTGCGCCTTTGGTTTTAAAGCCGACTTCATCATGGCAGGTCAATTATGCCGAGGAAAGATGCCGCCTCGGTCGGCAATTTGGGGACGGCAAGCAAACAGTTTTGTTGCTTATGGACCGCTTTAGCCCAAGTGAATATTTCCGCCTGACGATTGCCGGAAAACGCATACCAACATCCGTTCAAAAAGGTGAAGCCAATATCCAGTTCGGGCCGAGCGAGCAGGAACAGAAAATTGCGTTTCTCGCCGGAAATCTTGGTAAGGAACCTGCCTTGATTTTTTCCAGCAGCGCGCGCGTTGCGCCGCCAAGCGGTTCTGAATTACTGGCGATGAAAGATCGGGAAAATGCAGAGAGGGTTGTTATTCAACCGATTAGTGAGGACCGGCAAAAGGCAATTCGCTACTTGCGCGTTGGCAAGCCTCTGCAAAAACCGTTGATGCTGGAGACAGGTTCCATGCGCGGACCATTGGCGGCGCTCGATACCTGCATTGACAATCTTCTCAGCAGTTGGGGCATCGATGTCGAAAAGCACAAGACGCTCAGCCAACGGGCCACGCCACTTGAGCCGCCGGGCAAATGGATTGTGTCATCCGACTATCCGATCGCCATGCTCGCTGCTGGTCAACCTGCCCTCGTAAATTTCCGGCTCACCGTTGGACCTGATGGCATGCCAACCGCATGCCATATTCAAGCAACAACACGGCCCAAATTTTTTGACGATGCTGTCTGCAAATCCGTAATGCGGCGTGCGCGTTTTTCCCCCGCACTTGATGCGCAGGGTCAGCCATTGGTGTCTTACTATCAAAACAATGTCTATTTCAGGCTGCCCTAAGACTTCAAAACCCTCTTAAAAAGCTGGCGAGATTTTCGCCCAAATTGTCGACCGCATAGCCGCCTTCGGTCAGGACAACCGTCGGCAGTCGGGTCGCCGCAATGTCTTGCGCCAGCGTGGCATAATCTGCGGTTTGAAGTGCGAAATTGGCGATGGGGTCGCCTTCAAAGGTGTCCGCGCCGAAGCTGACAATCAGGAGGCCGGGGTCAAACCGGGCAATGGCGTCTAGGGCTGTCGCTTGCGCCGCGCGGAACGCGCCCAGCGTTGTGCCATGCGGCAATGGCAGATTCAACGTTGCGCCTGCCCCCGCACCTTCGCCCACTTCATCGGCATGCCCCCAGTAAAAGGGGAAATCTGTCGCCGGGTCTGCGTGGACAGAGGCATAAAAGACATCGCCCCTGTCCCAGAAAATATCCTGCGTGCCGTTGCCATGATGATAATCAATGTCGAGAATGGCCACGCGCGCGATACCGGCGTCGCGCGCCGCTTGCGCCGCGACCGCGGCCTGATTGATGAAGCAATATCCGCCAAGATAATCGGCCCCTGCATGATGCCCGGGCGGGCGGCACAAGGCGGTGGCCACGCGGTCGCCCGCCAGCACAGCATCAAGCGCCGACAAGGCCGACTGCGTGCTCCAATAGGCCGAGGTCCAGCTGTCGGCGGTCAATGGCGTAGAGCTGTCCATGCTGTAACGACCGGCCAAGGCGTCAATACGCGTTAAGTCCAACGCGCGCCGCCGCACCACTGGCCATATATAGCCCATCACATCACCTGACCGTCCGGCGGCAAGCCAACGGTCATGCGCAGTCTTTAGATATGCGATGTAACCCGCATCATGCACCGCCAATATCGGTGCCTCCCCATGGTCGGTGGGGCTTTCCGTAGCGGACACCCCAGCACATAGCGCCTGTGCGCGCGCCGGGGTTTCGGCATAAGGGACGAACGCGCCATTATGCAGTTCCTGGACCGGCGCATGGTCAAGCTGGCGGGGATCAAAAAACAGGCGCATCGTTCGGCATATTCCACATGACAGTATCGCACCGCATAGCCCGACAACATGCACTTTGCGAGAGCTTGCGCGTTTCCTGCCACCGGCATCAGCTTTATGGCGATCTTCGGCACGGCCAACATGATTTCGCATTCGGTGAACGTCCATTTCCCAGACTTGCGGCTGTAGCCGTGTTTGTGTTATAACATGCGTATGAACAAGCCAATTAAAGTTATAAAAGTCGGCAACAGTGCCGGTATGATTCTTCCCAAAGAGATACTCGCCAAGCTGCGGGTGTCGCTTGGCGACGACCTGTATCTGACGGAAACCGCTAACGGCTTTCACCTGACCCCAAGCGACCCTGGCTTTGAGGCAAAGATGGCGTTGGCCGAAACGATCATGCGTGAGGACCGCGACATATTGCGCGTGTTGGCGCAGTAAGGGCCGCAATTGCCTCCGGCCATTCGAATTGAGCCCCATTGGCTCGACGCACGCGATGCGCTTGCCATCCACGACCGGCAAATTGCCGAGCATGGCGGAATTAGCGGTGTGCGCGATTCCAACTTGTTGGATTCGGCATTAGAACGGCCCGTGAACCAGTGGAATTATGGCGCAGACGATACCGCTGCGCTGGCTGCGGCTTATGCTTATGGTGTTGCCCGCAACCATCCTTTTGCCGATGGCAACAAACGCACAGCATGGGTACTTGCACGTTTGTTTTTGGCGCTCAACGGGCATGCACTGACATTCGACCCACAGGACGCGACACGCATTGTTTTGGCGCTCGCCGCTGGTGAATTATCCGAAGACGAACTCACCGCCTGGTTCCGCGATCATCTTACCTAGGGCAGTAAATCGGCGGGCTGCGTTGGCTCGCTGAGTATCTTTTCCATCCGGCGCCAGCGCTCGGCTTGGTCGGGATTGCCGCGCTCGATATAGCCACGGACGAGGTCTTTGCCCCAGCCATAGTTGATAACATAGCTGCGATAATGGTCGGTAAATGCCACCGATTGTTCGGCGCGCGCGGGCGACAGTAATAGATATTTCTGCGTGAGTTCAAGGGCCTGCGCGCGGGATATTTCCCCGTCGAGATACATTTTCGCAATGGTCAACCGCGCGCCGGACAGCATCTCGGTCATTTGCTGCATTTTCCAATAGGCGTCTGCCGATTTGGGATCGAGGCCCGCGAGCGGGTACAGAATATCGCGTTCGAACGCCAAGCGTTCCTCGGCCGGAAAAGCCAAATCTATGCCATAATTTGCGCTGCCTTCGGAAAGGACGCTGGTCGGGCTGTAGAGCGGGTTTACCTCATATTCGCTCCACCCATTTGCACGCGCAAGCCGCTGTTCAACCATCAGGTTCAAAACATGGTGGCCGGGATAGCCTTCATGACAGCCCAGATCGACCGCACGGCTGACACGGATCGGAAGGTCGGTGTTAATCTGGATCAGGCTTTTGTAATTGCCCTTATAATAATTGTAACCGGACCAGGTTTTCCCCGTCACAAATTCCATATCAAAGCTTTCGCCCGCGGGCAGCGCGATATGCTGCGCGGTGCGGCGTTTGCATTCGGCGATCGCAGCGTCAAAGACAGGTTGCAGCCGCTCTTTGGGAATGGTGTACCGTTCGTTAAACGCATCAACCCGCGCTGCGAGTGGCCCCGTACCGGGAATGAGCGTCTCAAGCCCGTTTAAAATCGCGTCATAATGTTCGAGCGTCATGAGCACAGGGACGGTCGCAAACTGCCCGTTCGCTTCATCATTAACCGCGAATTTGCGGCCCTGAAGCATGTGCAGTCTTGTGTCTGCGGCCACGAGCATGCCCCGCAACGCCAACGCGCGGCGGCGGTCGGCATCATCCTTGATCGTCGGCAAGCTTGCATCAATAGAAGCCGTCAGCTTGCGGGCCTCAGCAATGAGATCGGCGAGCGAACGCGGACTGGCTTTCGCCGCCGCCTGCAACGATTCAGGTCCATAATATGCATCGACATATTCGGCCTCATGCGTTCCAGCCTCAAGCGTGAGGCGGACATAATCTTGCGAAATGCTGGTTAAAGAACGCGCCGCCACGGGAACCGCGCTGCATGCCGAAGCCAGCAACGCGGCCGTGACGATGGGATAGAAAAGCTTCATATTACGTCTCCCGATATGTGCTTTTGGCGCGCGGCAAAGCGCAAAATGAGATAGCCCGAAATTGCGGAAACCACCGACCCCATCAAAACGCCAATTTTGACGGCGTCGGATTGTGCCGGCCCGACAAAGGCAAGGCCGCCGATAAACAGGCTCATGGTGAAACCAATCCCGCACAGCAACGCGACGCCATAGACGTGCACCCAGTTGGCGTCCTTTGGACGGGCGGCAATTCCAAGCTTCGCGGAAAGCCAGACGCTTGCGAAAATCCCGATTTGCTTACCCAGAAACAGCCCCATGGCAATGCCAAGCGGAAGCGGCGCAGCCAGTGCCGCCACGCTGGTGCCCGCAAGCGAAACGCCCGCGTTTGCAAAGCCAAAGATAGGCACAATGAAAAACGCGACGGGCTTCACCAACGCATGTTCAAGCCGGTGCAGCGCCGAATCTTCAGCATCGGGCGCTGCGATTGTCCGGTGAAACGGAATGGCAAATGCAGCCATCACCCCTGCAATCGTGGCATGAACGCCAGACAGCAATGTCGCATACCATAACAACGCCGCAAGGATGAGGTACGGCCAAAGCACATGCACCCGAAAACGATTGAGCGCCATCATCGACAGCCAGATCGCACCTGCTGCGGCCAATGCCATGATGTTCAGTTCCGCGGTGTAGAAAAGCGCAATGATGGCGACCGCGCCCATATCATCGACAATCGCCACCGTGGTTAAAAACAGTTTCAAAGATGCAGGTGCGCGGCTGCCCAATAAAGCCAGCACGCCTATGGCAAATGCAATATCGGTGGCAGCCGGTATCGCCCAGCCGCGGTGCAGATCTGGATCGCCGCCCGCCACGCCCAGATAGATCAGCGCCGGAACAACCATGCCCGCCGCGGCCGCAATGATCGGAAGCCGCCTGTCGTCCCATGTTGAAAGATGGCCATCGACAAATTCGCGCTTAATCTCCAGCCCGACCAACAGGAAAAATATCGCCATCAGCCCATCATTTATCCAGAGATGGACGGTCATCGGACCCAGTTTTGGCGTTAATTCCGGCCCAATCACCGCGTGCACGAAATGGGCATAGCTATCTGCAAAGGGCGAATTGGCGACGAGCAGCGCCAAAGCCGCTGCCACCATCAGCAAAATGCCGCCGGCCGCCTCGCTTGCAAGAAACGCACGCAATGCGGATTGGTTGGGTCGTTTTTGGGGCGTTTCAGTCATCGTCCAGCTATATGCCCGCCCGCATAATTGATAGCAAGCGCAGCACAAAACATTGAACAAGTCCCTTGCTTTAGCGGTTTGGGTTGGATGGCTATAAGCAGGTAGGCTTTGTTTCAAGCCAAAGCGGGAGCGCTTGGCCGATTTTACAGTGCAAGCACACCGACCAATCGCAAAATCGGGAAGGGCCCCGCTTGCTTTTGGCGCAGAGATTTTTTTGAGGGGTGGACAAGACAAGGACATGCGTATCGATGTTGCGCCAAATGCGCACGTAAACGTCAGCGGTGATATTGTGCACGAGTTTCTGCGCGTCAGCCTTTATCCTGCCGCTAAATGCCGTTAGGGTCTATTGGTCAAACATGGATATCTATCTTCCTATAGCCAATTTGTCGGTCAATGCGCTGGTCATCATCCTGCTGGGTGGCGGCGTTGGTGTGTTGTCTGGAATGTTTGGCGTGGGCGGCGGGTTCCTGACCACGCCATTGCTTATTTTCTACGGCATCCCTCCGGCGGTTGCCGCAGCGTCGGCATCGACACAGGTAACCGGCGCAAGCGTATCGGGCGTTTTTGCGCATATGAACCGCGGCGGTGTCGATTTCCAAATGGGCGCCGTGTTGGTTTTCGGGGGCATTTTCGGCACAGCTGCGGGCGCAGCGATCTTTGAAATATTGGAAGCGCTTGGCCAGATCGATACCGTCATCAACATCCTTTACGTCGTCATGCTGGGCGGCATTGGCGGACTGATGGCTAAAGAAAGCCTAACCAGCGTCAGCGCGTCACGTGCAGGCAAACCGGTGCCCGCAGCCAAAAGGCGGCACCATCCATTGGTCGCCAATTTGCCGATGCGTTGGCGTTTCTACCGGTCGGGTCTGTATATTTCGCCACTCGCGCCGCTGATATTAGGTTTCATCACTGGCATTATGACAATGCTGCTGGGCGTGGGCGGCGGTTTCATCATGGTTCCGGCTATGCTGTATTTGCTTGGCATGGGTGCGCAGGTTGTTGTGGGAACATCACTGTTTCAGATATTGTTCGTCACCATGGCATCCACCATGATGCACAGCCTGACCACCAAGGCGGTCGATATTGTGTTGGCGGTATTCTTGCTGATTGGAAGTGTCATTGGCGCTCAAATTGGCGCACGACTAGCGCAGCGGATGCGTCCAGATTATCTGCGCCTCTTCCTTGCAGTGATTGTCTTACTTGTCGCTATCCGGATGGCGCTTGGCCTTGGCTGGCGTCCAGACGAAATCTACACGTTGCAAGCTTTATGATGCGCTTGCTCGCCCTACTCCTGTTTTTGCTGCCTATGGCAGCGAGCGCCCAGAGTGTGCCCAAGCTTGTGCCCGATGTGTCGCAGCGCGAAATCAATATTCAATCGGGTTTCACAGGCGCTGAAATGCTGCTGTTTGGCGCGATCATTTACCCGCGCGGCGTTGCGCCGGAGGGTCAAGTAGACGTCGCCGTAGTCCTGCGCGGGCCAACGCGCGCGGTGACGCTGCGCGAAAAGCAGAATATTGCAGGCATCTGGATTAACGCCGACAGCACCGATTTCCGGTCCGTTCCCGCTTATTACGCGATCGCCTCATCCCGCCCGCTCCGCGAAATCGTTGATAGCAAGACCGCGGCTATTTACGAACTTGGCCTCGAAAGATTGCAATTGTCGCCCAGCGGAGAAGTGGATGCCGCAGAACAAAAACGCTTTGTCGATGGCCTCGTCGATCTGAACCGCCGCAACGGCCTTTTCCGGCAGGAGGCAGGCACCGTCGAAATCACCGATCAGGTATTGTACCGCGCACGACTCAATATTCCGTCCAGCGTCCCTGTTGGCACATATACCGCCGAAACATTATTGATCCGCAATGGCCGGGTCATTGTTGCGGACGATAATGTGCAAGTGCGGATACGCAAAACCGGGTTTGAGCAACTGGTGACCATCATGGCGCAGGATTTTGCCTTTTTCTATGGTGCCATGGCGGTGCTTGTATCATTGCTGCTTGGCTGGTTCGCAGGATATGTTTTCCAGCGCTTATAGCCGGAGTCCGCGGGGGCCATGACGGCGCCATGGTAAATATATCTTTACCTTATGAACCTACGCTGGTCGCTTCCTTAATTCACAGGTAGTTCGGCAATTGTATGACAGGGCAGCGGCAATTTACGTCCGCAGAGCGAAGTGAGCCGGCGCGGATCTATCGCCTCTGAAACGGTTTCAGTCCACGGCCCAACCGGTTGCCGCCTAACGCCAGTCGGTCGCCCGACCAATCTGCGAGAAATATGGTTTGACGATTCACACCGTGCGCGATGCTCGCTTCGTTGGCGTTGATCGCCAGGCCAGCACTGCTTTGCGTCCAGCCTTCGGCTGCAACGGTGATAAAGGCGCTGTCATTTTCCTTGCTTGCGCCTTGCACAAACATATTGCGCACGATCTTGCCAGTTGCGCCATTGGGCAAATCAATTATGTATTGGGTTTTGCGCCCGCGCGTATCGTCAAATGCGTTATCCGTAATCGACACCTGCCGCGCGCTGCTTTTGATATAATGCCCGCCATTGCCACGTTCGAAACGGCTGTTGGTGACGGTCGGGCTGCCATAGCCGCCAATGTAGACGCTATGCACGCAGGACAGCCCCCGGTCGCAACGGCCAAGGCCGGAAAAGGTAGATTGCGTGATACGAATTTCACCGGCTTTGTCGTCGGCGGTTAAGATGCCCTGTTGGCTGTTGCGAAAGATCGCGCGCGTCACCGTCAGGCTGCCCTATTCAAGCCGGATGCCTGGGCCATTGGCATCAGGCACGCGCATATTTTGAAAGACAACGCCATCAATGCGTGCCGCGCGTCCGCGCAGGACTAAGGCCGCCTTGCCTTCACAGGTTGCGCCGTCAAATATCGTCTGGCCCGGGACTGCGGCGCGAAAGGCGATGACGCCCGCTTTTTGGATGGCACATTGCCGATAGGTGCCCGGCGCGATGATGATCGTGCCCTCGCCACTGCCAATTCCATCAACCGCCTTTTGGAGGCTGGCATAGCCACGCCCCTTCTCGCCATTGCGGAAAGCGGCCGGGCTGCGCGCAAATGCCGCAACCGCGCAGAGAGCGGTCAGGACGAAGAGCGCAGTTTTCTTCATGGGCATTCGTTCCTAAAATCTACCCTAGCCCAGATCATTCGTTGAGGTTCGGCCTTAGATACTGCCGCGCCCGATCCAAATCGAGTTCGCGCCGTGCGGCATAGTCCGCAACCTGATCTTCGCCAATCCGCGCAACGCCGAAATATTCGGCTTGGGGGTGCCCGAAATAAAATCCGCTGACCGCGGCGGTCGGCAACATGGCAAAGCTTTCGGTCAGGGTAATGCCGGTTTTCTGGGTAGCATCCAGCAGGTCGAACAATATCGGCTTCAGGCTGTGGTCCGGACATGCGGGGTAGCCCGGGGCGGGCCGGATGCCTCGATATTCTTCACGGTTCAGCGCCTCGATGGTGAACTGCTCGTCGGGCGCATAACCCCATAATGTTGTGCGGACATGCTCGTGCATCCGCTCAGCAAAAGCTTCGGCCAGACGGTCGGCCAGCGCTTTCAACATGATGTCGGAATAATCATCAATATTGGCTTTGAACTGCGCCAAATGCTTGCCGATGCCATGGCCAGTGGTCACGGCAAAGCCGCCAATCCAGTCGCCATCGCGGCTGATGAAATCGGCCAGACACATGTTCGCCCTGCCTTCGCGCTTGGCGATTTGCTGCCGCAGGAACGGCAGGCGAATATGGCTCTCGGTCTGTTCGCAATAGACCACAACATCGTCGCCATCGCGCTGGCATGGCCACAGGCCCGCAACGCCCTTTGCGCGGAGCCATTTTTCGCTGATGATTTTATCAAGCATCGCGTTGGCATCGGCAAACAGGCTGGTGGCACTTTCGCCAACGACTTCATCGGTCAAAATATCGGGGTAATTGCCATGCAATTCCCAAGCGCGGAAAAACGGCGTCCAATCAATATAATTGCGCAGATCGGAAAGATCCCAATCATCATAGACATGCACGCCAGGCTGTAATGGCGGGGCAGGCTTAAGCGCCTCATCAATCTCGAACCCATTGGCGCGTGCTTCATCCAGCGAAGCCAATGGCTTTGCGGTCTTGCCCGCACGGGCATCGCGGATGTGGCTATATTCGGCGCGGGTGTCAGCGACGAACTTTTCAGCCATAGTATCGCTGACCAATGTGCCCGCAACACCGACAGCGCGCGAAGCATCGAGCACATGAATGACGGGGCCTGAATAGACAGGCTCAATCCGCAACGCCGTATGCGTTTTGGACGTGGTTGCGCCGCCGATCATCAACGGCATCGTCATACCGGCCTTCTGCATTTCTTCAGCGACGGTGACCATCTCGTCCAACGAAGGCGTGATCAGGCCGGACAGCCCGATCATGTCGGCATCATGGTCGACCGCCGCCTTCAATATGTCTTGCCACGGGACCATCACGCCCAGATCGACAATCTCAAATCCATTACACTGCAGCACAACGCCAACGATATTCTTGCCGATGTCATGCACGTCGCCCTTGACGGTCGCCATGATGATCTTGCCCTTGCCCTTCGCGCCGACTTCTTTTTCCGCCTCGATATAAGGGAACAGATGCGCGACCGCTTTTTTCATGACGCGCGCCGATTTCACGACTTGCGGCAGGAACATTTTGCCCGACCCGAACAAGTCGCCCACGACATTCATGCCGTCCATCAACGGGCCTTCGATAACCTCGATAGGCCTGCCGCCCGCAGCCTTGATCGCCAGCCGCGCTTCTTCGGTGTCGTCGACAATATGCGCATCAATGCCTTTGACCAAGGCATGTTCAAGCCGCTTTTTAACTTCCCAGCCGCGCCATTCGGCCTCGGCCTTTTCCTGCGCCACATCCGTACCGCGATATTTCTCGGCCAAGGTGATGAGGCGCTCGGTGGCATCAGGGTCGCGGTTGAGGATTACATCTTCGCACGCCACCCGCAGTTCCGGATCAATATCGTCATAGATATCCAACTGGCCTGCGTTAACGATCGCCATATCCAAGCCAGCAGGGATCGCATGATATAAGAATATCGAGTGCATCGCGCGGCGCACAGGTTCGTTACCGCGGAAGGAAAAGGACAGGTTGGAAAGGCCGCCCGAATAATGCGCATGCGGGCACAGAACGCGCAATTCCTTCAGCGCCTCGATAAAATCGACGCCATAATTGTTATGCTCTTCAATCCCCGTTGCCACCGCAAAAATATTGGGATCGAAAATGATGTCTTCGGGCGGAAACCCAATGCCGACCAGCAAGTCATAAGCACGCTTGCAGATTTCGACCTTGCGCTCTTTGGTGTCGGCCTGGCCTGTCTCGTCGAACGCCATCACCACGACAGCGGCACCATAGGCCATGCACAACCGCGCGTGATGCAAAAAGGCTTCTTCGCCCTCCTTCATCGAAATCGAATTCACAATGGGCTTGCCCGAAACGCATTTCAGCCCCGCCTCAATGACGCTCCATTTGGAACTGTCGATCATCAACGGTACGCGCGCAATATCTGGTTCGGCAGCGATCCGTTTGATGAACGTCGTCATCGCCTCATGCGCGTCGAGCAGACCTTCATCCATATTGATGTCGATAATCTGCGCGCCATTTTCGACCTGGTCGCGCGCGACTTCGACAGCGGCTTCATAATCGCCGGACAGAATGAGCTTCTTGAACTTGGCACTGCCGGTGACGTTCGTACGTTCACCGATGTTGACGAAACGGGAGGAGGAGGATGTCATATCTATGTTCAGCTTTAAGGAGTTCAGGCGGCCATGATGAAGGGTTCGAGGCCAGCGAGGCGCGTGACCACGGGTGGTTGCGGGATGCTGCGCGGCGCGCGGCCCTCAACAGCCTTGGCAATCGCGGCGATATGCGCAGGCGTGGTGCCGCAACAACCGCCGACGATGTTGACCAGCCCGTCATCCAACCATTGGCCAATCAGCTGCGCCGTCGTTTCGGGCAGTTCGTCATATTCGGCAAGGTCATTGGGCAGGCCCGCATTGGGATAGGCCATGACAAGCGCATCGGCTTGCTTTGACAAAGCGGCCAAATGCGGACGCAACAGGTCAGCGCCGAACGAACAGTTTAACCCGATGGTCAGTGGTTTGACATGCCGGATCGCGGCCCAAAATGCCTCAACCGTATGCCCCGACAGATTGCGACCGGCCATATCGGTGATCGTCATAGATATCATCAAGGGCACGTCCCGGCCCGATGCCAGTGCGGCTTCCTGCGCCGCCATGCCTGCGCATTTGGCATTCAGCGTGTCGAAAATCGTTTCAATCAGCAGGAAATCCACGCCGCCTTCGATAAGCGCGTCGCATTGTTCGCGATAGACGCCTTTCAGATAGTCAAAATCGATTTCGCGATAGCCGGGGTCGTTGACGTCTGGCGACAATGACAATGTCTTGTTCGTCGGCCCAATTGAGCCCGCAACAAAACGCCGCTTGCCATCTTCGGCTTCTGCGGCGTCACAACAGGCGCGCGCGAGTCTTGCCGAATCGATGTTCAATTGCTGGACCAAATGTTCGCAGCCATAATCAGCCATGCTGATCTTCGTGGCGCTAAAGGTGTTGGTTTCGATCATGTCCGCGCCAGCGCTGAGATATGCGCTGTGGATGGCGCCAACCACGTCAGGTCGTGTGATCGACAAAAGATCGTTATTACCCTTTTGATCGTGGGTCAGTTCCAATGACCCGCGATAGTCCGCCTCGGATAATTTATACCCCTGAATGGCGGTCCCATAGCCGCCGTCGAAGACCAATATCTGCTTGGCCGCTCTTGCAACAAATGCCTCACGCGGGGTCATGCCGCTTGCTCCTGCGCAGCGCCAGCGGGCCGTTTTCCAAGCAAATGGCAAATGGCATAAGATAGCTCGGCCCGGTTGAGCGTGTAGAAATGGAAATCGCGCACACCGCCCGCATATAATCGGCGGCACATTTCGGCTGCGATGGTGGCCGCGACAAGTTGCCGGGCAGGCGGATGGTCATCCAACTCTTCAAACAAATGCTCCATCCACACGGGAATTGCGGTGCCGGTCATGGCGGACATGCGCGTGATTGCCGCAAAATTTGAGACCGGCATGATACCCGGGACGATTTCGGCATCGACTCCAGCGGCAGCGACAGCGTCGCGAAAACGGAAGAATGTTTCAGGTTCAAAGAAAAATTGTGTGATTGCCCGGCTCGCGCCCGAATCCAGCTTGCGCTTCAGGAAGTCGATGTCGCTTGCAGCGGACAATGCTTCTGGATGGGTTTCGGGATAGGCACTGACCGATATCTCGAACGGGTGGAGCTTACGCAGTCCTTCGACCAAATCAGCGGCGCTGGCATAGCCGTCGGGATGCGGAACAAATTTACCGTCCGAGCTGGGCGGATCTCCGCGCAGCGCAACGATGTGCCGGACTCCCGCCTCCCAATAGGCATGGGCAACGTCGGCAATTTCGCCCTTTGATGCTTCGACGCAGGTTAAATGCGCCGCAGCTGGAATATTGGTTTCGCGCGCGATGCGGGCGACGGTGTTGTGTGTCCGCTCACGCGTTGTTCCGCCGGCACCATAAGTGACCGATACAAAGCGCGGGGCAAGCGGCGCGAGCGTGACAACCGAATCCCAAAGCTGCTCTTCCATCTTTTCGGTTTTCGGCGGGAAGAACTCAAAACTGATTTCGCAATCACCGGCAAGACCGGCAAAAAGAGGCGCGGCCAGCGCCCGGCTGGCTTCCTGCATCTGGTCGAACGGGAGAATCATGCAACAATCCTTAAGTTGTTTTTTGGACGCGGGGTGGCGAACGACAGCTTTTGCCCCATCCACACTTTTACAATGAGTTCCCCGGACTCAAGTGCGGCCTGATGCACCATCTGCAGGCCATGCGCCGAGAACGCATTGCGCATAAATTCGTCCGTAAAGCCAAGCCGGGCATGGGCATGAACCGTACGGAGTTCTTCATGGTCATGGGCCGCGAAGTCGGCGATCACGAGCCGCCCATCTTGTGCAATGGTCCGGATGGCTTCGGCAATGACTGCCTCAGGGTCTTGGGCGTAATGCAGCACTTGGTGGAAAATGACGGTATCGAATTCACCATCGCCCACGGGTAGCATGTTAAAGTCACCTAGTTTGATTTCGACCTTGCTCGCGATATCGGCGCTGAAATTCGCTATCTTTGCGCGGGCAAGCCGCAACATTTCGGGGCTATTGTCCAAAGCGACAAAGCGGCTTGCGCTCGCTGCGAACAATTCAACAATGCGGCCAGTCCCTGTGCCAACGTCCAATACACGGCCCAAAGGCGCGCTATGCAAAATCTGCGCAATCTTCGCCTCAACTTCTGAATCAGCAACATGCAGTGATCTGAGGAAATCCCATTCTTCTGCATGTGCCGCAAAATAGGATGCTGCCATATTGGTGCGTGCGTTGCGGACCTCGTCCAGCCGCGCCAGATCCTTTTGAAATGCCTTCGCCTGCGTCACATCGGCTTCTGTCAGTAATGACGTGAGGCGTCCGTCCTCCAAAACAGCGCCAGGGCGCAGGAAAACCCAACTTCCTTCTTTGCGTCGCTCCAACAATCCAGCCTCGTCCAATATGCGGATATGCCGGGAAACGCGGGGCTGGCTTTGGTCCAATATCTGCACTAACTCGCCCACCGACAGTTCAAGCCGAAGCACGAGAAATACGATTCGAAGCCGCGTCGGGTCGGCTAGAGCGCGCATGATGTTCAGCAAATTGATCATTTCACCATCATATAAAGAAATCTTTATATCAAGTCAATCCGCTCAAATCTCCCGCATTTTCTACCGTTCTGGTAGAGTTAAGTGCAATTTTGAGGCCGATCAGCCTGCCGGAATAAAAAAGCGCATTGCCACCGAATTGTGAACGGGCTAGAGGGCTGTCCGCAGACATTACTGCATTCGTTGTGGTGTGCCTGTCAGGTTTTCATAAGTTTTGCTAGGGGGTTTCCCATATGAAGAAAATTGCTGTATCTCTCGTTCTTGCCGCTTCGCTCGGTTTGGCTGCTTGCTCAGGTGCTGAAGAAGCAACCACAGAAGCAACAGAAGCAACCACAGAAGCTCCTGCTGAAGCTGCTGACGCAGCTGTAGAAGGCGCTGAAGCTGCTGCAACTGAAGCTGCTCCTGCTGCTGACGCTGCTGCTGCTGCACCTGCTGCTGACGCTGCTGCTGCTGCACCTGCTGCAGACGCTGCGAAAGAAGCTGCGAAGTAATATTCGCGCTTTTTAGCGAAAGCTTTTGATAAGGGCTGTTCTGCTTGCAGGACGGCCCTTTTCTTTGTCCGCCTTAGACACGTTGGATGCCGCGCGCGACGCTCCAACCGAAACATCGCCATAAGGCGTCAGTTCTGGTGGTATGAAGCCACGGTGCGCGATACAAATTGCATGAATGTCATCCGTTGCGGAATAGACGCCGTCGTGCTGCCCATCATCACCGCGATAGCGTAACGTGTGCCATCTGGCGCTGTCATAATCCCGATATCATTATATCCCGTGGAAACCGGCGGCAAAACCTGACCAGTCCCGGTTTTGTGCAAAAAGCTCCAACCTGCGGGCACACCCGCCTTCAACCGGTTAGGGCCACTTGACGTCCGCGACATGATATCGAGCATGAGGCGCGTTGAAGACGCCGACAACAATTCCCCCTTAGCAAGCTTTGCCAAGGCGCGGACAATGGCTTGCGGACTTGCCCCATCGATTGGATCATTCAGATAGCGGTCAAGCGCACCCTTGCGGGTCGCCAACGGCACGGCATCGCGCGCAGCATAAAAGCGCCGACCAATTGCATATTCCTGTTTCCAGTCCAGACCAGCGATGCCGCTTTGCAACGCGCGTTCGCCCGGCCCAAAGCGGATCGCACCCAAATTCTTGCGCGCGATAAAACTCTTTACCGCTTGCGGACCACCTACGGTGCGCAGCAACGAGTCATTGGCGGTATTGTCACTCGCGCGAATGGATGTTTCCAGCAGATTGAGAACCGAAACCTCAATGCTGCCATTGGCGATCACCTGATCACGGATGGGCTGATGAAAAACCGCCAGATCATCCCGTGTGATCCGCACTTTCTGATCGAGGCGAAGTTTCCCTTGATCGACCATGTCCAACACGGTGAGCGCAACCCAGGTTTTGGATACGCTTTGTTGGGGAAACAATTCATCCATCCTGCGGCCTAAAACCCACTCACCACCGTCCACGCGCATAATGGCAACACCAGTCCGCCCCGGGAACAAACGCCATTGATCTTGAATCAGATTTTCCAGACCGGCAGGCGGCCTTACAATTGCGAGACGTGCGGGCGCTACAACTGCTGGTGCTAGGGCTATTGCTGCTGGCGGCGTAGGTCCCCGACGCACTGGCGCAGATACGCACCCCGATAAAACGGACAACAGCGCCAAAGACGCAAGGCCTGTTTGGCCAGCTTTATGAACGCGCTTGGTGGTCTTCGAAAACATTTGAGCCATGAAGCTGCAATAGAGGCCTCAAAGTCCATCTGTCACCGACAAAGGTCATTTTTGCGACCAATGATTCGATGGCGTCGACGAGAAGAGTTCCGATCAACAGGCAGGATCGTTCGGCAGGTCCGTTATGCGGGGAAACTTGGGCAACCTGTTTGAATAGGCTCAGCCACGACCGCGGTACGGGGCAACGCCCTGATCCGGCAGCCACAGCCCCTTGGGCGGTTCCCCCGATTGCCAAAACACATCGATAGGAATTCCGCCGCGCGGATACCAATAACCACCAATGCGCAGCCAATGCGGCTTCATTTCGGTGAAAAGCCGCTGCCCGATGCCAACGGTGCAATCTTCGTGGAAGGCGGCGTGATTACGGAACGAACCCAAGAAAAGCTTCAGCGACTTTGATTCAACAATGCTTTTGTCGGGCGCATAATCGATGACCAGATGCGCAAAATCGGGTTGCGCCGTGACCGGGCATAAAGACGTAAACTCAGGCACGGCAAAGCGTGCCAGATACAGCGTGTCGGGGCGCGGATTGGGGACATAATCCAGCTCAGCCTCTTCAGGCGTTTGGGGAAGTGCGCTTTGCGCACCCAGATACATCGGCTTTAGTTCGTCGGTCATAGCTGCGCATTTAGCGGTTTCACCACGGGAAGCAAACGGGTCATCGCGATTGCGCAAGATATGCACTTCGCGCGCATGCCAAAACGCATGCGGATGGGTCAACGCGGGCTTTTTCCTGAAAACCTGTATCGTGCCCCGGACATGGCCTCGCTAACGCTCCGATCATGACGACATTGATTCCGGTACTCGGCGACCAACTAAGCCATGCGCTTTCGTCATTGGCGGGGCAGGACAAAAAGACGTGCGTCATTTTGATGGCCGAACTCGACGAAGAAACCGCCTATGTGCCGCACCACAAATCCAAAATGGCGTTCATATTATCGGCGATGCGCCACCATGCCGACGACCTGCGTTCAGCCGGATGGACCGTCGACTATGTGAAGCTGACCGATCCTGAAAACAGCGGCAGTTTTACCGGCGAACTCGCCCGCGCATTGGAACGGCATAGCGCATCCGCCATTTGTGTCACGGAAGCTGGCGAGTGGCGGGTGAAGGCCATGCTGGACAGCTGGGCCGACCGATTTGATGTTCCGGTAGAGATACGCGCCGACGACCGCTTTTTGTGTGACCATGCCGAATTCGAAAGCTGGGCCAAGGACCGCAAGCAACTTCGCATGGAATATTTCTATCGCGACATGCGGCGTAAATCGAAATTGCTGATGGATGGCGATGCACCCGCAGGCGGGCAGTGGAATTTTGACGCGGAAAACCGCAAGCCGGCCAAGCGCGATCTCGCGATGCCGCAACCACTGCATTTCGCGCCGGACGATATCACGCAGGATGTGATTCATATGGTCGAAGCAAAATTCGCGACCAATATGGGCCAGACCGCAAAATTCGGCTTTGCGGTAACCCGCGCCGATGCGTTGAAACAGCAAGCATATTTCCTGAAACATGCGTTGCCGCCCTTTGGCGATTATCAGGACGCAATGCTCACCGACGAGCCATTTTTATGGCATTCGATTTTGTCGCCTTACCTCAACACCGGATTGCTTGATCCGCTGGAATTGTGCCGCGCGGTCGAAGCGCAATATCAGGCCGGCAAAGTGCCCATCAACGCTGCCGAAGGTTTCATTCGTCAGGTCATTGGTTGGCGCGAATATGTGCGCGGCATTTATTGGCACGCTGGTCCGCAATATGTGGAGAGCAATGCCCTAGGCGCTGAACGGCCGCTGCCGGAATTTTATTGGACGGGCAAAACAGACATGCATTGCCTGTCGCAAACCGTCGATCAGACAATCGCATATTCCTACGCCCATCATATCCAGCGGCTGATGATTACCGGCAATTTCGCCCTGCTGGCGGGCATCAACCCGGTCGACGTGCATAGATGGTATCTCGCCGTTTATGCAGACGCTTATGAATGGGTCGAATTGCCGAACAGCTTGGGCATGAGCCAGTTTGCAGACGGCGGCATGCTCGCATCAAAACCTTATGCGGCCAGTGGCGCCTATATCAACCGGATGTCGGATTATTGCTCCAGCTGCCGTTATGATGTGAAACAAAAAACGGGGCCCAAGGCATGTCCGTTCAATGCGCTCTATTGGGAATTTATTGCGCGCAACGAAGATAGACTGCGCAAGAACCCGCGCATGGCGATGCCATATAAAAACTGGGACCGGATGGCGGAAACCGATAAAGTTGCGCTTCGTCGTCAGGCACAGCAATTTCTCGAAACGCTTGGCTAGTTTGGAAAAGCTGCTTATCTTGCAGCGCACAAGAATCAAAAATAGCGGGCAAGGACAAAAACATGGAATTGGTAGTAAGCACCGAATGGTTGGCGAACGAAATCGGCGCGTCTGATTTGCGCGTTGTAGATGCCACCTGGTTCATGCCCGATGCTGGCCGCAATGCGCAGGCCGAATATGAAGGTGGCCATATTCCCGGCGCTGTGTTCATGGACTTGCAGGAACTCGCCGACGCAAACAGCAGCCTGCCCAACACATTGCCGCCGCCAGAGAAATTTGCCAGCCGCATGCAATCGCTTGGCCTGGGCGACGGCAGCCGCATCGTGGTCTACGACGACAGCCCGTTCAAATCGGCAACGCGCGCTTGGTGGATGCTGACCTTGTTTGGCGCGCATGATGTTGCGATCCTCGATGGTGGCATTGCAAAATGGAAAGCCGAAGGCCGCGCGCTCGAAACCGGCAAGCCTACGTTGCGCCACCGCCACTTCACTGTCTGGAAAGACGAAAAGGCCGTGCGCAACAAAGCAGACATGCTTGCCAATTTGCACAGCAAGGAAGCCGATGTCGTGGATGCCCGTGGCGCAGGACGATTTACCGGTGAAGAAGCCGAACCGCGGCCTGACATGGCTTCCGGCCACATCCCCGGCAGCCGCAACCTGCCCTTTGGCAATCTTTTGAACGCAGACGGCACATGGAAGCGCGGCGATGCGTTGACCCAAGCCTTTACCGATGCGGGCGTTGATTTGAACAAGCCGATGATCACGACCTGCGGCTCTGGAATGACCGCAGCTGTTGTTCTGTTCGGCGCGCGCCTCACCGGCAAATCCGACGTTGCCTTATATGATGGCAGCTGGTCCGAATGGGGCTTGGACAAGGATACCCCCAAGGCGCAGGGTGCGGCTTGAGTTCCAAAAAGCCTCAAAAGCCAGCCACGAAAACAGTCACTGCAGGGCGCAAGGCTTCGCTCACGGGCCCCGTCGTGAATGTGCCTGTTTGGCGCGCCAGCACACATTTATATGAAAATGTGGCGGAGCTGGAGGCCGGCAAAGGGCGCAACGAAGATGGCCGCTTTTTCTACGGCCGTCGTGGTTCGCCAACGCAATGGTCCCTCGCCGACGCGCTGACCGAAATGGAGCCTGGTGCGCATGGGACCATGCTGTATCCGTCCGGCGTTGCCGCGATTGCCTGTGCCCTGCTGTCGGTGCTGAAGGCGGGTGACATCTTGCTGATGACCGATAATGTTTATGACCCTAGCCGGTCTTTGGCAGACGGGTTTCTGAAGCGCTTTGGGGTTGAAACCCGATATTTTGACCCACGCACCACCGATTACGACGCGCTCTTTTGTGATCGCACGTGGGCCATATTGCTGGAATCACCCGGCAGCCTGACATTTGAAATGCAGGACATTCCTGCAATCTGCGCCGCTGCGAAAAAACGCAATGTCGTCACCCTTCTCGATAATACATGGGCCACATCCTATTTCCATACCGCGCTCGACAAGGGCATCGATATGGCGATCTTGTCGTGCACCAAATATATTGTCGGCCATAGCGATGTGATGATGGGCAGTGTCACCACGCACGATAAACTATGGACGAAATTGCGCCAAACCGCGCAGCAACTTGGCCAGACTGTTTCACCCGACGATGCCTATCTGGCGAGCCGGGGCCTGCGGACATTGTCGGTGCGGATGAAGGCGCATGAGGCTTCTGCATTGCATATTGCGCAATGGCTGCAGACACAGGCCGATGTCGCGGCCGTTTACCATCCCGCTTTACCCGATTGCCCGGGACACGATATTTGGAAACGCGACTTTACCGGATCATCGGGGTTGTTTTCATTCATCCACACCGGCGACACGGAAACCGCAGCGGCCTTTGTCGACGCGCTGCAACTGTTCGGCATTGGCTATAGCTGGGGCGGGTTTGAAAGCCTTGCCTTGCCTGTTCAGCCCGAGAAATACCGGTCAGTCGTGGCATGGAATAAGCCCGGCACGCTGATCCGCCTGCAAATCGGGCTTGAGGACACCGATGATCTTATCGCCGACCTTGGCCAAGCCTTTGAAGTGGCCCGCACCCAACAATAAATATTAACGTGTTGGCTGCGGTACCTCGCCCGAATAATCGTAAAAGCCACGCTTCGTTTTGCGTCCGAACCAGCCGGCCTCAACATATTTTTGCAGCAATGGCGCTGGCCGGAATTTCGGATCACCTGTCGATTGAAACAGCACATTTGTGATTTCAAGGCAGGTGTCGAGGCCAATGAAATCCGCCAATGTAAGTGGCCCCATCGGGTGGTTAAGACCCAATTGGCACGCGGTGTCGATATCGCGCATAGTGGCAACGCCTTCACCCAGTGCGAAACATGCTTCGTTGATCATCGGCATCAGCACGCGATTAACGATGAAGCCGGGTGCATCATTTGCAAACACCAATTGCTTACCCAATGCTTCGCCATATTGGCGAACGACGTCGACAGTCGCATCGGTCGTCGCCAATCCGCGGATGATTTCAATCAGGCCCATGACGGGAACGGGGTTGAAGAAATGCACGCCGATAAAGCGCTGTGGGTCGGGTGATGATTGTGCCAGCCGCGTAATGGGGATGGATGACGTATTGGACGCCAATACAGCCTGATCGCCTAGGACTGCGCCTACCGATTCAAATATCTTGCGCTTGATGTCTTCCCGCTCCGTCGCGGCTTCAATGATCAGCCCGGCAACGGCCATCGGTTCATAGCGCGCAACCGGTTCTATGCGTGACAAAAGCGTCTCTGCATCGCCCGCCGACATTTTTTCTTTGGCGACCAGACGGCTCAGTGCCTTGGCGATGCCAGCCTTGCCTTCTTCGGCCTTTGCCAGATCAAGGTCCGACAAATAGACATGATAGCCAGCACCTGCACTGACCTGTGCGATGCCCGCACCCATTTGACCTGCTCCGATAACGCCGACTGCACGCATTTGTCGCTCCATGTAAAACCAATCTGTGGCCCCTAGCGAATGATGGGTCACAGGGCTAGCGTGCTCCCACCAAAAAGACGTTGGCGCGCGTCGCTGTGCTGTTTTCGCAGGGGCGATAGGCTCTGTGCAGTTTGCCCAGCCGCGACTTTGCAGCAAGCCGGGGCTGGCAATTCAACGCAAATCCGCTTAAGCGCGGCGCAAATACACATTCTTTTCGGCAGGAAATTAGAACCTATGTCCACCCCCTCTCGTATCGCCCCGCTTAAGGTGGGTCTGGCTGGTCTTGGGACAGTAGGAACCGGCGTCATCCGCCTTCTTGAAGAAAATAGCGCCTTGATCGCGCGCCGGGCGGGCCGCGAGATCCAGATTGTTGCCATCACCGCGCGCGACCGGACCAAAGACCGGGGTGTTGATCTGTCCGGCTATCGCTGGGTCGACGATATGGGCGAATTGGCGACCGCAGACGATGTCGATGTCGTCGTTGAACTTGTCGGCGGGGCTGATGGTCCAGCGCTTACATTGGCGCGCGAGACGCTAACAAACGGACGGGCATTGGTAACAGCCAACAAAGCCATGGTCGCCCATCACGGCGCTGAACTGGCGGCTCTGGCCGAAAGCAAGCAGGCCGCGCTCAAATTTGAAGCCGCCGTCGCTGGCGGTATTCCGGTGATTCAAGGTTTGCGCGATGGTGCCGCCGCCAACCGGATCGATCGCGTTTATGGCATATTGAACGGGACCTGCAATTTCATCTTGTCGACGATGGAGCGTGACGGCCTCGATTTTGCGCAGGTGCTGTCGGACGCGCAGGCAAAGGGCTTTGCCGAATCTGATCCTTCGTTCGATATTGACGGCATAGACGCCGCGCATAAGCTTTCCATTCTGGCCTCGCTCAGCTTTGGATCGGTCATTGATTTTAGCGGCGTCGAAGCGCGCGGTGTTCGCAAAATACTCGCCGCTGACATCGCACAAGCAAAAACGCTGGGTTATCGCATCCGCCTCATCGGGCTTGCCGAAATCGACGGCGACAATGGCGCGGCAAATATCTTCCAACGCGTTGAACCATGCCTTGTCCCGCTCAGCCATCCGCTGGCGCATGTCATCGGCGCCACCAACGCTGTCGTGGCTGAAGGCAACTTCTCCGGACGCCTATTATTCCAAGGCGCGGGCGCTGGGGACAAGCCAACGGCATCCGCCGTTGTTGCCGACCTTGTCGACATTGCGCGTAAGGAAACTGGCCCCGCATTCTCGATGCCGTCGGCAGAGCTCGAAAAATTACCACGCGCAGCATCGGCACACCGGGTCAGCAAATCCTATTTGCGTATGGTCGTCGCCGACCGCGTCGGTGTGCTTGCCGAAATTACAGCAGCTATGCGCGATGCCGGGCTTTCGATTGAAAGCCTGATCCAGACCGAAGCAGGTGACGATGGAACGGCCTTGGTGGCGATGGTCACCCATGCTGGCCCAGAGCAAGCGATCAATGATACGCTTCAGTCACTCAAGCATTCCGACAGTCTGCTTGGCGAACCAATGGTCATGCACATTTTGGGCGCTTAAGCTTATGGGGGGCCGCGCGTTCAATGCTTACCGCAATGCCATCTTCATTTGTGGATATTTGCGCCGCAGCGGACCCCATCACGAAGTGCGCAACAAAAATGGCGACAACTAATCTCGACAATTGGCGTGGCCTTCCCTATCGAAACCTAACCCCCAAAATGCCGTTCCATTTGGGGGCAAACTTCGCACCCTGACGTTCAAATAGCTAGGAAAATACGATGACTGCAGCAAGCCAAATCCTCGACCGCGTGCTTGTCCTGGAAATGGTCCGCGTGACCGAAGCCGCGGCGATTGCCGCAGCCAAGCTCATCGGACGTGGCGATGAAAAAGCAGCAGATGCCGCCGCCGTCGAAGCCATGCGTGCGGCGCTCAACGAATTATATATGGATGGCACGGTTGTTATCGGCGAAGGCGAACGCGACGAAGCGCCCATGCTGTTTATTGGTGAAAAGGTTGGCTCCGCCATCGGCACTGGCCCACGCATCGACATTGCGCTCGATCCGCTTGAAGGCACAACGATTACGGCAAAGGCCGGGCCAAACGCACTGGCCGTTTTGGCTGTGGCGGAAGAAGGCAATCTGCTCAACGCACCAGACGTGTACATGGACAAGATCGCCGTCGGCCCGGGTTATTCACCCAACATCGTCAACCTCGACAGAACGGTTGCTGAAAATGTGCATGCAGTTGCCAAGGAAAAGGGTGTAGCTCCAGGCGACCTCATCGTTTGCGTACTCGACCGCCCGCGTCATGAAAAGCTGATCGCAGAGCTGCGGGCGCTTGGCTGTGGCGTTATGCTGATCCCCGATGGCGACGTTGCCGGTGTCATCGCAACAACCAATCCCGATACCACAGTCGACATCTATATGGGCAGCGGCGGTGCGCCAGAGGGCGTACTTGCGGCAGCGGCCCTGCGCTGTGTCGGCGGGCAGTTCAAAGGCCGCCTGTTGTTCCGCAACGACGATGAACGGTCGCGCGCGCGCAAATGGGGTATCGAAGATCTCGACAAGATTTACGATCTGGAAGAGCTGGCAAAAGGCGACTGTATCTTTGCAGCGACGGGTGTCACCGACGGTTCGTTGCTCGCTGGCGTCAAAACTTTACGCGATGGGCGGGTCACCACAGAAACCGTCGTGATGCGCGCAGCATCAGGCACCGTACGCTGGGTCAAGAGCGAGCATCGCAAGGCTGGGCAGCTCGGCTGAACCACCTGATCCATTGGTCAGCCAAATTCGCAAAGGGTGATCAGTAAATACCCATCAGCAGTCCCGTCGCGATTTGTTCGCCCATGTCCGCTGCCGCCTGTTGATCGGCCTCATTTATGGTCTTCGGGGCCAAAATGGCTTCCGACGTCTGTGCATGGGTGCAGACGATCCTGCTCTCCGCAATCTGCCGCAAGCGCCATCCCGTCGCGATGCGCTCCGCCTGCGCCACAGCATTGCGTCCGTCCGATCCGGCGCACACAATCATCGCATAAGGCCGCCCGTTCAGCGCGCCAAGGCATGGATAGTAACAACGGTCAAAAAAGCTTTTCATGCCGCCGCTGATGGCCGCGAGGTTTTCGGGGAACGCGAATAAATATCCGTCCGCCGCCATGACCTGCGTGGCGCCTGCATCTGCTGCGTTGACCAATCGGACATCGACACCCTGCGCACGGCGCGCACTATCATAGGCAGCGCGGGCCAGCGCCTCGGACCCGCCCGTCATACTGTGCCAGATTATCAACAATTGCCGCATCGATGCTTGCTAGCACCGCGGGCGCGCCATAGGGAAGCAGTATGAAGCCCGTACTCGATATTAACAGTTCCGTTCTTGAACAAGCCTGGCATTGGCGCGGCGGCGGCACAGATGGGCGTGATCCCGATTTCCAGCCTGACGATCTGGTGACCCAGCTGCTGATGGCGCGCGGCGTTGACCGCGACGATATCGAACGGCACCGCAACCCGACCATTCGCAATTTCATGCCTGACCCATCGATATTCCAGGACATGGAGCATGCGGCGCTGCGCTTGGCGCAAGCGGTTGAGGCGGGCGAACAGATCACCGTCTATGGGGACTATGACGTCGATGGCGCGACCAGTGCGGCGTTGCTTATCCGCCTACTGCGTATGCTGGGCCTTGATGCAGGTTATTACATCCCCGACCGGTTGATGGAGGGCTATGGCCCGTCTGGTGAGGCCCTTGTCCGCATTGGCGAAAGCGGCAGCCGCCTGATCGTGACCGTCGATTGCGGTGCAATGGCATATGACGCGCTTGCGCAAGCGAAGGCGGCTGGACTTGAGGTCATCGTCGTCGACCATCACAAATGCGCAACAGAGCTTCCTCAGGCCTTTGCGCTCGTAAACCCGAACCGCTTGGACGAAACCGACGACGCGGCGGCCCACGGGCATCTGGCGGCGGTTGGCGTGGCATTCCTGTTGGGCGCGGCGCTCATTCGCACGCTGCGCACGCGTGGCCATTTTGCAACCCGCGCAGAACCCAAGATCATGGACCTGCTCGATTTGGTCGCGCTGGGCACCGTGGCGGACGTGGCGCAGCTCAGGGGGTTGAACCGGGCGTTTGTCGCGCAAGGGCTAAAGGTGATGGCCGCGCGCCGCAACATCGGGCTGTCGGCGCTCATTCAGGCGAGCCGCCTGACCCGTGCACCTATTTGCTCCGACCTTGGCTTTGCCTTGGGTCCGCGCATCAATGCAGGCGGCCGTGTGGGCAAGTCAGACCTTGGCGTGCGTCTGCTCACGACCGAAGACGCGGCGGAGGCGCAAGAGATTGCGCTTGAGCTCGATCGGCTCAACGAAGAACGCCGCGCGATTGAATCAGTGGTTCAGGAACAGGCTGAGGCTATGTTGGCGGGGCAGCACAACCGCGCGGTAGCATTGCTGTCGGGTGAAGGCTGGCACCCCGGCGTCATTGGCATCGTCGCGGGCCGGATTAAGGAAAAAACTGGAAAGCCTTCCATCGTGATTGCCGTGGACGAACATGGTGTCGGCAAGGGGTCAGGCCGATCAATTGCAGGCGTCGATTTGGGCGCCGCAATTATATCTGCGCGTGAGGCTGGATTGCTGGAGGCCGGCGGCGGCCATGCCATGGCGGCGGGGCTGACCGTGTCGCATGACAAAATCGATGCGCTGGCCGACTGGTTGGATGCGCGGCTATCCGCCGACGTCAGCAACGCATCAGGATCAAAGGCGCTTTTGATCGACGCCATCGTCGCGCCGCGCGGCCTAAACCCGATTTTTGTCGACGCGATGGAATCTGCTGGCCCCTATGGCATGGGTTGGCCGGGGCCACGCGTGGTCACGGGGCCGCTGCGCATCATCAAGTGCGATATCGTCGGCAAAGACCATGTCCGCGCGATCGTCGCGGGCGACGACGGGCAGTCGTTTAAGGCCATGGCCTTCCGTCAGGGCGAGACCGTTTTGGGCCAGACAATGCTGCACGCAGATCGTGGACGACGCTACTGGTTTGCGGGCCGGGCGAAGATCGACGATTGGGGCGCAACGCCAAAAGCGGAGCTCCACGTCGACGACATCGCATTCGCCGACTGAAATAGCGTGAACTTGGCCTTGACGAGTGCATAACGAATCCGTAAAGGCGCGGCTCGCCAAGCGATTGGCCCCTTCGTCTAGCGGTTAGGACGCGGCCCTTTCACGGCTGAAACACGGGTTCGATTCCCGTAGGGGTCACCAACTTTTTGCATGCGATGCGCATTGCGGGTTGGTCTTTCAGGACATCATGAGCTTTGCCCTCGCTCAAGTCTCGATGCTTGGGGACTCAAACAGGTCATAATCTGCAGCGTAGAGTATTTCCACTTTGCGTCGCGTGGCTGCGCTGACCGATGCAGTGCTATATTGCGCCGCATTTAGTCGGGAGTATTTGCGGTACGGCCAACCAGTCGAAGAGGCTTTGTGAAAAGCCTTCAGACGTCATTCGGAATAGATGATCTACGATGACATGACCATCTTCATCGCACACAAAGCTATTCTGCGCAGAGAGTGTTAACACGCGCCTCATGATATCTGGGTCGTGGTGGATACTATCAACAAAATCGACAAAGGATGTGCAGTCCAGCTGCTTCATTTCGTATCTGCTAGCCGCAATCAGAGATGTCCCGCCGTTCCTGAGAAAATGATAGGCAGACTTGAGATGACGCGACAACTTTGGATAGAAAGTGCGTTAGGCTCAACTGCCAAAAACTGGATCTAGCTTAATGATACGTCCAAGCCCACCGCCGTTAGGGCCGATGGGGAAATCCTCAATGGCCCAAATCGACCCGTCCGGAGCTTCCGATACATGGCGAATGCGCATACCCATTTGAATTTCCTGCGCAACCTCAACCCCACCGGATGAGAAACGGAGCCTCAAGAGTGAGCGGCTCTTCAATCCTCCGATAATTGCGTCTCCCTTCCAGGCAGGAAACCTATTTCCGCGGTAGAAAAACATCCCAGCAGGTGCGACCGAGGGCACCCAAGTGTAACGAGGGGAAGCGAAACCGTCACCTTGCGCGTGATCGGGGATATCGTCGGATGACGCACCGTAGTTTCGTCCATTCGATGCCAACGGCCAACCATAGTTAGATGAGGCCTCGATCAAATTTACTTCATCGCCCCCTTCTGGGCCGTGCTCTGTCTGCCATAGCTTGCCGTCGGGCGAAAAAGCGATGCCATAGACGTTACGGTGACCTAGTGTCCAAATGTCTGGACGCGCACCTGCCGTCCGAACAAAAGGATTATCGGCTGGGATAGTGCCATCGGGGAAGATGCGTAAAGTTTTTCCTAGAGCATTATCAAGATTCTGCATGCCGACGAATTCGTCACGAGCTCCTCCGCAGATGAAAAGGAATTGGCCATCGGGCGAAAAAGCCATGTAGGCACTGATTTGCCTACCAGTGGGGATAGGAACAATTTTCTCCTGCCGCCAGATAACTTGGATGTCACTTAGCGCAGGGGATGATCGGCTCACATCTAGCTTCGCGCGGAGCACGGTTAGGCCCTCAGGCTTGAACTGAGTGTCTGCGGCGTTGCGGCCGCGGCGCGGCTCATCCGGTCCTCCCGGTTCGAAATAACTAATGTATACTAGACCCGTAGTGGGATAGTTGGGAGAACGTAAAACGTAATATATACCAGTATTTTCAGGCATTCCGGAGACTTGGGTGCGTTGGCCGCTAGTGGTCAGAACCCACAGCTTGCCTGGTTCCTGAACCGAAACATCCCCCCGTTCGGCAACCAATATCCGGTCAGCGGTCAGGAAATCCATAGACCAAGCGGTATCAAAGGTGGCGACCGTGGAAGCAGTTACTGAGGCGATAGGAGTTGGACTGGGGGGAGGTGGAGACGGCGCCGAACTAAAGGGAGGCGTCACGACAAATGCGTTTGACTGGCCAGAGTTTTCACCTCCGCATGAAACACATGCCAAGGTGATGATGGAGGCTATTCTAAGGTCTATTTTGAAGGACAATAGGAAATTTCCAAATTAAATGCATGCTTACTGAAGGATGTAACACAGTATCTGCATAATATGCCTGTAAAATATTTTGAAGCAAGCCGTCAAGGCAACTGTCAGTCTTCAGAACATTTGGAAATGATCGCTGCGTAAATTAGCAGATCATTGGCCTCATCAGCTAATGTGATACTAGGCGGCAAGCTAGGTGTGCTGCAAGTATTGCTTTAGTTCGTGCTGGCTACTGGGGTTCTGACAACACGTAAAAAAGAATGCCGGTGCGTCAAAACGACCGAAAGTGGCGCCGTGCTGGGCTATAATGCGGGCAAGAAAGTGATGGCTGGAAAACGTCATATCATCACCGGTACAAACGGCTTTCTGGCTCATGCCATTTTCCATAGTGCGGACATACCGGACCGCGATGGCGCGCCGATGGTGCTGAGAGACACCCGCCATAGCTTCACGTGGCTGCGCCATGTGTTCGCCGATGGCGGCTATGCAGGAGACAAACTCAAAACTCCGCGAACCGAAATAGGCGACTGGACCATCGAGGTCATCAGGCGCTACGACAGTGTAAAGGGCTTTGTCGTTCTACCGCGCCGTTGGGTTGTCGAGCGCACCTCTGCATGGCTGTTAATGATATCGTACAACATGATTATCGTTCAGGCTCTGAGAACCGCTCGGAACCCGCATACGCGAAATCCACACAAAGCGTTGAATCGTAAAATTGGTGAAACTATGAGTAGTAAAATTTTTGTCGTTGTTTTGCCTTAAGCCCTTGCGTCCTGAAGGGCCTTTGAATATCAATTATCTAATATTATTCATAAGAAAACATTCTGTATATATGTGCGTGACACCGCCACGAAGAGCCGATCTCCTTGCGCTCCCGACATTGGTATGTGCGAACCGCAGATGAGATCAGGATAATTTTATGGCCGTATGTTTATGGCATTTTGAATAACAATTCGACCTTTTAGGAATGTTCATTTAACTATGGTACAAGTTAATCTTACCACAGGTTTGCATTTTGACTGTTCGGGCGGAATTTCGATTCTAGAATCTGCAGCAAAAGCGCAAATCGCACTTCCCTACAGTTGCAAAACCGGTCGTTGTAGCTCTTGCAAATGCAAGGTCTTAAGTGGACAAAGTCGGCCGTTAGTTGACGAACTCGGTTTGACAACTGAAGAGAAAGAAGATGGTTGGATTCTAAGCTGCGCTCGAACGGCTGCGTCGGATCTGTTAATTGAGGTGGAAGATATAAGCGGATTTGTCATTCCAACGGTTAAAACCCTTCCAGCCCGAATAAGCAGCGTCAAAAAATTAGCACCAGATGTTTTGCGCGTGACCCTAAGGGTGCCACCTAATAATATTTTGAACTATTTACCTGGCCAGTACGTTAACGTGATTGGTGCGGGCGGCGTTCGGCGAAGCTACTCTATTGCTAACGCGCCATCGGCAGACGGCCAGCTTGAGTTGCACATCCGTGCCGTAGCTGGCGGAGTAATGAGTGACTATTGGTTCAGCGAAGCTAAGGCAGATGATCTAGTGCGCATCAATGGACCGCTGGGTTCATTTTTTTTGCGAGAAGCGGCTGGTTTAGATTTAGTGTTTCTTGCCACGGGCACTGGCATAGCGCCGATCAAAGCGATGATCGAAGCCATGCCACAGCTCGCTGCGAGCAAGCTACCTCGCTCAGTAACTGTAGTGTGGGGCGGGCGGGCTCAGGATGACATATACTTAGATGTTGCTGCCATGCCAAGAAATCACGTTTTTATTCCAGTTTTGTCTCGTGCGAGTGCTTCTTGGGCAGGGGCACGCGGTTATGTGCAACAAGCATTGCTAGAGGTTCAGCCGGACTTGAGTAAGGCGGCTGTGTATGCCTGTGGCTCTGACGCAATGATACATAGCGCTCGGCTGGCAATGCTTGAGGCTGGCTTACCTTCCAATCGATTTTATTCTGATGCTTTTGTAAGCTCGGCAGCCAGTTAAACATTTTTGAGAGAATTTTATGAAAGCAGTCATACTTATAGGTGGCTTGGGGACGGGCTTAAGCGAAGAGACTGCCACGCGGCCAACTATCTGAAGTTAGGTGTGCTGCGCGAGGCAGAGGCAGGCGCGAAGACGGCCGACCTTGCCCGTCGACACGGCGTATCGGAGGCGACGCTTTACAACTGGAAGGCCAAGTACGGCGGCCTGGAAGTATCCGAGGCCAAGCGTCTTCGAGCGTTGGAGGATGAGAATGGTCGGCTTAAGCGACTGCTAGCGGACGCTATGTTGGATAATGCAGGTTTTTCATGGGATGAGCGAACGGCGGGCGTGTCAGGTGCTTGGCGCTGATCGAACGACTATACGCTATTGTTCCCGGCGTGCCGATGATGAGGATCTTCGCGAGAAGCTGCGCGCTCTTGCGCACCTGCGCCGCCGGTTTGGTTACCGCCGCCTTCATGTGCTGTTGCGGCGCGAAGGCATCGCGATCAACCGCAAG
>NCJG01000006.1 GCA_002282385.1 Sphingomonadales bacterium 39-57-19 | reverse complement strand
ATCCCCCCAACCGGTCGGTCAGGGTGTGGTTCAAACATGGGTCAAATCTCAGTGAAAACTTATGCCCCTAACGGGTCACTTCTCAACGACAATCAACAGACTGCGATTACCTCGCCACCCTCCAACGTTTTGTCCTTTGTCATGGGTGGTTCTCCTTAATCGATGCAGCATCATGCTGCCCCACCACCCAAAGCCCGGCTGAATGCCCAGCCGGGTCTATCGCCGCCTTATGTCGGGGCGCTTGAATATGAACAGCAATGCTCGACTGCGTACAGAAGTCGAATGGATAGTGCGCTCGATAGGCAGAAATTTAGATCAGTTGAGCACTTAGAGTCGTCATTGCGGCTAAGTTGGCTAAACAAAGCCTCTCCGCAGGACGAAGCTTTGTTCAGGCATTGAAACAGATGTCCGCTTTGCGCCCAAATGCGGACATACCGCCGCCGTCGCTGCAATCAAATAAGCAGACACAATTATTGAAAAGGCCCAATGTCCAATAGTAACCGTGGAGCACGGTACCATAACTATTGCCAAAAGTTTGGTAATTGATCAGTTGCGGGATTATTGCATTCGGCTAAATCCTCCCGAAGTCGATTAGCTGCGATAAAATGAGCACGAACCAGCCGGAGCAGATGTTGTTTTTTGAAAGTCGTATTTTCCGCAGTTGGTATGGTGCGATGATGCTGTTGTGGGTGGTTCTTTTCGCCCTGTTCAACTCGGTTTCGTTCTTACTGGACCACTGGCATTATCCCGCGATAATGGTGTTAGGCGCTTTTGTCGCTGGCCTGACACCCGAAGGCGGCGGGGCAGTGGCGTTTCCGGTCCTCAGCGTGTTTTTCGACATCAAGCGTGAGATGGCGCGCGATTTTAGCCTGATGATTCAATCGATCGGGATGACCAGTGCCAGCATCTGGATTTTATCGCGCAAGGGACGGCGACTAGCAGACTATGCTCCTGTCCTCTGGTTCGTGCCGATCAGCTTTATGGGTTTCGTGCTGGGCATGTTGTTGCTGCAAGCGATACCCGTCTACATCATTCAGGCACTCTTCCTGAGCCTGATCCTGACATTTGCGTTGGCTTATATTTCCAGCAAGCATCGCGGTAACCGCCCAGTGCTCGCGGTTAGTAATACCGGCGACAAAATGTTGCTTGGAGGCGTCCTTGTCGCTGGCGGAATGTGCGCGAGCCTTTTCGGCACCGGAGCAGACATCGTGCTCTATACTGCGTTAGTGACCCGCTTTCGGATGGACGAAAAAGTGGCCACACATATGAGTATAATGGTCATGGCGGCCATCAGTATACTTGGCTACGCATATCGCTACTTTTGGGACGGCGACATCACGGACTACCAAATTCGTACTTGGCTGTGCGCCTATCCGGTGGTTCTTTTCATGGCTCCGTTCGGTAGTTACATCCTCCAAAAACTGAATGTTGAATGGATGTTGCGCGGGATCGTTGCGCTCAACATATTTCAAATGGCATATTTCAACCTGAAAAGCCCGACTTGGGACAAGTTTTTATGGTCTACAGGATCCAGCATTATTTTGTTTGCGATGTTTTGGCTTTCACTCGCCCATATCACCAAACAAAAAAGTGAGCGGTAGGCCGCAGACACGGTGTAAGGCTATAACGGATGTCTATAGCGTCCCAAATTGTGTGCACAGAGGACACGCGGCCAGACCGTCCAAGGGACATCTATTCAAAGAAGTAGACAGTCCACTCCCGGCCCTTGTTCAAGCAGGGGCAGGGCAATATCGGTTCAGATATTCGCCATGTGACGGCATGTGCTGGACAACAAACTGGATCGATTTTTCCATTTCGTCAATTTCGCGCCGCGTATTTGGTTCACTCACCGCGTCTGCCATGGCGTTGTGTCCGCCCATCTTGATACCCTGTCCCATCATGACCGCGGCCCAGCTGGTTTCGGTAAATAACTCGTCATCTTCGCGGAATATTTGGCCGTTTTGGCGGAACAGCTCGACCTTCTCGGTAAGGCTGTCGGGTACGGGCATATTACGGCAATAGTTCCAGAACGGACTGTCGTCACGCGTTGTGCTGTTATAATGGAGGATAAGGAAATCGCGGATGCGCGCATATTCCTTGCCGGTCAGACGATTGAACGCATCTTCTTGCGCTTGCGTCACGCCATCGAGAGACAGCAACGCAATCAACTTGTTAATCCCTGTATTCACAAGGTGCAGCGAGGTGGACTCAAGCGGCTCCATAAAGCCCGATGCCAGGCCAAGCGCGACAACATTCTTGTTCCAAAACTTTTTACGCCGACCCGTTACAAAACGCAGGAAATTTGGTTCAGCGCCGGGTTTTCCAGCGATGTTGTTGACCAGGATGCTATGTGCCTCGTCATCAGACATATATTCATTGCAATAGACATGGCCGTTACCGTTGCGGTGCTGCAACGGAACCTGCCATTGCCAGCCCGCCGAATGGGCGGTCGCGCGGGTATAGGGCAATGGGCCACTGCCATCTTCACGTAAGCATGGCAGTGCTACCGCGCGGTTGCAGGGCAGATAATTGGACCAATCGTCATAACCCGTTTTCAGCGCCTGTTCGATCAAAAGGCCGCGGAAGCCAGAGCAATCAATAAACAGATCGCCCTTCAACACGTCGCCATTTTCCATGGTCACCGACGATACAAAACCGCTTTCATTGTCTAATGTGACATCAGAAATCTTGCCTTCACGGCGGACGACGCCGCGGGTTTCTGCATAATTGCGCAAATATCGGGCGTAGCGCCCGGCGTCGATATGATAGGCGTAGTTAACGGGCGGCAAATCGTCGCGTTGATAATCTTCCGTTCGCGCAAAGCGCCCGAAATGTGCTGCCATTGTTTCGACGTTGAAAACCTGAATGGGGCGCTTGTCGCCCGCTTGCTGATATTTGTGCCACACATGGTGAAATGAAATGCCATCGACCTGATAACCGTAATTGCCAAAGGGGTGGATATAGCTGTCGCCAATCTTGCCCCAGTTGACGAACTGAATGCCCAGCTTGAAACTGCCTTGGACCATGGAGAGCATGTCGCGCTCGTCAATTTCGAGCAGACGGTTAAAGTCCAAAAACGGAGGTATCGTCGCCTCGCCAACACCGACGGTTCCGATCTCTTCCGATTCGATCAGTGTAATCGCCACGGGACGACCCGCGCGAATACGGGACAGCGCAGCAGCCGCCATCCAGCCTGCGGTTCCGCCGCCCACAATGATGATATGCTCGATTGCCATCCGACATCTCCCTTAAATTTCTTGCATAGTGATATAGACCAGAACTGCAAATTGTGAACGTTCATTTTTGCCTCTTGTGAACGCTCTCAATTGTGGATATGTGTTAAGGTAATTGGGGGAGTTCACATCCTCCGAATCGACATCAGGGAGGGTCATTTGGCACGCAAATCTTTATTCGGAGCATCGCGATCGCAGCGCCTTGCTGTTTTGACGACGGCATCCAGTATTGCACTATGTGCAGCGCAGCCGGTTTTCGCACAAACGGCTGACCAGCCTGCGGAAAGCGCAGAGGCTGAAGACGCGATCATCGTGAGTGGCTATAAAAAGTCTCTCGCAGACTCGCAGAGCATAAAGCGTGAAGCCGACACATTTGTTGATGTAATCACCTCCGAAGATATTGGCGCGCTTCCCGATCGTTCTGTTGCCGAAGCATTGCAGCGCGTTCCTGGCGTCAACATCTCGCGTTTTGAACAGCGCAATGACCCCGACCGCTTTTCGGTTGAAGGTTCAGGCGTTGTTATCCGCGGATTGCCATATGTCCTGTCGAACCTGAATGGCCGCGAAATCTTTTCGGCCAATGGTGGCCGGGAATTGTCGTTCAATGACGTTTCGCCTGAATTGCTGGGCCGTGTCGAGGTTTTCAAAAACTCGACCTCGGACATGTTGGAAGGCAATATCTCTGGCTCCGTCAACCTTGTGACGCGCAAGCCGCTCGACAAACCGGGCTTTCATGTCGCTGGCTCGATTGAAGGCAATTATGGGGACATGGCGAAGAAATGGTCGCCGGGCTTTTCCATTCTGGGTTCAAATACATTTGAGACCGGCATCGGTACCTTTGGCCTGCAGCTGGCGTATAGCCAATCTGAACTGGCAACCCGCACCGACGCATCGCAAATTACCGATCCTTGCTATCGCGACCGTTCACTGACTGGCCCATGTATCCGTGTGCGTCCTGTCGGATCCGGCGGTTTCGGTAGCGGAACGCCTTTGAACGCGTCCAACTTTCCGCCTGCAAATTCCGTTTTTGTCCCGAAAGGTGCCGGCGTTCGCACAACCGACCTGAATCGTGACCGCAACTCATTTTCGGCGGTTGGTCAGTGGGAAAGCAATGATGGCCGTGCTGAGGTCACCGTGGAATATCTGCGCGCGTCGACCAATGCGACGTTGAACGAATATGCCGCTTTGGCGTTGGTGAATGACGACGCGCTGTTTCCTGTACTCGCGCCGGGCACAACCGCGATTTATGACGATAATCAATTCGTTGCAGGTACACTGACCCAATCCTCTGGTGGTGTTAGCGGGATCCCAACCGAATTGCTGCGCTTTCAACGTGAAGACACGGCAAAGACCGAAGATTTCTCGGCCCATATCAAGCTGAGCCCTACCGATCGGTTGCGTTTCAACTTTGAAGTACAGCACATCAAATCGGATCGTACCGAAGATGGCTTTATCTCCGCGATGCAGACCTATGCCGATTTGCGTATCGACAACCGTGGTAGCACGCCGCTCGTCGAGTTTCTGAAGCCCGGGCTCGCTACATCGCCGTCGAGCTATTTCAATGACCCGAGCAAGACATTTTACTGGTTCCTCATCGACAATCAGGTGAAGAATGAAGGTGAATTGACCAGCATGCGCGCCGACGCCGAATATGACGTTAGCGATGACGGTTTTTTCAAAAAAGCGCGTTTCGGCGCACGTTGGGGTGACCGTAACCGCGTAACGCGCAGCGCGAATTTCTCCAACTGGGGCAATTTGGGCGCGCCATGGACAGGACGTGGCGGTAACTGGAACTGCGGAGATTACCAGGCATTCGGCTGTGGCGGTGCATATGTCCGCGACTTCCCGAACTCTGCGAATTTGCGTAATCCATTTGGTGACAGCTTCCAGCGAGGTAATGCGCCGGTTCCGCTTGGGGATGGCTCTGCCTTCTTCTTCGGTGGCGACAATATGGTCGCGGATTATCTGAGCGGCGCCATCCGGACGCAGGCGAATGCGATTACCGGTTCCACCCTGACACCGAACGCATGGTTCCCGATTTCAGCACGTTCGGGTGCCCTAGCGGGTGGTCCATGGACAGCTGGTGAAATTTCGGACGTCGAAGAAAGCACCGGCGCTGCCTATGCACGTGTCGATTTTGGCGCGGATCTCGGCGGCACAAAACTCAGCGGCAATATCGGCTTGCGTTATGTCAGCACCAAGGTGAGAAGCGGCGGTTCGTTCAGCCTGCCGACGCCTGAATATTTCGACGCTAACGGCAATCGTGATGGCATAGTCCAACTGGCGGAAGTTCAGGGCTCATGTGCCTTTATTCTCGCCAATAATATCACACCGGTGCCTGGCTATTGCGGCTTGTCGGCCGCGCGCCAAGCGACATATGCGTCGTTGTTTACAGGTGAGGTCATTTCCGACCCGCTCAACATTCGCTACACAAACTGGCTGCCCAACTTCAACGCAAAGCTTGATTTTGGCAATGGTGTCTTGGTGCGTGGTGCAATCTCAAAGGGTATTTCCCGGCCAGATCTATCCGCATTCACATCGGGTGGCGGTGCATATGATAACACCAACAATCTGCGCGCCGGTGGGCTTTTGGCCACGGGTCCTTTGCTTGCCATCAACACGGGTAACCGCTTCCTGCGCCCTGTTGAATCGGTGAACTATGACCTTTCTGTCGAATGGTATTGGGCAGACATCGGCTCGTTGACGGTATCCGGCTTTGTAAAGGATATCAGCAATATCGTGAATAGCGGCGCGATAGTGCGTCCCTTTGTCACGCCGAAGGGCGTGAACACCGATATTCTGTTCAACACACCGGTGAATAGCGACGGCGGAACATTGAAGGGTGTTGAAGTTGCGTATCAGCAAACGTACGATTTCCTGCCTGGCCTATTAAGCGGTTTGGGCGCTGGTCTGACATATACCTATGTTGATGCTGGCGATTTCAACAACGCTTCGCTGGGTTCTGAACAGAGCCCGCTTTCGGGCGGCCTGCCTTTGGCTGGCGTCTCGAAGCACACGATCAATGCCGTCGGATTTTACGAAAAAGGTCCGTTGTCGTTCCGCTTGGCGTATAACTGGCGGTCTGAATTTGTGCAGACACCACGCGACGTCATCTTCCCGTTCTCGCCCATTTACGGCGAAGCAACAGGCCAGCTTGACGGATCAATCTTTGTTTCTGTGACCAAGCAATTGAAACTCGGCATTCAGGGCGTGAACTTGCTTGATGAAGTCACACAGACATCACAAGTCATCGATTTTGACGGCACCCGCGCAACCCGCTCGGCGTTCCGGAACGATCGACGCTTCACTTTCCTTGCGCGATTTGAATTCTAATAGGTAGCATCAGTGTTGCGGAAAAGCGGACCTTGGTCATATGACTTGGGTCCGTTTTTCTTTCAGCCCGCGTTTCAGGAGAAAGCTATGCCGTCCAAAATTGCCTTGCTCGGTGCTATGATCGGCTTGACGGCGTGCTGGACAACGGCTGCCACAGCACAAGCTTCAGAAAATAACTGGACACTTGTGTGGGCCGATGAGTTTGATGGTAGCAAATTGGACCGCAAAAAATGGAAGCCTGAAAAATCCTGCTGGGGCGGCGGCAATCAGGAACGGCAATGCTACACCGATAGGCCCAAAAACATTAAGGTCGCCGATGGCAATCTGCATTTAATCGCGCATAAAGAGACGTTTACGGGTCCCGATCTGCCCCCTGAATTTTCGAATAAGCCGTATCCGCAAAAGACGCAGGAATATACCTCCGGCAAAATCCGAACGCTTGGTATTTCCAGCTGGAAATACGGAAAAGTCGAATTTCGCGCGAAGCCACCCAAGGGTCAAGGCACTTGGCCTGCCGTATGGATGATGCCCGCCAACAGCGTCTACGGCGGCTGGCCGCTGTCGGGGGAGATTGATATTTTGGAGGGGGTTAACCTCGGTGCCACTTGCGACACATGCATGGGCGGTGTTGGCGAGAACCGGATGATCAGCGCGATCCATTTTGGCGATTACGCACCGAAAAACAAATTTCATGATACGCGCGTGGCGCTGCCGTCAAACGCTTTGCCTTCCGATGAATTTCACATCTGGACGCTCGAATGGGGCGAAGGCGTGATGCGTTTCTATCTCGATGGCCGGAAATATTGGGAACGGACAAGTGCGGATTGGGAAACAGCTTCTCCATTGGCGAAATCAAATCCCGTTGCGCCTTTTGACCAGCCCTTCTACATCATGGCCAACCTCGCTATTGGTGGTGGCCTGTCAGAGAAGAATAACGATAAAGGCGTTGCATCGGATGTAACACCTGCAGCGTTTTTGATCGACTGGATCCGCATCTACCAATGCAGCAGCGATAAGGAAAAAGGTCTGGCCTGCATGCAGGACGGCAAAGAGAGTAAGTAAGTTATGGCGAGACGCCGCCAGGCCGTCACTATTAAACATGTCGCAGCCGATGCAGGGGTTTCCCTGCAAACGGTAAGCCGCGTCATCAATAATGAGCCTAACGTCCGGCCTGCCATGCAGGAGCGGGTGCAGGCGTCTATTGATAAGCTTGGCTATGTCCCGTCCATCGCGGCGCAACGGATGAGCGGATCACGTTCGTACTTGATCCTTGCCATCAACGACCGGGAACGCACAATTGCCGATTGGCGGAACCGCCAAGGGTCGGACTGGGTAGACCAAATGCTTTTGGGCGGCATGCTGAAATGTGCCGAACATGGATACCGGATGATCTTTGAACTGGTCGATACCCACAATGATCATGTCGAGCGCGAATTGGGTGCCGCCATTGCCGCGCTGCAGCCAGACGGCGTCATCCTGACGCCACCCCACTCTGAAAACCCGCTCATCACCGGATTTCTTGCCAAGCGCAAAATCCCCTTCGCCCGCATCGGATCGGTCACATCTGGTCCGGGAATAGCGATGACGATGGATGATGAGGGCTCGGCCCGACGCGCAACCGAACATCTCATCGCGCTTGGCCATGGCAGGATCGGTTTCATTGCTGGCCCCAAGGAATATGACCTGTCCAACTGGCGTATCGACGGGTGGCGCGAGGCGATGACCAGCACCGGCCTTTCCTGCGATGCCTTATGCGTCAGAGGCGATTTTGGATATGACAGCGGAGTGCTGGCGGCAAACGCGCTGCTCGACTTGCAAGACCCGCCCACGGCGATCATCGGCAGCAATGACCAAATGACGCTTGCCGCTTTGGATGCGGCCAAGGCGCGTGGTTTGCACATTCCGGGCGATCTATCTCTTATCAGTTTCGACAATACGCCCGTTGTGCGTTTTACAGTGCCCGAACTCACTGCGGTTGATCAGCCCATTGCCGCAACCTTTTCGAAGGCGGTGGAGCTATTGATTACCAATGGTGACGCGCTTGTGCCGCATCAACCGGTTGTTATTGAAGGCAGCCTTATTGAGCGAAGCAGCACCGCACCGCCGTCTGCACATGGTCGCGCCTAAATCTGCGGACAGCAGCCGGCAGTCGGCAACGTTCATGTATTTGTACGCGCTCGCCGTATCTGGCGGTGCCGTCGCCTATATGCCGTTTCTGACGATATTGCTGCCGCTGCGCGCGACAGACATCTCCGGCAATGACGCCCTTGGCATGTTAGCGATAGCGGCCTTTCTGGGTGCTATCGCTGCAAGCGTGGCCAATATCGGTTTTGGATGGGCCAGTGACAAAACCGGCAAACGCCGCCCGTGGATATGCGCCGGGTTAGCCGTATCAACGGCTTTGCTCCTCGCCACAGCTTACGCCAAGAGCCCGGCGGCGATGATCGCCATCATCATGCTCTGGCAAATCGGCCTGAACATGATGCTCGCGCCCTTAAGCGCGTGGGCCGGTGACACCATTCCCGATTCTCAAAAGGGCTTCCTTGGCGGTCTATTGGCACTCGCGCCCGGTATGGGCGCGCTTTCAGGCGCGTTTGTAACGATCAACGATGCTGTTCCATCGGAGCACCGTGAAATCATTATCGCGATGTTGGTGATAGCCATGGTCAGTCCGGTGCTGATTTTTGGCAGACCGGTGTCGATGCCGGGGCTGAACACCGCGCCGACCGATCAAACAACCGATGGGGAACAGAGCGCCGTAACACGGAACGCTGCCGTTAAAATGTGGATTGCGCGCTTATTGATCCAAATTGCGGAAGCGTCATTATTTGCGTTTCTGCTTTTATGGTTCCGCAGCGTCGATCCGGATTTCGGCGAAAATAATGCGGCGAATATCTTTGCGCTTGTTCTGGGTGCGGCTGTGTTTTTAGCATTAGCTGTCGGCCGCTGGTCTGACCGTGCAAACCGCCCAATTCTGCCGCTCATATGTGGGGCAGCGGCAGCAGCGGCCGGACTGATCATCATGTCGGTTTCGTCATCTTTACCGGTCGCCATCGCCGGCTATGTGGTCTTTGGCTTGGCGAGCAGCCTTTTTCTGGCGTTGCACTCAAGCCAGACGTTGAGGGTGCTCCCCCGTCCACAAACGCGTGGACGGGATTTGGGCATTTTCAACCTGACGAACACCGTACCATCGCTCATCATGCCATGGCTGACCCTGGCTTTGGTGCCCACTTATGGCTTTGGCAGCCTGTTTCTGTTGCTCGCGGGGCTGGCGCTCATCGCATGCCTGTTATTGGCAACAATGCCGCGCCAGCATGCCCGCGATTAGGCAGGCTTGCGCGCGTAGATACCGAATGCCGCGATGATCGCATAGCAAAGCATCGGTAGCGTGAACGCTATCGCCAGGCTTCCGGTCACGTCAGCGATGATGCCCGTGAGCAGCGGAACAACAGCGCCGCCGACGATGGCGACGTTGATGATGCCCGAACCGTCGGCAGCACGTGACCCGAGCTTTTCACAGGCCAGCGTGAAGATCGTCGGGAACATGATCGCATTGGTCAGGCCCACGGCCAGCAACGCATAGCCAGCAACTTCGCCCGTGCTTTGTGTGGAAAAGATCAGCAGTGCAATTGCGGCCACCGATACAGACGCCAGCACCTTGCCCGGGCTAAGCACACGCAGCACCGCAGAGCCGATAAACCGGCCCACCATTGCACCACCCCAATATAGGCCAATAAGCTTTCCAGCATCCTGCTCGGCCAAAGCCATCACATGATCTTGCATCAAATAATTGACGATGAGCGAACCAATCGCAACTTCGGCGCCGACATATAGGAAAATGCACAAAGCACCGAAACCGAAACGAGGCCGCTTCAACAAGTCGAGGCCAGCCAAGCCCTCGCTCGCTTCATGCTTTTCGCCCTTCAGCGCATCGCGAAACAGCCATACCACTGCAGCAACAATCGCCAGTGCCACCGCAATACCCAAATAGCCGTTCACAATGGCTTGGCTCTCTGCAGTGCGATACGCGTCGAGCTCCACACCGGATAGTTGGTCAGCGGTTACCGTCGCGAGGCTACCGAGAATAAGGATAGAACCAACGATCGGGAAAACCGTGGTGCCAAGCGAATTGAACGCCTGAGCAAAGGTCAGGCGGCTATGCGCCGTGGCAGGCTTGCCAAGCATGGAGATCAAGGGGTTGGAAACCACTTGGACAATGACCACACCGCTTGCCAAAACAAACAATGCCAGCAGGAATACGCCATAGGTCGCGGTCTGGCTCGCTGGAATGAACAACAGACAGCCCGCCATCATCGTCAAAAGGCCGGCAACCGCGCCGCGCATATAGCCGATTTTCTTCACGAGCCGCGCGCCAGGAATGCCGATGACGGCATAAGCGGCAAAGAAACAGAACTGCACAAGCATCGCTTGCGTGTAATTGAGCGTAAACAGCTCTTTTAGCTTCGGGATGATGACATCGTTGAGGCTGGTGATGCCGCCGAAGATGAAGAACAGCCCCATCACGAACAATTGCAATTGCGGTGCGTCGATATGGGTATCGCCATTATCTGCTGACGCAGATGCGCCGGGTGCCAATGCCATCTTCTCTCTCCCTTGGTTTTAGCGCGCTTTGCCGGGGCAGGACGCGCCTTTTTTTGTCGTTTCGATATGAACGTTGCGAATTGTCGCAACAAGGCCTTTCGCCGCCTGCATACCTATCGGGGAACCGACCGCGTCCAACTTCGCGCCAGCCGCGGCAAAGCAACGCAGCGGAATGCGGGTTTGTGTGGGCGTTCCCGTTGGCAATGCGCGCATCGTGGTTTTTAGATCAAGCGCAGCGCCACCAAAGGACAGCATGACTGGCCCGGTCGCGGGCTGATCTATGCGCCAGTCGATAAGCAGCGACCAGTCTTCCTTCAACGGCTTGCTCAAATCGACAGCAGGCCCGTTGACAACGAAAGCGCCATCGGCGTTCCAAGTGAACTGGCGGGCATCTTCCTGTGCGGACATATCAACAGCCCGCGCGCTAATCGAACCATCCATCTGCAAATTCCAAGGTGCGGGCACCTTGCCACGGACGAAATATTGCGTGGCGATGGTCAGCGATGACAAATCGACGCGCGGGTCTTCGTTAACCGGAGCAAGCTTGTTCGATTGCGTGTAATTGAGGCCATAGCCGAGCGCGAAAAGCGGCGCATCAACCGGTGACCGGGCGTCCGCTGGCCAACTGAAAGACAAGCGCCCAGTGAAGTCGCGCATCGGCTTTCCGTTTGCGCCAGCGACCAACACATCGGCGACACCCCGGCCTTGCGTGCCCGGCAACCATGCAGCCACAAAAGCGTCGGCTTGGTTGATAAGCTTGCCGGTAAACATGGGCCGTCCAGATAGGAACAAGACCACAACAGGAATATTCTGCGCCTTCAATCGCGCGATCATCTCCTCTTCGGCAGGCTGGGGCCGGAATGCGAGGTTTGGCACATCGCCTTCAAACTCGGCATATGGCTTTTCGCCCAGGACGATGATCGCCACATCGGGCTTGTTTTCATACATGCCCGATGCCGAAATATTGGCCGTGCCGCCGCCTGTTTTAACCGCTTCCGAAATCGCACGGCCAATCGTCTGGCCATTGGTGAAATCGGCGGCCGTGGTGTCCGTGCCTTGCCAGCTAATCGTCCAGCCGCCGGCCTGCATCGCCATATTGTCCGCGCCGGAACCGGCGATCAGGACATTGCTGCCATTGCGAATGGGCAGAACGCCGTCATCATTCTTGAGCAGCACCAGTGATTTTGACACCGCCTCACGCGCAAGATCGAGATGCTCTTGCTTACCAACCAAAGATGTTTGCCCCCGCACAGTCGGCGCATCGCCCATGAGGCCAAGTTTGTATTTCACGCGCACGATTCGCCGTACCGCATCGTCCAACCGGGCGGCGGAGATCCGGCCATCCCGCGCCGCTGCCAACGTTGACGCGAACAATCCCTTCCAACTGTCAGGCGCCATGAACAGGTCAAGCCCGGCATTAATGGCGGCAGCGCAGTCGGTCGCAGAACAGCCCGCAACTTGGCCATGACCATTCCAATCGCCAACAACCAGCCCGGCAAAGCCCATCCGGTTTTTCAACACATCGGTCAGCAAAGAGGCATTGCCATGATGCTTCACCCCGTTCCAGCTTGAGAAGCTCGCCATAACAGTCAGTGCGCCGGCGTTGATAGATGCGGGGTAACCCTGCGCATGTTTTGCGACCAGTTCGGCTTCGCTGATCTGGGCATCGCCTTGGTCGCGGCCGTCCATGGTGCCACCGTCCGCAAGGAAATGTTTGGCAGTTGCGGCAACATGCGTGGCGTCCAACGGCGCACCGGCCGCAAGATTGCCTTGCAAGCCTATGGTCATCGCACCGGCATAGGCCGCAATCAATGCAGGGTCGGAGGAATAGCCTTCATAGGTTCTGCCCCAGCGCAAATCCTGCGGTACGGCGAGCGTTGGCGCAAAGGTCCATTCAATCCCGCTGCCTGAAATCTCTGCCGCCGTGGCTTTGCCAATGCGTTGGATTAAGCCCACATCGCGGGCCGCGCCCAGTCCGATATTATGGGGAAAGATGGTTGCCTGCGGCAGGTTTGAATGCCCATGCACCGCATCGACGCCAAACAAGATAGGTACACCAGCGCCTGATGTGCGTGATGCATCGCGAAATGCGGTCACCAATTGCGCCCATTTTGCAGCGTCAGCGCGTTCGTCGCCATAAGGTCCGGAATTACCGCCCGCAAGGATGGAGCCAAGCGGATATGTCTTGAGATCCTCTGGCGTGATTGCGCTGATGTCAGCCTGAATTATTTGACCGACCTTCTGCTCCAACGTCATTTTTGAAATCAACGCCGTTATCGCGTCTTCGGTTTTTTTATCGGTAATCACCGCGGGACTTTGGGCGGCCGGCCAGTTGGCAACATTTGCAGTCGTCGCAGCAGAAGGCGCCGCCGGCGTCGCAGTCAGTGGGTGCGTTGCCGCCGAAACACATCCCGCCGATACGAAGGCCATCAGTGCCATCGATCCCCTTAACCGCATCAAACCCACTCCAAAACTTCGTTGTGAACGTTATCATAATTTGATGGCAGGAACGGTAGGGGAAATCAAGCTTCATCATGGTGCCGCGCAGCCAAAACTGGACAGCGGCGCAGCAGGATTCGCCCGCATCATGTAACGGGCTGATGTTTTTGCCATCCAAGCATGGCCATTCCATCAGAACGAATGGCTAATAACTGATTTTATGGCCTTGAAAGCGGACCGTCCAGATCATCGAAAAGTGAGTCAGAGCGACCGTGCAGATGCAAGGTCCGTTTATAAGGAAGCTATGTGCCGCTTATAATGGCTTCATTTGGGCGCAAATCTGCCGTTACGGTCCACAAAAAGTTTGTCATGTTGGCTGCACAGGGTTGCTGTTGTTATACCCCCACTAACTGGACCAGCTGAACCCCCTTACTCATCCCAGAAAAATGCCAGCTTAGAAACTGACTGATAGAGTCGACCTGGTCATCATGACGGCCATGCGGAAAGCTCGCGATCTCGGCCCGAAGATCCTCAAGCGAAGGCGCCCGCTCTGGTAACCAAACATGGCCAGCTTCGATGCGGGCGGATTGCGCATGGAGCCGCGTGATCTTGTCATCCCTTGGCAGGAACGCGGTTGAATAGGGGGTGCCGTGATGCTCGGAGCGCAGCTGCTGGATCAGCGATGTGCCTGACCCTTTATCTTCAATGATGATATTGCGGGCGTTCCATTGGATCGCCAGTTCCACAATACGCCGCTTTAGCGATGGAAAATCTCGCCGGGCCCGATCGACATCGAGAAGATAAGGGTCACCCCCTACCACGCCCCATGTTGTGCATACGCTAAAGTCAGGCTGTTCGTCCGCCTTTGAGGCTGTATCCCACGATCACTTCGCCGGACGCAAAGAAGATCACATAGCAAATCCGAACTGAGGAATGAGCGTTCCGAACGTCGCAATGATGTCCTCAGGACACTCCGGGCCGAACCAGACTGCACCACACAACAGGATTTCCGACATTCTCTAAAAAGTTATAAATGAATTTGGCAGCTGCATTTGACGGGGCATATAACTCCAATGGTTTGCCTAGTCATAGGGCCCATGATAGAAAATCAAAAAGGAGGGGCATCACGACACCGATCGGGGTACGGGAATCAGGTTGTATTTGAACGCACAATTCCCGCCTGAGAGCGGTGCACACCTGAATCGCAGCATTCTGGAAAACGACGTCCGGCCCAGAAACGCTAAAAGAGTATAGGGAGGATGCAGGCTGATGCTAACCAAAGGCGACGAATATCCAATCCACCAGACCGCTGAGCCCATCGCATATTCCGGGACAGATCGGAACTTTTACGACCGGTATTTCTTTAACGGCTATCAGGCAGATGGCAGCGATTTTTTCGCGATTGCCTTTGGCGTTTATCCGCACCTGAACGTTGCCGATGCGCATTTTTCCTGCATCCGGGGCGACGTCCAATATTGCGTTCATGCCTCCCGCTTATTGGATATGGAACGGATGGATCTCACCGTCGGGCCGATCACCATTGAGATACTCGAACCACTTAAGTCACTGCGCGTTGTCGTCGACAACCATGAAGGAATATCCGCCAATCTGACCTTTGTTGGCCGCGCATTCCCCGTTGAAGAGCCGCGCTTCACCCGAAGGATCGGGCCGCGGACCTTTATGGATTATACCCGCATGACGCAAAACGGGCATTGGCAGGGCTGGATTGAAGTAGATGGCATTCGGCGGGATGTAGGCGGCGCTGTTGGTACGCGTGATCGCAGTTGGGGGATACGCCCCATTGGCGCCAGCGACCCGCAGCCCACCGTCCCGCAAACTATCCCCCAATTCTACTGGCTGTGGAGCCCCGTGAATTTTCACGATGGTGCACTCTATTTTCATGTGAATGATGATGCGCAGGGCCGACACTGGAATATCCGGGCAGTATGGTGCCCGGACGGCGCAGCTGCGCATGAAATGTTGGAAAGCGACGCGTGCGAAATGGCGGTCACGCTAAAGCCCGGCTGGCGTCACGCGGAACAGGCCGTCCTGAAAGCAGAATTCGCAGATGGGCGAAATGTCACGGCCGTCTTTGAACCGGGAACAGCTTTTCTCATGCGCGGCATCGGCTATGGCCACCCGGAATGGCCACATGGTGGGTGGAAGGGTGTATTAACTGTCGAGCGCGAAGATCTTGACCTGACGGCCGTTGAGGCCGGCCGCGCTGATCATCTCCACATACAAGCCGTCTCTCGCGTTACCATGACGCTCGGCAGTGAGAGCCAGACAGGTACAGGCATTCTGGAACAGTTGATCCTTGGCGCTTATGAACCGCTGGGTCTGAAGAGCATTTTCAATGATTGATGCAATCCCCAGTCTGGCCGATATGACCCCCGCTTGGTTGACGGCGCAGCTACATAATAATGGCTATGATGCAAAGGTCATGTCGGTTGAATCGCACGCGATAGGTACCGGACAGGTCGGCGCGACGTACCGCCTCAAACTGACATATGATGGCCCTGCGAACGGCGCGCCTCCGACGCTCGTGGCAAAATTGCCATCCAATGATCCAGTCAGCAAAGCTGCCGGTAGATCCTATATGACCTATATGCGTGAAAGCCGTTTTTATGCGCTTTTTGCGGGTAAGAAACCGATGGCGATACCCCATCATCTCTTTATCGCATTTGATGACGACAGCCACGATTTTGCGTTGCTGATGCACGATCTTCCATCACATGCACCGGGCAATCAATTGTTGGTTCCAACACGGGCAGAATCCGAACTGGCAATGGATGCCGCGGCTGGCATTCACGCGGCTTGGTGGGGAGATCCATCGCTCGACACGCTTGACTGGCTCAGCGGGACTAAAGCTGTTCCGCCCCAGATAGACAGCGACGCGATTTATACGATGCTTTGGCCTGCATTTTGTGACCGATATCGCGATCGGATCACCCAAGAGATGAAAATGGTCGGTGAGCGTTATTTGGGCAACATCAAACGATGGTTAGACTCACGTTCCGGTCCACGCTGTCTAACGCACAATGATTTTCGTCCAGATAATATGTTGTACTGCGCCGACGACGAGGACAAGCCTATCGTCATCGTTGACTGGCAGACGGTTGGCGTCGGCGAAGGTGCAAGCGACATAGCCTATTACCTCGGTACATCGATGGACCCGGCTACCCGTAAAGCAGAAGAGCACGGTCTTTTGGCGCGGTATAGAACGCAATTAGATCGGCATAACGTGCCCTTCGCAGACCTTGCCCACCAGTGGGACGCCTATCGGCTTGCGTCTTTTTCGGGAATGCTCATGGGTGTAACGGCGTCGATGGTCGTGGAACAGACCGACCGGGGCGACGCAATGTTTCTGGCTATGGCAGAGCGGTCGGCTTTGATGGCAATAGACCATGCCGAGATTGCCCTTGATTTCTAGCCCCGCAGCAACGCTGCGACCAAATCACTGCCCTGACGGGATCAGCGTGATTTCAGTTTGGCGTCCATCGATAAAGCGCACAGTCTTGCCATCAAAAAAAGCATTCTCTTCGCTGCGGAAATCCACGCGTTGTCCGCCCCATTCGGGAACGGCAGCATAGGTTGTAAGCTCGATGGACCATGCTGTGTTGGCGTTTATCACCCCGCTTCCACGCGGGTCGGCGTTTTGGTTATCCCAAAAGCCAATGGACGGCCCGGCGCCATGACCATGCAAGCCAATCGGGTGCGTATAAATCGACGGATCAAGCCCGGCCGCCACGGCTTCTGCCCGCGCCAATGCCAAGGCCGCATTCCCGCTGCGTCCAACCGCGAATTGGCGCCTCAGCATATCCTGCACCCGGTTGCTGTTCGCCAGCCCCTGCCGGAGGCCAGCAGGCGCATCGCGCTCGCCGGGTTTCAGGACATAGGCAAGATGCTGCGTATCGGTGCTGAGCCGCAGATAATTGATGCCGAAATCTGTCCACAGCAGGTCGCCCGGCTGAATGACTTCGTCGCCTTCCAACATGCCCTTTGCCCCTGCCCGCTGGATCGCCACTGAAGGATGGAACCATGGTTCGAGGCCGAGCTGAAGCAGCCGGTCACGATACCACCATTGCACCTGCTCCGCCGTTGTCACGCCCGGGGTGATCACGGCACGCGAAAACGCCTCTGCAATGACCGCATGGGCAGTGCGCAGGACGCTGGGATAAATTTCCATCTCAGCCGGCGTCCGCGTCTCAAGCCAGCGAATAGCGAGCGCTTCGCCGCTGACGATCCGCGACCGCAATGATGCGGGCAACGCGCCTGTAAATTTTTCATATTGGCTGAGCGTCATGCCGTCGGCGAATTGATATAGGTCCGACGTGTTGATCGCAATTTTGGCCGGCTCGCGCGCAGCGATTATATCAGCGACCGCTTGCCACTGATCAGGCTGCTTGCTTGGGTCCCACGCTGGCGCGAACAGACCACCAAGTCCATAGCGGCTAACAGTCAGACGCTCGACCGGCTTTCCGTTACCCGGATCATGGAAAATCAAGATTGTCCGGCGCCGTGCATGCATATTCTCTGCATCCAGCATCGACGCGACCACAGGCTCTTCAAAATATTCGCGCGCCACCATCAGCCACACATCAACGCCCTGTTCGCGCATGATGGCAGGAATGATCGTATCCAACCGCGCGGCTAAAATGCGGTTTTCGGTCGCGGCCCTTTCACGGGCGTTCAATATAGGCGGAAGCGCGGGTATCTGCGCCTCAGTCTGGCGCATGACGATGGGCGCCGATACTGCAGCAGTGGCTGGCCCAATCATGGCCGCAAGCAGAGCCAGTCCAGATATCACGCGCTTTGCCATCATGCTTCCCCCCAATCAAATTGCGCACCAATATTGGCTGGCCGCGATGCAAGGATCAAGTCCGACATGTTTTTCGATGTGAAAGCAAGCCATATCAGGAAGCGGTTAGGTATGAAGGCAGCCGCGATATTCCCTTATGAAATGTTCCCCCAAGGTATGTTGAACCTGTATATTGACGCGACGCACGTCCGCTAAGCGCTTGACGGCAGGCGGGTTTTCCCGCCATGCGGATGCTCATGCGTTTCTTCTCTGACAATGCCGCCCCGGTGCACCCCGCTGTCATGCAAGCCATGGCCGAGGCCAACCATATCGACACCGCATATGATGGGGACCAATGGAGCGCGCGGCTCGATGCCGCATTCTCCGCTATGTTCGGCCGCGATGTCGCGGTGCTGTGGGTGGCAACGGGCACAAGCGCCAACTGCCTCGCGCTTGCGTCGCTTGTTCAACCGCATCAGGGCGTCATTTGCCACCGTGAAGCCCATATCGAGGTTGATGAATGCGGCGCGCCGGGTTTTTACACCGCTGGTGCGAAGCTGATGCTCGTCGAAGGTGACGGCGCCAAGGTGACGTCTGAAACCGTCGAGGCTTGCCTGAACGGCATTCGCAACGATGTGCATCAGGTGCAGGCGGCAGCATTGTCGATCACCAACGCAACCGAATATGGCATGGTCTACAGCCCTGCGGAAGTCGCGGCCCTTGGCGCATTGTGCCATGATCGCGGTCTTGGCCTGCATATGGACGGCGCGCGTTTTGCCAATGCAGTGGCGACCTTAGGCTGTGCACCAGCCGATGTGACGGTGAACGCCGGCGTGGATGTATTGAGTTTCGGTTTCGTCAAAAATGGCGGCATGGGCGCAGAGGCGCTGATCTATTTTGACCCGGCGCTCGCCGACGCTGCCCGCTATCGGCGCAAGCGGGCTGGGCATTTGCAGTCAAAGGGCCGGTTTCTTGCGGCACAATTGTTGGCGATGCTGGAAAATGATCTGTGGCTGACCAATGCGCGTTCCGCCAACGCAGCGGCGCAGATCATTGCGGGTGCAGCAGCCGAACGATTGCTTTATCCGGTCCAAGCCAATGAGATATTCTTGCGCCTGACGCCGGCTGAAGCGGCGGCGTTGCGGGCGCAAGGTTTTGACTTTTACGACTGGGGTGTTGTTGACGAAAACTGGGGCGCAGCGCGTCTCGTTACCAGTTGGCAACATACCGAGGCCGACGTCGCCCCGCTGGCCCGCGCGATCGCTGCATTATGAGCACGACCGGGGGGCAGAGCGTCGTAGAACCAGGTTTTCTGGCGCCGCGGGTATGGATACCCTTTATGGTGACGTCGCTCATCTGGGGATCTACTTGGCTGGTGATCCGCGATCAATTGGGCACAGTGCCGCCGACCTGGTCTGTGGCCTATCGCATGATTGTGGCCGCCATCGCTATGTTCATCCTCGTCATCGTGATGCGCCAGCCGGTGAAGATAGATCGGCCAATGGTCGGTTGGACCATTCTGCTTGGCGTGATGCAATTCGGGATGAACTACAATTTTGTCTATGCCGCTGAACATTATATTACGTCGGGATTGGTCGCGGTGGTATTCGCGCTGTTGATTGTGCCCAATGCGGTGCTCGCCAAATATTGGCTTGGACGGTCAATCAGCGGAGCGTTCATATTAGGCTCAGCGATTGCCTGCGTCGGCGTCGGGTTGTTGATGTTACAGGAATACCGTGCGGCCCCTATGGGCGGGACCGATGCACTGATTGGGCTATTTCTGGTGCTGTGTGCGGTTGCTACGGCATCGGTCTCCAATGTGCTTCAGGTGACGCCAAAGGTTGCGCGATACCCAACGATCACGATATTGGCGTGGTCAATGTTCTGGGCCAGCTTGGCCAATGCGGCTTTTGCATTCGTCATGGATGGTCCGCCCGTCATCGACATGCGTCCCGGATATATCGGCGGTGTGCTGTATCTGAGCATCATCGGTTCGGTCGTAACCTTCCCGCTTTATTTTCGCCTCATCCGCGACATTGGCCCCGGCAAGGCTGCTTACACGGGCGTGGTCATTCCGGTCCTTGCAATGATCCTGTCGACAATTTTCGAAGGCTATGTTTGGTCGACATTGGCGCTGGCAGGTGGAGCGTTGGTGATGGTTGGCCTCGTCGTCGCAATGCAGACGCGCAAGGCTTAGGGCACTGACGGCGGTAAGGTGAATGCCTTGCCTTCAACCACCAAACCGTTTCCAGCCCCGCAAGCCGGTAGTCCAATTCTATGTTATTGCGCGCGCGGCCAATAATGCGCTGAGGCCCTGCCGGTAATCGGCATATTTCGGTGTCCATCCGAGCAGCCGTTTCGCCTTCATATTTGAAACACGCCGGTTTTCGGCATAGAATCCGCGCGCCATTGGCGACAGCCCTGCTCCGTCCAAAGGCATCAGTGGCGGCCATTCCTGCGCCAAAAGATCGCACGCATATTCGATGACATCATTTTGCGACGCTGGAACATCATCGGCGATGTTGTAAACGCCAGCGGGCCCATCGAATGCGGCAATAACCGCGCTAACAATGTCATCGACATGCACACGGCTGAAAATTTGCGCGGGCATATCGATCCGATGCGCCTTGCCATCTTCGACACGTTCCAACGCAGATCGACCCGGGCCGTAAATACCGGGCAAGCGAAAGACCGCTACGTCCTGGCGCAAGGCCTGCCACGCAAGGTCAGCATCGGCGCGCGCAGTTCGGCGCCCCTCGCCAATAGCACCGCTCTCGTCGACCCACGCACCGCCCGTGTCGCCATACACACCCGTTGAGGACAAATAGCCGAGCCAAGAGGCGTCACCACCTGCAATCCTGTCGCCATATTTCAACAGCACGGGGTCGCCGCCCTCACCATTGGGTGGAACGCTCGACAAGATGTGCGTGGCGTTTTCGATTGCGGCACAGACCGCCGCTTCATCGTCAAAGGCAATGGCGTCGCCGCCGCTCATTCGCCGCGTTCCAGTGACGTGCCAACCGCTTTCACGAAGGCTGTCGGCGAGACGCGAGGCGGTGTACCCCATTCCAAATATGAGCATGTGACGGTGCATCGGCATGGGTTCGCAATCTAATGGCTTGCCGTCAAGCGCCGCAGTTGCAATTAAGCACATAGGGAGGATCAAGGCCACGTGACCGTCGAAGTTATCAAGTCAAAATTACTGGGTGACATTGCGCACGGGTTCCTTGGCCGCGTTGGCGGTGTTTCCGCAGGCATTTATGCGGGGCTGAACTGCAGCCTTGGTTCAGACGATGTGCGCGACAATGTCATCGAAAACCGGCGGCGTGCGGTTGCGGCTGTGATGCCCGGCGCAGCACTTGCGCGGGTGTATCAAATCCATTCGCCTGACGTGGTCACCGTCACTGGTCCCATTGACCAAGACGATCCGCCCAAGGCCGATGCGCTGGTGACGGATAGGCCGAATATCCTGCTTGCGGTGCAGACCGCGGATTGCGTGCCGGTGTTATTTGCAGACAGGCAGGCCGGTGTCGTTGGTGCAGCGCATTCGGGATGGAAAGGCGCATTCACAGGCGTCAATGAAAACACGATATTGGCGATGGAGGCACTGGGCGCACAGCGCGAGCGGATAGCCTGCGCGATCGGCCCATGCATCGCACAAAAAAGCTATGAGGTTGATGCTGGTTTCTTTGAGCGTTTTGCAGACGCCAACCCCGAAAATGCGCGGTTTTTCCGTGACGGGAAAGCGGATCATTACCAATTTGATATCGAAGGCTATGTTGCGGCGCGACTTGCCGCAGCCGGCATCACGACGGTTGAGTGCATGGGGCAGGATACCTACAGCCAGCCGGAACGCTTTTTTAGCTATCGGCGCAGCTGCCACCTCAGTGAACCGGGCTATGGCGGACAAATGTCGTTGATTGGAATATGGGGCAATGATGGTGGCTGAATCGGGCATAACACGGCAACGATTTAAATCGATAATTGGCGGTTCCGCAGGGAATCTGGTCGAATGGTATGACTGGTTCGCCTACGCGACATTCAGCATTTATTTTGCGCCGTTATTTTTCCCTGAAGGCGATTTGACAGCCCAGTTGCTCAACACAGCGGCAATCTTTGCGGCTGGTTTTCTGATGCGCCCAATCGGTGCTTGGGTGATGGGTATCTATGGCGACAAGCATGGTCGAAAGGCCGGGCTTACCTTGTCCGTTTTGTTAATGGCGGGCGGATCGCTCGCCATTGCCTTTGCGCCGACCTATGCGCAGGCTGGTGTTGTTGCGCCGACCATCTTGGTGATCGCACGTATGGTCCAAGGGCTGTCCGTTGGCGGGGAATATGGGTCAAGTGCCACCTATTTGTCGGAAATGGCCCCGGCGGCGCGGCGCGGATTTTGGTCGAGTTTCCAATATGCAACGCTGAGCGGTGGGCAGTTGCTGGCCATTTTGGTTGCCCTGATCTTACAGGCGCTATTGAGCGAGGCACAATTGGGCGATTGGGGCTGGCGCATACCGTTCGTGATTGGATCCATTCTGGCCTTGTGCGTCTATCTTTTGCGCCGGACGATGTCCGAAACAAAATCCTTCACCAATATTGACCAGAAACGCGAACATTCATCGCTGAAATTGCTTTGGCGTGACCACAAACGCTCCTGCATATTGGTTGCGGTGATGTCGGGTGGCGGCGGCCTCGCCTCTTATGCGTTCACTACCTATATGTTGAAATATCTGATCAACACCGCTGGTTTTGAAAAGCAAACTGCGACGTTGATCATCGCCGGCGTATTGATTTGGTCATTCTGTCTGCAGCCCATTGCAGGGATGCTGGCCGACCGCTTTGGGCGAAAACCGCTGCTGCTGATCGCAGGCGCAGGGGTCGCGTTGGCCGCAGTGCCCATCTATACATTGGTTGGCCAAGCCACCTCGCCCATCGTCGCGTTGGCGCTGATTTTGATCCCGATTACACTGCACGGCGGATATACCGCCAACAATGCAATGGTAAAAGCTGAGCTGTTTCCCGCCCATATCCGCGCGCTGGGCGTTGCGTTTCCTTATGCCGTCGGGAACACCATATTTGCCGGGACGCTGGAATATGTCGCTTTGTGGTTCAAAAGTTCGGGCAACGAAACGGGATTTTTCTGGTATGTCGCGATCTGCGTCGGTGCGACGGTGATTGCGTATCTGATGCTGCCTGAAACGCGCGACACGAGCTTAATCGAGGAAGATTAAGCCAAGCTGCTATCCCACTTCGAACAGGGATTCGCTCAGGCTTTAGGATCACGCCAATCCAATATGGGCCAACCTTTGGACGCCGCAAGGCGGGCAAGCGGTCCGTGCGGATTGGTGGCAAAGGGTTCATCGGCATAGCTGAGCAGCGGGGCATCCGACACATGGTCTGAATAGGCACGGATGTGGCAGTTTTCGCGTGACAGGCCATGGGTTTCCATCCAGCCTTTGACCCGTTCAAGCTTCGCGGCGTCGTAACAATTATGCCCGTCAATCCGCGCCAAAACATGTCCGGTGCTGTCCGTGGCAAGGTCCGTCGCGATGACATCATCAAAGCCAAGCCGCTTTGCAATCGCGTCGACATATAGCCGGTATGACGCCGTTGCCATGACATGGCGATAGCCCGCCGCTTTTTCCTCAGCCACGCGCGCAAGCAACTGCGGATAGACATTTTTGCCCACCACAATGTCGGCATGGCTTTCCAGATATTTGGCAAATCGCGCCGTGGGAACGCGATGGCCGATAAGCAATGTCTGCGAAAACTGCTTTAGCCGCGCGCGGTCCCATAGCTTCATGGCATATAATGCCAGCCCAATGGGTAATAACGGCGCGAGGAACAATCGCCACGGCGACTTGTTAAACGCCATATGCAGGAGGAACCCATTATAGGTGGCGCGTCGGGTGACGGTCTTGTCCATATCATATATGGCAAGCAGCGTTGGTTCGGCGTCAGTCATCGGTCTGCTACAGGCATAATAAAATGGAAGAAGTCTAGAGGCTTGTGATACTTCCCTTTATACGCCAGTTATATGGCTATGGCTAACGCTGCAGAGTTCTTGCAAGAAGACCTGGCCGATGGCGGGCAAATCCTCCGCTTATCGGGCAGCTTTACCATAGCTTTGATCGGCGATGTTGACGGCCGCTTGCGCGATTTGTCCGCCAATGTGCGCAAAATCGATCTCCGCGCGGTTGAACATATGGATACCGTTGGCGCATGGCTTGTTCACCGCACGGCAAAGGCGTCGGGCGCCGAAATCGTGGGTGCAGGTAACGACGCCAGTCGTCTGCTGCAGGCTGTCAGTGGCGCGGATCAGGCCGATATACCGCCGCGACCACATCCGCCATCATTTGAGCGGTTCCTGGCCGAAGTGGGCCATAGTGTCGTCATCAGCTTTACAACGCTTTTGCAATTTCTGGGCTTTGTTGGTCAGGTTGTGAAGGCATCTTTCATACTTGCGATGAACCCCGGCCGTTTCCGCTGGCACGCCGTGGTCCAGCATTTTGACATGGTCGGTGTGCGTGCGTTGGGCATCATTGGCCTGATGAGTTTTCTCATCGGTATCGTTATCGCGCAGCAAGGCGCGGTCCAGTTGCGGCAATTTGGCGCAGAGGTGTTCACCATCAACCTGATTGGCCGGCTGACCTTTCGCGAATTGGGAATTTTGATGACTGCGATCATGGTCGCCGGTCGGTCGGGCTCCGCCTTTGCTGCGCAAATCGGCACGATGAAAATCACCGAAGAAATTGATGCGATGCGCACCATAGGTGTCGTGCCAGCCGAAGCCTTGGTTGTTCCAAGGGTCATTGCAGCCGTTATGATGATGCCCTTGTTGGGCATATTCGCATCGCTGATGTCCGTGATCGGCGGCGGACTTTTGTGCTGGGTCGTTCTCGAAATTCCACCTGCAACCTTTGTGCAGCGGCTACGTGAAGTTACGCCAATGACCGATTTCTGGATTGGCATGATTAAGGCACCAGTATTTGGCGCAATCATCGCCATGGCGGGCTGTTTCCAAGGGATGCAAGTGCATGGCAATGCGGAGCAGGTCGGATTGAAAACCACTGCAGCGGTCGTGCAGGCCATATTCCTCGTCATCGTTCTCGATGCATTTTTCGCCATATTCTTTAGCGAAATTGGCTGGAATTAAACCATGGACCAGCCCAACATCATTTCCGTGCAAGGCCTGTGCAACACCTTTGGCGAGCAGGTCATTCACCAGGATTTGAATCTTGAGGTGCGCCGCGGCGAGATTCTTGGTGTTGTGGGCGGGTCGGGCACGGGCAAGTCGGTGTTGATGCGGTCGATCATTGGGCTGCAAGAACCCGTTGCCGGTAAAATCCGCGTTTTTGACGAAGGCATGATCGGCAAGGAAGAGGATGAGGCCAGCGACGTGCGACGCCGGTGGGGCGTATTGTTTCAAGGCGGCGCGTTGTTTTCTACGTTGACGGTGGCTGAAAATGTGCAGGTCCCGCTGCGCGAATTCTATCCCGATTTCAGCAAGGCGTTGCTCGACGAAATCGCACATTATAAAATCTATCTCAGCGGGCTTCCCGCCGATGCAGCCCATAAATTTCCATCCGAGCTTTCGGGCGGTATGCGCAAACGCGCTGGCCTCGCGCGGGCCTTGGCGATGGATCCCGAGCTTCTGTTTTTGGATGAACCAACCGCTGGGCTCGATCCCATCGGCGCTGCAAACTTCGATAATCTGACGCGGGATTTGAAAGAAACGCTTGGCCTCACCGTATTTCTGATTACGCACGATCTCGACACGCTCTACGCAATTTGCGATCGGGTCGCCGTAATCGCGGACAAGAAGGTCATTGCGGTCGGTGCGATTGAGGAGTTGCTGGCCATCGATCACCCATGGATTAACGAATATTTCAGCGGACCACGCGGGCGGGCAGCACGTCGCGGTCATGACAAGCACAACAATAACCCACAGCCAGAATTACATCAGCCAGGAAGGTCATAGGACAGTAAGATGGAGACCAAATCCAACTATGTGATGGTGGGCGCTATCACGCTTCTTCTTGTGGCCTTGCTCGCGGCATTTACCGTTTGGCTGTCGCGCGCTGCCGAAGGCGACAAGAAAGAATATGACATATTCTTTCAGCAGTCGGTGAACGGTCTTGCGAAGGGCTCAGGCGTTTCCTTCTCCGGTGTACCGGTCGGCGAAATCCAAAGCATTGAATTGTGGGAACCCGATCCAGAATTTGTCCGCGTTCGCATCGCCATCAAGGATAGCGTACCCGTGCTTCAGGGCACCACTGCGACGATCAACGGCGTCGGCTTTACCGGCGTTTCTGAAATTCAGCTCGACGGCGCGGTCAAGGGTGCACCTGCCTTGGTTTGTCCAGAAGCCAACCCGAAATCGGCATGTCCCACCGGCGTTCCCGTTATCCCCACAAAGCCAGGGGCCTTGGGGGAATTGTTGAACAATGCGCCGTTATTGTTGGAGCGGCTTTCGGCGTTGACCGAGCGTTTGACGAACATTCTGTCTGACAAGAACCAGCAATCCATTGAACAGATATTGGACAATGTCGAAAATCTGTCGGGCACGCTGGCTACACAAGGTCCGGATTTGCGCGCCGCGATTCAAGAATCGCGCATCGCGTTGCAAAAGGCAGGTCTTGCCGCAGATGAAATCACCAAAATGGCGGGCACCACCAACAAGCTTCTTGATAGCGATGGCCGCCCTATGTTGGCTGAACTGCGTAAAACGCTTCGCTCCGCCAATGGCAGTTTGGCTGCACTGGAAACGACGTTGAACAATGCCAACCCGGCCATTGAAACGCTAAATACGCAGACATTGCCAGAGGTTACGCAATTGGCGCGCGACCTACGCGAATTGTCTGTTTCTTTGAAATCGGTCACCGACAAGGTTGATCAGGGTGGTATTGGCAGCGTCGTCAACGCGCCGGCATTGCCCGATTACCAACCTGGCAGCAGGAAACAAAAATGATGTTCAGCAAATTATCCAGCGCACGCCTATTGGCCTTACCCGTCATTCTGAGCCTCGGCGCATGTGTAAGCTTCGAGACCAAAGCGCCGCCCTCCATGCTCGTGCTGACCGCCGATAACAGCGTGACTGCAGGCGCAGCCCAAACGGCATCGGCGGCTGACGCCTTGGTCATACAAACGCCGGAGGTGCCGCGCAAACTCGACACGAACCGCGTTCCTGTCCAGATCAACGCCAGCAGCATTGCCTATGTGAAGGATGCGTTTTGGGCCGACAAGCCGGCCCGGTTGATGCAGCAACTATTGTCCGAAACGGTGTCGGCCAAAACCGGTCATCTGGTGCTCAACGAAGTCGATGCCGGTGGCAAAGCAACGCGCTTTATCTCCGGCAGCCTATTGGAATTTGGTGTGGACGTGGCGACCAATGAAGCGGTGGTGGTCTTTGATGCAGTGAAAATCACGCGCGGTAACCCAACCGAAAAACGCAGATTTGAAGCCCGCCGACCCGTTGCGGCTGTTGAAGCTGCGCCTGTTGGCGCCGCGTTGAATGCAGCTGCAAATGAGGTGGCGTTGCAGATTGCCGAATGGGCGAACTGACCGCGTCAGTTTGAACTAACGCGCGAATCCCTCTGGTTCTGGCCAGCCCTTTGCGTATGTCGCCATCACTTTGAATAACGCGCCCATGGATTCACGGGCAACAAGCCTGCTGCGCGCGTCGGAAATCTCCGTGGCCCGATCAGGATTTGCCTGCGCCAAGATCATGGCGCGCTGATCAATGCCCAATCCCGACAACCAAGCACCCTGATCACATGGCCCCGCAACATCGAGGCCAGATCTTTGTGCGCAGAGCGAAAGCGCATGGAAATTGACATGTGCAGTCAAATCACAATGGCCCGGATCCGAAAATGGGTCCGCATATGTGTGATTTTGCACCGCCTGCAACGTGCTGCCCAGTGCTGGCTCAAGATAACCATAATCAACGGTCAACATAACCCCGCCTTGTCCGGACAGTCGCGTGGAAAGCTTGTCCATCACTAAAGCGGCATCCGGGCACGTTTCGTAAATACTTCCAACCGACGCCATGCGGAACTGTTTAGGAACTAGGGCGTCCGTGGAACGCGGCCCCGGCATTGCCGCAAACCGTCCACTATGATCGGGGACGACCACTCTCTCGTGCCAGCCGGCGTTCGTGGCAATCATCTGCGCGATGGGCAGCGCATCAAAGAATTCGTTCGCCACGATAAACAATGGCGCGTCGGTTTGCACCGTTTCCACATCATCATGGAACATAGCAAGGGGCACAGCAGCCAGCTGCTTTTCCCGCAAAACTCCGCTATTCTCGATAAAATGAACCTCTGGTTCAAATCCGAAACGCTTCATTGTGCGGAGCGCATCGGCAGCCAGCGTACCCCTGCCCGGCCCAAGTTCGACATAATAACATGGCGAAGGACGGCCACGACGCAACCAGATATCGCTCAGCCAAATCCCGACCATTTCGCCGAACATCTGGCTGATCTCAGGTGCCGTTATGAAGTCGCCATCGGCGCCCAAAGGATCCGCGCGACCATAATATGCGGTGTTTGCCACGCGCATATATTCAGCAACGCTAATGGGTCCAGACGCTTCAATGCGGTGTGTGAGGCGTTGGCTTGTCGTCTGCCTGTCAGGCGACACTATTACGCTGCCTGCGCGAACCTGCCGTAAATAGAAGGAGCAAGCCGATTAGGATCATCGGGGTGGTCAACCACTGCCCCATGCTCAGGCCGCTTGCTTCGACCAACCACTGTAACTGCTGGTCCGGTTCCCGGAAGAATTCGATCGTAAAGCGCGAAAGACCATAGATCACAGCCGCCATGCCACACAGAAAGCCGGGTTTGTAGCGAGCGTCTGTTTTCCAGAATAACGGCCACATGATCGCGGCCATCAATAGCCCTTCAAGCCCAGCTTCATACAACTGGCTTGGGTGCCGCGGCAAATCGCCGCCATTTGGAAACACGATGGCCCAAGGCACGTCAGTCACGCGACCCCAAAGCTCATCATTCACGAAATTTGCCAACCGGCCGAAGAAGAGGCCAAACGGAACGCAACATGCGAGATAATCACAAACGCGTAGGAACGAGAGCTTATACTTGCGCGCCAAAAGCCAGAGAGCAAAAATGATTCCAAGCGCGCCGCCATGGAACGACATGCCGCCTTCCCACAGTTTGAAGACATCTAACGGGTTCTGCAAAATCGATGGCTGATAGAATAAGATATAGCCCGTTCGTCCGCCCAATATGATGCCCAGCGTCGCATATAAAATGATATCGTCTGCATGGTCCCGCGACATCGGCGCGCCCGGCCGCGCCAGCAGTTTGAGCAAAAAGCCGTAGCCAAGCAAAATACCTACAAGATATGCCAAGGAATACCATCGCAGCTGAAAGAAGCCCAGATCAAGCGCAACGGGGCCAACACCAAGGTCTGTGAACTGAATATAGTTCGCTGCTGTAGCAATAATCTCGAATGACACAGTTTTTCCTCAGGATATTTTGACTTTCCTATAGAGCGAAATAGAAGGTGCACAAAGAGTTTAGGAGAGAATCAAATGCCGTCCCAATTGGACCTCGCGATCGACGCCACCATAAATCGTCTCATGACCGACGATGGCCCTTTAACGGTGACCTATGTTGAAAAATTTGGTGTGCAATTGCCCATGCTGGCGAAAGCACCCGGCAACATGGCCGACTATCTTGCATTCTTTTGCGCCACGCATGCGGACAAGGAATTCTTGGTAGATGGCGACATCCGACTAAGCTTTGGCGAGACCTATGCCGCGGCGCGCGCACTGGCTGGCGGCTTGGTTGAGGGGCACAAGCTTAAAAAAGGCGACAGGGTCGGGATCGCCGCGCGCAATTCGGCCAACTGGATTATTGCCTACATGGCCATCGTTATGGCCGGCGGCGTTGCAACTTTGCTTAACGGCTGGTGGCAAGGTGGCGAATTGGCCGAAGGCATCCGCATGGTCGGCTGTCGCTATGTCCTCGCCGATGAACAGCGGGCTGCGCGCTTGGCAGGGCATGATATCGGTGGTTGTGAGCTATTGATATTCGGTCATGATGGCGCGCCGATGGAAGGCCTGTCTGTCTTGACGTCAAAAGGGGGCGGCGCAGAAACACCGCTGCCCGCACTTGCCCCCACAGACAATGCGACGATTCTGTACACATCCGGTTCGACGGGGCAGTCCAAGGGCGCGGTATCCGACCATCGGGCCGTTGTTCAGGGCGCGATGAGTTATGTGGGCCAGACACTCGTCTTTTTCGAGCTTCTTTCGTCCACTGGTCAGGCCATGCCAGCGCAGCCATCGGCGCTGGTTAACGTGCCATTGTTTCACGTTACCGCCTCCATTCCACTGGTTCTGCAAAGCTTCGCGATTGGGCGCAAGTTGGTATTGATGCCCAAATGGGATGCGGAAGAAGCCATGCGCATCATCGAAAAGGAACGCATCAGCTATTTCGTCGGCGTTCCGTTGATGAGCATTGAACTCGCGACGCACCCTAACCGTCACAAATATGACCTTACCAGCTGCACGGCCTTCGCGGCTGGCGGCGCGCCACGCCCCGTGGAACATGTCAAAAAAATCCGTAAGGAAATGAGCTGGGGCTATCCGCTGCTGGGTTATGGCCTTACCGAAACGAACGGCGTGGGCTGCGGCAACTTCACCGATAACTATCTGGAAAAGCCCACCAGCACTGGACCAGCCACGAAGCCCTTGGTCGAAGTGCAAATGCTTGATGATGATGGAAATGTTCTTCCGCAAGGTGAACGCGGCGAAGTCGGTATTCGCACCATTGCGAATTTCAACGGTTACTGGAACAACGAACAATCGACGCGCGACGCGTTTACCGCTGACGGGTTCTTCCGGACCGGTGACATCGGCTATCTCGACGAAGACGGTTATTTGTTCATCGTAGACCGCAAAAAAGACATCATCATTCGCGGCGGCGAGAATATCAGCTGCCCCGAGGTGGAAGCCGCTGCTTATGAACATGACTCAATTGTCGAGCTGTCCGTGTTTGGCATTGCGGATGACAGATATGGGGAAGTTCCAGGCATCGTCTATCAGACGAAGGATGGGGTAGAGCTGACCGAGGATGAGCTCAAAGCGTTCCTTGCACCACGTCTAGCGCCATTCAAAATCCCGGCCCATTTCTGGCAAGTGGCAGAGCCATTGCCGCGTCTGGGTACGCAGAAAATCGACCGCGTTGCTTTGCGCCGGGAATATAATGCAAAGGTCTCTGCTTGATGCTGACATAGGGCGCGAACGCGCCTAGAGTGTCTGTATGACTTCATCGCCCGACCGGATTATAAAGCAACGCGACATTATCGACAGGACTGCGCTTGCCGATAAAGTTGAGTCTATTGTTGCAGAAGATGGTCCTCAGCGCTGCCGTCCGCAAATCCTCGAGCTTTTGCAAGGTGCGTTGGCGGACGGGCGCGCCGAAATCAAACGACGACTGGGTGAAAACCCGTCACAGGGTTACCGTGCGTCCGCAGAGCAAGCCTTTCTGGTCGATCAGATTGTCCGGCTCATTTATGACTATGTGACCGTTCACGCATATCCTGCGGCGAACCGCTCCGCATCGGAACGGATCGCTATCCTTGCTGTGGGCGGATATGGCCGCGGCGAGATGGCACCACATAGCGACGTCGATATCGGGTTTGTTACCCCTTACAAAAGGAGCTCATGGACCGAACAAGTCGTCGAAGCGATTTTGTACCTTCTTTGGGATCTCGGCCTGAAAGTTGGCCAATCCAGCCGGTCTTTGGACGAGACCGTGAAAATGGCGCAAGAAGATCTGACGATCCGTACCGCGCTTTTGGAAAGCAGGTTCGTTTGGGGCGATCGTGCCGTGTACGAAGAGGCGGCGTTACGCTTCTGGAGCGAAGTGGTCGCAAATACGGCACCCGATTTTGTCCGCTTAAAAATGGCCGAACGCGATGAACGGCACAAGCGCATGGGCGACAGTCGTTACGTTGTGGAACCCAATATCAAAGACGGCAAAGGCGGCCTGCGCGATTTGCATACCTTGTATTGGATTGGAAAATATATCCACAAGGTCTCAACGGCGTCTGATCTCGTCCATGTTGGGCTACTGTCAGTCGAAGAATATAACCGGTTCAGGAAAGCCGAAAACTTCCTCTGGTCCGTCCGTTGCCATATGCACAATATTACTGGCCGCGCAGAGGAACGGCTGACATTTGATTTGCAGCGCGAAGTGGCCGAACAGATGCAGTTCGCGGATCGCCCCGGTCGTTCGGCGGTTGAGCGGTTCATGCATTATTATTTCTTGAATGCCAAAACCGTGGGCGACGTTACGGGCTTATTCTTGGCACATTTGGATGAGGCCATGGCTCAAAAAGGCCGTCGGTTCATTCCAAGTTTCAACCGCAAACCACGCAAGCTCAATGGCTTCCAACTCGACCGTGGTCGTTTGGCATTACCACATGATCAGTTTTTCGTCGAAGATCCCGTTCGGCTATTAGAAATTTTCCACCTCGCGGATTTGCATGAGCTAGAAATTCACCCTTCAGCCATGCGGACCGCGCAGCGCGACGCCCGGCTTGTAGATAAGACGGTCCAAAAGGACCCGCGGGCCAACGCGCTCTTTCTAGATATTCTGACGTCACGTCGCGATCCGGAAACCGTATTGCGCTGGATGAACGAATCCACGATTTTTGGACGGTTCATTCCCGATTTCCGCCGCGTAGTCGCGCAAATGCAGTTCGACATGTACCATCATTACACCGTCGACGAACACTCGATCCGTGCGATTGGGCTATTGGCGGACATCGAAAGTGGAAAACTCAAGCAGGATCACCCGCTTTCGGCTGCCATAATGCGGAATATCGTCAGCAGAAGGGTATTGTATGTCGCAACCTTGCTGCACGATATTGCAAAGGGCCGTGGCGGAGACCACAGCGTCTTAGGGGCTCAGGTCGCGGAAACATTATGTCCGCGACTTGGTTTATCAGCGGCAGAGACCGAAACAGTCGCGTGGTTGGTACGCCACCATTTGTTGATGTCCGCAACATCGTTCAAACGTGACCTTGCGGATTTCAAAACAATATTGGATTTTGCGCAGGCCGTTCAGTCGCCCGAACGGTTGAAATTGCTGCTCGTCTTGACGGTGGTGGACATTCGCGCCGTTGGTCCAGGCGTCTGGAACAGTTGGAAGCGCCAATTATTATCCGATCTTTTCGAAGCCACTGAAGAAGTGCTGCGGCTTGGTCACAAGCAACGTGGCCGTGACGAACGCATCGCGTTGAAAAAATCGAAGCTCGGGTCAGCCTTGCAGTTGTCTCCTGAAAAATTTGCGCATTTCGCAAAAACGTTACCCGACGCCTATTGGATAGCCGAGCCAGACGACATCATTGAGCGCAATGCACGGCATCTGTTGAAAAATGAAGGCACTGAGCTTGCCATTGACGCATGTTATTACCCCGACCGGGGCGCAACGCTCGTCACGGTATTCGCGGCCGACCATCCCGGCTTGTTCTATCGCATTGCGGGTGCAATTCACTTGGCAGGCGGAAACATCATCGATGCGCGGATCCACACAAGCAGCGACGGGATGGCGATCGATAATTTCCTGATCCAAGATCCGTTAGGCCGTCCATTTCGCGAGCAGGGCCAATTGGACCGGTTGGCGCGCAATATCGAAGAAGCATTGACCAACCGTGCAAAGTTGATGACCCAACTGGATGCCAAGCCCAAGGCTCTCCGGCGTGCCGACGCATTTAAAATTGCGCCTTCGGTGCTGATCGATAATCAGGCTTCTAACCGCTTCACCGTTGTAGAAGTAAATGCGCTGGACCGGCCGGCATTGCTGAACAATTTGGCATTGGCTTTGTTCGAGTCAAAGGTAACATTGCACAGTGCGCATATCGCAACCTATGGCGAACGCGCAGTAGATACATTCTATGCGACAGATCTTTTCGGTGCAAAAATCGAAAGCAAGACCAAGTTGAAATCACTTGAAACAAGGCTGCTTGAGGCGGCCACTGTCCGTGCCCGGGTAAAAATCAAAGCTGCTTAAGAACGCAGACCTTTCGGCTGCATCCATTAACGACATAAAAAAAGGCCAGTCTTTCGACCGGCCTTTCTTTTAACATATTCGTCCGTTCGGAATTACATTCCCGAATTTGGACCGTAGGTAACTTCAACGCGACGGTTTTGCGGTTCACGCTCACCATCTGCAGTCTGAACCAATGGTGCAGTTTCACCGAATGCTTCGGTTGCAATTGCACCGCCGGCAACGCCCTTGGACTCAAGGTACGAACGCACGGTGGTGTTACGACGCTCGGAGAGACCAACATTGTACTTTGCACTACCCGACTTATCGGCGTGACCAGCAAGCATAACCTTCGCAGTGCCACAGTTCGAATACTGAGCAACCGCGTTGTCCAGAACCGATGCTGCGTCAGGACGCAAGTTCGACTGATCCCAATCGAAGAATACGATATAAGGACCGGTGTTGCACACTGGCGCTGGTGGCGGTGGCGGTGGCGGTGGCGGTGGCGGTGGAGCTGGTGGCGCCACATATGGTGGCGGTGGTGGGGGTGCTGCAACTTCAACTGGTGCAGGTGCACCGCCGAAGTTATAAATCAGGCTGCCCATGATGCTGTGCGAACGGAAGCGCGTGTCAACCGAACGGCCAAGACGGTCAACAAGACCAACCTTGTCTGCGTTGAAGAAACGGTACTTCAGACCGACGTCCCAGCTATCGCTCAGTGGCGCACGGACGCCCGCAAGAGCCTGCCATGCAAAACCGGTATCTGAATCGTCGAGGAAAGATGGAGCAGCGAGAGTAGCCTTCACATCAACACGTGCAACGCCAACGCCGCCGCCGACAAAGCCCTGAAGGCCATCGTCATCGCCGAAATCCATAAGACCATTGACCATGAAGCTCAATGCGCTTGCATCGCCAGCGATGTCATACGAACCGCCGCGTGCGAGTGCAGTTGTTGTGCCGCTCGTAATCTGTGGAGTCGCGCTGTTGAAACCAGTTACATCAGCCTGACGGTACGAAACTTCTGATTCAAGACGGAAACCGCCGAAATCATAGCCGACTACGCCGCCGAAATCATAACCCTTGTCTGTGTCAACCGATGCAGCATTGTCCAATGTGCCGATATCCAAAGCCAAGTCTTCTACTATCATGACACCGCCATCGACTCCAACATACCACTGGTCGTCGCGGGCCAAAGCCGGTGATGCCAGAGCAGTAGAAGCGAGCACCAAACCTATGGCTAACTTACGCATCAATTTTCCCCTTTTTCTATCTTTAGGAACGAAATTATAGAATGTAGTTCTATCGGTTCTGTTCCATCGAAGCAAGTCGCTATGTCCGCATACTGTTGCTAAAATGTCGCCATTAGGCGCATTTTATCCGAATACTGGCCGTATTTGCGATGCGGCCGCTCAAGGCGTCAATATGCCTATCAGCCTGAAATACTGTAACATCGCACTGAGTGTCGCACGCGCTTGGGTATCGACCACTGCCCGGCCAGACGGGTTTGCGATAATTGGGCCGCGACGCCAAACGCCGTTAGTGTAAATGCTGCCTCGACCAACTGACCTGTCCTAAAGAAAAAGGGCCGAAGATCTCTCTCCAGCCCGTGATATTTTCGCAAAAACGCTGCAGCGCCGCGAATCGCAATTTTCGACTATGCCCAATACTAACCAAATAACGTTACGATGTCAATAGATATTTACCTATTTGGTTATAAATATGCACAACCATAAGATGATTTCCCCTTTTCTGGCGGCTTCGCTATGGGTTGGGGATGTCGCGCGTCATTCTGTTCAACAAACCTTTTGGCGTCTTGCCGCAATTTACCGACACGGGAACCGCCGGTTCGCCGCGCCCGACCTTGTCCGACTTTATCGACGTGCCCGGGGTCTATCCCGCGGGCCGGTTGGATATGGACAGCGAAGGGCTGATGATCCTGACGGACGACGGGCGGTTGCAGGCGCGCATTTCCGATCCGCGGTACAAGCTGCCCAAAATCTACCGCGTTCAGGTTGAGGGCACGGTCTCCGATGATGCCCTCCTCCAATTGCGGCGCGGTGTGCAGTTGAGGGACGGGGTGACTTTACCCGCAGAGGCAGACCGCATTGCCGACCCGCAGCTTTGGCCGCGCGATCCGCCCATCCGCGTCCGCCAGACCGTGCCCGACAGCTGGATACAGCTTATCATCCGCGAAGGCCGCAACCGGCAAGTGCGCCGCATGACCGCCGCGGTTGGCCACCCGACATTGCGGCTGGTGCGCCACGGCGTTGGCGATTGGACGCTGGATGATCTTGCCCCCGGCAGCTGGCGCGAGGTCTGACGCAGCGGTTTAGTCCGCCGGTCGCGGCACGCGCTTGCCCTTGGTCCGGCTTGTCAGATGAAATTGGCCACATCGGTCGCAACGGTAATGGCGCAGCGTGATTGTCGCCGCCGTCATGGCGGCAATGGCATCCGCCTCCGCCGCGTAACCCGCCTTCCTCCGGCAAATGCTCAGCCGCGTGCGCAAATCAATCTTCGCCTTCGAACGCGATGCACCCCATGTTGCACAGCTGCGTCAGCAGGTCGATTGCCGCGTCCATTGACGCAAGCGCGGTGTCGAGGACCAAGGCATCTTGCGCGCACAGCTGCCGCGCCAGATCGGCGGTCTCCGCCCCGCAGTCAAAGCATGCGCCATCGGCAAAGAACATCACCGCGTTCGCACCATCGCCCACAAATGCCAACCGGCTTGCCGGATTGCGCGACAGCGGGGCCTGACCGGCAATAAATTGTCGAACCTCGTCCGCTGCAACGGGGGTTTCAGGTTGCCAGTCCATTTCGGCATATTTGGGCGTGCTGTTGAACATGCCGAACCACCGCGCAAAGGCGCGCGGATCGGCAAGCGAGTCCAGCGTCATCCGGTGCAAGCGCGCCAAGGCGTCGGGCATGATCTCACCCGGGTTGGCCTGACATGCCAAATCCGGATCGCGGTACAAATCATCGTCGGGAATCTGCTCGAGCATATCATCGACAAAATGCCCCAGCAGGTCGGCGCGCGACGGCGCACGAAAACCAACCGAATAGGTCATGCAGTCCGAACCCACCGCAACACCATTATGCGCGATGCCCGGCGGGACATACAGGATATCGCCGGGTTCAAGCACCCATTCATCGGTCGCTTCAAATTCTGCGAGCAGCTTAAGGTCTTCATGCGGCACCAGCGGGCTATCGGCGTCGCAATGCGGCCCAATCTGCCAACGGCGCCGACCGTGGCCCTGAATCAGGAAAACATCATATTGGTCGAAATGCGGGCCAACTCCGCCTTGGTCCGCGGCAAGGCTGACCATGACATCGTCAATCCGCCAGTTGGGGATGAAACGGAACGGCGCGATGAGGTCCGCCACCATCGGCACATGGTGGTCGACCGCCTGCACCAGCAAAGTCCAATGCGACGCGCCAAGGCCGCCCAAGCGATCCTCATGCTGCGGCCCCTGCTCCATCTCCCAGCCCTTGGCGGTCTGACAAATCAGGCGCGACTCCACTTCTTCTTCGCAGGCGAGGCCGGCAAGCTCATCGGGCTCAAGCGGGTTTTGCCAATTGCGCCACGGATTGCGGATAAGCAGCGGCTTTTTCTGCCAATAATCGCGCAGGAACGCGTCTGTATCGAAGTTTTCCAATTCCATTCCCACCCGCTGTGCATTCGCGCGACAGAAAGCAAGTGTTGTTGCTGCATAAGTGGCCAAGGAAAACATAATCGGCCGATTGCGGAACATATGCGACGCGTTGGGGTTTTGCTGGCTAAGGAGTATTCAATGGCCAATATTCTCGACATATCTGGAAAACCCTTGCCATCACGCAGACGGTCGAAACGACGCTTGCGCGCGCGGGATATGCGTGACCTGCTAAAAGTCCTGATCATGCTGATGATGGTTATCACGGGCTATTTCCTATTCGCGCCCGCCAGCGAAGCCACGCGGGCGACCAATGCGGACATCGCACGGAATATGCCGGCGGGTTAAAAGCTTGCACTTGCCGCCGTTCGCGGTTTAACGCCGCACATAATGTTGAAACGCCTATATGATTGGATGATGGAAAAGGCTGGGCACGCCCATGCCGAACGCTGGCTGTTCCTATTTTCCTTCATCGAAAGCTCATTCTTCCCGATACCACCGCACCCGCTGCTTGGGTTGATGTGTCTCGCGCGCCCGGACAAGGCGTTGCGCTATGGGGCGATTTGCACCTTGGCCTCCGTCATGGGCGGGCTCTTTGGCTATGCCATTGGTTATTTCGCGTATGAAACCATCGGCACGGCGCTGCTAAAGGCGCTTGGGCTATGGGACAGCTTTCCTGCTGCCGCCTGCTATCTGCGCGAATTCGGCGCGGAGATTATTTTAATCAAGGGGGCGACCCCCATTCCGTTCAAGCTGCTGACCTTGACCGCAGGGTTCATCAAAATGGATCTGTTCACCTTCATCTGGGCCAGCGTGTTGAGCCGGGCGTTCCAATTCATGCTGGTCGGATTTTTGTTCTGGAAATTCGGACGCCCGATCAAGGCATTTATCGACAAATATCTGGCGTGGGTCACCGCCGCGTTTCTGGTTGCGGTCGTCGGCGGATTTTTTGCGTTCACGATGCTGGCTGGCAATGGTGCGCGCAAAAGTGATGTCTGCTCAAACGTCACAACCATCCAATCACGCTAGCACCGCCACACGCGGGTTATTTACAATATCGGAAAGCAGACATGGACAGCAGTTCACGCAAAATCGTCACCTTCATCGCGGTCGTCACCATCATTGTCATGGCCGCCATGGCCACGCGCTCATATCTCGATGCGGACCACAGCACGACTGCTGCGCCGGTTGAGACCAATGAAGCCACCGCCCCCGAAGCACCAAAGCGGCAGCCCACCGAAAATATGACCGATACAAGCGACGAAATGCCCGTTGCCGCTCCCGAAATTGAAGACATTCCGGCCATCACTGGCGAACCGTCGATGACGTTTGAAAGTGAAAACAGCGAGACGCGTGAATCAGCTTCGCCGGAAAATGACGAATAAGGTTCGTTAACGCGCGAACAAATTTGCGTCGTCGGCGAATGCCTTGAATTCCAACGCATTGCCGCTCGGGTCGCAAAAGAACATCGTCGCCTGTTCGCCAATTTCGCCTTTAAAACGGACATGCGGCTCAATGCCAAAGCGGATGCCAGCTGCGGTGACGCGCGCGGCCAGCAATTCCCATTGCTCCATCGTCAGCACCACACCAAAATGGGGTACGGGAACGTCATGGCCATCCACCGGATTATGCGTCGAAACGGATCGCGCATTGGCATCCAGATGCGCAACGATCTGATGCCCAAAAAAGTCGAAGTCGACCCAGTGATCGGACGCGCGCCCTTCGGGGCACCCCATGATGTCGCCGTAAAAGCGCCGCGCTTCGGATAAGTCACGGACGGGAAAGGCCAAGTGGAAGGGACGTAAGCTCATTTTGATGTCACCGGTTTTGGAAGGGGTTGATCGGAAATATTGGCAATAGCGAGTTCCTGCGACATTTGCATCGCGCATTTGTGGATTGTCGCCGGATCGCTTGGGCGCTGAAATTCGGCTTTTGCCGCTTCGGCCATGGCAACCGCAACCAACTCACGGGGTTGGCCGCTTTGTTCGGTGATGCGGCTGCCGATGATGCCGGCCCACCGTTTTCCCCATTGCCCGACATTGGGCATATCGGACGGCGCGGTGCCAAGCCGCTGTCGCTCCGCCAAGGTCGCGAGTGTTGCAACACAGGCGATATCCGACTGATGCGTTGCAGTCAGGGCAGATGGCGCCGAAAGCGCGAGCGCATACACAAAAATAATCATGGCGATGAATTAGCATCGAAACCCTGAACCGCAAGCAACGACGTTTTTGTGCGATTGCAATTGTCATATATGGTGGGCAAAAGCGCGCCATGCAGAAATTATCGGCTTTGCTCGGAAAGTTTCCCCGTTGGACGGCGCTCGTGGCGGGTGCAGCGTCGGCTTATGGTTTTGAACCTTGGGGGCTATGGCCACTGACATTTGTGTGCTTTGCATTGCTTATCCAGCTGATAAGCCAAGCACCCAGCACCAAAGGCGCGTTCATGCTCGGCTGGCTTTTCGGGGTCGGGCATTTCACCTTTGGGAATCAATGGATTGCGGTCGCCTTCACCTTTCAGGCGGCAATGCCGATCTGGCTCGGTTACATCGCGGTATTCGGGCTGGCGCTATATTTGGCGGTGTATCCCGCCTTGGCTGCGGCTGGAGCCCATTGGATCAATCACCGCACGACAAACGCCCTTCCTGATTCCGGCAGAGATGACGCGAAGCCAAGGCCCACAGCCACACTTCACCTCATCTTGGCCTTTGCTGGATTGTGGATCATCACCGAATGGCTGCGCAGCTGGGTATTCACCGGCTATGTCTGGAACCCGCTCAGTGTGATCACCCTGTCGGTTCCATATCTTTCGCAACCTGCGACCGCCCTTGGAACCTATGGCCTTTCGGGGTTCATGCTTCTTTTTGTTGGGATGATCCTAAAGTTCGTGACTTTGTGGACGTCAGCATCTGGCGTTGAACGCGGCGATGGCGCGCGGACCGGCTATTTTCTTGGCGGTTTAATATTATTGGCGCTCGCAGCAGTCGCTATCACTGGGCGAAGCTCCTTCGATCAAAGCGCACCAGTGAGGACACCCGTCGCACTCACCATCGCGCAACCCAATATCAGCCAAGCCGACAAATATGCGCCGGGCTATGACGCGATCAACTTTGCCAAGCTGGCGATGAACAGCCGCCCGATGCCCGATCAAGGCGCGCGCCTGATTTTATGGCCAGAGGCCGCAATTCCCGATTATTTGGAAGAGGGCTATCCCTATCGTTATTATCAGGGCCAGCCAGACGAAAGCGCGACAGGCGCGCGGGCGCGGCTGACGACGCTGATGGGTGACGGCGATGTTTTGGTCACGGGCGCAAACCGGCTTGTGATTGAAAAGGGCCAACTGGTCGCGGCGCGCAACAGCGTTTCGGCGATGGACGCCAACGGCAATATCTTGGGCCATTATGACAAGGCGCATCTTGTGCCTTATGGCGAATATCTGCCGCTGCCGTGGTTGCTGCGGCCTTTGGGCTTGGCGCGATTGGTACCCGGCGACCTCGATTTCTGGCCCGGCCCGGGTGCGCAAACGATGACAGTCAATCTGAACGGCAAGCCCGTTAAAATCGGCATCCAGATTTGCTATGAAATGATATTCTCGGGCCAAGTGACCGACCGCACGAACCGGCCAGACTTCATCTTCAATCCATCCAACGACGCGTGGTTCGGCACCATCGGCCCGCCACAGCATTTGGCACAGGCGCGTCTTCGCGCCATTGAAGAAGGCTTACCCGTCGTACGCGCCACACCAACCGGCATCAGCGCCGTCATCGATGCGAACGGCCGGATCATCAAAAGCCTGCCGCTGGGAACATCTGGCCGCATCGACGCAGTTGTGCCGCAGGCCAAGGCGCCAACACTGTTCGCACGTTTTGGAAATATCTTACCGCTCGGCTTTGCAGGGCTGCTCATCGCTTGTGCGCTGTTACCCCTTGCCCGCCGCACGCGTTCTCGCTAAGGGCGACAAACGACATAAAGAATTCTTTATACGCAGACACAGCCAACAGACTGGAACAACCATGCGCGCAAATTACCTTTTCACTTCCGAATCCGTGTCCGAAGGTCACCCAGACAAGGTTTCGGACCAAATCTCCGACGCAATCGTCGACCTATTTCTCTCCAAAGACCCCGAAGCCCGCATCGCGTGCGAAACCCTGACCACGACTCAGCTGGTCGTGCTTGCCGGTGAAATCCGCTGCAAAGGCGTCTATGAAGATGGCGCATGGGCACCCGGCGCGCAGGAAGAAATCGAAGCCACCGTTCGCCGCACCGTCAAAGAAATCGGTTACGAACAGGATGGTTTTCATTGGGAAACATTCCGCTTTGAAAACAATCTGCACGGCCAATCCGCACATATCGCGCAAGGCGTTGATGCATCGGGCAACAAGGATGAAGGCGCTGGCGATCAGGGCATCATGTTTGGCTATGCGACCGACGAAACGCCCGATCTGATGCCGGCAACGCTGTATTACAGCCACAAGATTTTGGAGCGTATGGCCGCTGACCGCCATTCCGGCGCAGCCCCGTTCCTTGAACCAGACGCAAAGAGCCAGGTTACCCTGCGCTACGAAGGCAGCTTGCCCGTCGCCGCAACCGCTGTTGTCGTGTCGACGCAGCATGCCGCGGGTTATGACACGGGTGACAAGAAAGCGGAACTGCACGCTTATGTGCGCAAGGTTGTGGCCGAGGTTATTCCGCCGGTCTTGCTGCGCGACACGGTCTATCACATCAACCCGACCGGCAGCTTTGAAATCGGCGGCCCTGACGGTGACGCTGGCCTGACCGGCCGCAAGATCATCGTCGACACCTATGGCGGCGCAGCGCCCCATGGCGGCGGCGCATTCAGCGGCAAGGATCCGACAAAGGTTGACCGCTCGGCGGCTTACATCACGCGCTATTTGGCGAAGAATATCGTTGCCGCTGGTCTTGCAACCCGCTGCACCATCCAGCTGGCCTATGCGATTGGCGTTTCAGAGCCACTTTCGCTGTATGTCGATACGCATGAAACCGGCACAGTTGGCGATGACCAGATTGAAGCTGCGATCATGAATATCGAAAAACTGGGCGGACTTACCCCGCGCGGCATTCGCACGCATCTTGGCCTCAACAAGCCAATCTATCGCAAGACTGCGGCTTACGGACATTTCGGACGCAAGCCCGAGGGTGATTTCTTCCCGTGGGAACGCACCGACCTTGTCAACGATTTGAAGGCGGCTCTCGCCTGATTACACTTGCAGCGTGGCGGCTGAAAGTTTAGCCGCCACCGCTATGACTGCGAACAAGCCCGGAGACCCTACGACACTGAACCGCCTATATGGCCGTTCAAAGGGCAAGAAGCTGCGTGTCGAACAAGTTGATCTGGTCGACAATCTTTTGCCGCAAATTTCGGTGCCTGAAACGGGCGAGCTCGGCAGCATGCAATTGTTTGGCGACGATCGTGCCATGCACTTTGAAATCGGTTTTGGCGGCGGGGAGCATCTGGCTTACCGCGCCGACCTTTTACCCGATCATGGATTTATAGGCTGCGAACCATTTATGAATGGGGTCGCGCAGGCGCTGTCGCATGTGCGTGAAGGCGCGCTGCGCAATGTGCGTTTGCATATGGGCGACGCGCTGGAGATATTGCGCCGCGTGCCCGACAAGTCTCTCGCCTTCGTCTATCTGTTGCATCCCGACCCTTGGCCAAAAGCGCGGCATGTAAAGCGCCGGATGATGAACGATGGTCCGCTTGATCTCATCCACGCAAAATTGAAACCCGGCGGGGAATTCCGTTTCGGCACCGATCACCCCGTATATTTGCGCCACGCCCTCATGGTCATGCAGCGCCACCGGCACCAATATAACTGGCTGTGCGAAGCCGCTGCAGACTTCCAAAGCCGGCCCGGCGGATGGCCCGAAACGCGCTATGAAGCCAAGGCCCGCCGTTTAGGGCACGAAGTCTGGTATTTCCGCTATCAGCGCAAACCCGATTAAGCAGCCAGCGGCAAAACATTCGACGAAATCGGCGAAGCGTTCGACGAGAAACGGTAGGCGTGGTGCAACCGGCTGAAAATCCGGTATGGAAGGCTATGGAGAATGTCACCTCGCGAAAAGCACTGATTGGCCATCAGATGGCTTTGCTTACCATCATCGGGTTCTGGGCTTTTTACGCGCTTATCTTGTCACTGCGCGCGGCATTGCTCGACTTTCCAGCGCAGGCGGTGCTGTTTGAACGGCGCCTCATGGTCGCGCTGGTGGGCGTATTGGTCACCTGGATTTTATATTTTGGTCTGCGGATGGCGGACCGGCGATCGCTGGGTTTCCGCGTCAGCGTCGCGTTTCTGGGCGCAATTCCCTGTGCCATCGCCCTTGCGTCCGCAAATTTCTATATCTTCAACCTGTACGACCCGATCAGCCTTTTTAAAGACCCCAGCGTCGGGCGCAGTTTTGAAGATCTGAAGGCGCAATTGGGGCTGTCCTTCTGGCAAGAAATCGCCGACATTTCCGTCACCCATTATTTTTTCCTGATTGCGTGGAGCTCGTTATATGTCGCCATCGGCTATGCGCGTGAAGTGCGCGAAGCCGAACGCAAGACATCCAGATTTGCGCAAGCGGCACAAGATGCCGAACTGCGGTCGCTGCGCTATCAGGTCAATCCCCACTTCCTTTTCAACACGCTGAATTCGCTCTCAAGCCTGGTCATCACCGGTAAGCCCAAAGAGGCCGAAGCGATGATCCAGAACTTGTCCAACTTTTACCGGACGAGCCTGTCTTCCGATCCGCTGGAGGATGTCACGCTTGAGGAAGAAGTAGAACTGCAACGTCTGTATCTGGAAATCGAAAGCGTGCGTTATCCCAAGCGACTCCGCGTCAGCATCAACATTCCGTCTGAGCTGATGAACCAGCATGTGCCTGCACTCATTCTCCAGCCGCTTGTTGAAAATGCCATCAAATATGGCGTGTCGCGGGCAACACGGCCGGTCTCCATTACGATCAGCGCGGATCACCGCGATGATAATCTGGTGCTGAGTGTCATTGATGACGGAGAGGCTGTTGAAGCCGCACATGTCGGCGGAAATGGCATTGGCCTTGCCAATGTGCGCGACAGGCTGGAGGCGCGATATAAGTCCGCGGCACGGCTCGATACGCAGTCTGTCAAAAGCGGTGGGTTCATCGCGATACTCACGCTGCCGTTGAGCCACAGGATCGCGGCATGAAGCGCCTGCGCACATTGATCGTTGACGATGAACCTTTGGCCATCGAACGGCTGGAAACCCTTTGCGCGGATCATCCAGTCATCGATGTCGTGGGCACAGCGAATGATGGCGTAGAGGCGCTGCGCATTGCGCAACAGCTCACGCCTGACCTAATTTTCCTCGACATCGGTATGCCGAAAATGGACGGCATCAACGCCGCGCGTGCATTGGGCCTGATGCACAAAAAACCGGCCATCATTTTGATTACGGCCTATGATAATTTTGCGGTCGAAGCCTTTGACCTTGATGTCGTCGATTATGTTTTAAAACCAGTGTCGAGCGAGCGGCTGGGCCGGGCCATCGCACGCGCGGCGGGCACACAAGAGGCAGAGACCAGCCCTGCCACAACCACATCGAAATCCGACGGCCGTTATGCGCATGAATTTTGGGTATCCCATCGCGCCGAACTCATCCGCATTGCCGCAATGGATATTGAACGGATTGAGGCCGAGCGCGATTATATGCGGCTGCATACTGGCGGGCGCAGTTATTTGTTGCACCAGACAATCTCAACGCTTGAACAACGGCTGGACCCAGAACAATTCCAGCGCATCCACCGCAGCCATATTGTGCGCCGGGACCTGATAACCGGGCTGCGCCACGAAGGCGGCGGCGTGTGGCACGCGTTGCTGGGTGAAGACCTGTCGATGCGCATCGGGCGCAAATATCTGGCAGAGGTCAAACGGCTCGCCGGGAAATAGCAAACTCCGGCTTTGTTTAGATCAGACCCGCAAGCGGGCTGGACGGATCAGCATACATACGCCGTCCCATACGACCCGCCAAATAGGCCATACGACCTGATTGGACGGCCAGCTTCATCGCTGTCGCCATAGCAATGGGGTCTTTGGCTTCCGCGATAGCCGTGTTCATCAACACACCATCGCAGCCCAATTCCATGGCCACCGCGGCGTCAGACGCCGTCCCAACGCCTGCGTCGACCAGAACGGGAACTTTCGCGCCCTCGACAATCAAACGAATAGTCACGCGGTTTTGAATGCCAAGCCCCGAACCGATTGGCGCGCCCAATGGCATCACCGCGACTGCACCGGCATCCTCAAGCTGCTTGGCGGCGATCGGATCGTCGACACAGTAGACCATTGGCAAGAATCCCTCCTTCGCCAATATTTCGGTCGCCTTCAATGTTTCGCGCATATCGGGGTAAAGCGTTTTTGCTTCGCCGAGCACTTCAAGCTTTACCAAGTCCCAGCCGCCCGCCTCACGCGCCAAACGCAGCGTGCGTATCGCATCGTCCGCGGTAAAGCAGCCTGCGGTGTTCGGCAGATAGGTATATTTTTTCGGATCGATATAATCCGTCAACATCGGCGCTTTGGGGTCCGAGACGTTTACGCGGCGCACGGCAACCGTGATGATTTCTGCGCCCGATGCCACCAACGCAGCGGCATTTTGTTCGAAGTCCTTATATTTGCCGGTCCCGACGATCAGCCGCGAAGTGAAATGGCGACCAGCGACGGACCAGCTATCGTCTTGCCCGCCGCCTACGAAATGGACGATTTCCAAAACATCACCGTCAGCCAAGTGGACATTTTCCAATGTAGAACGCGGCACGATTTCGAGATTGCGCTCGACAGCGACCTTGGCTGGATCCAGCCCAATATCGCGGACAAGGTCAGCAACGGTTGCTCCTGCCCGAAATTGCCGCGGATCGCCATTCAGCGTGAGGGAGATAGAATCGGTGGTAAGGGAAGAGGTCATTTCATCTCGCTATTTTTATCGACGCGCATATAGTGCGGGAATGATGCGGTTCGCAACCGCTGCTTTGACAATATCAGGGGACGTCCTTTGGCTGATAAGCCGATAATCTTTGTTCTGAACGGACCAAATCTCAATTTACTTGGTACCAGAGAGCCCGAAATTTACGGCACAGATACGCTTGATGACATTGCCGGACATCTTGATGACCGCGCACGGGCAGCCGGTGCGTCTATCGACTTTCGTCAGTCAAATCATGAAGGGCATCTGGTCGATTGGCTGCAAGAGGCACAAGCCGTGGGGGCCAAGGCGGTGTTGTTGAACGCCGCAGGATACACCCACACCTCGGTCGCGATCCTTGATGCCATAAAGGCCATCACCGTTCCGGTTTTCGAGGTGCATTTGTCTGATCCGCACAAACGCGAAGCATTCCGGCATTTAAGCTATCTCAGCATGGGCGCACAGGCGGTGTTTGCAGGTCATGGCGCAAAGTCATACGAACTGGCGCTAGACGCGGCGTTGCAAGTTTGACATTAGGCGCATCATTGCAAGTTTAAGGGCGCAAGGAGTTTTAAATGGCGGCGAAAACAGGAAATAGTGGCAGCATGCAGGTTGATACGGACCTTGTCCGCGAACTGGCGGCCATGTTGAACGACACCGGTCTCAGCGAAATTGAGGTTGAGGACGGCGAGCGCAAAATTCGTGTGTCGCGGACGATGACTGCGGTTGCAGCGCCTATGGCGGCAGCGCCCGTTGCGGTTGCGGCACCCGCTGTTGCGGCGGCCCATGAAACCCCAAGCGCGCCTGCGACTGCAGCAAATGCCTTAAAATCACCGATGGTGGGCACGGCCTATCTAACGCCTGAGCCCGACGCCGCGCCGTTCGTCAGCGTCGGCCAGCAAGTGAAGGCAGGCGACACCGTCCTGATCATTGAGGCGATGAAGGTCATGAACCCAATCATCGCGCCAAATGCAGGAACGGTCACCGCGATTTACGTGGAAAGCGGGCAGCCTGTCGAATTTGACCAGCCATTGCTGGTGATTGCTTAACCTATGGCAATCGAAAAAATCCTTATCGCCAACCGCGGCGAGATCGCGCTTCGCATTCACCGTGCGGCGCATGAAATGGGGATCAAGACCGTTGCTGTGCATTCGACTGCGGATGCAGACGCCATGCATGTGCGCCTCGCCGACGAAGCGATTTGCATCGGACCGCCATCTGCGACCGACAGCTATTTGAATATTCCGGCGATTATTTCAGCCGCGGAAATCAGCCATGCTGACGCCATCCACCCCGGCTACGGCTTTCTGTCGGAAAACGCGCAGTTTGCGGAAATCGTTGAGAGCCACAACATCAAATGGATTGGCCCCAAGCCCGAACATATCCGCACGATGGGCGACAAGGTTGAAGCCAAGCGTTCGGCAGGCGCATTGGGTTTGCCGCTTGTCCCGGGCTCTGACGGCGCAATTGAAGATGTCGCCGAAGCCAAAGCAATTGCCCGCGAAATTGGATATCCGGTAATCATCAAGGCTGCGTCGGGTGGCGGTGGCCGCGGCATGAAGGTCGTCAACAGCGAAGAAGAGCTTGAGACCCAAATGCAGCAAGCAGGGTCCGAAGCAAAGGCCGCCTTTGGCGATGCGACGGTCTACCTCGAAAAATATCTCGGCAACCCGCGCCACATCGAATTCCAGATTTTTGGCGATGGCAACGGCAATGCCGTCCATTTGGGCGAACGCGATTGTTCGCTACAACGCCGGCACCAAAAAGTTCTCGAAGAAGCACCGTCGCCCGTTCTTGCGACCGCTGAACGTGATCGCATGGGCAATATCTGTGCCAAGGCCATGGCTGACATGGGCTATCGCGGCGCGGGTACCATCGAGTTTCTGTGGGAAAATGGTGAGTTCTATTTCATCGAAATGAACACCCGGCTTCAGGTCGAACACCCGGTCACCGAAATGATTACCGGCATCGACCTCGTCCGCGAACAAATCCGCGTCGCCGAAGGAAAGCCGCTTTCGTTCACGCAAGAAGATGTGACCTTCACAGGCCATGCCGTCGAATGCCGGATTAACGCCGAAGACCCGCAAACCTTCATGCCGTCACCCGGAACGGTGTCATGGTACCACCCACCCGGCGGCCTTTATGTCCGCGTCGATAGTGGCCTGTATCATGGCTATAAAGTTCCGCCATATTATGACAGCATGATCGCCAAGTTGATCGTGTATGGCCAGACGCGCGAGGGCTGTTTGATGCGGCTTCGCCGTGCGCTTGGCGAATTTGTGATTGAAGGCATGAAGACGACCATTCCGCTGCATCAACGTTTGTTGGAAGAGCCGGATTTCCAAAACGGAAATTATACGATCAAATGGCTTGAAGAGTGGCTGGCGAAAGACACAAAATGATCCTCTCCCGCCGGGAGGTGGCTTTTGGGCTGGCGGCACTGCCGCTGGCCAGCTGCGTTCCGGTTGGTCCCGACGGCGATGTGTCGTTCATCCCCGCCAACGCCGCCGCGCGGATTAAAGCTGACGATCCCAAGCGTCTGATTGAGTTGGTCACACTCGACCCAGCGATCAAGCTTGATATGCGTTATGCGACCGCCAGCAATTTCACTGGACGCGTGCTGTATGACGAAGCGCGTGCCTTTTTGGCCGCCCCTGCCGCCCAAGCGGTCGCGCGCGCCAGCAAAGCAGCCCAGGCGGATGGCTTTGGCCTGACAATTTACGACGCCTATCGGCCATGGCGGATAACCAAAAAATTATGGGACGCAACGCCGGTTGGCCCCAAGAAAGAATATGTGGCGAACCCCAAACGCGGGTCCAAACATAATCGTGGCTGTGCCGTCGATTTGACTTTGCATGACCTGCGCACCGGACAGCTTGTCGAAATGCCAACCGAGTTCGATGATTTTTCCGAAAAGGCCCATCGCGATTATATGGGTGCAACCACGGCTGCATTGACCAACCGCGCGCGCTTACAAGGCTATTTGGAAGCCGACGGTTTCGTCGGCCTTTCCAACGAATGGTGGCATTTCGATTTCACCGGCTGGGAACAGTTCCCCGTCATGGACATACCATTTAACAAAATCGTGCAACGAGGCCGTTCATAAACATAAGAGAGGTTTTTTGATGTTCCGTAAGATATTACTCGCTGGCGCAGCTTTATGTGTTTCAGCCCCTTCATTGGCAGCGACTCAGGCGATCATTGTCGGCAATCTGGTGCCCGATGCGGCAACTGGCCCAACTGGCCCAGCGGTTATATTGGTCGAAGACGGGCGCATCAAAAATATCGCCAAAGGCACGACCAATCCGTTTCAGACGGATACGGTCGTCGACCTTTCGACCAAAACATTGGTCCCCGGCCTGATCGACCTTCACGTCCATTTGACCGGCGACCCCGGCGATGATTTCCGCGACGAAGCCGTCAATCCTGACGAATGGGGCGTCGTCATGGGCGTGAAAAACGCAGCATTGACCGTCAAGGCAGGTTTCACAACGGTACGCGAAGCCGGTTCTGCGCAAAATACTGCTTTTGTCCTGCGCCGTGGCACCGCCGAAGGCCGCATTGTTGGCCCACGCATTGTCGCTGCTGGTCCAGCATTGTCGATCGTCGGCGGCCATGGCGATGTCACTGGCTTCCGCAGCGACGTTTTGGCGGCGCTGGATTCCGGTTTCACCTGCACTGGCCCCGTCGAATGCGCCGAAAAGGTGCGCAAGTCGTCAAAGGCGGGCGCCGATGTCATCAAAATCACCGCGACCGGCGGCGTTCTCTCGCAGCAGGGCAGAGGATTGGAAGCGCATTTCACCAATGAGGAAATGGTCTCCATTGCCAACACCGCACACTCGCTGGGTCTGAAGGTCATGGCGCACGCCCATGGCGCCCGCGGCATTGAGGCAGCGGCGGCAGCCGGCATTGATTCCATTGAACATGGCACATTTGCGGATGAAGCCGCTTTGAAGGTCATGAGGGCCAAGGGCACGGCATTGGTCCCGACATTGATGGCACTGGAGGGCGTGCGCGCCCGCCTTGGCAAAGGCATTTACACGCCGACCGTTGAGGTCAAGGCCAAGCAGGCGCTCGAATTTGCAGGGCGTCAGGTTAAGCTGGCCAAGGCAATGGGCGTTACTGTCGCCTTTGGAACCGATGCTGGCGTCTTTGAACATGGCAGCAATGCCGGTGAGTTTGCTTTGCTGGTAAACGCGGGCATGACGCCAACCGAGGCGCTGGCCAGCGCAACGACCGTTGCAGCCAAAACGCTCGGGCTGGAAAATGAAATCGGCCGGATCGCGGTGGGATATTCGGCCGACATGGTCGCCGTAAATGAAAATCCGCTGACCAATATCCGCACGCTCGAAAAGGCCGAGTGGGTCATGGTAAGAGGACGCATCGTTCCGTGATTCGGTGATAAGATGCAGACTGATACGCCACCCAAAGAATTTGATCCCAATAACGATCCGGCAAAGCTGTCGCGGATTGGTTCGCACGTCACAAAGCGGCTGAATGCCAATCCGCTTGTCCAGCAGGTCGATCACCCTGATGCGCAATTATATGTGTATCAGGGCTTTTTGGGTGCAGCGGACTGCAAAACGATGATCGCCAAAATTGATGCCGATGCCGTGCCGTCGACATTGTACAAAGGGACCGAGCAAGAAGGTTTCCGGACAAGCTATAGCTGTCACCTGAACCGCTGGGACGCGTTCATCGCCAAAATCGAGGCACGGATGAGCGATGTGCTGGGCATCGACAACAGCTATGCCGAGACAATGCAGGGGCAGCGTTATCAAGTCGGTCAGGAGTTTAAGGCGCACCACGACTTTTTTCATCCCAGCCAAAGCTATTGGCTTAAGGAGGGCCCAGCCGGCGGCCAGCGCAGCTGGACTGCGATGATATTCCTCAATGAACCAGAAGAGGGCGGCACGACCGAGTTTCCGCATCTTGGCCTTGGCGTGCGACCGCAAGCGGGCATGATGCTCATCTGGAATAATATGAATCTCGACGGATCACTGAATTATAAAACGCTGCATACCGGAACGCCTGTTACCCGCGGCGTGAAGCATGTGATTACAAAATGGTACCGGCAGAATAACTGGCTTGAACTCAATACGCAAAAGCCGTCCTAATTGCGGAAACGATACGGTAACAGATTGCAAATATTGTATATCGTCTGCCACAGATTATCCGTCGTCTGTCGAATTTATCTTGTGCCGGACAAGCGGTTGGAAGACATCCGTTAATACTTGCCCGCAACATCCTATTGATGCGTCCAACACAATTTTTGGAGAGACCCATATGAAACATAGCCCACGCATTCTTCTTCTCGTCAGCGCCGCATTGTTGACGCCATTTGGCGCAGCGCACGCGCAAACGGTGACGGCCGAGGCCAGCGCGACGGAAAGCCAGCGGCTTGCCGCTTTGTTCGCTGCGGATGACGAAGCCAGCCTGAAGCGCAACCCGCTCAACGGGATGTTCCGGGGCGATATGCGCTATGCGGACCGCTTTGGTGATTACGTCTCCGACGCCTATTTCGACAATGAACGCAGCGCAGCGCAGGCCAATCTGGATGGTTTAAAAACAATCGACCGCGCAAAGTTGAATGACACCGACAAAATTGCCTACGACGTTTACAAACAAAGCCAGATCGATGCGCTGAAGGGCCTGTCCAAAGAAATTATGGACCTGACGGTCGTGCGTCCACTCAATCACTTTTTCGGCTTTCACACTTTTTATCCAACCTTCGCCAGCGGACAGGGTGCAGCGCCGTTCAAGACGGTTCAGGATTACGAAAACAACCTGAAGCGTCACAAGGAATTCATCGTCCTCATGGACGCATCAATTGGCCGTTTCCGCCAAGGCATGGCGTCCGGTGTATTCGAAACGAAGATGACGATCAGCAATGTCATCGATCAGCTCAACACACAATTGGCGCAAAAGACCGAAGAGTCGCCTTATTATGGGCCGGTACTAAAATTCCCTGCGGATTTCAGCGATGCGGACAAAGCGCGCCTGACGGCGGAATATCGCGATATCATCGTCAACGGTCTGTACCCGGCCAATGCCCGTCTGCGTGACTTCCTGCGCGATAGCTATTTGCCTTTGGCACGCGAACAGGTCGGATTGTCTGCCATGAAGGGCGGCGAAGGCCTGTATCAATATCTGATTGAGCAAACGACGACCCTGCCATTGAAGGCCGACGACGTCCACAATCTGGGATTGTCGGAAGTTGCCCGGATTAAATCGGGTATGGAAACCATTAAGAATGAAGTTCGCTTCAAAGGCACTCTGCCCGAATTTTTCGAGCATTTGCGTTCGGATCCGAAATTCAAAATGTCGAGCCGCGATGCGCTAACGCAGGGCTATTACGACATCGGCAAGAAAGTCGACGCAACAATTTCGACGCAATTCAAATATCTGCCCAAGGCACCGCTTGAGATTAAGCCCTACGAAGAATTCCGCGAGAAATATGAAGCCGGCGGCAGCTATCAACAGGGTACCCCTGATGGATCGCGTCCCGGCACATTTTATTTCAACGCCTATGACCTGCCAAGCCGCACCACGCCTGGCATGACAACGCTTTATTTGCATGAAGGCGCACCTGGGCACCATTTCCAGATCAGCATCGCGCAGGAAAATGAAAAGCTTCCCGCATTCATGCGCTTTGGCGGCAACACGGCCTATGTCGAGGGCTGGGCGCTATATTCCGAAACCCTCGGTTACGAGATGGGCCTGTTTAAAGACCCGTATCAACGCTTTGGAACGCTGTCCGACGAAATGCTGCGGGCGATGCGTCTCGTGGTCGACACCGGCATCCACAGCAAGGGTTGGACCCGCGAGCAAGCAATCGACTATATGCTCGCCAACAGCGATATGGGCAAAACCGACGCCACGGCAGAGGTCGAACGCTACATCGCCATTCCGTCACAAGCATTGGCCTATAAAATCGGCGCCCTCACCATCCTGCGGCTGAAAGACAAGGCGAAGAAGGAACTTGGCAAGAAATTCGACGTGCGCGAATTCCACAATCAGGTTCTGAACACCGGCGCACTGCCGCTGACGGTGCTTGAGAAAAAGATCGACGCCTGGATCGCCGCGTCGAAGTAAACTGCGCGCTTCCCGGCAGGATGTCTTGTCGGGAAGCGAACGGCTTGATTGGTCCCCTGCCTTGATATAGCGATTGTCATGAGGGGGGATACAATCATGCCAAGTTTTACCGCCAGCCTTGCTGGATTTGTTTTGCGCACCACGGGCTATTATCGCCGGATGTTTACAGGCGGCCCGCAGTTTCAACAAAACATCGTCAAAGTCCGGGCGGCGCCTACGCCGCGACCAATCGCAAAGGGCGACGTTGACGTTCGGCAGAGCGAATTTCAGGGCCGCACTGTCTGGCATATCGCACCCAAGGACAGAGCGCCCACCGCCCATATTTTGTTCTGGCACGGCGGCGGCTATGTCTATTCAGCCACGGACGTCCACTGGAAATTCTTAAGCCGCATGGCGTCACAACATGGCTGGTCGATAACGGCGCCACTGTATCCGCTCGCGCCGGAAAGCTCCGCCGAGGCCATTACGGCATGGGCCAGCGCATATTACGCGGCGTATCAAGCCGACATCAAAGGCGCGCCGTTCGTCATGGGTGGCGATTCCGCGGGGGGCGGCTTGACCGCGGCATTGGCGCAGATGGCACGCGACGGCGGTCAAACACTGCCGGCTGGCCTGTTGCTCATTTGCCCTTGGCTTGATCTGGACCCGGCACATCCCGACCAGTTGAAAACAGAACCACGTGACGGGATTTTGACCATCAGCGGCATTGCCGAAGGCGGTAGTTTGTACGCAGGCGACTTGCCCCTTACCGATCCACGGTGCAGCCCAATTTTCGGAAACTGGGATGGCTTGCCACCAATTTTGGCCTTTGCGGGCGGGGATGACATCTTGATCACCGATTCCAGAGCGTTAAAGGCCAAAGTGCCATCGGTTGATCTCACCGAACTTGCGGGCATGATGCACGACTGGCCGATTTTCAGTTTCAGCGAGTCACGTAAGGCACAGGCCGCGATGGCAGGCTTTGCGGCACGGGCTGTGGCGTAACGCATTTGCGTGGTCGGGTTGGCTGCGATATGAAGTTGCTATGAAAGGCGATGCTCCATGCCGGCAGTAAAAGCAGCCAACCCACGCGAGGTTTTTGCATCCGATGACTGGCGCGCAATCACGACCTTGTCCCTATGGCGCGGCATATGGCTCATCATCCATGCGTGGATCATCGTGGCGCTTGCGGCATTTGGTGGTGCTGCGGCGTGGAACTATCACTGGCTTGCCGGGATATTGGTGACGCCGCTGGCACTGGCCGTGTTGGGTGGGCGGCAATTGGGGCTGTCCATCCTGATGCATGACGGCGCGCACGGTCTGCTCCACCCCAATCGCAAAACCAACAACTGGCTGGGGCAATGGCCGTCAGGCGCTGCAACGGGCAGCGACCTGTTCGCCTATCGCGCCTATCATCTGACGCACCACAAATTCACGCAGCAACCCGAAGACCCAGACCTGTCCTTGTCCGCGCCGTTTCCGACCAGCCGCGACAGCCTGCGCCGCAAGTTCATCCGCGACCTGACCGGGCAAACGTTCTTTAAGCAAAGGCGCGCGCAATTTGCAGCAGCGTTGCGCGGTGTAGCCGCGATACTGCGCGGCGAAAACGGCGCGGGTAAGGCTGACACGCTCGCAGGCCGAGCGTTCAACATGCAAAATAGAGCCGGAGTCGGCGCGCCAATCGCCAATGTGGAAGGCGCCAAAACGACCGCGCGTACCGTGGGCCGATTCCTGATTGTGCAGGCGATTTTGCTGGCGATATCGTTGACGATTTGGGGTTGGACGCCATTTCTGCTTTGGCTGGCCGCGCTGGCGACGACATTTCAATTGTTCCTGCGCATCCGCAACATTGCCGAGCACGCCTGCACCCCGACGGGCAGCGGCGACCCGTTCACACATGCACGCACGACCTATGCCGGTGCCGTGGCACGCATGACGGTTGCGCCATATTGGGTGAACTATCACAGCGAACATCATCTGTTCATGGGTGTGCCGTGCTACAAATTGCGCAACACCCACCGGCTTCTGGGCAATGGCGGCTATTATCCGCGCATGACGATATCGCCGAATTATCGCGATGTTTTGCGGCAGGCGATCAACCGGCCTAGAGCCACCCAGCCCGCTTAAACCGGATGAACAGGGTGACACAAATGGTCACCATCACCCCAACGATCAGGAAATATCCATATTTCCACTCAAGCTCCGGCATATGTTCGAAATTCATGCCGTAAATGCCTGCAATCGCGGTCGGGACGGCCAATATGGCGGCCCATGCGGCCAATTGGCGGGTAATCGCCCCCTGCCTTTGTTGCTCCAGCAATCCGCTCGTTTCAATCACGGACGTGAGCGTGTCGCGCAACCCTTCAACGCGGTAGACAATACGGCGCACATGGTCGAGCAAGTCGCGCATATAGGGATAAATGTTCTCATCAATCTGCGGCAGCTCAAGGTTGATAAAGCGGCTCGTCAAATCCTCGGTCGGGCCCAATATCCGTTGCAGCCGGAACAGTTCGCGCCGGAGCATGAAGATGCGACTGGTCTCCGCCGAGCTCAGGAAGTTGTCGATTGCGCGCTCTTCCATGACGAGCACTTTTTCTTCCATGATATCGACCAGGTCACCATAGCCATCGACGATGAAATCAAGGATCGCGTGCAGCACATAATCTGCGCCTTGCTTCAGCAGCCATGGCGTCGCTTCAAGCTGGTCCCGAATGGGGCTGTGCGAACGTTCCGAACCATGGCGCACGGTGATGATGAATTGCCGCCCCATGAAAATGGCCGTGTTGCCATAAACAATGCGATCGCCCTCCAGCTTGGGCGTGCGGATCACCAGAAACAGGTGATCGCCATAAACGTCAACCTTGGGCAAATGCTTGGGATCAAGCGCGTCTTCCACAGCAAGCGGATGCAGGCCAAAATGGTCCTGAACGCGCTTAAGCGCGCCATCGTCGGGTTCATGCAACCCAATCCAGATGAAATCTTTTGGCTGGGTGATATGCGGAATTGGTTTGCTAAGGTCGATTTCCTGCGCGACCTTGCCATCATGGTAGAGGCGGGCCGCAACCGTGGTCATGCAAGCGCTTCCGCAATCAACTGACGGCTGTTCGCAATCCCGTACAGCGCGATGAAGCTGCCCATGCGCGGACCAGCGCTTGAGCCCAACAGCGTTTCATACAGCGCCTTGAACCAATCACGCAGATTTTCGAAACCGCCTTCTTTGCCGATTTCATACACGATATTTTGTATGTCCTCGGCGGTCGCGTCCGCAGGCAGTTCGGCCAAACGCGCATCAAGCGTTTGCAACGCCGCAACCTCAACGCCCTCGGGCTTTCGCTTTTGCAAGGTCGGCGCAACAAAGTCGCGATTATACGCAAGCGCGATGGGAATAAGCTCCGCCAGTTCAGGCGCATTTTCCGGCGACACATTGTCGGCATAATTGCCAAGATAGGCCCAGACCTGCTCCTCGGTCGCGCCCGCGCCCATGACGCCCACGAGATTTAACAACAGTCCGAATGTGACCGGCGGCTGGCCGCTTGGCACCTGTCCATTGTGGATATGGTGGACCGGGTTGCCCAGCCGCTTTTCCAAGGGTTGGTCATGCCATTGTGCGCGGAACTGGAAATATTCGTCCACCGCTTTCGGCACCACACCCAAATGGAGTTGCTTTGCACTCTTTGGTTCCCGGAAGGCGTAAAATGCGACGCTATTTTCCGTCCCGTATTTCAGCCAATCCTCAAGCGCGAGGCCATTGCCCTTTGACTTCGAAATCTTCTCGCCTTTTTCGTCGAGGAACATTTCGTAAATCAGGCTTTCGGGTGGACGCCCGCCAAGGACACGCGCAATCTTTCCGGATTGCACGCCGCTGTCGGTCAAATCTTTCCCGTACATTTCGTAATCGACGCCAATTGCGACCCAACGCATGGCCCAATCGACCTTCCACTGCAGCTTCGCCTTGCCGCCAAGGATCGACTGCGTGACAAGGTCGCCGCCATCGTCAAATCGTATAAGGCCAGCTTCGGCATCGACGACTTCCACCGGCACCTGAAGGACAATGCCGGTCTTTTCGCTAATCGGCAGAATCGGCGAATAGGTGGCGGCGCGTTCTTTGCGCAAGGTCGGCAGCATGATGTCCATGATGCCCTGATAATTGCGCAGCACGTTTTTCAGTGCCGCGTCAAACGCCCCGCTTTCATATTGCGACGATGATGAGATAAATTCATAGTCAAAGCCGAACTGGTCGAGGAAATCGCGCAGCATCGCATTGTTATGCGCAGCGAAGCTTTCGAACTTTTCGAATGGATCGGGAATGCGCGACAGCGGCTTGCCAAGATGCTCGGTCAGCATGGCTTGGTTTGGGACATTGTCCGGAACCTTGCGCAGACCGTCCATATCGTCCGAAAATTCGATCAGCCGTGTCGGTGCATCGGATAGGGTTGCAAAGGCGTTGCGCACCATTGTCGTGCGCAGGACTTCATTGAACGTGCCGATATGCGGAAGCCCCGATGGGCCATAGCCACATTCAAAGATGATTGCCGCACCATCCGCTTTGCCGTTTGGATAACGTTTCAACAAACGTCGCGCCTCTTCAAAAGGCCAGGCTTTCGATGCCATTGCTATATCGCGAAGGTCAGTCACGTGTTGCTCTTTCGTTCCAAATACGACTATCAGATGTTATGGACACTCCCCTAGCCTTTCCTGCGCTCCATGCAAGCCATGCCGGCATATGGGTGGGTTCCATCGATGGTCAGGTAACAACCGTCGGGAAAGGCGAAGCGGCTGGCCGTGCGGCGGAAACGCCGATGGTCATGCTGAATGCCCCATTGGTTGCACAGCGGCTTGGCTATCCGGATTTATCGGGTCTCGACCTGCTGGAACTGTTCGCGTTCGTATATCCCGCCCGTTTTGCGGTTCCGACACCAAAGGGCATGGCGAAGGCTTTGGGCATTACGTCGCCGACGACGGATCAGGAGGTCCCGCAATTTCTGCTGGTGGCTGCGCGCACTTTGCTTGCCGTTCTTGATGCGCCAGACTGGGCTGAACGCGAGGGCGCTTGGGACGCAGCGCAAGCGTTGATGCGGCTGCGTTGGCCGTGGTCCAACCTGATTTTGGCGCGATTGAAAAAGCCGGAAAAGCCCGAACGCTGGCTGTTCAGCCGCCTGCCCGAGTGGGAGGAAGCACCGCCCCGCACACCGCCGCGCGTTGTCACCCTTGGTGCCGAAGCCGTGCAGCAACGGCTGGCCTCGCTTGTCGGCGGGTCAGCCGAAACACGACAGGGACAGCGCGATTTCGCGCAAGCCGCAGCCGAGATTTTTGCGCCCCGCGCGCGCAAAGGCGAACCGAATATGTTACTGGCTGAGGCCGGGACCGGAATTGGCAAGACGCTTGGTTATCTGGCCCCCGCCAGCCTTTGGGCGACGGCAGCGGACGGGACCGTTTGGATTTCAACCTTTACCAAGGCGTTGCAACGACAATTGGTCCGCGAAGCACAGCGTATTTATCCGGACTATGACACCTTCAAATCCAAGGTAGTTGTCCGCAAGGGGCGCGAAAATTATCTGTGCCTGCTGAACCTTGAAGATGCATTGCAGGGGGGTTTTGCCGGACGTGCGGCGATCCTTGCGCATCTCGTGGCGCGCTGGGCCGCTTATTCGAACGACGGCGATATGATCGGCGGCGATTTGCCCGGATGGTTGCCGACATTGTTCCGGCGCAACGGGTCGACAGCGCTCACCGACCGGCGCGGCGAGTGTATTTATGCTGGATGTCCGCATTACAAAAAATGCTTCATCGAACGCGCGTCCCGATCATCGGTTCAGGCCGAAATAGTCATCGCCAACCATGCCCTGATGATGGTCAATGCCGCACGCGGTCGTGATGAACTCAACCGCCCAAGCCGCATCATTTTCGACGAGGGCCATCATTTGTTCGATGCTGCGGACTCAATGTTTGCAGCAGCGCTCACCGGCCAAGAAACCATCGAGCTGCGCCGCTGGGTGATTGGCCCCGAAGGCAAAGCCCGCGGCCGACGCCGTGGTTTGTCGGCGCGCCTGGCCGATGTCGCATCTTATGACGAAGAAGGTGGCCTTGCCATCGAGATGGCACGAATGGCCGCAGAAGCATTGCCCGGCGATGGTTGGCTGGCGCGGTTGGCAGAGGGTGCGCCCTCGGGACCCATTGAACGGTTTTTGGCGGCGGTTCGGGCGATGGTGTTTGCCCGCGACGAAACCAATGCCACCGAAGGCGGCTATGGTCTGGAAACCGAATTGGCTGATCCCGACGCCGCTGTTGTCGATGCCGCCGCAGACGCAGCCGTCGCGCTTGAGGCGCTGGCGCGTCCCCTGACAGTGCTGGGACAGCGGCTTGAGGCGATGGTGTCAGATCCCCCCGATTGGCTTGACGGCAGCGCCAGAGCCCGCGTTGAGGGCGCTATGGCGAGCTTGAGCTGGCGGATTGATACGGTCCGCGCATGGATATCCATGCTGGCGCGCGCGGTAGGCCCGGTGGACCCCGAATTTGTCGATTGGCTCGCCATTGACAGGTTCGAAGGTCGCGAAATGGACATCGGCATGCACCGGCGCTGGCTTGACCCGATGAAACCCGTCGCAGACATCGTCCTGAAACCAAGCCACGGTGTTCTTGCCACATCGGCAACTTTGCGCAGCGGTGGCGACTGGAAAAATGCGGAGGCCCGCACGGGCGCGCTGCATTTGGATAAGCCCGCCACGCATTTTTCTGCGATCAGCCCCTTTGACTATACGGCGCAGGCAGAGGTCCTGATCGTCACGGATATCAAAAAGGGCGATGCTGCGGCGTTGGCGGGGGCCTATGCCGCGCTGATTACGGCATCGGGCGGCGGTGTCCTTGGCCTGTTCACGGCAATCAGGCGCTTGCGATCAACCTATGCCCGCATCGCCGACCGTTTGGCGCGTGATGGCCTGCCGCTGTATGCCCAACATGTCGACCCGATTGACACCGGAACCTTAGTCGACATTTTCCGGGATGATCCGCACGCCAGCCTGCTGGGTACAGATGCCCTGCGCGACGGCGTAGATGTGCCGGGGCATTCGCTGCGCCTTGTCATCATGGAACAAATACCATGGCCGCGTCCGGACATATTGCACCGCGCCCGCCGCCTCAAAAATGGCGGCATTGATTTTGATGATCGCATCATTCGCGCAAAGATGGCGCAGGCATTTGGACGCCTGATCCGCAGCGCAGACGACAAGGGGCATTTTGTTCTGCTCTCATCCGCCGTGCCCAGCCGGCTGCTGACGGCTTTTCCGCCGGGAACGCCTGTGCGAAGGGTGACGTTGGCTGAGGCGGTCGCTTCTGTGAAAACAGGCCTTTCGCCGGATGAAAAATTGCGGCAGGACGTCAAAATCAGTCTCGATGAAAGCAACCCGATTTGACGTTCACGCTCACATTATTCCGTCATGCAAAATCGAGCTGGGATGACTCGGTGCCGCGGGACTTTGACCGCCCGTTGAATAAGCGCGGCGAGAAAGCTGCCATTACCATGGGCACATGGGTGAAGCGCAACGGTCTCGTTTTCGACCATGTCGTTGCAAGCCCTGCTGTGCGCGTGATCGATACGATTGACCAGTTTGTGAAGGGTACTGGCGGACGCATGGACCCGCATTGGGACCGCCGGATATATCTGGCATCGTCAGCCACGTTGATGGACGTGCTGCGCGACCAGGCGGACGAACATAAGAACCTTTTGATGGTCGGACATAATCCGGGCATGGAAGATCTGGTTTTCGATATTTGCCCCGATGACGGCACGTCGCCATTGCGCGACCTGGTTTGGGAAAAATATCCCACCGCCGCCATTGCGCGTATGGAACTGAACATCGACCATTGGGCGGACGTTGAGCGGTCGTGTGGGCATCTGACCCATTTCATCCGACCGCGCGATCTTGATCCCGATCTTGGGCCGCAAGACGAATGACTCCCGTAATTTGGCGTAAAGCAGGCGCGCATGACGCGGATGCGCTGGCGCTTCTTGGATCCGCAACATTCCTTGCGACCTTTGCCTTTGACCATCCCGGCCAACCACTTGTCGCGCATTTGCGGACCGAACACAGCCCGGAATATTATGCCAATGCCTTGGCACAGCCCGGTGTCGATATCGTGATGGGTGAGACACCGCTCGGCGCGCCTGTTGGCTACGCCATGGTAACCCCGCCATCGCACCCTGACCTGCAACAGGATGGGGATATTGAGTTAAAGCGCATTTATTTGCTGGGGCCCTGGCAAGGTGGCGGCAACGGCAGACAATTGCTTGAGCAAGCCTTTGCCATCGCGGCCGAGCGCGGTGCGAAACGCATGCTGCTGGCGGTTTACGAAAACAACGAAAAAGCGGTCGCTTTTTATGAGCGCGCCGGTTTTGCCGCGATTGGAAATACCGTCTTCATGGTCGGGGATGTCCCGTTTCGCGATATGGTCTACGCGCGGCCGCTTATTTGAACTTACGCCGCAGCGAGCGCGGATGCGAGCCTATCGCGAATGGCACGCAGCGCGGAAAGATCAAACTGTGGGCCAGTGGCAACGGGGGCTGATGCAGCAACGGGCGCTGGGGCAGGAACGTCACCTGTTTCCAAAAAGCGTCTGGCGCCTTTAACCGTATATCCCTCGCTATAGAGCAACCGGTGGATAGTGTGCAGCAAGGCCACGTCATCGGGTCGATATAGACGGCGTCCACCCGCGCGGGTCAGGGGTTTAAGCATTGGGAATTGCTCTTCCCAATAACGCAAAATATGCGTCCGAACGCCCAAAATCTGCGCCATTTCGCCAATGGTTCGAAATGCGTCCGCCGATTTTTCAACCATGATGGGTTATTTGACCTTTTGACGCATGCCTTGGCTGGCCCGAAATGTCAGGACCCGACGCGGCGTTATGGGCACTTCCACACCCGTTTTGGGATTACGCCCTACCCGCTGGCCTTTGTCACGCAAAACAAAGGTGCCAAAACCGGATATTTTTACATTTTCGCCGTCAAGCACAGCCGTCGTCATGTCAAGCACAGCCGTCGTCATATGATCCAGAATAGACTCAATCATCGTTGCCGCGTCAGCGCGCGACAAACCGATTTGACGATTGAGAATTTCCGCCAGATCGGCGCGCGTTAAAGTTCCTGTGTCTGCCATTTACGGTCTCCGGATGTCCAACCACCCTTAATTGCAACAACATACAGGAGAATTTTCAATTGTAAAACGGCGATCTTTGGAAAACGGTTACATTCGAACGACGGAAGCGCCCCATGTAAAACCACCGCCCATTGCCTCGATCACAACGACATCCCCGGCCTTAATCCGACCGTCCCGCACGGCGACATCAAGGGCAAGCGGAACGGAAGCTGCCGAGGTATTTGCATGCTGGTCGACCGTCAGAACAACTTTGTCCGCGTCGAGCCCAAGTTTCTTGGCCGTCGCTTCAATAATCCGGGCATTTGCCTGATGTGGGACCACCCAATCGACATCCGCAGCGGTAAGATTTGCTTCCTCAAGAACTTCGTACAATACGCTGGTCAGGTTGGTGACCGCGTGGCGAAACACTTCGCGGCCCTTCATGCGCAACTTACCAACCGTTCCCGTGGTCGATGGACCGCCGTCGACATATAATAATTCATTATGCTGGCCGTCGGCATGCAGCTTGGTGGCCAAGGCACCCCGGGTTCCAACTTCGCCCGACAGGACGACTGCGCCGGCACCATCACCAAAAAGCACACAGGTTGTGCGGTCTTCCCAGTCCAAGATGCGGCTGAAGGTTTCTGCGCCAATGACCAATGCGTTACGCGCCGATCCTGCGCGGATCATGCTTTCCGCCACAGAGAATGCGTACAGGAACCCCGAACATACCGCAGCGACATCAAAAGCCACGCCGCCGTTGCAGCCGAGCGCGTGCTGTACGATGGTGGCCGACGCAGGGAACGTCTGGTCCGGAGTGGCGGTCGCCAAAATAATCAGATCGATGTCGGACGCGGCCATATTCGCCGCCTCAAGCGCGTTGCGCGACGCCTCTATCGCAAGGCTGGACGTCGTTTCATCGGGCTCGGCAATGTGACGAAATTTGATACCGGTGCGTTCGGTGATCGTCCGTCGTGTCGACTTTGGCAGCAAGTTCGGCGTTTGAAACGCGGTTGCGCGGAAGCGCGGACCCTGTGCCTTTGATAACGGCATGAAGGGTCGCAACCGTCATTCGGCCTGCACCCTTGCCAGATCTTGGGTGATGCGCGCCGTAATGTCTTCTTCCACCAACCGCGCGGCCACTTCTACTGCGTTGGCCACGCCCTTCACGTTGGCGCTACCGTGACTTTTTACCACGACACCGTTCAGCCCCATGAAGACGGCGCCATTGTGATTATTGGGATCAAGGTGATGGCGCAGCAACTCAGTCGCGGGACGCGACACCAGAAAGCCGAATTTTGACCGCACCGAGCTTGTAAACGCGCGGCGCAGCAGATCTGTCACGAAACGGGCCGTACCCTCAATAGACTTCAGCGCGATATTTCCCGTGAAGCCATCGCACACGACAACGTCGCATTCGCCGCGGTTGATTTTGTCCGCCTCGACAAATCCCTGAAAATCCATGTGTAGGCCCGTTGCATTGCGCAGATGCAAGGCAGCATCGCGCAGCTGATCGGTGCCTTTCATTTCTTCTGTGCCAATGTTCAAAAGCCGCACCCGCGGGCGGTCAAAACCGAAAATGATGCGGGAATAGGCCGCGCCCATGATCGCGAACTGAACCAGGTTTTTCGCTTCGCACTCGGTGTTTGCGCCCAAATCGAGCATCACCACGTCGGTATCTTCAAGCGTCGGTAAAAGCGCAGAAAGCGCTGGCCGGTCGATCCCGGGCATGGTCCGTAAGGCGAGTTTTGCGGTGGCCATCAACGCGCCGGTATTGCCTGCGCTGACTGCAGCGCTGGCTTCTCCGGTTTTCACGGCGTTTATCGCCATGCCCATGGAGCTGGTCTTGGCCTTGCGCAGAGCAGCGCTGACCTTGTCATCCGCCGTTACGACATCGTCGGTGTGAAGGATTTCAGAGGCAGCCCGCAGATTGGGATGCTTATCAAGCGCCGCTTTGATGCGGACTTCATCCCCAACCAAAAGAAAGTTGAAACTTTCATGCCGGTGCCGCGCCAACGCCGCACCTGCAATCATAACAGGTACGCCCTCGTCACCGCCCATCGCGTCTATGGCGATACGCGGTTTCGTGGACACCTATTATTCTCCTTTAGGAAGGATCAGGCGACTGCCACCACTTCGCGACCATTATAATGGCCACAAGCATCACACAGGTGATGCGGACGCTTCAGTTCGCCGCAGTTTGGGCATTCTTGATACGCTGCAACAGTCAGCGAATCATGGCTGCGACGCATGCCGCGCTTCGAAGGGGATGTTTTTCTTTTGGGGACAGCCATCTCGGCACCTGTTCCATTTCAAAATCAATAAGTTCTAGGGCATGCTAGGCGAAAGAGGTGGTCGTGGCAAGCAATCGCCAGAATCAGCCTAAGTCAACCGCACATGTCTGTGTGAGCCGCGCGCTATACTTCTTTTTCTGGGCTTTGCAACCCGTGAGATAGCAGATAAGCACCGCAAACGAACAGGGAGAGAATATATGTTGAGTTTACCCGTAACCCTTACCATCGCTGCAGGCGCCGCTTTGGTGAACATTTGGCTCATGATACGCTGTGGGCAAGCGCGGACCAAAGAAAGCGTTTCGATCGGCGATGGCGGCAGCGAATTTGTTATCCGGCGGATGCGCGCACATGCCAATTTCGTCGAGAGCGCTCCATTCGTCTTGGTCTTAATTGCCGCACTTGAGGCAACAGGCGGCACGAACAACTGGCTATGGGGCCTGGGCATCGTGTATATCGTTGGTCGGCTCGCGCATGGCCTGGGCATGGACGGCGGCACATTGGGCAAAGGACGCATGGTCGGCACGCTAACCTCCATGCTGACGCTGCTTGGACTTGCCGGATGGGCTCTCGCCCGCGTTTACGCAGTGGTGCTTTAACTCACCGGGCAGCCAGAACGTCATCGGCGACAAATGCATTATGCTGTCGCTCATAACCGAACTGGCTGGTTGGTCCGTGACCGGGGATGAAGGTAACATCATCCCCCAACGGCCATAGCTTTGTCGTAATCGCATTGATGAGGTCCGCGTGGTTCCCGCGTGGAAAATCGGTGCGGCCGATCGAGCCCTGAAACAAGACGTCGCCGACAATTGCAAGACGGCTGGGCGCGTGATGAAAAATCACGTGCCCCGGCGTATGTCCGGGGCAATGAATGACATCGAGCGTCAGGTTGCCCACGGTGACCGTGTCGCCATCCACCAGCCAGCGATCTGGTTCGAACGTATGTGCTTCCATACCCCAGCGTGCGCCATCATCGTCGAGCTTTGCAATCCAGAAGCGGTCTTCTTCATGCGGCCCTTCAATCGGCAGGCCTAATTCTTTGGCGAGCATGCCGGTCTGGCCGCAATGGTCAAGATGGCCGTGCGTCACCAATAGCTTTTCCAGCTCGACCCCCGTCTGCGCCACAGCGGCTTTCAACTTGTCCAGATCACCACCCGGGTCGACCAGCGCCGCCTTGTTCGTTTCGGTACACCAAAACAGCGTACAATTTTGCTGAAGCGGCGTCACCGGAATGATGGCGGCTTTTAAGGGCGGTGCTTTGGGTGCGGCAGATGTGACGTTCGACATGCGCCACTATGTGGCCGACTGAAGCGCGCGAGGCAAGCGTTCAGAGCCGGCGCCCCGCCCACACCACGCGGCCGATGACCGTAACAGTTGCGCCGTCCACATCTGGCCAGTCGGGATAATTGGGGTTGTCGGAAAGGACCGACAGTCGTCCCCGCGGCCCTTGCGCCAGACGTTTGACCATCAACATATCGTCCAGCCGGATAATATGAATGCCATCACGCACGGCTTGGGCCGCCGCGCGGTTGTCGACCATGATATCGTCACCATGATTAAGCGTGGGTGACATCGATTCACCGTCCACGCGGATGAGAGAGAGCTTGGCTGGATCAAGCCCCATCCTGCGCAGCCATTTTTCATCAAACCCAATATTGCCGGCAAGCGCCTCCCCATCGTGGATAGCGCCGGCACCTGCAGAAGCACCGACAGCCAGCTTCGGAATGAGACGAATTCCAGACGTCACCTCAGTGTCTGCGGATTTGCCCAACAAAACCTCATCAACACCAAAATATCGGGCCAATATGCCGCGCTCGGTTTCGGGCAGCTTCTTAGGCGTTCCGCGTTTGATAAACTGCTGGATATATGCCGGATTTCGACCCACCAGCTTCGACAATCCGGCAAAATCTTCGCCACTTTCCAAAATGAGCCGTTCCAGAGCAGCTCTTGGTTCTTCCTCCATGGTCATCCCTCCGCTTCGGTTGGAAATATCCTAGACTTGTAGGATTTATCCTATCACCTTTGTTCTATATTTGTTCTAACTGATTCGGGCAAGCAAATCCGGGTCGAACATGGAGGAGACATTATGCACATCAAACGCCTGATTGAACGGTTTCTGCGTGATCAGGGCCTACCCCCCACCAAGTTCGGGCGCTTGGCAGCGCGCGATCCGCGACTCGTGCTCGACATCAGAATGGGTCGCGAAATCCGACCCGAAATGGAGGAAAAACTGCGCGCATTCATGTGCAGCTATGGCGAGCGGTCCGACGCACAAGGCAGCCATCGACAATGACGGACCAAGCACCGTCCCGCAGCCTTGCCCGCAGCCTTGTTCGTGCGCTGCAAGCGCTACTGCCCCAAGCACGCATCGCGATATTGCACGAGCGGCCTTGGCATAGCCTTACATTTAACGGCGCCCAAATATGTCTGTCCGTTGCATTGCCAATAACCGCCGCAGAACAGCGTTCGGCCGTCGCGCAGTTGCTGGAAGATCATGAATTTTCACTGCCGAGCCAGCTGGTTGCAGACATCGCCATAACCGAGACCGCGATATTCGACGGCCAATACCGACTGATTATCGATGCGCTCTTACTGGAGGATTAGCGCGCGCCGCCATGGATGCGATGCAGCGCCGCCAACGCCGCTGCCAGCGCAGAATCGATGTCGTCATCTTGCACGGCTTCGGTTGGCACGGCGTCCAAAGCGGGACGGAATGCGGCAACTGCAGCGTCATTTTCTGTGACCGCCGGTGCAACCGGTTCCGAACTCGCGGGGCCGGGTTCGTCGCCATAGGTGGCATCAGCCGACAAGTCCGCGGCAACGGCTTCCAGTTCAGCCAGCTTCTGACGGCGAAACGCGACTGCGGCTTCCAATTGCGCGACCATCTCCGCAATGCTTGGCTGCGAACCGGCGGCTTCCAGCGTCGCTTCAACGCGCTGTTCTGCCTCCAGCGGCACGTGCGGTGCGACCAAATGCTCTTCGGAAAGTTCATGCGGAGGCACATCACCAAGCTCTCGAACATCGTCGGCACCTTTGTTCCATGGCATGTGCGCGCGTAACAAAAGATAGGACAAGACGGCCAGTGTCATTGCGCCGATTGCAAATGCAATAAAGGCGCGGGCGGTATCGCCTAACGGTGCCCCAACGGCAGGTATAAGCTCGGATAATCCCGAAGATTCCGCGACACCCTCAAGCAGCGAAACGGGCACAAGCATCGTCGTCACCGCTGCCAAAGCTGCGCCTGCCATCGCTATGCCAAGCGCAGCTGTCTGGCCATTGGGTAATATGCTACGCATTGTCAGTCCTGCTTTTAAGCCAAGCCTCGGGCGGCTTTAGCGGTTCGATTATGCAGTAACAGCGAATGGTAAACAGGATCGTAACGATACATATTGGTTTGCGAGCGGCGCTCCGTCTCCACTTAGCCGTTGCAAAAGGCGCGAATATTCCGCGGCGTGACCCGCACTCGTTTTCAACGGCAGAGCGCGCCAAAAGGTTGTTAAGCGGCGCATTCGGCCTTACACATAAAATATGACAGCAAAATCAGCACCCGTGATACAGCGCATTCAACCAGACGCGGTCATTCCACGGTTCCAATATTATTGGGACGCAACAGTGACGTGGGTTCAGGGCAATGTCTTTGAACTAAGCGTAGCCATTGGCATGGCCATTATCGTTTTCGCCGCGCTCAGCTGGCTGAAACGCATTGCGTCCAAAATTGCACGTGAAAGCGAACATCGCGCCCATGTGAAATCGATCGTCGCGCGTACATTAGCGCGCACGAGCAAGTTCTTCCGCGTCATGGTGTCCATTGAACTGGTGAACCAGATTGCCAATGCGCCTGCGGCGCTTGCCCATGCCATCGATATCTTATTCACCATCGCGATCGTTGTGCAGGTGGCGATATGGCTGCGCGAAATCATCTTGGGCATGATTGAACGACGCGCCGGCGAAGGGCTGCACGAACATGAGACGCTTCAAAGCGCGATGGTGTTAATCCGGCTGCTCGTCAGCTTTGCTTTGTTCGCCGTTGCTGCAATCGTCATTCTCGACAATCTCGGCGTAAATGTAACAGGCCTTGTCGCCGGCCTTGGCGTTGGCGGCATTGCCATTGGCCTTGCCGCCCAAGGGATTTTCTCTGACCTGTTCGCTGCCATATCGATCATTTTCGATAAGCCATTCCGCCGCGGCGATACGGTGTCATACGATAACACCGTCGCCCGGGTCGAAGTCATCGGCATGAAAAGCACAAGGTTGCGTGCGCTAACGGGTGAAGAGAAGATCATCTCGAACAGCAAATTGCTTGAGAAGGAAATTACCAACAACACGCTGACGCTCTATCGCCGGGTTACCTTCGTCCTGACGCTCGTATACCAAACCCCGCCCGCCCTTGCGAAGCGGATCCCGGAAATTTTGCGCGAAGTCGTCGAGGACAATGGCGCGCAGTTTATCCGCGCTGGGTTCAATAACTTTGCCGCAAGCTCGCTCGATTTCCATCTCGTTTTCGACATAGAAAGCGATGACGTGGAGGTTATGTTTCGGGCGCGGCATGACATCGGCATTGCGATCATCGACCGGTTTGCCCGTGAAGGCATTTTCTTTGCCTATCCCACGCAAACGACATTCACCGCAGCCCCCGATGGCCATATGGTCATGCCCTATGCGCCGCCTGCTCCTGCGCCGAAAGCCTGATTCGCGGATGATGGGTTGCTGGGGCGCAAGCTTGCCGTAACGGCAAATCGCCGGGGCTTGTATTGAACGTTCGAAACCGCCACGGTGCGGCCAAATAGTTTGCAGGAGAAACACCCATGACCACTATTACCCCAGCGGAATTCGCGACTAAGGTCGGCGAAAAAATCGGCACTTCTGAATGGATTTTGGTTGATCAGGACATGATCAACAAATTTGCAGATGCAACCGGTGACCACCAGTTCATCCATATCAATGAAGAAATGGCCAAGATGACTCCATTCGGTGGCACCATCGCACATGGATTTTTGACCCTGTCGCTCTTTCCCGTACTCAGCGCGAAGTCCGATTGTCCCAAGATCGAAGGCGTCAAAATGGGCGTCAATTATGGTGGCAACAAAACCCGTTTTCTGGCGCCCGTCCGTTCGGGCAAGCGGGTGCGCGGACATTTCAAACTTCTTGAACTCGTTGAAAAGCGTCCTGGCCAATGGCAGCAGACGCTTGAGTTCACCGTCGAGATTGAGGGTGAAGACAAACCAGCACTTCAGGCTGAATGGATCAGCCAGTTTTTCGTATAATTTTTAATTCAAGGAACCATTACCATGCGTGACGCAGTAATCGTATCAACCGCCCGTACCGCCATCGGCAAAGCCTATCGCGGCGGATTTAACGCAACGCTCGGGCCAACGCTCGGCAGCTATTCGTTGAAGGCCGCTGTTGAACGCGCCGGCATTGAAGGCGGCGAAATTGATGACGTCCTTTGGGGCTCCGCGCTTCAGCAAGGCACACAGGGCGGCAACCTTGCACGTCAGGTTGCGTTGCGCGCTGGCCTGCCGATTTCTGTTTCTGGCATGACCATGGATCGCCAATGTTCGTCGGGCCTGATGTCCATCGCAACTGCAGCCAAGCAAATCATCGTCGACAACGTCGATGTGATGGCAGCTGGTGGTCAGGACTCGATCTCATTGGTGCAAACCAAGGAAATGCGCGTTCAAGCCGACCCTGCATTGGTTGCCATGCACAATTCGATTTACATGCCGATGCTTCAAACCGCTGAAGTCGTGGCCAAGCGCTACAACATCAGCCGCGATGCGATGGACGAATATGCCCTGCAATCTCAGCAGCGCACCGCAGCTGCTCAGGCAGCCGGTTACTTCGATGCCGAAATCGTCCCTGTGACCACGATGATGAATGTCGTGAACAAGGAAACGGGCGAAGTCAGCCAGAAAGAAGTGACCATTGCCAAGGATGAAGGCAATCGCGCCGATACGCAGCTCGCAGGTTTGCAATCGCTTCAGCCCGTGCTTGGTCCAGACATGACCATCACGGCCGGTAACGCCAGCCAGTTGTCCGACGGTTCTTCGGCGTCCATCTTGATGGAAGCCAAGGTCGCTGAGAAAAAGGGCCTGAACCCGCTTGGCCGTTATGTCGGCATGGCCGTTGCAGGCACAGAGCCAGACGAAATGGGCATTGGCCCCGTGTTCGCAATTCCAAAATTGCTGCAGCGCTTTGGTCTGAAGATGGACGACATCGGCATCTGGGAATTGAACGAAGCATTTGCTGTTCAAGTTCTGTACTGCCGCGACAAGCTTGGCATTCCAAACGAGTTGCTAAACGTCAATGGTGGTTCAATCTCTATCGGTCACCCATATGGTATGACGGGCGCACGTTGCACCGGCCATGCGTTGATCGAAGGCAAGCGTCGCGGTGCGAAATATGGCGTCGTCACGATGTGCGTTGGCGGCGGCATGGGCGCAGCCGGCCTTTTTGAAATCTTCTAAAAACGAAACGGAGCAGCCGCATGTCAGCTATTGGTGTCATCGCAACTTTAACCGTCGCCGACGGCAAAAACGAAGCCTTTGAGGCGGTGTTTGCAGAGCTTGCGGCTGCCGTTCGGGCCAATGAACCGGGGAACGTATTTTATACGTTGACCCGGTCACGGTCGAACCCACAGGTCTACAAAGTGCTGGAGCAATATGTCGATCAAGACGCGCTCACCGCACATGGTGCCAGCGACTATTTCAAGGCCGCCGGCCCCAAGCTGGCGCCCTGCCTCGCGGGCGCGCCCGATATCGAGTATCTCGACGCGTTATAAAGCTTAAAACCTCGATTGGGCCGTGAACGCATAATTCTCACCTTCACGGTTTGAGGCCATTTTGTTCAGTGCAAGGAATTCTCCTTCATTCCTGTCGCTGTTATTCCCGCATGTGCATACCCTCTGCGTTCTCTGCGCCTCTGCGTGCAAAACGGACTCGCGCAGAGGACGCAGAGGTAAACATTCCCCACCCCCGTCACCCTGAACGTGTTTCAGGGTCCATTTATCCTTTCGAGCTCTGGTCGTGCTGCACGATGGACCCTGAAACAGGTTCAGGGTGACGAAGTGAAAGGATGAAGGCGCGCAACGTCCGCCGCAACATGGCACCAATGGCTCTAGCCATTGTGGCTGACAATCCAGTCTTCCACGACAGGTGCAATTTTTTCGCGCCATTTGCTGCCGTTGAAGATGCCATAATGGCCCACTTCCGGCGCCATATGATATTTTTTGAGCGCATCCGGCAAAGCGGTTGCAATGTTCAGCGCCGCCTTGGTTTGCCCAAGGCCGCTGATGTCGTCCCGCTCACCTTCAATAGCCAGCAGGCCGATGTCCGTAATTGCACCGGGATCAACAAGCTTACCGCGATAGTTGAATTCGCCCTTGGGCAACAAATGACGCTGAAATACGGTATCGACGGTCTGCAGATAGAATTCGGCCGTCATGTCGCAGACGGAGCGATATTCGTCGTAAAATTCTTTGTGCCGATCCGCGCTTTCGCCATCGCCTTTGACGAGGTCGGAGAACATCGACCAGTGGCTCATCATATGGTTACCCAGATTCATCGACATAAAGCCCGAAAGCTGCAGAAAACCTGGATATACCCGACGTCCCGACCCTTTATAATAAGGCGGGACGGTCGCAATGACATTTTGTACGAACCATTCATGCGGGCGGCGTGTGGCGTGGTCGTTGACCGCCGTCGGCGCTTCGCGGGTGTCGATTGGCCCGCCCATCATCGTCAAGGTGCGTGGCCGCAGCGGATGGTCCTTCGCGCTCATCACCGCTGCAGCGGCATAAGCCGGGACCGAAGGCTGACACACCGCCAACATATGCGCGCCGCGTCCGCCAGCATCGGGGCCGATGAATTCAAGCCATTCAATGAGATAATCGATGTAGGTTTCAAGATCAAAGCCGCCGCCCGTCAACGGCACATCGCGCGCATCTTTCCAGTCGGTGATATAGACATCATGCGTTGGGATCATCCGCTCGACCGTTCCGCGCAACAGCGTCGCGAAATGGCCGGACATCGGGGCGCAAATCAGCAACCGGGGCTTCGCGCTGCTGCCTTCATAAACGAACCGCTTCAACTGCCCAAAGGGCTTGCGCGCCAGATTCTCTTCTTGAACCGGCAACGTCTTGCCATCGACAGTGACATTATCCAAACCGAATGCTGGCTTTCCGCGCGGCAAAACCGAATGCGCAAAAACATCCAAAGCCGACGCCGCGATGGGGGCAAGACCGCCCACACTAAATGGCCCGGTGAAATTCTTAAGCATATCTGCCTGCGCCTGCGCAATTTTTCCCGCACCTGCTAACCAGCTCCGTTGCATATCATAACCGGTATAAAGCATCTGTAATCCTTAGATTTCCGTCTTTCTGCCCCGAAAAATAGGGCATTCTTGTGGAATTCATAAGCGTTTATTGTGCATTGCACCATAGAAAAAGGCATCAGCATCATCTGTCGCGCATTGTTCCCGCTTCGGCGCACTGCTAGGCGGATGAAATGACGAACGAAATTTCCGACATTCCGACAACGCCTACAGCCGACGCCATTGAAGCGCCTGTCGTAAAACAAAAGCCTAATTTCGGCAGCTTGCGGATGATCGGGCACTTTACGATCAAATACCCACGACAGATTGCATATGCGCTGCTCGCGCTCATTGGGGCAGCGTCATCGACGCTGGCTATCCCATATGGCCTGCGGCTGATTATTGATGAGGGCTTTGCGAAAAATGGCGGCGACCCCGCGCCATATTTTTATCTGTTGCTGGGCATTGTCGTTGTCATCGGTGTTTCGACGGCATTCCGTTTTTACTTTGTCAGCTGGTTGGGCGAACGCGTCGTCGGCGACATCCGCGTTGCCGTTCAAAGCAACTTGCTTCGGCTTGCGCCACGCTTTTTTGAAGAGAATAGGCCCGGCGAAATCGCGAGCCGGATGACCGCAGATACGGCGATTATCGAACAGATTGTTGGCACCACGGTGTCCGTTGCGTTGCGGAATATCTTTATCGGCATCGGCGGCGTGACATTGCTTTTTGGCTTGGCTCCCAGTCTGACCATTTGGCTTTTGGCGGGCATTCCGGTTGTTGTACTGCCAATCGTTTTTCTCGGTCGGCGGTTGGAAAAGGCTTCGCGCACCAGCCAAGATAATGTCGCCGGCGTCGGCACCATCATTTCCGAAGCCCTTGGCGCAATCAAAATCGTTCAGGCATTTGGTCAAGAAACGCGTGAGGGCGTCAGATTTGCAGATGCGGTCGAGGGCACATTTGCAGCCGCGAAAAAGCGTATACGGATACGCGCGTTCCTGACAGCGTTGGTCATGGCGCTCATTTTCGGCGGCATCACGCTACTGGTGTGGGAAGGCACGGACCAAGTCAAAGAAGGCGTTATAACCTCCGGCACATTGTTCGCCGTAGTGCTCTATGGCGCACTTGTCGCCGGATCCTTCGGCGCATTGACCGAAGTATATGGGGACCTTGTGCGCGCATCGGGCGCGGCTTCGCGGTTGGCAGAGTTGCTGCATGAAGTACCCGAGATTGCGCCTCCCGCCAGCCCTGTGGTCATGCCACCAGCGCGCGGTCAGCTTGAGTTTCAGCATGTCCGGTTCCGCTATCCTACCCGACCCGAAGTTGCTGCGCTTGACGATTTCAGCCTGAAGATTTCCCCCGGAGAGACAGTCGCGGTCGTCGGGCCATCAGGCGCAGGCAAGTCGACCTTGTTCCAGCTTGCTGAACGTTTTTATGACCCAGAAGCCGGCACCATCCGCATTGATGGCGTGGCGTTGACCAGTGCCGACCCAGCCGAATTCCGCCAGCGCATCGCCCTGGTTCCGCAAGACACCGTTTTATTCGCGGCCTCTGCACGGGACAATTTGCGCTACGGTCATTGGCTGGCGGACGATGCCGCCATTTGGGCGGCAGCAGAGCAAGCGAATGCCGCGGAGTTCCTGCGTGCCTTGCCAGAGGGTCTGGACACGTTTTTGGGCGAGAGCGGTGCGCGCCTATCTGGTGGTCAGCGGCAGCGCCTTGCGATTGCCCGCGCGCTGCTGCGCGATGCCCCAATCCTGTTGCTCGACGAAGCAACCAGTGCCTTGGATGCCGAAAGCGAACGCCTTGTTCAGGACGCGCTTGAACGCCTCATGGTTGGCCGCACGACAATTGTTATTGCCCACCGTCTGGCGACCGTACGTTCGGCCGACCGTATCATTGTGATGGACCAAGGTCAGATTGTTGAAGAAGGCGACCACGCGACACTCAGTGCGGCAGGCGGCCTATATTCCCGTTTGGCCAGCCTGCAGTTTGACGCTTAAAAAGACGCGCGCAAACGGTCGCGCATGGCATGTGGTTCCGACGCTTGCGGAACAGCGGTGCGCATTTTTTCGCTGAGCCGTTGAAGCCGGTCATATAATTCTTCGCTCGCGCCGATCAGCGCTTGCGTCTCTGGGGGAAACTGCAACACTAGCGGTCCATCGCTGGCCGGCGCATAGCCCAGATTGTTGGTTTCGTTTCGCGCTTCGCTCTCGGTTATTTCGCCAGCCCGCAATGCCTTTTGGCTCAACAACCACGCAATGCTGTGCATCAGGCGTGTGGTAACCTTGAGAGACTCGCAGGAGAAGGCGACCGAAATCTCCGGAGATAAATGCCCCGCATCAAAGCTGCGGTCAAAACAGGCGCGCGCTTCATCGGCGAGCAGCATCGCTTCTGTGTACAGAGAATCCACTAATAACGGGGTCAGTTCGAGTTGTGCGTTGCGCATGCGCCTTTATGGCACGGCCTATGCCGCGATGTTAGTGCAAACGATCCCGTCGCGACAACATATTGCAAGTGTGCCGGTATGAAACAATCATCGCGCAATTGTAAACATTTGGGACGGTAACGGGTCAGGCGATAATGTCTGGCACCAGCTGATCTTCAAGACGCATGATTCGGTCTTTCAATATCAGCTTCTTCTTTTTCAGACGTGCAATCTGAAGCTGATCAACGACCGACTGCATGGTCAGCGCCGTAATGGCATCATCCAAATCGCGATGTTCAATCTTCAGTTGTTCCAGCTGCTGCTGGTAGCCGTCGTCGTTCATTCCCCCTTCTAACCAGAGTCGCGCAAACAAGTCATCGTTAAAAGCGGGCATGATTGCGGGGGCATGATTTTGGCGTCCGCCAAACGGAAAATTATCGGCAAGACTCGCGCGATGTTTCGTGATTTACTTCGGCTGTTGGACCACCGAGTCTCACACTGAAGGAGAATGATGTGAATATTAATCATCTATCCGCACTTCGCAGCAAACATGCTGATCTTGAGCAAAAGCTCGAACATGAAGAAAACAGACCCTTTCCTGACACCAACGTCATTCTGAGCCTGAAGAAACAGAAACTGCATCTTAAAGACGTACTTATGCAGAGTTCGGCCGTAACTGGCTGACTACGAATAATTTCAAGCGGGGTATCGCTTGCCTTTTGTGTCTCTGCTAGATGGGGCATATGGAAAGCGCTACCCGTTCCGCCCGCAACATACTGACCGGTCTTCACGAAGTGATGGCCTCGCGAAACCATGCGCAAGGCAAATTGAACCATGTGGTCAATATCATTGGTGAAGCGCTGTCGAGCGAAGTGTGCTCGATCTATCTGTTGCGCGATGGTGCGCTTGAATTATTTGCGACGCGCGGATTGAACGAAGCGGCGGTCCACGTCACCCGGCTCGGCCTGGGCGAAGGCCTTGTCGGCACGATTGCGGAAAATGTCGAAACATTGAACTTGGATGAGGCCGCAGCCCATCCCAATTTCCGCTATGTGCCCGAAACAGGCGAAGAGCGCTTTCACAGCTTTGCAGGTGTGCCGATTGTCCGTTCTGAACGCGCGGTTGGCGTATTGGCGGTGCAGCATGTCGAACCACGGAAATATGAAGAGGTCGAAATTGAGGCGCTTCAAACCGTCGCGATGGTGCTGTCAGAACTGATCGCAAATGCCGACCTTGTCGACGAGCCCAGCGCGCGGGGCGGGAATGACACCGGCACGATTAGCCTCACGGGCCTGCCGCTCGTAAAAGGCGCTGCTGCCGGCGTTGCCATTTTTCACCAGCCCAATGTCCGCATTGAACACACCGTCGCGGAGGATATCGAAGCCGAGCGTCACCGCGTCTATTCCGCCTTTGACAAAATGCGCGAACAAATCGACCGCATGGCGAGCCAAATTGATTTCGGCACGGGCGGCGAACATGAAGAGGTCATCGCGACCTACAAGATGTTCGCATATGACGAAGGCTGGAGCCGCCGCATTAACGAGGCCATCGACAGCGGCCTGACGGCGGAAGCTGCCATCGAACGGGTCCAGCAACGCACCCGCATGCGTATGCGTCAGATTGACGATGCGCTGCTTGCGGACCGCATGCATGATCTGGAGGATCTATCCAACCGGTTGCTGCGGATTGTGTCGGGTCAGATGAGTACCGCGGCGCAACTCGGTCTGAAAAAAGACTCGATCCTGATTGCGCGCAATTTGGGCCCGGCTGAACTGCTCGAATATGACAAACGGCGTCTGCGCGGCGTGGTGCTTGAAGAAGGTTCTCTCACGGCGCACGTTGTTATTGTGGCGCGCGCGATGGGTATCCCCGTGCTGGGCCGCGTACAAGGCATCCGCCACAAGGTGCGCGATGGCGACATGCTGCTCCTCAACGCCGACGAAAAAAGCGTCATCGTCAGGCCATCGTCGGCTGCCGAAGAGCTTTTCCAGCATGATCTGGTCGACCGGCAAAAGAAAAAAGCCCGCTATGCGGCAATGCGTGACGCCGCATCGGTCACGAATGATGGCGTGCCGGTGACGTTAATGATCAACGCCGGGTTGCGCGACGATATGTCGGCCTTGGCCACCACCGGCGCGGAAGGTGTGGGCCTGTTCCGCACAGAATTCCAGTTTTTGATATCTGCCACGCTGCCGCAACGCGAACGTCAGCAACGTTTTTATCGCGATGTGATTGAAGCGGCGGGCGACAAGCCAGTCATTTTTCGCACGCTCGATATCGGTGGCGACAAACCCCTGCCTTATTTGAAAGACGAAACGAGCGAGGAAGAAAACCCTGCGCTCGGCTGGCGCGCGCTGCGCCTGTCTTTGGATCATGCGGGGCTTATGAAGGCGCAGGCCCGCGCACTCATTGAAGCATCCGCCGGCCGCACATTGAACGTTATGTTTCCCATGGTTTCCGAGCCTTGGGAATTTGACGCGGCCCGGGAAATATTTGAAGGCCAGATGCAATTTTTGGGTCGTCAAAAGAAACGGCTGCCCACGAAAATCCGTTATGGGGCAATGCTTGAGGTGCCGGCACTGGCCGAAACACTTGATATTTTGCTGCCTAAAATCGATTTTCTGTCGATTGGCACAAATGATCTCACGCAGTTCCTGTTTGCCGCAGACCGTGCTGACCCGCGCTTGGCCGAACGATATGATTGGCTGAGCCCCGCCATTTTGCGCTTCATCCGGCGCGTGGTCCAGACAACGGACGGCTATCCAGTCGACGTCGCGGTATGTGGCGAAATGGGTGGACGGACGCTTGAAGCGCTCGCGTTGATTGGCTTGGGCATCCATCGCCTGTCGATCACGCCAGCGGCCGTGGGCCCCATAAAAGCGATGGTGCGCACGACCAACCATGCGGATATTCGCAAGAAGATGGATGAGCTGCTGAAAAATCCCACCGGGAATTTGCGTGAAGAACTGGCAAAATGGGCAGCAAGCCAAGGCATTGAAACCGGCTAAATTACAGGATTTCCCAAAGGTCAAAAGTTGTTATCGCCGTTGACTTTATCAAGAAGATGACCATTGTCCGCATAACTGCACAAAGAGGTGGAAAAAACGGAGTGTGGAGATTGCAGTGGACTTATTAGCGACTGTTGACGAAGATCACGGATCCGTGGGTAGCCAGCTAAAAGCAGGCCGCGAACGGCTGGGCCTTAGTCTATCCGATATCGCCGCAAAAACGCGTGTGCCGACGCGCCACCTCGAATCCATCGAGCAATCAAATTTTGACGCCCTCCCCGGCCAAACATACACGCTCGGTTTCGCGCGATCTTATGCGAATGCTGTCGAAATGGATGCTGCGACAATTAGTGAGGCGATGCGCTGGGAATTGGCGCGCAGTGGCCATGAAGGCTATCAGGCACCAGCTCAAAACTACGAACCAGCCGACCCGGCGCGGGTACCGTCAAAAACACTCGCCTGGACATCAGCTGCAATCGCGGCGGTTGCGCTGGCGGCATATTTGATTTTCAGAAGCCTGACACTCACAGATGCTGCGCCAGCCGACAAACCGGTCACGTCACCGATCTCAGTAAAGCCAGCCGCCACAGCGCCGATCGCGCCTCTGCCGGCAAATAGTGCTGACCCTGCACAGCAAAGCACCGACAACGCAGAACAAATCTAAATAAAATCAGGTTTTCTTTGCACTGAAATCGCGTGATGGCTATTTGTCGCGTTGGTCCAATCAGCGATACGTCCAAACTTGTCAGTTTAAGGGGAATGAGCAATGAATTTTCGGCTTGCTGTGTTGAGCGGCGCAGCATTTGCACTCAGCGCATCCGCAGTTGCGCAAGATGCAAATATTGACGGACGCGTGGGCAAGCTTGAAAAGGAAATGCGCGCTGTCCAGCGTCAGGTCTTTCCCGCAGGTGCCGGCAAATTTATCGCGCCTGACATCCAGTCACCGACCACTGCGAAGCCCGAGACCCCCTCCACCACATCAGCTACCTCTGACCTGTTGGTGCGTGTCGACGCGTTGGAAGCGCAGCTGGCGACTTTGACGGGTCAGGTCGAGCAGCAGGGCAACAATATGCGTGGCCTCGAAGCGCGCCTGAAAATCTTGGAAGCGCAACTGGCGAGCGCGCAGCTGGCGAGTGCACCGCAGGAAACCGCAGTGCCGGCAACCGCACAGGTCACAACCGCTCCAAGCGTCTTACCCGCCGCGGCACCTGCGCCCGCAGCAGTGACCGTCAAGCCAAAACCCGTTGTGGCAGCAGCCAAGCCTGCGGCTACGGCAGCAAAGCCAAGTGCCGCCCGCGTTGCCGCGGTTGCGGCCATTGAACGGCCAGCCACTGGCGACGCTTTTGACGATGGCTACACTTATGGCTTCAGATTGTGGGAAGCGAAATTCTACCCAGAAGCGCAAGCCACGCTGGAAGAAACGCTTAAAGCATATCCAAAGCACCGACGTGCAAGCTTCCTGCGCAACTTGCTCGGACGGGCGTGGCTCGACGACAAAAAGCCTGCAACCGCGGTTAAAGTTTTCTACGATAACTACAAAGCAGACCCGCGTGGCGAACGTGCACCCGACAGTCTGTTTTTCTTAGGGTCAGCTTTAACCGACCTCGGCAAAACGGCTGAAGCGTGCGAAGCATATGGTGAGCTTACAAAAGCCTATCCAGATGTTGCCAGCGGTCGCTTGGCGGATCGGGTCACTGCCGGTAAAACGCGCGCGAAGTGCAAATAACCGTCGACGCTGCGCTTCTCGACCGCTTTAACGGCGCGGTAAATGCGCTGCATGTACCGGCGGGTGCGCGCATATTGTGCGCGGTATCCGGCGGACCCGATAGCCTGGCGCTGCTGATATTGTTGCACAAAGCCATGCCCGATCGCGTTTTTGCCGCGACCGTCGATCATGGGTTAAGGCCAGAATCTGCCGACGAAGCATTATATGTGCAGCGCATGTGCAAAGACATGCATGTGCCGCACGTCATTTTGTCGCCAACCGAAAAAATAAGCGGGAATATTCAATCCGCTGCACGAGGCGCAAGATACGCGTTGTTGGCGCAGGCGGCAGAGCAGCATGATTGTGCGTATATCGCCACCGCCCACCATGCCGATGATCAGCTTGAAACCGTTTTGATGCGGCTTGCGCGCGGCAGCGGTGTTGACGGGCTATCGGCTATCCGGTCGAAAAATGGGCATATATTGCGGCCCTTATTGGGGTTCACGAAAGATGAATTGATTTCCATTTGCGCGACCGCTGGGCTCAATCCGGTGGAGGACCCCAGCAACGCAAATATCGACTTTGAACGGGTCGCGATGCGCCATTGGCTGGCGAACACGCAGCACCCCTTTCGCGCCGACCGCGCCGGACGCACCGCCAGCGCACTGGCAGATGCCTCAGAAGCGCTGAATTGGATGACCGAAACACTCACGCAAGAAAGGGTGCAGCGCGATGCGGCCACCGTCATGTGCGATGCGCGCGATGTCCCGCGCGAGATACAACGCCGCCTGTTGATCCATTGTCTGCAGCTGATGGAGCCCGAACTGGCCCCGCGCGGCGATGCGATTGACCACCTGCTTTCCGAACTTTCGTGCGGGCGCACCGCCACCATGGGTGCTGTCAAATGCGAAGGCGGCGGCAATTGGCGGTTTACCATGGCACCGCCACGACGAAACTAAGTTTACGCGGGCTGGAATTTTGCCAATCGCTATATTGTCATTCACATAATCGCGCCTACATTGCACCAGTATCTCCGCGTATTTGGCGCGGGGCTGAAATCAAGGCAGTGATGATGAACGACGAGCAGGAACCAAAGAGCAACCCGATGCTGCGGAATATGGCCATCTGGTCAGCCATCATTGTGGCGCTTCTGGTCGTCGCCTCCATTTTCAACGGCTCATCCACGCCGACCAACGGCATCACTTATTCGTCATTCCGCGACAAGGTTGAGGCAGGCGAAGTCAAATCTGTCGCCGTCGCGCCTGATCGTATCAGCGGCAAACTGCAGAATGACGAAACGTTCGTCACGGTTCCGCTGCCCAACGACTCCAGCCTCCCTTCCTTGCTGATTGAAAAAGGCGTGGTGGTTGAAGCGAAGGCCGAAGAACAACCCAGCCTGCTGTTGATCCTCATATATCAGGCCCTGCCCTTCCTGCTAATATTGGGCATCGCGTTTTTCGTGTTGCGCCAAATGCAAAAGGGTGGCGGCGCTGGCGGCGCCATGGGCTTTGGTAAGTCCAAGGCAAAGCTGCTGACCGAAAAGCATGGTAAGGTCACTTTTGAAGATGTTGCCGGCATTGATGAAGCGCGCGAAGAGCTTCAGGAAATTGTCGAATTTTTGAAAGACCCGCAGAAGTTCAGCCGTCTGGGTGGCAAGATTCCCAAGGGCGCATTGCTTGTCGGTTCGCCGGGTACAGGTAAGACGTTGCTCGCACGCGCCATTGCGGGTGAAGCAGGCGTTCCATTCTTTTCCATTTCGGGTTCTGACTTCGTTGAAATGTTCGTTGGCGTCGGCGCGAGCCGTGTGCGCGACATGTTTGAACAGGCAAAGAAAAACGCGCCGTGCATCGTCTTCATCGACGAAATCGATGCCGTGGGCCGCAGTCGCGGTGCTGGCCTTGGCAACCAAAATGACGAGCGCGAACAGACGCTGAACCAGCTTCTGGTTGAAATGGATGGTTTTGAGGCGAATGAAGGCATCATCATCGTTGCTGCAACAAACCGCCCCGACGTGCTTGACCCTGCCCTGCTGCGTCCCGGTCGTTTCGACAGGCAAGTCGTCGTGCCGCGTCCTGACATTGATGGCCGCGTAAAGATCCTCGACGTGCATATGAAGAAAGTGCCCTTGGCACCTGATGTCGATGGCCGGGTGATTGCACGCGGTACGCCCGGTTTCTCCGGCGCTGACCTTGCAAACCTCGTCAACGAAGCGGCCTTGTTGGCGGCACGCCGCGGCAAGCGCTTGGTAGCTATGCGCGAATTTGAGGACGCGAAAGACAAGGTGATGATGGGCACCGAGCGCAAGTCCATGGTCATGACCGAAGACGAAAAGAAAATGACCGCTTATCACGAAGCCGGACATGCGATTGTTTCGATCCATGAAGCAGCGTCGGACCCAATCCATAAGGCGACCATCATTCCGCGCGGCCGCGCGCTGGGTATGGTCATGCGCCTGCCCGAGCGTGATAATTACAGCTATCATCGCGACAAGATGCACGCCAACCTGTCGGTATCAATGGGTGGCCGCGTGGCGGAAGAGCTGATCTTCGGCTACGACAAAGTCAGCTCCGGTGCCTCAAGCGATATTCAATATGCGACGAGCCTTGCGCGCGACATGGTGACCCAATGGGGCATGTCGGACGAAATGGGCCCGCTGCAATATGAAGAGCGGCAGGAAGGTTATCTTGGCTATGGCATGTCGCAGCGGTCGGCGATGTCGGACGAGACAGCACGCAAGATCGACGCTGAAATTCGCAAGCTGGTTGAAGGTGGCCATAAGCGCGCCACCGACCTTTTGAAAAAGCACGACAAGCAGCTCCATCTTTTGGCAAACGCATTGCTGGAGTTCGAAACGCTGTCCGGTGATGAAATCAAGCAGCTGCTTGAAACCGGCAAGTTTGAACGCGACGATGGCAAGATTGCGCAACCATCGTCCATCCCGACAGTGGGCACGGCCATTCCAAAGGCAGGTCGTCGCAAATCATCACCAGTTGGTGACGTAACGCCACAAGGCGTCTGATTTTCATCTTTGCAAGATAACCTCAACGCTCTAGTCCGGTTGACGAGAGAGTTGAGGTCGCAAATATGAAATTCGCTGTGCTGATTGCCAGCGGTGCGCTGCTGTGTGCCGTTCCCGCCCAAGCCATGGATGCGGAAACATTTTATGTGAAGGCGCTCGCCCTCAAGAAAAAGGGCATGGGCGCGGTATTCTCAAAAGAGATAAAGCCGATGGCACGGCTGTTTCAAGCCGCCGCGGCTTCTGTCAAAGCAGAAAATGAACAAGCGCATGCTGCGGGCAAGCCGTTGTTTTGCGCACCCAAAAAATACCGTCTGACCGCCGAGCAATTTCTGGAGGGTTTCGCGAGCATTCCCCAAGAACGCAGGCGCATTCAAACCGTCCGGGATGCCTGGCGCGAGATCGTCATCCGCCGTTTTCCATGTTAGGTCGAACCTACATAACGCCTATTTCATCACGAGGCTTCATCCGTGCGGGAATGCCAAAAGAAAAGGCCCGGACAAGCCGGGCCTCTTTCTTCAATATAAGTGCGCTATATTACCGGTCGTAATCGCGCTGCATGCCTGCGCCACGTGCGGGAGCAGCGGCCGTGAGGCGAAGTGCTTCTGCCGAAAGGCTGATCGAGCCGACTGCATCGGCTTCTTCATCTTCGTCCACCTGAACCTTCTGAAGCGATTGCACGAGGCCTTCTTTCAGCTGGTCTGGGCGAACGGTTTCTTCAGCGATTTCGCGCAAAGCCACAACGGGGTTTTTATCGCGATCACGATCAACAGTCAGTTCAGCACCACCAGAGATTTCACGCGCGCGTTCGGCGGCGAGTAATACGAGGTCAAACCGGTTGGTGACCTTGTCGATGCAATCTTCAACAGTAACGCGTGCCATCTTGGCTCCTGATTCTTCGGAATTTCGGGAAGTTGCTCGCGCCTAAAGACAACCAGCGAAAATGTCAATGAAAAGGGCAGGCAGCTTGCCGTAAGCCCCCAAAAGCGGTAACTTGGGCTATGGCAACGCAATCAGGCACCCACGGGTTTCCCGGAAAGCAGTTTCAGGTTGCTGGCCATCAGCTCCATCTGGTGCATGCCCCGAACGACAGGCTTGATGCGGTGTTACGCCTGATCGCGGTGGCGGAAAAATCTATCCAGATGTTTTTCTATATGTTTGCCGACGATTCGGTTGGACGCGATGTCCGGACGGCGTTGGTCGACGCGGCAAACCGCGGGGTGCAGGTACAGCTGATCATCGATAGCTTTGGCTCTGCCGCGATTAGCGACCGTTTCTTTGACGCATTGACCGATGCGGGCGGAAGATATCATTGCTTCAGCACCCGCAAGGGCTTGGGCTATATCATCCGCAATCATCAAAAAATCCTCATCGCCGATGGCACGCACGCCCTGGTGGGCGGATTTAACATTACCGATCAATATTTCGGGCGATCAGGCGACGATGACTGGGAAGATTTGGGCATCGTTATAACCGGTCCGGAAGTCCCGCGGCTGGCGCGCTATTTTGACGAAATGGCGGGTGCATCAGTCGACGGAAAGGTGCGTTATCGTAAAATCCGGTCGATTATCCGGCAATGGCGACCGGGCATAGGCGAAGTCCAATGGCTATTGGGCGGGCCGACAAACCGGATCTCGCCATGGGCGCTGACGTTCAAACGGTCTTTGCAGGTCGGAAAAAGGTTCGACATTGCATCGGCCTATTTTTCACCGTCGCAAACGATATTGCGCCGATTGGCGAAGGTATCGAAAAGGAACAAGGGATCGCGCCTCATCATGGCCGGCAAAACCGACAATGGGGCCACCATTCCCGCGGCACGGTTGCTGTACCGTTACCTGCTGCGGCGCCGCACGAAGATTTACGAGTTCCAGCCGCGCCGCCTGCACATGAAGCTGATGGTCATCGATGATGCGGTGTATATTGGCTCGGCCAATCTCGACGTCCGCAGCATGTTCATCAATCTCGAGATCATGGTCCGGATCAAGGATGATGCGCTTGCGCTGCATATGCGCACATTGATCGATGGACTGGTCGCCCAATCCGAAGAACAAACGCCTGTCTTGTTAAAAGCCCGCGACACTGTTTGGAGCCGGCTCAAGGCTGCAATTGCATATTTTCTGGTGAACTCGGTGGACTACACCATTGGTCGGCGGATTAAGTTCAGCCTGCTGCGCAACCCGTAGTCATTCTTTCCAGCCCCAGAAAAGGTGGCATGGCAAGATGTTCCAGAGTTCGTACCCGCTATCGATTTTACGAAAATGTGGCGCCATAAAATCGCGCGCACGGGCGCGGAACTGGTACACCAGAAATGCGCCGCCGGGCCGAAGGGCTTTTGCCGTTTCCGCCGCAATCACCGCCCCTAGATTGTTGGGCAGGGTCGAAAAAGGCAGCCCGGACAAAATATAGTCCGCATGCGCAAAGCCGAACTGGCTGATAATGTCGTTTACGTCTGCGGCCGAGCCATGCACCGCAATAAAGCGGCTATCGCGAATATTGCGGCGCAAATGGTCGATGAAATCTTCGTTCAGGTCGATGACCAACAAGGTCGCGTCGGGGCGCATACGGTCCAGCACAGGCTGGCAGAATGTGCCAATGCCCGGCCCATATTCAACGAACAGCTGTGCATTGTTCCAATCCACCGGTGCGAGCATTTTTTTGACGGTCTTGGATGAGGACGGAATGATCGATCCGACCATCACCGGATGCTTGATAAAGCCTTTGAAGAAAACGCCCCACGGACCAAAAAAGCGGCTGGCCCAGATTTTGATGCGGTCACGCACGCTCGCTTTAGCCAAAGTTGAAGATGTCATGCGATGGGTCCGGGGACAATTGTTGCGGGCTTCTGACAGTCAAAATTGGACTCCGTTTATGCAAACGCATTAATTCATAATCTGTTCCGCCACGCTTGCATTGTCTGACATATCGGTCCTAATGCCGCAGCTATGGCAAAGCTTCCCCGAGGAACAATTTCAGTGATTTTCGTGGCGCAGCGGACCGATGCTGACGCAGCGGGCTATGCACGCGCAGCCGCGATGATGGAAACGCTGGCTGTGCAACAAGAGGGGTATATCGCCATGGATTCAGTGCGGGGGTCAGACGGGCTTGGCATAACCGTCAGCTATTGGACTGATGAAGCCAGCGCAAAAGCATGGCGCGATCACCCCGAACACATAGCTGTGCGCGATGCAGGACGCGATCTTTGGTACAGCGATTACAGTCTGCATGTCGCAGAAGTTACGCGCAGCTATGATTGGGAAAAACCATGAGTACAGTTCAGGCCATACCCAACAGCCGCGTCGTCGTCCTTTTCCTCGTCATGCTCGTGGCCGCCGCAGGCAATACGGCAATGCAGTCGGCATTGCCGGCCATTGCAAGCGAACTGGATATGCCCGACGTGTTGGTCAGCCTGGCGTTTAGCTGGTCTGCACTTTTATGGGTCATCACCGCACCCAAATGGGCGCGCTTGTCCGACCGGCGGGGCCGCAAGCAATTGATGAGTGTTGGCATCATTGGCTTCATCTCATCAATGGGCCTTTGCGGATTGGTCTTGTGGCTTGGCCTTGCCGGGCTGATCGGCCCAATCGTTACATTCATACTCTTTGCGATCTTCCGCAGCCTTTATGGTGGTTTTGGTTCTGCTGCCCCGCCCGCGGTTCAGGCTTATGTTGCCGCAAGAACCGAACGCGCGGAGCGGACGAAGGCATTGTCGATGCTTGCATCGTCATTCGGCGTGGGCACCGTCATAGGCCCGGCGACAGCGCATTATTTGTTGTTTCCGCCCTTTGGCCTTGCCGGACCGTTGATCATGTTTGCGATATTTGGCGTCGCTGTTCTGATCGCTTTGCATGTGCTGTTGCCGAACGACACCCCGCGCTTTGCCGCGCGTGGTTCGGTTGCTGCCTATCCCAATTCTGCGTCCATGAACGCGCTCGATACCGAAGACGTCGATGGCGAAGCGCTGGGCTCCTTACCCGATGAAGAAGTTCGCTTGCCATGGCGCGATGAAAGAATGGCGTCGTGGCTTATTGCGGGCCTCATTGGCGGGCACGCGCAGGCAATCATCCTTGGCGTGGTCGGATTCCTCGTCCGCGATCGCCTTGGGCTGCATGATCGCCCTTGGGAAGCGGTGCAGGCCAGTGGCTCAGTCATGCTGATAGGCGCGATGGCAACGTTATTGGCGCAATGGGGCCTCATCCCGATCTTGTCGCTCGCCGCACGCAGTTCCGTGCTTTGGGGTTCGATACTGGCGCTGATTGGTACCATATTAACCGGTGTCAGCCACGATTTTTACGGCATCAGCACTGGCTTTGCGATTGCGTCTTTGGGCTTTGGGCTTTTCCGGCCGGGATTTACCGCAGGTGCCTCATTGGCTGTCAGGCGGCACGAGCAAGGCGACGTTGCTGGTAAAATCGCCTCTATCAATGGCGCCGCCTATATTTTCGCGCCAGCCGTCGGCGTCGCCCTGTTGAACTGGTGGGAGCCAGCAACATTCATTCTCATCTCTGCCTCATTGGTCTTTCTGATCATTTGGGGCAGGCGGGCGTTGATTGTTCCCGACGAAGCGTAGGGTGCTCGCCGCCTGTCGTTCCAAAAATTGCGACGAACGGACACAGATTTTACGCAAAAAAAGGGCCGACCGAAGCCGACCCTGAAAAAGTCTTTAGGAGAGGATGCCTATAAGGCTTGTTCCCTATCGCGATATTTCATTTTTTGTGCAAGTGCGAACAGTGCAATAGCAGTTGCATATCCTGCAACTGCTATTTATAAGAATATCATGAATTCCGCGGCATTTGCACGATCGCAGAATCAAGTCACTTTTGTTGCAGTGCGACAAAATAAGGAGATGACATGCGCAGATTGCCACCATTACGGTCATTGGAAGCCTTTTTGCGCGTCGCCAAACTGGGTTCGGCCAAAGCCGCGGCCAGTGAATTGGCGTTGTCACCACCTGCGTTAAGCCGCCGCATTAAAGCGCTTGAAGACTTTATCGGCAAATCGCTGTTCGACCGCCGCGCCCAAGCCATGGTCATTAACGCCGATGGCGAAACCTTGCTGGCCGCCGTCGAGCCGGCGATGGATGCGATGGCCGAAGCGGTTGAAGAGCTTGCGGGCCGTGGCGGCGAATATCGCCTGCGCCTCGGCTTGCTTCCGCTTTTTGGTTCACAACGCCTTATCCCGCGCCTCCCCGAATTGCGCAAAGCTTTCCCGAAATTGCATATCGACGTCGATACCTCTGGCCATGCGGAAAATCTGTTGGGCGATGTGATTGATGCCGCGATCATTATCGCTGCCGAGGTTGATCCAAAACTCTACAGCGTTCGCCTCGACCGTAACCTTGTCTATGCCATTGCTTCGGAACAATGGGCCAAGGAGCATAATGTGCAAAAGCCCGAGGATTTGGCCAAGCACACAATCATGGTCCACAGCGACATGCCCATGGTATTCGATGCCTGGCGTCAGGCCATGGGCGTGCCCCGTTTAAAGCCGGCCGCCATTGACAGTTTGGATAGTGGCGCGCTGATACTTGAAGCAGCCGCCAATGGACTGGGCGTCGCGATCATGCATGGAAGCCATTTTTCGGATGCACGCGATCCACGATTGACCCGTCTTTTCGATACAGAGGTTGAAAGCCCCTATAGCTACTGGTTCGTGTGCCGCCCGCGCGCGTTGAAGCAGCGCGCCGTCAAGATTTTCCACGACTGGCTGTTAAAGTCGGGCGTATAAAATTCGGTAGAGCGAACACTTGACCCATCGCCCGCTCGCCGTCATTGCAGTGTGATGACTGACGACCTTGCTGAACTGAATTTCGAACAGGCGCTGCGCGCGCTTGAGGATATCGTCCACAAGCTGGAAAGCGGTGAAGCGCCGCTTGATGAATCCATTGCACTTTATGAACGCGGCAACACGCTGCGGGCGTTGTGCCAGCAACGGCTTGATATGGCGAAGGCCCGGATTGAGGCGATTACCCTTGGCCCTGACGGTGCGCCAACGGGCACCACATCGTTCGACGCGGGATGAATGTGATGTCGGAGCTATCGACATCTTCACTGCTTCAAGATGCGCTGGGCAGTATCGCAGCAGATGTTGACCAAGAATTCGACACGCTGCTGACATTACCCGGCGACGCACGCGACCGTTTATATGCAGCCATGCGGCACGCAACGATTGGCGGCGGCAAGCGCCTTCGCCCGTTGCTGGTTACGGCCACCGCAGCCTTGTTCCATGTCGACCGCAAAACGGCTTTACGTGTTGGTACGGCAGTCGAGGCCATTCACGTCTATTCGCTGGTGCATGACGACCTGCCCTGCATGGATGATGATGATTTGCGCCGTGGCAAACCCACCGTGCATCGCGCGTTTGACGAAGCGACGGCGGTTTTGGCGGGTGACTCGCTGCATGCGCTTGCCTTTGAAATCTTGGCCAATCCAGATACCCATAGCGACCCATTTGTCCGTGGCGAGCTGGTGTCGACGCTAGCGCTGGCCAGTGGCCCTGAAGGCATGGCTGGTGGCCAGATGATGGACATTGAGGCGGAGAACGCAGCGTTCGATTTGCAAACGGTGATGCGCCTGCAGGCATTGAAAACCGGCGCGCTTATTGCCGCAAGCGTCGAAATGGGCGCCATTTTGGGCCATATCCCACCCGAAGGCCGCACGCATTTGCGGGGCTATGCCCGCGACATTGGCCTTGCCTTTCAAATTGCCGATGACATTTTGGATGTCGAAGGTGACCCCGAATTGGCTGGCAAGGCACTTCAGAAAGATGCCGAGGCAGGCAAGGGCACATTTGTGTCACTGATGGGACTTGATCGGGCCAAGCAACAGGCCGAAATGCTGGTCCAGCAAGCCAATGATTATCTATCAAGCTATGGCGCAGAGGCCGATTTGTTGCGCGCTATTGCAAATTATATCACGGAAAGAGATCGCTGATGACCCACAGGATTGGCGTATATCCCGGAACTTTTGACCCCATCACCTTGGGCCATATGGACATCATCCGGCGCGGCGCAAAGCTTGTCGACGAACTCATCATTGGCGTGACCACCAACGCGTCAAAATCGCCGATGTTTGCCGATGAAGAGCGTATTGCCATGGTCGAGCGCGAAGTGGCGACAATTGGCGCAGGTCATATCCGCGTCGTCGGGTTCAATTCACTTCTGATGGACTTTGCCGAAGCACATGGCGCCAGCACGGTCATTCGCGGTATTCGCGGCGTCACCGATTTCGAATATGAATATCAACTCACGGGTATGAACCGTCAGTTGAATGACCGCGTAGAGACGCTGTTTCTGATGGCCGATGTCTCGCTTCAGCCCATCGCGTCACGGTTGGTGAAGGAAATCGCGATATATGGTGGCGAAATTGGCAAGTTTGTGACGCCCACGATCCGCGACGAAGTTGTCGCCCGCGTTCAATTATTGGGCAGCAAGGCAAGCTAACGACGCGCCCGCGCGTTACTTCGCCTTCCGCCGCTTGCGTTCCGTAGGCGCCGGTAGCTCAAGATATTCCTCCGGCACATATATCGCATAAGTTGCCAAGCGGATCTCGTGCACGAATTGGAACAGGCAAGCCGACAACAGCGCCAGTGCCAACATGAATACCGCTACGGCGACCCATGCTGCAGAAATATTGGTGAGCCCCATGACGAACAACACAACGATCATGATGCACACCGATATCGCGGACAAAACCGCGCACAAGATCGATCTTCCCACCACACGCATGCGCTTTTCAATGATGCGCAGTTCGGTGACGACCCGTTCATGCGCTTTCCCGTCGGTCTGGGCATATTGCCGCTGCAGGTCGCGTGACCGGTCCACAATGCGCGAAAGTCGGCCCGTGAGGACATTGAGCAGGCTGCCCACCGCAACCAGCAAAAAGGCGGGGGTCAGTGCCGTCTGCAGAACGGAAATGACCGCCGCCAGATCGGGGCCAAATTTACCGTCCATTTTGCAAATCTGCCGCCAATGTCCGCAAATCGGTTTTCAGCAGCTTGCCGATATGGCTGCGCGGCATTTCGTCGATGGGATATAGCACCGAAATGCGTTGGGTTTTGCCAAGCTGCCCATTCACCCGCTCCAAAATAGCGTCGGGCGTGCTGCTGGCGTCGGGATGCAACCGCACAAAGCCAACCGGCGTCTCGCCCCACGCATCCGACGGCATGCCCACCACGGCAGCCTCAGCAACCTCCGCTTGCGCCTCCAGCAGCTCTTCGAGATCTTTGGGGTAAATATTGAACCCGCCGGAAATGATCATGTCTTTCGCGCGCCCGACGATGGAGACAAAGCCGTCTTCATCGACAATCCCGATATCGCCGGTTTTTAGCCAGATATTGCCATCCTCGTCGCGCCATTCCATCTCACGGGTCTTTTCCGGCTGGTTCTTATAGCCGGACATCATGGTGGGTGACCGGCCCGTTAAAACACCTTTTGATCCGGCAGGCAGGCGATTGTCGTCGTCATCAAGGACGATCAGTTCATGGCCCGTCACGGGCTGACCCACTGTGTGCAGCTTGTCGGGGAAATTATGCGCCTGCAACATGCAGACGACGCCGCCCTCGGTCATCCCATAAATTTCGACGAGCCCGCCGGGCCAGCGTTTGACGACATCAGCCTTTAACTCCGCCGGGAATGGCGCGCTGGTGCAAAATTTGATGATGAAATGCGAAAGATCATAATGTGCAAAACCATCATGCGCCATGATCCGCTGATATTGGACGGGCACCAGCATGGTATGCGTTGTCCGGTCAGCCTGCGCATGGTCAAGATAGCCGGTGACATCAAATTTATCCATGATCCGCGCAAATCCGCCATGGCACATGGTGGGCAAGAACACAGCGAGCGTCGTGTTCGAATATAAGGGCGTGGAGACCAACGAACGGGTGTCACGACTGTAGATGGATTTAAAACCACCTGCCATCTGGTGCCAGCGCATGGAATGCGAATGGATGATGCCCTTTGGCGTGCCTGTCGTTCCGCTCGAATAAATGATGTTGAACGGGTCAGTCGGCGCAGGTGCAGCTGCTGCAAATGTCGCGCCCTCTTCGGCCATCCAAGCGTCAAGGCTTGGATGCTCTGCAGCGCCATTATCCAATATGACAATGCGCACGTCACCCAATTCTATACCGCTGAGTTCAACCAGCTTTGCCGCATCGACAAAGAGATGCATCGCCCCTGAGTCCCGCAACATGGCAGACAATTGCGCCGGGGTAGCCGATGTCGTCAGCGGGGCAGCGCAGCCGCCTGCACGGACTGCGGCCAAATAGACCAGCGCATAATTGATGTTGCTCATGCCCAAAATGGCGACCGCCTGACCATGCTGAAGACCATCGCGCTGAAGCTGGGCGGCAATACGTGACGTCGACTGCGCAACTTGGCTCCAGGAAACCGTGGTGAACTTGTCAGCGAGCGCTTGCGCGTCGGGTTTTTCTGCACCCCAAGCGCCGATAAGTGCGCCAAAGTCGCCAAAACTCTTTTCCAGTTCAGTCTCGATATTCATCACGTTTTGTGCCTGTCCCTTAGATGCGCATTTGATGATTTAGCGCGATATCGAAAACTTTCACCGCTTAATTTTAGCACGCTCCGCGCCACCCAAAAACGCAACAGACGACAGGCGCAAAAGATTGTGGAAAAATAGCCCCTTATTGCCGCTTTCCCTTGGGCTTTTCGGCCTTGGGGCCTATAGTCCGCAGATGACAGATCAAATCCCGGAAAACTCCGAAAATAACCCGTCTGCGGATAGCGCAGCCAACCCAAATCAGAACGAATATGGTGCCGACAGCATCAAGGTTCTCAAGGGCCTAGACGCGGTTCGCAAGCGGCCGGGAATGTATATCGGCGACACGGATGACGGCAGCGGCCTGCACCACATGGTGTTCGAAGTATCGGACAACGCGATCGACGAAGCGCTCGCCGGACATTGCGATCTGGTGCTTATCGAATTGAACGCCGACGGATCGGTCTCGGTTGAAGATAATGGCCGCGGCATCCCGACAGGTATGCACAAGGAAGAAGGCGTTTCCGCAGCGGAGGTCATCATGACCCAACTGCACGCCGGCGGTAAGTTTGAAAACACCTCGGACGACAACGCGTATAAGGTATCGGGCGGTTTGCACGGCGTCGGTGTGTCCGTCGTCAACGCATTGTCTGAGTTCCTTGAGCTCACCATCTGGCGCGAAGGCAAAGAGCATTGGATGCGCTTTGAACATGGCGACGCCGTTGCGCCGTTGATCGTTCGTGGCGATGCGCCTGTGGCCGATGGCAAACCCAAAAAGGGGACGCGCGTCACCTTCATGGCGTCGACCGACACCTTCAAAAACGTACTCGAATTTGATTTTGACAAGCTTGAGCATCGTTATCGCGAACTCGCATTTCTGAATTCCGGCGTCCGCATTCTGTTGCGCGACAACCGGCATTCGGAAGTCAAAGAACATGACCTGTATTATGAGGGCGGCATTGGCGCGTTCGTTAAATATCTGGACCGCAACAAAACGGCGTTGCTCGCCGATCCGATTGCCATTTCGTCGCACCGTGACGGCATCGGCATCGATGTAGCGCTGGAATGGAACGACAGCTATTACGAAAACGTCTTATGCTTCACCAACAACATTCCGCAGCGCGATGGCGGCACCCACTTGGCGGCATTTCGCTCGGCATTGACGCGCACGCTGAACAACTACGCCGAAAAATCGGGCGTGTTGAAAAAGGAAAAGGTCACGCTGACGGGCGATGACATGCGCGAAGGCTTGACCGCGATTGTGTCGGTAAAATTGCCTGATCCAAAATTCTCGTCGCAGACCAAGGACAAGTTGGTGTCCTCGGAAGTGCGCCAGCCGCTGGAAAGCCTGATGGCCGACCGGATGAGCGAGTGGCTTGAAGAAAATCCGGGCCATGCGCGCACCGTGATCCAAAAGGTCATTGATGCCGCCGCTGCCCGCGAAGCGGCACGTAAAGCACGCGAGGCAAGCCGCAAATCGGTGATGAGCGTTGCGTCTTTGCCCGGCAAGCTTGCCGACTGTCAGGAAAAAGACCCTGCCAAATCCGAACTGTTCCTGGTCGAAGGCGACTCCGCAGGTGGTTCGGCAAAGCAAGGTCGCGACCGCCATTATCAGGCGATTTTGCCGCTGAAGGGTAAGATTCTGAACGTCGAACGCGCGCGTTTTGACCGGATGCTTTCGTCCAAGGAAGTGGGCACGCTCATTCAAGCCATGGGCACAGGCATTGGCCGCGAAGATTTCAACATTGAAAAGCTGCGCTATCACAAGATTGTGATCATGACCGACGCTGATGTCGACGGGTCACATATCCGCACATTGTTGCTGACATTCTTCTATCGCCAGATGCCGGAGATTATCGAAAACGGCCATCTCTTCATCGCGCAGCCGCCTTTGTACAAGGTCGCAAAGGGCCGCAGCGAAATTTACGTTAAGGACGACAAGGCGCTCGACGACCATCTTGCAGAGCTCGGTCTTGGCGGCGTTGTGCTTGAAGGTGCCGGCGGACAACGCGCAGGCGCCGATTTGGGCGCATTGGTCGATCATGCACGCCGTATGCGCAGCCTGATGGCATTTGTGCCCCGCCGTTATGACCCCACAATTGTTGAGGCCATGGCGCTCACCGGCGCGCTTGACCCCGAAGCAACCGACCGCGCTGCTGCGGTGGCCAAGGCTGCCGCATGGATGGGTGCGCAGGATGTTGAGGGCAAATGGTCCGGCCGCGTATCCGAAGACGGTGGGTATCACTTCGAACGCCTATGGCGCGGTGTAACCGATCACCACATCATCGACGCGGCATTCCTAATGTCGGCAGAAGCACGCAAGCTGCACAAGCTGGCCAGCGAAGAAACCGCCAGTTACGAGACCCCTGCCCGATTGGTGAAGGTCACGGCCGCTGCAGCAGCAGATGCCGCCGAAGACATGGAAGCAGATAGCGACGCAGAAGCTGCTGATGCCGTTGGCGACCAAGCCAAGCGCGCGACAACCGCGGTCAGTGTGGGCAATAAAGGCGCGATCACGCGTCCATCGGAATTGCTTGAGGCCATACTCGCCGCCGGGCGAAAGGGCCTATCGATTTCGCGCTACAAGGGTCTTGGCGAAATGAATGCCGAGCAATTGTGGGAAACGACACTTGATCCCGATCACCGGTCGCTGCTGCGTGTTGAAATTGACCAGGCTGATTTGGCGGACGATATCTTCACCAAGCTGATGGGCGAAGTGGTTGAGCCACGGCGTGATTTCATTGTCGAAAACGCGCTCAACGTCGCCAATCTGGACGTTTGAACGCAAAGCCTGTGCACATTATCGCTTCGACAATTGGAAGCGTGCGGCGTTTATTGTAGCCCGCACGCCTCGGGGGGAATATCATGCACAAACGTCACTATCTTGCGCTCGCGCTCATCGTCGTGCCGGTTTTGGCGCAGGCGGGCGACAGCCGTGTCGAAATCGGCACGGGATTGGCCAGCTATTATGGCGCTGAACTCAGCGGCAATCGCACGGCCAGCGGCGAGCGTTTTGATCCCAACGCGATGACGGCGGCGCACCGGACGTTATCTTTTGGCACAAGGGTGGTGGTTACCAATCTGGCCAATGGTCAGGAAGTTATCGTGCGGGTTAACGACCGCGGACCGTGGAGCAAATCACGCATCATGGATATATCTTATGCTGCGGCCAAACAGATCGGCATGCACCGCAGCGGGACCGCAAAGGTTAAGCTCGAGCGGCTCGATTAACCGAGCGCAGCGCGCTGCCAGTCGGGCAGAACAAGCGCCGTCAAATCTTCCACGCGGCGCAACTCCACCGATATATTAAGTTCCGGATAGACGCACCGCTGCCGGCTCTCGTCGGCTTGTGCCAACGGGACGACCACCAGCCGTCGGTTCACCTTTTGCCGCCAGTTCATACGCGCGGTATTCTCCTGCCCGACATAGCATCCCTTTGTGAAGGACACCCCGTTCAGTTCGGCGGCATTGGCCTCAAGCCACAAAGTCTGTTCGCTGCCCAGCTCATTTACGCCTTCGGTGATGCCGAGCCCAAGCCGATGCGCGCGATAGGTGGCACTCACATCGACATCATCGTCGGCCGGGGTACCCAGCCAGCGTGTCCCAAGCTCCGCATGGCGCGGGTCTGAACTGCCTTCGCTTTTCCAAAACACGCCGCATGCCGGATCAATGGCAATGGCGATTTTCCGGCGCAACCGGTACATCGACAGGCGGCGGACCAATGCGTCTGCTTGCGTGCCTTCGCAATCGATGAGGACATCGTCGCCGTCAGCCCACAGGATGAAATCGAACAACGCCTTTCCCTGCGGGCTCAACAAACCCGCCCATAAGGGCATTTCTGCCGCGGTGTCCTGTGTCACCAGCCCCTGCAAAAATTGGCGCACGTCCTCTCCTGCTTCAGTGGGCGACAGACGGATAACGCAGCGGTCGAAAAGACGGGTGTTTGGCATAGGTGACAGATAGGGGGAGAGGCGCTTAAAGGGAAGCCATGACCGACCAGATGATTCTTTCCATCCGCCGCCCTGATGATTGGCATCTCCATTTTCGTGACGGTGCAGCGATGCGCAGCGTGGTGCCTTTCACCGCGAAACAGTTTGCGCGTGCGATTGTCATGCCCAATTTGTCGCCACCTGTAACGACGGTTGAAGCAGGCGCGGCCTATCGTGACCGGATTTTGGCGGCGGTGCCCGAAGGCGTAACGTTCACGCCGCTTATGACGGCCTATCTTACCGACGTAAGTGACGGGAATGAACTCGCGCGCGGTCACGCCGAGGGTGTGTTTACAGCGGCAAAGCTATACCCCGCGCACGCCACCACCGGAAGCGCACATGGCGTTACGAACATAACCAACATCATGCCCGCGCTGGAGCATATGGCGCGGATTGGCATGCCATTGCTGATCCACGGCGAAGTTACAGACTCGCATGTCGATATCTTTGACCGTGAGGCTGTGTTCATTGAACGGACGCTGTCGACGCTGGTCCGCGATCTGCCCGAGCTGAAGATCGTGTTTGAACATATCACCACCGCAGACGCGGTTGCTTTTGTAGATGCCAGCGGTCCCAATGTCGCAGCGACAATTACGCCGCAACATTTGCACATCAACCGCAATGCCATGTTTACAGGCGGCATCCGTCCGCACGCCTACTGCCTGCCGGTCGCCAAACGTGAGGTACATCGGCTTGCGCTTCGCAAGGCTGCGACATCGGGCAGCAGCAAATATTTCCTCGGCACCGACAGCGCGCCGCACGACAAATCTGCCAAGGAAAGCGCCTGCGGATGTGCGGGTATCTTCAACGCGCCCTTCGCATTGGAAAGCTATGCCGCCGTCTTTGAAGAAGAAGGCGCGCTGGACAAATTTGAGGCCTTTGCGTCGGAAAACGGCCCGCGTTTCTATGGCCTGCCGTTGAACGAGGAGCGCATAATATTGGAACGCGCCGACATCGTCGTGCCCGAGCTGCTGGCGCTGGAAGGGCTTGATGTCGTGCCGTTCCACGCAGGAGAAACATTGCGCTGGCGTCTGAAGGCTTAGGGTCAGGACCTAAGTTTTTGATGCCCTGTAGGTTTTAATCGCGTCCGCACAGAAAATCACGATACTGAACCAAATCAGGATGAAGCACGCCAGCTTCGTGGTGCTCAATGGCTCGCCGTACACGAACACACCCAGCAGGAACGCAATGGACGGTGCCGTATATTGCACAAAGCCCAGGCTGGTATAGCTCATGCGGCGGGCGGCGGTCGCGAACATCAGCAACGGTATTGCGGTGACCGCACCTGCCAATATCAAAAGCCCCGACGTCGTCACATCATCGCCAAATCCGCCGCCGCCAACTTGCGCGAAATAGAGCACCGCACCCAATGCCAGCGGCGCGAGCAACGTCGTCTCGGTCGCGAGGCCGGGCACAGAGCCAACGGGGGTAATCTTGCGGATAAGGCCGTAGAGGCCAAAGCTTAAAGCGAGCGATATCGATACCCATAAGGTATCGAGCGCATCACCGATGAGGATAGCAACGCCAATGGCGGCGACGGCCACGGCGACCATCTGAAGCGGCCGCAATCGTTCGCCTAAAAACAGACGCCCCAGCAGGACGTTCACCAAGGGGTTGAGATAATAGCCAAGGCTCGCTGCCAAAATATGGTCCGTGGAAACGGCCCAAATGTAAATCAGCCAGTTAATAGCGACCAGCGTGGCAGAGGCGAGCAAGTTGCGCAGATGCGCCTTGTGCCGGAAAATGGCGGCATATTCGCCAAGCTGTTTGCGAAAGGCCATAATGACCAAAAGCAGAGGAATGGACCACAACACGCGCTGCGCAACGACCGCGATTGGCGAGACATGGCTCAGCAGCTTGAAATAAACCGGGACGAAGCCCCAGATGAGATATGCCGACATGGCATAAGGCAAGCCACTTGGCTGCGCGGTTTCAGATTTGTCGGTCATGTGTGTGCTAAGCCTTCGCGTGGGGATCAAATGATCCCGCCGCCTATCCAGAGGCGCAGCGCGCAAATGGCGATAACGACCAAGCAGAAGTTGCGGCCGCTGTCCTTTTCCGAGGCAAAGCCAAAGGCCGCGCCGACGCCAGCGATTAAAATAATGAGCCAGTTCAGCCATCCCAGCAACGGAATGAACCCGATGATAGCCAGCAGCAGTGCAATCAGGCCAAACAGAAATGCGAGGATATTTGCCATGAGGCGACTGTGGCGGGTTTTTCGGATTGTGGCAAGCACAGCCAGCCGTCCCGCGCGGCGAAGCGAATATCGCGGTACCGAAATGACAAGAGGCTCAGCCTGTCTCCAGACTGAGCCTCATTATACCCACGCATATGTGGACATTCAGCGCCACTGTTCCAATCCGCGATAGTTGATGTCGACCACGCGGCCACGCTCTACAAAGCAGGTGAACCGGCCCTTGTCGTAACCGCGCTGGTAAGCGTTGCCACCAAATCGGTCATTGCCGTAATGGTTATTCTCGTAACGGCCACGTCCGCCGTCTTGAACAACGACATTGCCTTGGACCCGATAGCCAAAACGCGTCCGTTCGATGCTGCGCACTTGCGTGACGTCTGAACGGCTGTAGCCATTGGCCCAGCGTTCAACGCTGGCGACGCACTGGTTTACAGCGGCGCGGCCGCCGCCGCCACGATTGTCGTAATTATAGCCTGCACGGTTATCATCGTAGCGATCATCATAACCGCGGCGATCGTTGCGGCCATTGTTGCCGCTTGAAAGCACAGCGGCAAGACCACCGAGCACGACCGCTCCGGCAATAATTTCGCCAGCGCTGATGCCATCGCGGTCGCGGTCATGGCGATCACGCGCTTGGACGGGAACGGTTACACTCACCAAAGCTGCAGCAGCAGCTCCCGCGCCAAGCAAAGTTTTGGTCATGAAATTCATCTTCGTTCTCCTTGAACCGGTCCAGTCATTCTGTGCCGATGGAGAACGAATAGGCGATTCGGGTTGTCCGGATGCTGAATTGACTTGTCAGCATCCGTTCATCTAAATCGCCATTTTCATGAACGATTATTCGGTGAGGGTCAGCCCCGTCCATTTAGCGAGAAACGCATAAATGTCCGAATATTCGTCAATAACCTTGTCAGTCGGCTTGCCTGAACCATGGCCCGCACGGCTTTCGATGCGAATGATCTTGGGCTTGTTGCCGGTTTCTGCAGCTTGCAAGGCGGAGATATATTTGAAGCTATGCCCCGGAACCACACGGTCATCGGTATCCGCGGTCGAAACGATGACCGCTGGATATTCGACCCCCGATTTGATGTTGTGATAGGGTGAATAGGTCATCTGCATTTTAAAGTCGGCTTCCTTACTGGGGTAGCCATAATCATCGACCCAATAACGGCCAGCGGTGAAACGGTCGAAGCGGACCATGTCCATCACGCCGACTGCGGCATGGCCAGCAGCGAACAGGTCAGGACGCTGGTTCACAACGGCACCAATCAACAGCCCCCCATTGGACCGCCCTTCAATGGCAATCTTGCCCTTGGCCGAAACACCGCTGGAAATAAGATATTCCGCCGCGGCGGCAAAATCGTCAAAGACATTTTGTTTGTTCATCAAACGGCCAGCATCATGCCATGGCTTCCCATATTCGCCGCCGCCACGAATATTGGCGAGGGCGAATACGCCGCCCGATTGCAGCCAAGCCATACGCGTTGCTGAATAAGTTGGCGTCTGCGAAATGTTGAACCCGCCATAGGAATAGAGCAACGTCGGCGCGCCCTTGGTCAGGTCGAGATCTTTTTTGTGCACGACGAACATCGGGATCTTCGTGCCGTCCTTCGACGGATAGAACACTTGTTCGACCGTGAAGTCGGCTGGGTTAAAGCTCAGCTTTGGCTGCGCGAAGGGCGCCGAAGCACCCGTCTTGCTGTCGAAACGATACACGGCCCCTGGCTGATTGAAGCTGGAGAATCCGTAAAATGTTTCTGGATCACCCGGCGTCCCTGAAAAGCCACTGGCCGTCCCAATCGCGCTGAGCTTGATTTCCTGCACAGGCTGGCCTGCGAGGTCAGTCATCAGCGCCATCGATTTGGCATCTTTGATATATGACAGGATCAGCCGGTCGCCGACGATCTGCGCGCGCGACAGGGTTTCCGCCCGCTCCGCTATAACGTCCTTAAATACGGGAGCCTTCGCACCCAGATCGACCGTAACAACCTTAAGCTTTGCCGCGTCCTTGTTGGTGGTGAACCACAAAATGTTGCCCATGCCTTCGATAAGGCCCCAATCATGATCGAGACCCGTGACGAGCGGTTGCGGTTTCCATGTCGGCTTTTTGCCAAGTGGCATGACGTGCAGTTCATACTTCTCATCGGTTCCGGAAGAGGTCGTAATGACCGCCCATTTGCCGTCGTGCGTCACTTGCGCGCTATGCCCATATTCGGGCTTATCCGGCGTTGCGTATATTGCCTTGTCTTCCGACTGGGGCGTGCCGATTTTGTGGTAATAGATCGTCTGGTTATAATTCAGCTGCTGAAATGCCGCGCCTTCCTTTGGCTCTGCAAAACGCGAATACAAAAACCCGTCATTGCCCACCCAGCTTATGTTGGTGAATTTTGCCCAGTTGATTTCATCAGCGAGAACCTTGCCGGTCACGGTGTCGAGGACTTTAATCGTCCGCCAGTCGGAGCCGCCGTCTTGAACAGAATAGGCCAGCAACTTGCCATTTTTCGACGGTACCCAGCTATCAAGCGCAGTGGCGCCGTCCTTTGCCCATAGATTGGGGTCGATCAAAATACGGTCCGCGCCCGTCAGTCCTTTACGCACATATAAGACCGACTGGTTTTGCAGGCCGTCATTCTTTGTGAAGAAATAATAGCCGCCGGCCTTTTCAGGAAGGCCAAAGCGCTCATAATCGAAAAGCTTTTTCATGCGCTCGGCGAGTATTTTCTTGCCGGGCAATGTTTCCAAATATGCGTCGGTGACGGCATTTTGCGCCTTCACCCATTCGGCGACTTCGGGATTGACGCGCACATCATCTTCCAGCCAGCGATAGGGATCGGCAACCTTCACGCCGAATTGTTCATCGACCACATTGACGGTTTTGGTCTGCGGATAGGTCAATTTGACTGCGACATCGGTGGTGGCTGAATCTGCGGCCATAGCGACCGACGAAATCGGGGCCATCATGAAGGCTGCACCGACCAAAAATACACTTCGCATATTATCATTTCCCCAACTCTCAAAATCTCTGTCATCCGACTATAGCGTCCACGCTTGAACGCCAACTATTCCTGCCGTCACCCGCAAGAATATTTCGCATTTTCGTCGAAATCATGCCCCCCGCTGCCGCTGCGCCAACAAGATGGCAGCGGTAACGCCTGCCGCAAACAACATGCCTTCCAAACCGGCGGTGACGTTCTGACTGATGGGACCAAAGCCGCTTTCGCCAAATAAGCCACCGATTTGGTCGAACCGCAGCCGCGATTGTGGAAGAAGCCTGGCTAGCTCATATATGCTGCCACCAAGCAAGCGCCCACCGGCCATGACAATGCCAGCGCCCGATAAGGCCCCAAATACAGCCGCGGGCAGTATCGCGAAACGCAGCGGCATATCGCGCATCTGCCGTCGGCCAAGCCATACACCAAGCCCGACAGAAGCACCAATCGCCGCACCTTCCAGCGCGCCCGTCATTTGCGTGGGTGATTGCCCCAGCACCAGATTGAACGCATCCAAGCCAAGCAGCTTCACAATACCGCCGATCAGGAAACCGCCCACCGCGCCGCCTGCCATCGTTGCGGACCAACGCCCGGAATTCCAAAGGCCAACCGCAGCAATGCCGAAGCTCACGCCCCCAGCGCCCAATAACGCGACCAACACCGTAATTGCCGTAAGGACAAGCACGATGGACGTCGCGCCCATGCCCGGTGCCATTGGCTGCGATGCTCCGGCAAAACCGTAAAACAACCCGCCCAGAAGCCCCGCCAAGCCACCGCCGACAACGCCCGCGCCACCCAGTGCCCAAAATGTCGCCCAATCCGTCGTGGCAGCTATGGCGATAGAGGTGATGGTTGCGGGTCCCACGTCGCGTTCGACAGGGGCGATGAAACGATAGCCATGCTTTGGAACGGTCTCGATAAACATCGGCCGCGCGGCATCATCCCCAAGCACACGGCGCAGGCTGCGGATGCATTGTGTGAGCGCTTCGTCGGTGACAGGAACACCGCGCCAGACATCGTCCATGAACTGGTCTTTCGACACAAGCGCGCCGGCATTGGTTGCGAGCAGGACAAGCGCATCAAAATAGCGGCTGGAGACATCGACAGCGACACCATCGCAATGCAGGCGTCGGCTACTAACCTGAAGCGTGAAGCGGCCGAACCGGAGACTATCTGATTTCATTTTTCACCAAATGCTCATGTTCTGCTCATGCCTGCAATGTCGCTGCGCTGTATGCATAGCTCTCATTCACGGAAAAGGGCAATGCTATGCATGCAGAGAATATCGGGCCAGCAAGGCCGCGACGGAATATCTGGCGGATCTTGGGCTGGGGCGGGGCGGTAGCGCTTATCCTGACGCCATTGGTCGCGATGCAGTTCACCACAGAAGTTAACTGGGACGAAACCGACTTCATCGTCGCCGCCATCATTTTCGGGATTGTGGGCGGCCTGATTGAATTCGCGGTGCGCCTGTCATCAAACTGGTACTTCCGCTTTGGTTCGATGTTTGCTGTGCTGGCCGGGTTCATGGTCATCTGGTCCAACTTGGCTGTTGGCATGATTGGGAATGAGGATAACCCGACCAATTTATGGTTCGGCGCGGTATTGCTGATCGCAATTGTCGGCAGCATCGCGTCGCGATTTCGCAGGCGCATATTGCCGCAGGCCATGTTGGTTGCCGGGATAGTGCAGATGAACATTGGCGTCTTTGCCGGCATATTGGGCAGCGACGCGCGCGGCGGACGGTTTACGATTGTGCTTTCGGTAGCATGGTTGATTTCCAGCCTACTCTTTTGGTTGGCCGATCGAAGCGCTCGGACGAAATCATAAACACATGAAAAAGGGCGGCACCCTTTCGGATACCGCCCTTTTGAAACTCTTAAAGCAAAACGTGCTTATTCAGCGTCGTCCAATACTTCAACTGGGCCGCTGTCCTGACCCTTGGCGTCGACATTGCGGTCAACGAGCTCGATGACGCCCATTGGTGCAGCATCGGAACCACGGAAACCAGCCTTGATCACGCGGCTGTAACCACCGCTGCGGTCGGCATAGCGCGTTGCCAGTTCGTCAAACAACTTTACCAGCTGCTTGTCGTCCATCAAACGGCTCATCGCGAGACGACGGTTGGACAAGCCACCCTTCTTCGCAAGCGTGATCAGCTTTTCGATGTAAGGACGCAGTTCCTTCGCCTTTGGCAAAGTCGTCTTGATCTGTTCATGCTTGATAAGCGACGCTGCCATGTTGCGAAGCATCGCGGTACGGTGCGACGTGGTACGCTGCAGCTTACGGTGGCCAACTTTATGGCGCATATTTCATTCCTTCGTTCGTAGGGGGGCCGTATCAGGTACCCCGATCCTGGCCGTTTAAGGGCGGCCATTTCCCTTTTGGTTGGGCCGAAGCACTGCCTCGGCCCAATATTCTTTAGCCAAGCAGTTCTTGCTCAAGCTTCTTTGCCATCTCTTCGATGTTTTCTGGCGGCCATCCGGGGATGTCCATGCCAAGGCGCAAGCCCATTGACGAGAGCACTTCCTTGATTTCGTTCAGCGACTTGCGACCGAAATTAGGCGTACGCAGCATTTCGGCTTCGCTCTTTTGAACGAGGTCGCCGATGTAGATGATGTTGTCGTTCTTGAGGCAGTTTGCGCTGCGGACCGACAATTCCAATTCGTCGACCTTCTTGAGAAGGTAACGGTTGAGCTGGTTTGCATCCGATTCTTCCGAAGAAGCCGATGGTGCAGCCATGCCAATCATTGGCGACGATGCAGACATCGAATCTTCGAAGTGGACGAACACTTGCAACTGGTCCTGAAGAATGCGTGCGGCATAAGCCACGGCGTCTTCTGGGGTTACGGTGCCGTCGGTTTCGATGGTCAGCGACAATTTGTCATAGTCAAGTTCTTGACCGATGCGTGCATTGTCCACCTTGTACGCAACCTGACGAACAGGCGAATACAGGCTGTCGACCGGGATGAGGCCAATTGGCGCATCCGCTGGACGGTTGGCGACTGCAGGAACATAACCCTTGCCGATGTCGGCAGTGATTTCCATGTTCAGCGTCGCACCATCGTCGAGGTGACAGATGACGAGATCAGGGTTCATCACTTGGATGTCGCCCGAAACAGCGATGTCACCAGCGGTTACCGCGCCGGGGCCCGTTGCCGAAAGCTGAAGACGCTTTGGACCTTCGCCCTCCATCTTCAACGCAACTTGCTTGATGTTCAGAACGATGTCGGTGACATCTTCACGAACGCCCGCGAGCGACGAGAATTCGTGCAACACGTTTTCGATTTTGATCGATGTAATCGCTGCGCCCTGCAGCGATGATAGCAATACGCGACGCAGCGCATTGCCGAGAGTCAAACCAAAGCCACGCTCCAGCGGTTCTGCAACAAAAGTTGCCTTACGCTTCGCATCGCTACCTGATTTGAGTTCAAGTGCGTTGGGCTTTTTCAGTTCCTGCCAGTTCTTAATATTGACGGACATGGATTTCCCCTTGGGTTTTGCGGGACCGGCAATTTGGTGCACCGTGCCGGTTCGCGGGTAAAAGAAGGAACGACTGAACAGCCGTCCCTGAAACGAATGCTTAGACGCGCCGACGCTTGGAAGGACGGACGCCGTTGTGCGGAATCGATGTTACGTCACGGATCGAGGTGATGGTGAAGCCCACTGCCTGCAATGCGCGAAGTGCCGATTCACGACCCGAACCGGGGCCCTTAACTTCGACTTCAAGCGTACGAACGCCATGTTCAGCGGCCTTCTTGCCTGCGTCTTCCGCTGCAACCTGTGCGGCGTAAGGGGTCGACTTGCGGCTGCCCTTGAAACCCATGGTTCCTGCGGATGACCAGCTGATCGCGTTGCCCTGGGCATCGGTGATCGTGATCATTGTGTTGTTGAAGCTGGCATTGACGTGCGCGACGCCTGCCGAAATATTTTTACGCTCCCGCTTTTTAATGCGTTGTGGTTCGCGTGCCATATAATGTGTATCCTATTCGAAAATGCGAAGAAAAAATAATCAGGCAAAAGCCCGTGATTACTTCTTCTTGCCCGCGATTGCCTTGGACTTGCCCTTGCGGGTGCGCGCATTGGTATGCGTACGCTGGCCACGGACTGGAAGGCCCTTACGGTGGCGAAGGCCACGGTAGCAGGCGAGATCCATCAAACGCTTGATGTTCATCGATGTGTTACGGCGAAGATCGCCTTCTACGGTGTAGCCCGCATCGATGGTTTCGCGGATTTGCAGAACTTCGGCATCCGAAAGGTCCTGCACACGACGGCTATGATCAATTCCTAGCTTTGTCGCGATTTCGACGGCTTTAGTGCGGCCGATACCGTGAATGTAGGTAAGCGCAATGATCACGCGCTTGTTGGTTGGAATGTTAACTCCGGCAATACGTGCCAATTTATTTACTCCTGCTCCACAGGTGTCCCGAAAGACAAACCCTATCTCAACGCTGATGATATTCCGAAACGCACAAAACCAGCGGACGCGAAAAAGCGCTGCTGGCTGCACCAGATGTTCGGAATTGACATCGCCTTACGGTGAGTCGCGCCAACTGTCAAGGCTGGCGGCGCGCTATCCCTTGCCTTTGGTCTTGGTTTTGCCCGGTATTGCGTTTTCTTCGATGAACGCAATAATCCGGCTCGCAATATCCTTGCCGGTGGCTTTTTCGATTCCTTCAAGCCCTGGCGAACTATTCACTTCCATGATGACCGGGCCATGATTGGACCGCAGCATATCGACGCCAGCGACATTCAACCCCATGGCGCGTGCGGCGCGGACCGCCGTTGAGCGTTCCTCCGGCGTAATTTTAATGGCTTCGGCCGAACCGCCGCGGTGCAGATTTGATCGAAAATCGCCCTCCGCACCCTTGCGCTGCATCGATGCGACGACCTTATTGCCGATCACAAAGCACCGGATGTCGGTGGCATTTGCCTCTTTGATAAACTCCTGCACAAGGATGTTCACGTTGGCACCGCGAAACGCCTCAATGACGGAACGGGCCGACTTTTCGGTCTCGCCCAAAACCACGCCAATGCCCTGCGTGCCCTCGAGTAGCTTGATGACAACCGGAGCGCCGCCAACCATTTTGATGACTTCATCGGTTTGCTTGGGATCATGGGCAAACGCCGTGACCGGCAGGCCAAGCCCCTTGCGCGCCAGAATCTGCAACGACCGTAGCTTGTCGCGGGATCGGCCGATGGCAACACTCTCGTTCAATGACCACACGTTCATCATTTCAAACTGACGCAGCACAGCAAGGCCGTAAAATGTAATGGACGCGCCAATGCGCGGGATCACCGCGTCATATTTGCCAAGCTTGGCACCCTGATAATATGCTTCGGGGCGGTGCGACGTGATGTTCATCGTCACCCGCAACGTATTCAGGATATCAATCTCATGTCCGCGCGCCAAGGCGGCTTCGACGAGCCGTTGGTGCGAATATAGGTTGGCGTTGCGTGCCAACATGGCGATTTTCATGTGCTCTTTTGTCCTTGATTCGCTGGCTTGCCCAATACCCAGCGTCGTGCGCTATTGACGAGAAAGCCGCGCCTTAGCGCCCGTCGGCCAATTAGCAAGGGAAAGGCCATGGAACGCCGGTTCGCCAAGGTGAGCTGTCCGTTCCAACACAGCTTACCAAAACAAAATTGCACTGAGATGACATAGCGTTCTTGCGTGTCACCATTGGACGATCGCACCATGCGCCGGTCGATGACGGGTGCTTCATAACGCTTTGGCTTTTCGCCCGCATTCAGACGGAACCAGAATTCAACCCACGGCTTGCCGTCGCGCACGATTGGCTTAATCCGGGTTGCATGTATCGATGATGTCGCGGCGCCCGTGTCCATTTTCGCGTGCACTTGCGATAGGCCAAGGCTCGGCACATCGACCATTTCGCACCAGCCAATTTCTAATTTGCCGCCCGAACGTGGCTTGCCGCCCCCCGCAACCAATTAGATTGGCTCCGCTGCGGGCAGATCGGCGGGCGGGTCATCTTGTGTTTCCGCGTCCGCCGGTGCTTCATTTGTGTCGGCAGCTTCGGTCGCGGGCGCAATGTCCAACGTATCAATATCCAGATTAAATCCGTCAACCTTGGGCGGCTCATCCGCGGTGGGTACAAACGGCAGCAGCATATTTTTAAACTGCTCGCCCAACACCTTATCAACCGCAGGGGCGATTTCCGCGACCTTGTAGCGCATATAGCCGCCGACAACATAAGAGAAGCTGACACGTGTACCGCCGCCTTGCTTTGCGGTTTCCATGGCAACGGTCAGTGTGCCAATCACCGCTTCCGACTGGAGCGGCCCCAACGCGCCTTGCATCCGCAAGACTTTGCCGGGCTGCGCGAAAATAACGCGCATATGCTCGACGCTTCCGACCGTCTTCACCTTCCCGTTGGCGTCGGTTTCCTGAAACAGTTCGCAAAAGCACCCATTGGCCTGCGCATCGATATAAAAGCCAGCGGTCGAACCCGACCAGCTGTGCGACTTGTTCCAATAATCCTTTGGCGCAACTAGGCGCGTCCATATCTCGTCGGGCGTTGCCTGAACCGTGGCGATGTGGATGACGTTAAAACCGGTTCCCGATGCAGCTTTAACGTCCGCAAATGCCGGCGATGCTGTTGCAGCATATATGGCTGCCGTGATGACAAGATGTTTCATGGAACGTGTGTCTAACAACCGTTTCCATTTCCGTCACGTTGAACTTGTTTGCGTGGGCGTTCAGCCGATGATGGCTTCAATCGCCTTCGTCACGTCGTCAATCGGGGCCATCCCATCCACGCGGCTTACAAGGCCGCGGGCATCGTAAAGGGGCAAGATCGGTTCGGTCTTTGCGCGATACTCCGCCATGCGGGTGCGGACGGTTTCTTCATTGTCATCGGGACGACGCTTAAATTCATGCGATCCACATTTGTCACATGTATCGGCTTTGACAGGTTTTTTGAAAACATCATGATAGCCATCACCGCAATTGGCGCAGGTGAAACGGCCAACAACGCGTTCGACCAACGCGTCTTCGTCAACAACCAGTTCAATCACATAATGGAGCGTTCGTTGGCGTGCGGACAACAGACCATCGAGAAGCGCGACTTGCGGCGCCGTGCGCGGGTAGCCGTCAAAAATCAGGCCCTTATCCGCGGGGATCGCATCCATATGCTCGCCAAGGATCTCGGCCATCAATTCATCCGGGAAAAGCTTCCCCGCCTTCATGATCTCATCCGCCATTTTACCGACTTCAGTGCCCGCCTTTACGGCCGCGCGCAGGATATCGCCGGTCGACAATTGCACCATGCCATATTTCTCAACGAGAAATGCAGCCTGCGTTCCTTTGCCTGCGCCAGGAGGCCCCAAAAGGATGATATTCATGAAACGTGTCCCTGTTCGTTTCGATGTCGCACCTTTAGCGGGCGCGTCCACCCTTCAACTTGGCCTTCTTCAACAAATCCCCATATTGGTGGGCGAGCAGATGGCTCTGGATCTGTGAAATCGTATCAATGGTAACGTTGACCAGAATGAGCAAGCTGGTCCCGCCAATCGCGAAGAACTGCTGCTGGCCAGTTTGGCCCATGACATAGTCGGGCAACAAGCAGACCAAGGTCAGATAGGCGGCGCCCAACACGGTGATGCGCGTCAGAACATAATCCAGATAGGATTCGGTGTTCTTGCCCGGACGAATGCCCGGAATGAAGCCACCGGCTTTTTTCAGATTCTCGGATGTTTCTTCCGGATTGAACACCACAGCGGTGTAAAAGAAGCAGAAGAAGATGATGCCGAGGCCATAGAGCGCGAGATACACCGGCTGGCCATGGGCCAGATATTGGTTCAACGTGATGACAAAGTCACCCATCGCGCTTTCACCCGCAACCTTGTTTCCGCCAAGCTGCGTAATGGTGATAGGCAGCAGCAACAATGACGATGCAAAAATCGGCGGGATGACGCCAGCAGTGTTGATCTTCAATGGAAGATGGCTGCGGTCAGCTTGCATCATGCCGCGCTGCGTCGCGCGCTTTGGATATTGAATAAGTACCCGGCGCTGGCCGCGCTCCATGAAACAGATCAGCAAAGTCAGGCCGACGAACATCAACAAAAAGCCGACGATCAGAAAGCCACTGATGGATCCGGTCCGTCCGCCTTCAAGAAGCTGTGCGAACAACCGTGGCATTTGGGCGACGATACCCGCCATGATGATCAATGAGATACCGTTGCCGATACCCCGCGATGTAATCTGTTCACCCAGCCACATCAGGAACATGGTGCCGCCGATAAGGCTGATGGTCGCAACGATGCGGAACATCATGCCCGGTTCAACAACCGCGCTAATGCCATTTGCCGCAGCGAGGCTTTCGAGCCCTGCGGCAAGGAAATATCCCTGCACCGCGGTCAGGAACACTGTGCCGTAGCGGGTATATTGGTTGAGTTTCTTGCGTCCGCTCTCGCCCTCTTTCTTGATGGCAGCAAGCGTAGGCGACAGCGATGCAGAGAGCTGCACCACGATCGACGCGGTGATATAGGGCATGACGCCAAGCGCGATGAGGCTCATGCGCTCAAGGCTGCCGCCCGAGAAAGTGTTGAAGATATCAAGAACGCCGCCGGCAGCGTTGTTCGCATAAAGGGCTGCTTGCGCGATAGGATCAACGCCCGGCAGCGGCACGAAGCTCAGCATCCGGAATATGATGAGCGCGCCGATAGTGAACCAGATGCGGTTCTTAAGCTCTGTTGCCTGCCCGAACTTCGATAAATTGAGGTTCGAGGCCATTTGGTCGGCCCTAGATGCCATGATATACGTTCCTTGGTTCCGGATTAACCGTGAATGCACGATAATCGCGCAACGGCTTCACCCCAAAAATTTCGCCTGACTGTATCTGGATGAACCCCAGAAATGTCAAACCCCGCCAGCCCATATCGGGAAGCGGGGCTGGCATGACAAGAGCGAAGTCGTCGCCCCCGTCTTATTTCTTGGCCGCAGCTTCTTTAGCAGCGTTCTTGACTGACGATTTCTTCGCAGCGGCTTTTTCCGATGCAGAAACCTTTACCAGCACTTCAACCTTACCGCCGGCCTTTTCAACGGCCTCAACGGCTGCCTTTGAAGCACCAGCAACAGAGAAGTTAACCTTGGAGGTGAGTTCACCCTTAGCCAACAAACGGACGCCGTCCTTGCCACCACGTGCAAGACCAGCTGCCTTCAACGCCGCATGGTCAACAACAGCTTTGATGTCGATTTTCTTGGCATCGATAAACTTCTGGATCATGCCCAGATTTACTTCTGCATGGTCCTTGGCGAAGATGTTGTTGAAGCCGCGCTTTGGAATACGCATGTGAAGTGGCATCTGGCCGCCTTCAAATCCGTTGATCGAAACACCCGAACGGCTGGTCTGACCCTTTTGGCCGCGACCCGAGGTCTTGCCTTTGCCCGAACCAATACCACGGCCAACGCGCATACGGCGATGGCGGGCGCCTTCGTTGTCTTTAATGTCATTCAATTTCATGTCGTGCACTCGCTTTCGCTTTAATTCGCGCTGATGTTATCAGTCCTGAATTTGGACCATGTGACGAACTGTGCGGATCATTCCGCGCACTTCGGCTGTGTCTTCGATTTCGACAACGCGGTTCATCTTGTCAAGGCCAAGGCCCTTCAAAGTTGCGCGCTGTGAGGCTGGACGGCGGATCGGCGAACCGGTCTGCTTCAGTTTAATCTTCGCCATATCGATTACTCCGCAATTGCTTCTGCGTCGGCTTCAGCAGTTTTGCTGCCACCGCGACCAAGAAGGTCGGCGATTTTCTTGCCGCGACGCTGCGCTACCGACTTGGGGCTGGTCTGTTCAGACAGCGCCGCGAAAGTAGCACGGATCATGTTGTAAGGGTTCGACGTACCGACCGACTTGGTCACAACGTCCGCAACGCCCAGGCTTTCGAAGACAGCGCGCATTGGGCCACCTGCGATGATGCCGGTACCGGCTGGTGCTGAACGCAACGTCACCTTGCCAGCGCCGAAATGGCCCTTGCCGTCGTGATGCAACGTACGACCATCTTTCAGGGCGACGCGGATCATCGATTTCTTGGCAGCTGCAGTCGCTTTGTTAATGGCTTCTGGCACTTCGCGTGCTTTACCATGACCAAAGCCTACGCGACCTTGACCGTCACCAACAACGACGAGTGCCGCAAAACCGAAGCGCTTACCGCCCTTAACAGTTTTCGAAACGCGGTTGATGTGAACGAGCTTTTCGATCGTGCCATCATCTTCTTCCTGTGCAGGACGACGATCGTTATTACGACCACGGCCACCGCCACCACGGTTATCACCGCCGCCACGACCGCCGCGACCACGACGTTGACCTTCGGCTGCTTCAGGAGCTGCGCCGTCAGTCACAGGTACAGTGCTTTCAGTGTTTTCAGCCATCATCAGAACTCCAATCCGCCTTCGCGCGCTGCATCAGCAAGCGCTTTGACGCGACCGTGAAACAGGAACCCGCCACGATCAAAAACCACGCTGGAAATGCCAGCTTTCTTAGCAGCTTCAGCTACCCGCTTGCCAACATCAGCCGCAGCTTCAGTTGTCGAGCCGTTCTTAGCCTTCACGTCCTTGTCGAGGGTCGAAGCAGACGCGATGGTCGCGCCCTTCGAATCGTCAATGACTTGTGCATAGATGTGGCGACCAGTGCGGTGCACGGAAAGACGAGGACGTCCAGCAACCTGCGCCCGCAATTTCGAACGAACGCGTTGACGGCGCCTTGCAAAGAGAGACAGTTTTGCCATTATTTCTTCTTCCCTTCCTTGCGGAAGATATACTCGCCGCGGTACTTGATGCCCTTGCCCTTATATGGCTCTGGCTTCCTCCAGCGACGGATTTCAGCAGCAACCTGCCCAACCTTCTGCTTGTCGATACCTGAGATTTCCACCGTGGTGTTATCAGGTGTCTTGATTTCGATGCCCTCTGGGATCGCGAAGTCGACATCATGGCTGTAGCCAAGTTGCAGCTTCAACATCTTGCCTTGGCTGTTTGCACGGTAACCAACGCCGGTGATTTCGAGGACTTTCGTAAAGCCTTCGGTTACACCCGTAACGAGGTTCTGTACCAACGTACGCTGCATGCCCCAAAACGCGCGGGCTGCCTTGCTGCCATTGGCTGGCTTTACCGAAAGACCGTCGTCCTGCATCTCGTAAGAGATAAGGTCGCTCATAGGCATTTTCAGTTCGCCCTTCGGTCCTTTGACCGAAAGCGTGCCCGCTTCCATGCTGGCGGTTACGCCGGCAGGAATGGGAACAGGTTTCTTACCAATGCGGCTCATTAGAATACCTCCGCCAGGATTTCGCCGCCGACATTCTGTGCGCGCGCTTCAGCGTCAGACAGAACGCCCTTTGGCGTCGAAACGATGGTGATGCCAAGGCCGTTGCGGATAATCGGAAGCTCTTGGCTTCCTGAATATACGCGGCGACCAGGCTTCGAAACGCGGGCGACATGCTGAATAGCAGGAGCGCCTTCGAAATATTTCAGCTCGATGCGGATGCCCTTATGTGCACCCAAAGCTTCTTCGCTGTAACCGCGAATATAGCCTTCACGCTGCAGAACATCGAGAACGCGGGTCCGCAGGCTGGACGCTGGCGAGACTACAGAGTCTTTCTTCGCCCGCTGGCCGTTGCGGATACGGGTGAGCATATCACCCAAAGGATCGGTCATTGCCATCTATCTTATCCTTACCAGCTCGACTTCGTAACGCCCGGGATCATGCCCTTATTGGCAAGATTACGCAGTTCGATACGGTTCAGCTTGAATTTACGGTACACGCCGCGAGGACGCCCGGTGGTTTCGCAACGGTTACGCACGCGGTGCGGGTTACCATTGCGGGGAATTTCAGCCATTTTCAGGCGTGCAATCAAACGCTCGCTGTCATCCAACGACTGGTCTTTCGCCATCGCCTTCAACTTCGCATAACGTCCGGCGTATTTCTTCGCCAGCTTCTTGCGACGCTCGTTCTTGTTTATGGAGCTCAGTTTAGCCATTATGCAGCCGCCTTTTCGTCAGCTTCTTCTACAGGGAACGGGAAGCCGAACAGCTTAAGCAGTTCGCGCGCCTCGTCGTCCGAGTTTGCCGAAGTCGTTACGATCACATCCATGCCGCGCACCGTGTCGATGGCGTCATAGCTGATTTCTGGGAAAATGATCTGTTCCTTGAGACCCATCGCAAAGTTGCCACGGCCATCAAAGCTCTTTGGGTTCAGGCCACGGAAATCGCGAATGCGTGGCATTGCGATGGTGACGAGGCGATCCAAGAATTCATACATCTGGGCGCCACGAAGCGTTACTTTCACGCCGATTGGCATGCCTTCACGCAGCTTGAAGCCAGCGATGGATTTCTTCGCCTTGGTGATGACTGGCTTTTGACCAGCGATCAGTTCCATTTCAGCAAGAGCGGTCGTAACCTTCTTCTTGTCCTGCGAACCTTCACCAACACCCATGTTGAGTGTGATCTTTTCGATCTTTGGCACTGCGAAGCGGTTTGTGTAACCGAACTTTTCAGTCAAGCCCTTGACGACGGCGTCGTCGTACAGCTTCTTCATACGTGGAGTATATTTGGTATCAGCCACTGATCGTCTCCCCGGACTTCACGGCCACGCGGACCTTCTTGCCGTCCTTGGTTTCCACGCGAACGCGTGTTGCCTTGCCTGTTTTCGGATCCGCCAAAGCCACATTCGAAATGTGCAGCGGTGCTTCAAAGCGATCGAGACCGCCCTGCGGGTTTGCCTGCGAAGCTTTCCGGTGACGCACAGCAATATTGACGCCTGCGACGACGACTTTGCTGTCCTTAGGCATTACGGCGGTTACTTCGCCGGACTTGCCCTTGTCTTTACCGGCGAGCACGACGACCGTGTCACCCTTTTTGATTTTTGCCAGAGCCATTGTTATAGCACCTCCGGTGCCAAGCTGATGATTTTCATGTGGTTCTTGGCGCGCAGCTCACGAACCACTGGTCCGAAGATACGTGTGCCAATCGGCTCCTTGTTGTTACCGATAAGAACGGCAGCATTGGAGTCGAAGCGGATAACCGAACCGTCTGCACGGCGGATGTCTTTGCGGGTACGAACGATAACGGCCTTGTGCACGTCACCCTTCTTTACCTTGCCGCGCGGTGCAGCTTCTTTGATCGACACCACGATGATGTCGCCAACGCCAGCTACGCGACGCTTGGAACCGCCAAGCACCTTGATGCACTGAACGCGCTTTGCGCCGCTGTTGTCCGCAACATCGAGATTGGATTGCATCTGAATCATGGAATCAATCCTCCTTCGTTGCGGCGACTGGGGCGGCAGCGTCAGCTACCAAGCGCCAGGTCTTGTTTTTGGAAATCGGCGCGCACTCTTCGATGCGGACGACTTGGCCCTCTTTCACGACGTTGTTTTCGTCATGGGCGTGATACTTCTTCGTGCGACGAATGATCTTGCCGTAAAGCGGGTGCTTCACTTTGCGCTCGACGAGAACGACAATGGTCTTGTCATTCTTGTCGGAGACCACGGTCCCTGTGAGAATACGTTTTGGCATGGGTAGCTCCTTATGCCGTCTTTGCGGCGGCGCGCTGGCGCTCACCCTGCAGGGTTTTGATGCGGGCGATGTCACGACGCACTTCACGCACACGTGCCGGCTTTTCCATCTGGCCAGTGGCCGATTGGAAACGCAGGTTAAACGCTTCGCGCTTCAATTCGCCGAGCTGAACAGCAAGCTGATCGTCGCTCTTGACGCGGAGATCTTCGGTTTTGCTCATCTTATGATGCTCCCAGATGCGAGGTGTCGCCGAGACGCGCCACGACCTTGGTCTTGATTGGCAGTTTCATGGCTGCACGCTGGAATGCGACAGCTGCGAGTGGACCAGGAACACCGTCGAGTTCAAACATGATACGGCCAGGCTTAACCTTGGCTGCCCAATATTCGACCGAACCCTTGCCCTTACCCTGACGAACTTCGGCAGGCTTTTTCGTGACCGGCACGTCCGGGAAGATACGGATCCACAAACGTCCCTGACGTTTGATGTGACGCGTAATCGCGCGGCGAGCCGCTTCGATCTGACGTGCGGTAATCCGCTCTGGCTCAAGCGCCTTCAGGCCGTATGAACCGAAGTTCAGGTCAGACCCGCCCTTGGCTTCGCCCTTGATGCGTCCCTTGAACTGCTTGCGGAACTTTGTTTTCTTTGGTTGCAACATGTCTAGTTCCTAACCTTTAGCGGCGGTCAGACTGCGGACGGACGCCGGAAGTCTGCGCTTCCATCATCAGTCGGTCAGTTGCCATTGGGTCATGACCCAAGATTTCGCCTTTGAAGATCCAGCATTTAATGCCGATGATGCCATAAGCAGTCAGTGCTTCGGCTTCGGCATAGTCAATGTTGGCACGAAGCGTATGCGCAGGCACGCGGCCTTCACGGTACGATTCAACGCGTGCGATTTCTGCGCCGCCCAAACGACCACCGCAGGTAATCTTGATACCTTCTGCTCCCAGACGCATCGCCGATTGCATCGCGCGCTTCATGGCACGACGGAATGCGATACGACGGATAAGCTGGTCAGCAATACCCTGCGCTACGAGCTTCGCGTCGACTTCCGGCTTGCGGATTTCAACGATGTTCAACGACACTTCAGCGGTGGTGAACTTATTGATCTGCTTTTTCAGCTTCTCAATGTCCGCACCCTTCTTGCCGATGATCACGCCAGGACGTGCTGCGTAGATTGAAACGCGGCAATTCTTGGCAGGACGCTCGATGACGACCTTTGAAATCGCTGCTTGTGGCAGTGTTTCAAAGATGAACTTGCGGATCTTGATATCTTCCAGAAGCATGCGGCCATATTCCGCACCTTCGGCGTACCAACGGCTATCCCAAGTCCGGTTGATCTGCAGGCGAAGCCCGATTGGATTTGATTTCTGACCCATGACTTATGCCTCTTCTTGCTGTTCACGCACAACGATGCGCAGACGGCTGAATGGTTTGATGATCCGGCTCGATTTGCCGCGGCCACGGGCCATGAAACGCTTCATGGTCAGTGCCTTGCCAACGCTTGCCTCGGCGACGACAAGGCTGTCGACGTCAAGGTTGTGGTTGTTTTCGGCGTTGGCGATGGCGGATGCCAGAACCTTGCGCACGTCTTCTGCCATTCCCTTTGTGGAGAATTTCAGAATGTTGAGCGCGTCTTCGGCTTTCTTGCCACGGATCAGCGCGGCAACGAGGCCAAGCTTCTGAGCCGAACCACGAATGGTTGTGCCCACTGCCAGAGCTTCATTGTCGGCGACGCGACGGGGTGCGGATGCCTTACCCATTAGCGTTTGCCCTTCTTATCTGCGCCATGGCCATGATAAGTCCGCGTTGGAGCGAACTCACCAAGCTTATGGCCGACCATGTCCTCATTCACCGAAACGGGAATGAACTTGTGGCCATTATAGACGCTGAACGTCAGGCCAACGAACTGAGGCAGGATTGTCGAGCGACGCGACCAAGTCTTGATCGGCGCAGCCTTCGATGCTTCCTGAGCGGTTTCTGCTTTTTTCAGCAGATAGAGGTCAACAAACGGACCTTTCCAGACGGAACGAGACATGAGTTACCTCTTCTTCTTAGCATGCCGCGAACGGATGATCATCCGGTCGGTCGACTTGTTGCTGCGGGTACGAGCACCCTTTGTTGGCTTACCCCAAGGTGTAACCGGATGACGGCCACCTGATGTACGACCTTCACCACCACCATGCGGGTGATCGACAGGGTTCTTAGCAACACCACGCGTCAGCGGGCGAATGCCGCGCCAGCGATTGCGGCCTGCCTTGGCAAGGGTCGTGTTCGAGTTGTCTGGGTTCGAAACCGCGCCAACTGTACCCATGCACGTGCCGAGAATGTAGCGCTGCTCGCCTGAGTTCAGGCGAACGATAACGCGGCCACCGTCACGACCGACCAGCTGCACATAGGTGCCTGCTGAACGTGCGATCTGACCACCCTTACCGGGCTTCATTTCGATGTTGTGGCAAATCGTACCAACCGGCATCTGGCTCAGCAACATGGCGTTGCCTGGCTTAACGTCGGTCTTTTCGCCGGCAACAACAACGTCGCCTACGGCAAGACGCTGTGGTGCAAGGATGTAGGCCAGTTCACCATCTTCGTACTTTACAAGTGCGATGAAGGCCGAACGGTTGGGGTCATATTCCAGACGCTCAACGGTTGCAGGCATATCCCATTTACGACGCTTAAAGTCGATCAGACGATATTTTTGCTTATGACCGCCGCCGATACCGCGCGAAGTCACGTGACCCTTGTTGTTACGGCCGCCGGTCTTGCTCTTACCTTCGGTCAGTCCCTTTACAGGACCGCCTTTGTAGAGGCTCGACCGGTCAACCAGCACAAGGCCGCGACGGGCGGGGCTAGTTGGTTTGTAGCTTTTGAGTGCCATTATCCTGCCCTTAAATACCGGTGGTCACGTCAATGCTCTGGCCTTCGGCCAAAGTGACGATTGCTTTTTTGACATCCGAACGCGTGTAAGGCTTGCCCTTCCAGCGCTTGGTTTTGCCCTTTTGCACGAGCGTATTCACGTTCAGGACCTTGACGTCGAACAGGGCTTCAACAGCTGCCTTGATCTGTGGCTTGGTCGAGCTACCCGTGACTTTGAACACAACAGCGTTGTGCTCCGACAGCAGGGTCGCCTTTTCGGTGATGTGCGGTGCAACGATCACGTCATAATGACGCACGTCGATTGCTTTATCCTTAGCCATTGAAACGGGCCTCCAGTTTCTCGACCGCAGCGCGGGTCAAGACCAGCGTGTCATGCTTCAGAATGTCATAAACATTGGCACCAACAGCAGGCATCACGTTGATGCCGACCAGGTTAGCCGAAGCCATACGGAAATTGTCGTTAACGGTGTCGCCATCGATAACCAGCGTCGTCTTGCCGAAACCGAGCTTGCCAACCTGACCCTTAAGCGCCGCAGTCTTTGCAGCAGCCAGATCAAGATCTTCAAGAACGATAAGCGAACCAGCCTTAGCCTTGCTCGAAAGCGCCATCTTCAGACCCAATGAGCGGATCTTCTTGTTCAACGATGGGTTAAAGTCACGCAGACGGGCACCATGGGCCTTACCACCACCGATGAAGATCGGAGCAGCGCGGTCACCGTGACGGGCAGTACCGCCACCCTTTTGGTTGCCGAATTTCTTGCCGGTGCGTGCAACGTCTGAACGCTCACGGGTCGGACGAGCCGTACCGCGGGCCTTTTCACGCTGCCAGGTAACAACACGGTGCAGAATGTCGGCGCGTGGCTCAATGCCAAATACGTCGTCATTCAAATCGATGTCGCCCTTTGCCTTGGCGTCGAGGGTTTGAACCTTGAGCTTCATGGCTTAGCCCTCCTTCTTTTCTTCGCCGGCGTCAGCAGCAGGTGCTTCGACAGCGGGCGCAGCTTCAGCGGCAGGCGCTTCAGCTTCGACAGCGGGGGTATCTGCTACTTCAACTTCGGTGTTGATGATGACGTCTTCAACCACTGGGGCTTCATTGTCATTCTTCAACGCGCCGGGGAACGGAGCAGCTTCAGGTGTAGGAACCTTGACGGCATCGCGAACAAGCAACCAACCGTTCTTCGCGCCAGGTACGGAACCCTTTACGAAGATAAGACCGCGCGCAACATCAGTGCGGACGATTTCAAGATTTTGTTGTGTGCGCTGACGGTCACCCATGTGGCCGGCCATCTTCTTGTTCTTGAACACCTTGCCTGGATCCTGGCGTTGGCCAGTCGAACCATGGGCACGGTGGGTGATGGACACACCGTGCGATGCGCGCATACCACCGAAGCCCCAACGCTTCATGGCGCCGGCAAAGCCTTTACCCTGCGTGTGACCAGTGATGTCGACGAGCTGGCCGTCAACAAAATGGTCTGCGGAAAGAGAAGCGCCGACAGGCAGCAAGCCGTCGGCATTATCAACGCGGAATTCAGCAACGCGAGCTTTTGGCTCGACCTGTGCTTTAGCGAACTCGCCGCGTTGTGGTTTGTTTACATTTTTCGCTTTACGGGCGCCGGCACCGAGACGAACAGCAAAATAGCCATCCTTGTCTGCATTGCGGGCTCCGACCACTTGGCAGCCTTCCAGCGCCAAAACGGTCACAGGTACGTGACGACCATCTTCATTGAAGAGGCGCATCATACCCATCTTTTTCGCGATCACGCCAGTGCGCATGATCCATACTCCAACTTATGTCAGAGGCCCGGCTGGCAGGATTGCCAGGAGGGCGTGACGCCTAAATCCAGCCCTGAATTTTTAAGCATTGCCCCGTCCGGGCTAGGCACCAGTGACTCACCTTAATGAGCAATCTGGTAAGACGGGGAACGCAGCCCGAGTAAACTCGGCGGTATTCCTATTGTCTCACTCTACTTGCGTAGAGATATCGGCTTACGCCAATTTGATTTCGACATTCACACCGGCAGCAAGATCGAGCTTCATGAGCGCGTCTACGGTCTGTGGCGTGGGCTGCACAATGTCGAGCAACCTTTTATAGGTACGAACTTCGAACTGCTCGCGTGACTTTTTGTCAACGTGCGGTCCGCGGTTCACTGTGAACTTTTCGATACGGGTAGGAAGTGGAATTGGACCACGGATAAGCGCGCCAGTGCGGCGTGCGGTGTCTGCGATATCGCCAGTCGCCTGATCGAGGACGCGATGGTCAAATGCTTTCAGACGGATGCGAATATTCTGCGTTTCCATGGGTTCACCAATTTCCAAATTCTATCAATATCAAAGAGCCGAAAAACAGCCATTCCGACTTGCGCTTTCGAAGCCGGAACAGCTGTTTTGAAATTCTAAAAACCGCCCCGCCCGAATCAAGGATTCAGGCGGGATGCGCGGCCTATATTACTTCGTGATGGTGCTGACAACCCCAGAACCGACGGTGCGTCCGCCTTCGCGAATTGCGAAGCGAAGACCTGGGTCCATAGCGATTGGAGCAATCAACTTAACCGCGATGGTTACGTTGTCGCCTGGCATAACCATTTCAGTGCCTTCTGGAAGGATCACTTCGCCGGTCACGTCAGTTGTACGGAAGTAGAACTGTGGACGGTAGTTTGCGAAGAATGGCGTGTGACGGCCGCCTTCGTCCTTCGAAAGAACATAGATTTCTGCCGAAAACTCAGTGTGCGGCGTAACCGAACCTGGCTTGCAGAGAACCTGACCACGCTCAACTTCTTCACGGCCTACGCCACGAACAAGCGCACCGATGTTGTCGCCTGCACGACCTTCGTCGAGCAGCTTGCGGAACATTTCAACGCCGGTAACGGTCGTCTTCTTGGTGTCCTTGATACCAACGATTTCAACTTCTTCGCCAACCTTGACGATTCCGGTTTCAACGCGGCCGGTAACAACCGTACCACGACCCGAGATCGAGAACACGTCTTCAACTGGCATCAGGAATGGCTTGTCGATTGGACGCTCTGGCTGAGGAATAGCTTCGTCAACAGCAGCCATCAGTGCAAGGACCGATTCCTTACCGATGTTGTCGTCACGGCCTTCGAGTGCAGCAAGTGCCGAACCACGAACGATTGGAATATCGTCGCCTGGGAAATCATACTTCGAAAGAAGCTCACGGATTTCCATTTCAACCAGCTCGAGAATTTCTTCGTCGTCAACCTGGTCAACCTTGTTCATGTAAACAACAAGTGCAGGAACGCCAACCTGACGTGCAAGCAGGATGTGCTCGCGAGTCTGTGGCATCGGGCCGTCAGCAGCGTTCACAACGAGGATAGCGCCGTCCATCTGGGCAGCACCGGTGATCATGTTCTTAACATAGTCAGCGTGGCCTGGGCAGTCGACGTGTGCGTAGTGACGACCAGCAGTTTCATATTCAACGTGTGCGGTCGAAATCGTGATGCCGCGCTCGCGCTCTTCTGGAGCCTTATCGATGTTGGCGAAATCAACAGCGGTACCGCCGTAAGTTTCAGCCATGATCTTCGTGATTGCTGCAGTCAGCGTGGTCTTGCCGTGGTCAACGTGACCGATGGTACCAATGTTGCAATGCGGTTTCGTCCGCTCAAATTTAGCTTTTGCCATTTTCTCAAACCTTCTTTCGATTAGGTAATATTTTGATCAGGTGGGACGACGCCTGCTGAATCAGGCGCCGCCATTAATCGGCTTTTGCCTATCAGGCAAGCTTCTCCTTGATTTCGGCCGCAACGTTCGATGGGACTTCATCATAATGATTGAAGAACATCGAATAGTTTGCACGTCCTTGCGTGAACGAGCGGAGCTGGTTCACATAGCCGAACATGTTGGCCAAAGGCACCATGGACTCAACAACCTGCGCATTACCGCGGCTGTCAGTGCCCTGAATTTGACCACGACGTGAGTTCATGTCGCCGATCACATCGCCCAGATATTCCTCAGGCGATACAACTTCGACCTTCATGATTGGTTCAAGCAGCTTGATGCCGGCTTTTTGCGCAGCTTCACGCATGCCTGCACGGCCAGCGATTTCGAATGCCAGCGCCGACGAGTCGACGTCATGGTACGCGCCGTCATACAGCGTGATTTCGAAATCGATGATTGGGAAGCCGATAAGCGATCCGGACTCTGCGGTTTCGCGCATGCCCTTTTCAACCGATGGGATATATTCCTTCGGAATGTTACCGCCCTTGACTTCATCCTTGAAGATGATGCCCGTGCCACGCTCGCCCGGCTTTACGGTGAACTTGATACGGCCGAACTGACCTGAACCACCCGACTGCTTCTTGTGGGTGTAATCAATGTCAACTTCGCGTGCGAGATATTCGCGGTACGCAACCTGCGGCGCGCCGACATTTGCTTCAACCTTGAATTCACGACGCATACGATCGACGATGATGTCGAGGTGAAGCTCGCCCATGCCCTTAATGATCGTCTGGCCCGATTCGTGATCGGTCGAAACGCGGAACGATGGATCTTCAGCCGACAGACGATTGAGCGCGATGCCCATCTTTTCTTGGTCAGCCTTGGTCTTTGGTTCAACCGAAAGCTCGATAACGGGCTCAGGGAATTCCATACGCTCAAGGATGATTGGCGAACGTTCGGCGCACAAAGTGTCACCGGTTGTCGTTTCCTTCATACCGGCAAGCGCGATGATGTCGCCTGCGAATGCTTCGTCAACGTCCTTACGTTCGTTGGCGTGCATTTCTAGCATACGCCCGACCTTTTCCTTCTTGTCCTTCACCGAGTTCAGGTAGGTGCCCTTGACGAGCGTACCCGAATAGATGCGGATGAAGGTCAGCGAACCGACGAATGGATCGTTCATAACCTTGAACGCGAGTGCCGAGAACGGCGCATCGTCAGCGGCTGGGCGGCTGTCTGGCTCAAGGCTGTCCATCTTGACGCCTTGAACGTCTTCAATGTCGAGCGGCGAAGGCAGATAATCGACAACAGCGTCGAGCAATGGCTGAACGCCCTTGTTCTTGAACGCCGAACCACAGCAGACAGGAACGAACGACTGGTTCAACGTGCCCTTGCGGATCAGCGCCTTCAGCGTTGCAACGTCAGGCTCATTGCCTTCAAGATAGGCTTCCATGGCGACATCGTCTTGCTCAACAGCAAGCTCGATGAGGTCGCTGCGATACTTCGCAGCTTCGTCCGCCAGATCAGCTGGGATATCTTCGTAGAAGAAGTCCGCGCCAAGCGATTCGTCTTTCCAGATGATCGCACGGTTGTGCACGAGGTCGACGAGACCCTTAAGATCCGCTTCCAAACCGATTGGAATGTACAGAACGGCTGGCTTTGCACCCAGACGGTCGATGATCGATTGAACGCAATATTTGAAGTTCGCGCCGGTACGGTCGAGCTTGTTGATGAAGCACATGCGTGGAACGCCATACTTATCGGCCTGACGCCATACGGTTTCGGACTGAGGCTCAACGCCGGCAACGCCGTCGAAGCAAGCAACCGCGCCATCGAGAACGCGCAGCGAACGTTCAACTTCAATCGTGAAGTCAACGTGGCCTGGCGTATCAATGATGTTGATGCGGTGGTCGTTCCAGAAGCAGGTCGTTGCAGCCGAGGTGATCGTGATGCCACGCTCTTGCTCTTGCTCCATCCAATCCATGGTGGCGGCGCCATCATGAACTTCGCCGATTTTATACGACTTGCCGGTGTAGAAAAGGATGCGCTCGGTGGTCGTGGTTTTACCGGCGTCGATATGCGCCATGATACCGATGTTGCGATACATATTGAGTGGATGGCTGCGTGCCATATGCTTTACTCCGAAGTGTGGGCCACCGAAGTGGCCCGAATGTGATTACCAGCGGTAGTGCGCGAACGCCCGGTTGGCTTCCGCCATACGGTGCGTATCTTCACGCTTCTTGACGGCGTTGCCACGGTTTGACGCAGCATCCATCAATTCACCCGACAAACGGGCAGCCATGGTGGTTTCACTGCGGTTACGTGCAGCGCCGATCAACCAACGGATCGCAAGTGCCTGCGCGCGCTCTGGACGCACTTCGCAAGGAACCTGATAAGTTGCACCACCAACGCGGCGGCTGCGGACTTCGATGCCTGGCTTTACGTTATCCAGCGCTTCATGGAAGGTTTGGATAGGATCTTTCTTGGCGCGGGCTTCAACAGTTTCCAACGCACCATAAACGATACGCTCTGCTGCTGACTTCTTACCATCAAGCATCAGGTTGTTCATGAACTTCGAAAGCACGATATCACCGAACTTGGGATCGGGAAGAATGATGCGCTTTTCGGGACGACGACGACGTGACATATTTTATTTCCTTTATCTCATGGGACCAGTGGCAGCGCAGTTGCGCGCCAATCGGCCAGCCAATGGTAACGTTCGAATTACTTCGGACGCTTTGCACCATATTTGGAACGCGATTGCTTGCGGTCCTTGACGCCCTGCGTATCGAGTACGCCGCGAAGCACGTGGTAACGCACACCGGGAAGGTCGCGTACGCGGCCGCCACGGATAAGCACAACGCTGTGCTCCTGAAGGTTGTGGCCTTCACCTGGGATATAGGAAATAACTTCACGCTGGTTGGTCAGACGGATCTTCGCAACCTTACGCAAAGCCGAGTTCGGCTTTTTCGGGGTCGTTGTATAAACGCGTGTGCAAACGCCGCGCTTCTGTGGATTTTGGTCCATCGCAGGGACCTTGGACTTGGTCTTCTGCGGGGTCCGGCCCTTGCGGACCAGCTGGTTAATCGTTGGCATATCTTCACCTTGTTTAAAGCGGTTACTTTGGGTGGGCAGCCGTATTTTGCGGTGGAGGCTCAGCCTTTGGCCCACCCGGCCGATCACACAATGTGCTGCTATTCTGAGTTCTTCCCAAATGACCAAAGAGAATCGGTCCTCTGGCCATGGGAAGGCGCGCCATTAGCGCCAGCAGGCGGTCGGGTCAAGTAGTGCCCACACGTTCGCCGAGCACGGCATTTTCAATCCGGATCCGCCACCACAATAATGCAGCGTTGAATATCGAAAACGTCAGCGCCATGGCAGGTGCACCAAGCAGGAGCGGCAGCAGCGCGATTTCCACGACCACCAATGCGTAATTTGGGTGCTTGATAAACCGATATGGCCCACGCGTCACCCGGGGGAAATGCGGCGCGCTGATGATGCGGGTCGTCCACCACCGGCCAATGCTTGCCAGCGTCCAAAAACGAAATGTCTGGCTGGCGACAAACGCGTTGAGCAATAACAGGTTCGGCCCTGCTGTCGGTTCCGCAAACAGCGCAATCGACACAAGCCAGCCGCTGTGGAGCAATATGAACAGAGGATAATGCTTTGCCCCATGCTCACGCCCGCCTTCGGCCAGCAAACGCCGCGTATTGGCGTTGGCATAGGCAAGCTCGGCAAGCCGCTGGATAATGACATAGGCAAAGACAATGAGCGCCCAGATAGGCCAATCCAACAGCATCATGGCGTTATGATTCCCATCGCACCGACAAATCCGGGGCCAAGCGCCGTTAACAAGGTTGGCTTTGCAATCGGCCCTGCCGCCAACAACGCTTCCAACACAAACAGCACCGTTGGCGAGCTCATATTGCCATGCGCACGCAGCACCGAACGGGTCATTGCCAAATCATCACCCAGATAGTCCGCAAGCGCATCGACAACACGGCCGCCGCCCGGGTGACAGGCAGGCTCCGCCATGTTGGCTTTCTCAAGACCTTGCCGCGCCAAGAAATCGTCGCAGACAGGCGCAAAGTGGCTGTTCACGAATACAGGAATGTCGCGCGCAAGCACCAGATCAAAGCCCGTGTCGCCGATTTCCCAGCCCATCATATCGAGCGTGTCGGGCCACACATGGCTGGCAAAGGCCGAGAGCACAGGGCCCGGCCCTGCCCCAACCACTGCCGCCGCGCAGCCATCGGCGAACAAAGCAAGCGCAACCATATCTTTTTTGTCCATCCGCGCATGGTCATAGGCAAGACTGCACAGCTCAAGGCTTACAAGCAGGACGGGCTTGTCCGGATTGGCGCGGAACAGGTCCGCGGCGACGCCAAGTCCAATGACCCCGCCCGCACAGCCATAGCCAAATAAGGGCACGCATCGCGTATCGGGCGCAAAGCCCATTTTCGCGATCATCCGGCTGGGCAGGCTTGGCGTCATGGTTCCTGTGGTTGACACAAACACAATCTGACCGATGTCGGCGGCATTGACGCCTGCACGATCAAGTGCCTGTGCCGCGGCAGCCTCAAACAGAACTGCTGCAGCGTCGGCATATACCGCTGCGCGACCGGCCCACGAGCGCGGCGCGAAATAATATTCAGGCGGCATCGCAATATACCGCTGATCAATGCCGGTATTGCCCAGAATATCTGCCATGCGCGCTGGCAGCGCGTGACCTTTGGCCTGCGCCAATATCGACAAGACCTGATCTTGCGTAATGCCGTGCGGCGGCACAGCGGTGCCAAGCGAGAGCAAGCGGGGGGAAGTAGGCGTCATTGGTCAATCAGCTACGCCTGTTATCGGCTTTGCGCTAGGTAGACTTTACCCTAGCCCGATTTAATCCAACGCACATATCGCCCTTTCGCAATTGCAGCGCGAAGATGACAAGCATGGCGAGGCTTGATAGAGGACCGCCAAACTGAGATTGAAAGAAGCACTGAACATGAATGCCATCACCCGTCCCGTCCGTACCCGGGTAGCCCCCTCACCCACTGGCGATCCGCACGTCGGCACCGCTTATATTGCGCTGATCAACTATTGCTTTGCAAAGAAGCATGGCGGGCAATTCCTGCTGCGGATTGAGGATACCGATCAAGTGCGGTCAACGCCGCAATCGGAAAAAATGATTCTGGAATCGCTCCGCTGGCTGGGACTTAGCTGGGATGAAGGTCCGGATGTTGGCGGACCGCACGGGCCCTATCGCCAGTCGGAACGTAGCGCGATCTACACCGAACATTGCGACCGTTTGCTGGCCGATGGGCATGCGTTCAAATGCTATTGCACGCCTGAAAAGCTAAGCGCCTCGCGCGCGGCCCAAATGGCGGCGAAGTTGCCGCCCAAATATGACGGCACCTGCCTGTCGCTTAACGCCGACGACTGCGCGAAGCTGGACGCAGATGGCGTGCCACATGTTGTCCGCATGAAAATTCCAACGACCGGCACATGCATCGTTCAGGACACGTTGCGCGGCGAGATCGAGTTTGAATATTCGGTGGTCGATATGCAGGTTCTGATGAAATCAGACGGATTGCCGACCTATCATTTGGCCAATGTTGTCGATGACCATCTGATGGGCATTACGCATGTCATGCGCGGCGAAGAGTGGATTTCGTCGGCGCCAAAGCATTTGTTGCTATATCAATATTTTGGCTGGGAACCGCCAGTGCTCACGCATTTGCCGTTGCTGCGCAATGCCGACAAATCAAAACTGTCAAAGCGGAAGAACCCGACAAGCATCTTATATTATCAGCGCGCAGGTTATTTGCCGCAGGCGATGCAGAACTTTCTGGGACTGTTCATCAAGTCCGCAAGCGAAGAAGACGAAAAGACCTCGCTGCAAACGCTTATCGACGAATTTGACGTGCACAACATATCGCTCGGCGGTCCCGTGTTCGACACGTCGAAACTGGACTGGCTGAATGGCCGATATCTGCGTGAAGAATTGAGCGTTTCGGAGTTTCTGGACGCCATAAAAGCATGGGCGTTGAATGACAGCTATCTGACGCCCATCGCCGAAATGGCGCAGGCGCGGATCACCAAAATGTCCGACCTTGGCGGGCTCACCGCCATGTTCTTCATGAACCGCATTGAAGGCATGACGCTTGAGCGGCTGCGCGATGGCGTGAAGCTGGAACAGGATGCGCAACGCGCGGCCTATACGATTGCGTTGCAGCAGTTTGACGGGATGATCGAATGGCACCGGGACGGTGTTGAGGGAACATTGCGCCGCACCGCCGAAGTTCTGGATGCAAAGTTGAAGGATGTTATCCGGCCATTCTATCTGGCCATAACCGGCAGCGCGCAGGGCGTGCCGTTGTTTGACGCCATCACCCATCTTGGCCGCGACATCATCCGTGAACGGTTGCGCCACGCCATGGAGCTGCTTGGGCCAGCGACATCGAAAGAGGTCAAGGCTTGGACCGATTTGCTGACGGCCCCGCCCAAGGCAGAATGAGCCGCCTTTCCATACCCAATGGCTGGGAAGCACCCTTAAGCGCGGCACTGGCAAGCGAAGGCATGGCTGCACTTGCACGGTTTTTAGGGGCCGAGCAGGCGGCTGGCAAAACGATATACCCGGAACGATCCGCATGGTTTCGTGCGCTTGAGCTGACCCCGCTCGATCGGGTGCGGGTCGTCATTTTGGGACAGGATCCCTATCACGGCCCGGGCCAAGCCCATGGCTTGAGCTTCAGCGTGCCGCCCGGTGTCCGGCCGCCGCCAAGCCTTGTGAACATTTACAAGGAACTGGAAAGCGATCTCGGCATACGCCGTCCGTCCCATGGCTTTTTGGAGCATTGGGCGAAGCAAGGCGTGCTGTTGTTGAACAGCGTCCTGACGGTCGAAATGGCCAAGGCCGCTTCGCATAGCCGGAAAGGATGGGAACAGTTTACCGACGCGATTGTTGGGCGCGTGAATGACAAGCCAGAACCGGTCGTGTTCATGCTGTGGGGTGCCTATGCGCATAAGAAAGCGGCAAATGTTGATGCCAGCCGCCATTTGGTGCTGAAGGCCGCACATCCATCGCCACTGTCCGCCTATAACGGGTTTCTTGGCTGCAAACATTTCTCGCAATGCAATGCCTTTCTGACTAGCAAGGGTCAGCCCCCGATTGATTGGACCTTGCCCGATGCGGTTTAGTGAACAGCCCCACCGCCGTTTCAATCCGCTGAAAAACGAATGGATTTTGGTGTCGCCGCACAGGGCAAAGCGTCCGTGGCAGGGGCAACAGGACACGCCAGACAATGCAGTGCGTCCAATCCATGACGCAAACTGCTATTTGTGCCCCGGCAATGAACGTGCTGGCGGGATACACAACCCCGATTACAAAAATGTCTTCATTTTCGACAATGACTTTGCCGCGCTGATGCCGGGGGACGGCGGCGAAACGGACGAGGACAACCCGTTATTTCGTGCAGCGCCCGCAATTGGCACATGCCGGGTCATCTGCTTCTCGCCGGACCATGGAAAGACATTGCCCGAAATGCCGGTGGCCGAAATTGCGGCCGTCGTTGACAATTGGGCGGCGCAGGAGGCCGAGCTGTCGGCCAACCATGCCTATGTGCAGGTCTTTGAAAACAAAGGCGCGATGATGGGCTGTTCCAGCCCGCACCCACACGGGCAAATATGGGCGACCGATTATGTCCCCGCCGAACCCGCGCGTGAGGACGAAACGCAGGCCGAATATTACGACAAACATCAAAACGCGATGCTGCTGACGTATGCGGCACAAGAGGCAGCGGACGGTGCGCGCACCGTCGCCATGAATGACCATTGGATTGCGGTGATACCTTATTGGGCGAGCTGGCCGTTCGAGGTCCTCCTGCTCCCGCTTTTTGCTGTCCAGCGGCTAAGTGCGCTGACCTCCGCACAGCGCCAAGACTTGGCCGACATACTGAAGGCCGTCACGACTGCTTACGACAATCTGTTCCAGACAAGCTTTCCTTATTCGATGGGGTGGCATGGTGCGCCAAGCGCGACACCCGACGCCCCGCACTGGCAACTGCACGCCCATTTCTATCCGCCCCTGCTGCGTTCCGCGAGCGTGCGCAAGTTCATGGTGGGGTATGAAATGCTGGCCGAAGCACAGCGTGACCTGACTCCCGAAGCGGCGGCCGAACAATTACGCGCGCAAAGCAAAATCCATTATCGGGCCAAAGCATGACGCCGCTCGACAAGGCGCTATATGACACGGTCAGTGCGGCCTTTGCCCAACGATTTGGGTCAGCGCCTGATCTGGTGGCCCGCGCGCCTGGACGGGTGAACCTGATCGGCGAGCATACCGACTATAATGACGGGTTTGTCCTGCCCTGCGCCATTGGCCCATCGACGATGGTTGCCGCCAGCCGGCGTGACGACAATGCTGTGCATATCGTTGCTGTGGACTTTGACAACGCATTGGACGCGTTCGACCTCAGACAACCCATCGAACGCAATGCGGACCAGCCATGGGCCGATTATGTCCGCGGCATGATCATGGCGCTGCAAAATGCGGAGCACACACTTACCGGCGCGAACATTGCCATCGCAGGCAATGTGCCCAAAGGCGCTGGCCTATCGTCATCAGCCTCGCTTGAGGTCGCTGTCGGCAAAGCGATGCTCGCCTTAGCCAATATCGAGATTGACCACAGCCGCCTCGCGCAAATCGCGCAAATTGCGGAATGCGATTTTGTGGGCGCCAAATGCGGCATCATGGACCAGCTCATTTCCGCCCAAGGCAAAGCCGGCCATGCGCTCTTGATCGACTGCCGAAGCCTTGCCCTGACCGATGCACCGGTGCCCGAAGACGTTGCGATTATGATTGTGCATTCCGGCGTCACACGTGGGCTGGTCGACGGGCACTATAACGAACGCCGCCGCCAATGTGAGGCAGCCGCCAAAGCGATTGGTGTCGCCGCACTGCGCGATGCGAACCTCGATATGCTTGCGGCGGCGGGGCTTGATGACGTCACGACGTCACGGGCACGCCATGTGATTACTGAGAACCAAAGGACGTTGGATGCAGCGGACGCGCTTGCAAGAAACGACCTGACCACGCTTGGGGTGCTGATGGCGCAAAGCCATGCATCGATGCGCGACGATTTCGAGATTACCGTTCCGGCCATTGATGAACTGGTCGCGCTGTTGCAACACGCGATTGGTCCCATGGGCGGCGCACGGATGACGGGTGGCGGATTTGGTGGCGCCTGTGTCGCCGTCATGCCGGCGGCCCGCGTCGATAAAGTCCGTGCAGCTATTTCTGCCGCGTATAAAACGCCGGAAGGCGAATCGCCACTGATCATGGTTGAACGCCCAGGTCCGGGGGTCGCTATTTTATGAAGGATATTTAAGGTGCGCCGTTTCATTCGAGAGCCGCTGGTACATTTTTTGGCCGCCGGTTCAGTGCTGTTCGTGCTGATGACCCAGTTCGGCTCCTCCGACAGTCTGGACCGAAGCATTACGATCAACGAAGAGGAAGTCGCGCGGCTTGCATCCCAATGGGAACAGACGTGGCAGCGCCCGCCGAGCGCGCAGCAACTCGACAGCCTGATCCGCGATTACATCAAAGAAGAAGTGTACGTTCGCGAGGCTATGCGGCTTGGACTTGACGTGGACGACCCGATTATCCGACGTCGTTTGCGCGCCAAAATGGAGTTTCTAGCGACCGCTGAAATCCAGAATATGGAACCGACCGATACCGAACTCCAACGTTATTACGACACCAAAAAATCCCTTTATGCTGCGCAACCCGCGTTCAGTTTTGACCAGCAGTTTTTGGGCGAAGATGAAAATGTGGCGCAAGATTCTATGCGGGCGATGCTCCAGGGAAAAACACCGCCCGCGCAAGGATTGAGCGTTCCCCAAAGCATGGAAGACGCCGAGTGGGACAGCGTATCGCGGCAATTCGGCGATGATTTTGCCAATAATCTGCGCAATGCCCCGCAAGGAAAATGGTCTGGTCCGGTGCGTTCAGGCTTTGGCTGGCACGCCGTCCGCGTCCGCAATGTTGTTGCAGCAGGGACGCCAGCCTTGTCAGCTGTCCGGCAGCGCGTATCGAACGACTGGCGCGCCGAGACCCAAAGCAAGCGTGAAGCCGCCGCATATCAGGCGTTGCTTGACGGATATGACATTCGCATTGCCAAGCCATGATATTCCGACTGCTTCTTTTGATCATGCTTGCGGCCGGCCTCTCGCCCGCACAGGCCGATGATTTGGAACCCGGCTATTTGGAATTGCGCGAGCGGGTTGGTAACGCGCCGAATGCGCACCAATATGATGTCACGTGGAAAGCACCCATCAAGCCGGGTCTCGCAACGGGGGTAACACCCACATTTCCGAACGATTGTGTTTCGACACCCCCCGAACGCAGCGTCGACGGCGCGGCACTTTTGGTGCGATGGGCTATCAATTGCAAAACGCCGTTGGCGGGCCGCGCAGTCCGTCTGGACGGTATGGAGAATATGGCCGCTGACGCGCTGCTGCGTTATCAGTCTGCACGCGGCGCGACGCAGGCTGCGCGGCTTACGCCGTCCAACCCGCAAGCGACGATAGCGCAACGGCCGGACAGGTGGCAGGTTGCCCGCACATATTTCATCACAGGCGTTGAACATATCCTGATGGGTTATGACCATCTTTTGTTCGTGCTGTGCCTCGTGCTGCTGCTCAATGGTGCTTGGCGTGTGGCCGGAACCGTCACCGCCTTCACAGTCGCGCATTCGTTGACATTGGTGGCAACAACGCTTGAGTTGATCAGCGTTCCGGGGCCGCCGGTTGAGGCAGCGATTGCGTTGTCCATCGTATTTTTGGCCGTCGAGGTTGTTAAACGCGACCCCAGCGCCCAGCGCCTTTCGGAACGCATTCCATGGGTTGTCGCGTTTCTCTTTGGATTGCTGCATGGCTTTGGCTTTGCCGGTGCACTGGCCGAGATCGGACTGCCGCAAGGTGAAGTCCCCATGGCGTTGCTGACGTTCAACCTGGGCGTCGAAGCGGGCCAAATCCTTATCGTTTGCGCGGCGTTGCTCGTCCTGTCCCTGCTCCGGCGGATCAATGCGCTTTATGCTGCACGGTTTCAGCGCCTAAGCGCTTATGCCATCGGCACCATCGCCGTCATGTGGCTTCTGCAACGCGTATTGGGCGTCAGCTAGCGCCTAAAACCCTTGTGATCGGGCAAAGCCCAGGAAAAGGTCAGGCCAAGCCTCCACGGGCTTGCCTATGGCCTTTCGCAAGCCAAAGCCGTGTCTGTCCGTCGTCAGATAATTTGAGACATATGTCGGCTTAAAACAGGCGAGTGTTTAGGCTCATTCGGTTGGTTGATATTATGCGGCGATCTTGCGGTGATGCAAGCGCCTTTGTTCGATCGTTTTGCGTTTGATCCTTTCTCGCTGTTTGATGATGGCCTGTGCCCTGCCGAAGTAGGCGTCGGCGGGCGTGACGTTTTTCAGGCTCTCATGGTAGCGCTGATGGTTGTAATGTTCGACGAACGCCTCGATCTGGGCTTCGAGATCGCCGGGTAGATAGTAGTTCTCCAGCAGGATGCGGTTTTTCAGGGTCTGGTGCCAGCGCTCGATCTTTCCCTGCGTTTGCGGGTGGAACGGTGCACCGCGAACATGCCGCATCTTCTTATCTGCCAGATAGTCAGCCAGTTCGCCTGCGACATAGCTGGGGCCATTGTCGGACAGCAGCCGAGGTTTATGCAACACATGCACCTGATCGCAGCCCGAAGCCTCTAATGCCAGTTCCAGTGTGTCGGTTACATCCTCGGCCCGCATTGTCGTACACAGTTTCCAACTGATGATGTAGCGGGAGTAATCGTCGAGGATTGTGGACAGGTAATACCAGCCCCAGCCTATGATCTTGAGATAGGTAAAGTCGGTCTGCCACAGCTGGTTGATTGCGGTTGTCTTGTCCTTGAACTCACTGGCGGCCTTCATCACGATGAAGTTGGGACTGGTAATTAGGTCATGCGCCTTCAATAGCCTGTAAACGCTGGCTTCCGAGACGAAGTAGCGCTGTTCATCGGTGAACGTCACCGCAAGCTCTCTGGGCGATAGGTCGGTGCGTTCAAGCGCCATATCAAGGATATCGCCGCGCACCTTGTCAGGGATACGGTTCCAGCCTCGCCTAGGTCCAGGCCGCCGGTCTGCCAGCGCATCTTCGCCAAAGCGCAGATACAGATCATACCAGCGGTAAAAGGTAGGCCGGGCGATGCCCAGCCTATCCAATGTCTGCTTGGCAGGAAGATGGGACCGCTCGACAATACGGATGATCTCGAGCTTTTCAGAGGCAGGATCCCTCATTCGTCGTCTCCCCCATCCGCGATCATGCTTTTTTTAAGCAGCCGCATCTCGAGCATCTGCTCAGCCACAACTTCTTTCAGATCCCGCGCCTCACGACGCAGATCGCGCACTTCGTCGGTGTTCGCGGCGCGCGACGTGTCCCCTGCCAACCGGCGCTTGCCAGCCTCCATGAAGTCCTTTGACCATTTGTAATACACGCCCTGTGCAATGCCTTCACGGCGGCATAGCTCAGCAATGCTATCTTCCCCGCGCAGGCCTTCCAGCACGATCCTGATCTTCTCCTCCGCGCCATATTGCTTGCGCGTGGCACGGCGGATGTCTTTTACAACCGCTTGCGCGGACGGCTTTGAGTGTTTCGTGTTCATCTTCGTTCCTTACAGTCACTACGATGAACCCAAAACACTCTCCTATTTTATGCAGCCAATCTGTCTATTGAATGCTGACGGGGAACACTGCAATGAAGGTAACCGGTGTCATCTGCAAGTGCAATATCGTCATTTCATCGGCGGAGCGACCGAACCGCGCCGTACCAGCGTCGACACGAAGGTCGATGGCTCTTGATCCTCTGGCGAGACCGATGTCGCATCGCCGATGATCTTAAGCGCTGCCGACCGCCCCATAGCAACAATGGGCCAACGCACCGTTGTCAGCGGCGGCCAAACCCGTGCGGCAATGGGCGTGTCATCGAATCCGATGATCGATAATTCTTCCGGCACAGCGATACCGCGTGACCGCGCCGCGAACAGGACGCCCGCGGCCATTTCGTCGTTGCACGCAAAAATCGCCGTCGGCCGCGGCTGCAAATCAAACAGGCTTTCAGCCGCAGCAATGCCCGATTCGAACGTATATTGACCATCCGCGATCAGGCTGCGGGGTAGCTTTATACCCGCTTCGGCCAATGCGAATTCAAACCCGTCGCGCCGTACTTGCGCCGAGTTAAAACCATGCGGCCCGGAAATCAGACCAATGCGGCGGTGTCCCTGCGCGATCAGGTGGCGAGTCGCCTCAATCACCGCATCCCTGTCATTGGACGCCACCATATGATCAGGATCATCCAACACAGACGATCCCATGCGCACATATTTGCAGTTCACCTCTTCACACAGGCGCGCGAGGGCATCTATTTCCGAAATAGGCGGCAATAAAACGACGCCATACAGCCGCTGTCGCACCAAAAAGCTGCGCACATCGTCAAGCATGTCTGGCGAACTCCTGTCCACCGGACGCACGACCAGCTCAAAGTCGGTGTCACGCAGCGCCTCCAATATGCCTTGCTGCATATTGAGTATCATCTGCGCATTCGGGTTGTCGTGGACAAGGCCAATCAGGAAATTGCGGCCCAACGCCAGCGCACGCGCCTGTGGATTGGGGACATATCCCGTCTCACGAATAACCGCCTCAATTTTTTCCCGCGTATCATCATGCAAGGAGCCAGAGCGGTTTATGACGCGGCTAACGGTCTTTTTTGACACCCCGGCAAGCCGTGCGATATCATTGATCGTCGGCTTTGCCGCCGCCTTGTTCCGAGGTTTTGGGACGCTCTTCATATAGACTGCATAGCAAGAATTGCATATCGATACAGCAAAAGTTGCGAACAACATCTGGCGCATCCTTGCAAATGACACCGGTTTCCCATAACAACCACCATAACGGAATTTTCAATGAGGGACGCAGATTATATCTGCGCAAACGATCGCCAATGATAGCAACGAATATTGCCAACCAATTTGTTGCAGCGCGGCGTCACGGCCGTCATCTGCCGGAATATCCGGGCCCCATACCGGAAAGCTTGTCGGCTGCTTATGCGGTTCAGGACGCAGCAATTCATGCGACCGGCCAGTCCGTAATCGGATGGAAAGTCGGGCGGATTTTCCCGCCGCTATCTGAAAAATTTGGCGCGAACCGTCTGGCCGGGCCTATCTTTACCTCGCACACTTTGTCCGCAGATGCGGTGGCGTCTGGCAACATATTCACCGGCGGATTTGGCGCAGCCGAGGCCGAGTTTCTTATCAAGATCGGCTCCGACCTGCCGCTTGGCAAGCAGGATTACACGCTGGAAGACGCCGAACGCCAGATCGAGGCGGTTCATGTCGGCATCGAAATTGCAAGCTCGCCATTGCCCACCATCAATGAGCTGGGACCAGCCGTGACCGTTTCGGATTTCGGCAACAATAACGGTTTGATCATTGGCCAAGCGATACCCGACTGGCAGAACAGCAACTTTGCCGACTGGGTCGTTCGGTTGGAAATTGATGGCACCGTCGCCGGAAGCGGCTCGGCCAACAGTTTCCCCGATGGCCCGCTCGGCTCCGTGCGCTTCCTGCTCAACAATTTGGGTGAACGCGGCATCGCCATCAAAGCGGGAACATGGATTTCGTCGGGCGCCGTGACCGGCGTGCATCAGGTTACGCCCGGACAATCGGTACAGGCATTTTTTGACACATCATTGTTGGTAAGCTGCACAATAGAGGCCGCGCCAATCGTCTGAATACATCTATGAGAGGATGATTTATGGAGACAGCTGCAATTCCGGAACGGACTGGCCGATATCGCTGGGCCATCATCGCCCTCTTATTCTTCGCAACGACGGTCAATTATATTGACCGCACGATGCTCGGGCTGCTCGCCCCCACGCTTCAAACCGAATTAAAATGGAATGAGGACGATTACGGAAATATCGTCACCGCATTTCAGGCGGCATATGCGCTTGGATTTTTGTTCATGGGCTATGTCATCGACCGGTTTGGCCCGAAAATTGGGTATTCGATTGCCATAACGATCTGGACGATAGGGCATGTCGCCCATGGCTTTGGCGGTTCGGTGGCATCATTCATGGCCGCCCGCGCTGTGTTGGGCGTTGGTGAGGCAGGTCACTTCCCGGCCGTCGTGCGTTCGAGCAGCGAATGGTTCCCGCAAAAAGAACGCGCATATGCCATTGGCTGGGTCAATTCGGGGACAACAGTTGGTGTCATCCTAACCGCGCCGACCTTGTCGCTGTTTATGCAGGCGCTTGACCTTGGCTGGCGCGAGACATTTATTTACTCCGGCGCCTTCGGAGTTGTGCTGCTTGGGCTTTGGCTATGGCTTTACAGCAACCCGCGCGAAAGCGGTAAAGTCAGCGAAGGCGAGCTCAAATGGATTGAACATGATCCGCCCGAAAAAATCGAAAAAATCGGCTGGAGCCGGATCGTCCGCAAGCGCGAAGCATGGGCTTTTGCCAGCGCCAAGTTTCTAACCGACCCGGTTTGGTTCCTCATGCTGTTCTGGCTGCCCAAATATTTCAGCACGACCTATAACGTCGACCTGAAGATCGTGCTGTTGCCGATGATCCTGATGTATCTTCTGTCCGATGTCGGCAGCATTGCAGGCGGATGGTTGTCATCACGGCTTATTCAACAGGGACGGACACCGAATTTCGCGCGCAAGGGCAGCGTGATTGGTCTTGGCGGGTTTGCCGGCGGTATTGGCGGCATGATTATGGCGAAGTCGACGGGCTTGGTTCTGGACGCGACCCAGGGCAATTACACCATCATCTTTGCGATGTGCACCACGGTGTATTTCCTTGCGGTTGCGGCCATCCATTTGCTGTCGCCGCGCCTTGCAAAGGTTGAGGTGCAATAGGCCATGACGCCACGCTTCATCATTGCCAATGCGCGCGATAATGTTGCGATAGCCATTGCTGACCTTGCTGCCGGCGATGTCCTAACAAACGGGTGCATTGTCGCCGAACCCATATCGGCCGGTCATAAGGTCGCCTTGACCGCGATTGCCAGCGGCGACGCGGTTATCAAGCTTGGCCAACCCATTGGCCTTGCGTCCGAAGCCATTGTCGCGGGCGCACATGTGCATAGCCACAATTTGCATTTCGCGCGCACACCCGCGGGCAGCGAGACCGGCGTCGACCTGCGCACCCCCGAACCGATCGAGGCCAGCTTCGACGGGTTTGTCCGTGCCGACGGGCGCGTGGGCACACGCAACTTCATCGGCATACTGACCTCAGTGAATTGCTCTGCGACGGTGGCGCGCCGCATTGCGGCCCATTTCACTCCGGAACGTCTGGCCGCCTTTCCTTATGTCGACGGCGTCGTCGCCTTCACGCACCATTCGGGATGCGGCATGGCGAAGGACGGCCGCGGCATTGAAAATCTGCGTCACACCATCACAGGATACGCCACGAACCCCAACTTCGCCGGCGTCCTTTTGGTAGGGCTTGGCTGCGAGGTGAACCAAATTCAGGACATGCCTGGCTTTCGCGGGGACGCGCTGAACATTCAAGACGCGGGCGGGACTGCTGCGGCGATCAGCGCAGGCATAGAGATTGCGGAACGCCTTGTGCGCAGCGCCAACTTATGCCGCCGCCAATCGGTCTCTGCTGCCAACCTCACCATCGGTCTGCAATGCGGTGCGTCCGACGGCTATTCCGCGATTACCGCAAACCCGGCGCTGGGTGCAGCGGTCGACCGGCTGGTGGCCGCAGGTGGCCGCGCCATCTTGTCCGAAACGCCCGAAATTTATGGCGCTGAACATCTGCTCGTGCGCCGGGCCATGTCGCCCGACGTCGCGGATACGCTAGCCGATCGGCTTGTCTGGTGGGAGGAATATGCAGCGCGCGATGGCGCAAGCCTCGACAACAACCCGTCGCCGGGAAACAAGGCAGGCGGCATCACCACCATTCTCGAAAAATCCCTGGGCGCGGTTGCCAAAGCAGGCTCAACGCCGCTCAACGCGGTCATTGACTATGCCCGAACAGTGACGGCGCCCGGCCTGACGTTCATGGACTCGCCGGGATATGACCCATGCTCTGCCACGGGCCAGATCGCAGGCGGCGCGCATTTGATTTTGTTTACGACGGGTCGTGGCTCGGTGTTTGGATCGATCCCCTCGCCGACCATCAAGCTTGCATCCAACGCTGCCCTCGCACGAAATATGGCGGACGACATTGATGTCGATTGCAGCGGCATATTAGACGGCGTCAGCGTCGATGACATGGGCGCGCAAATATTCACCCGCATTCTGGAGACCGCCAGCGGCCAAAAAACCGCGTCAGAATTGCTGGGCCTTGGGGAAAACGAATGGGTGCCGTGGATACCCGGCGCAACCTATTGAATGGAGGCGCGCTTAATCAGCGCGCCAACGCAGAGTCCCTAAAAACCCATGAAGCGCACATTGCCCTCAACCAGCTCGCGCTGACGATCAAAAGCATTCACCGCGGCCTCTTCATCGCGGTAGCCAATGGCAATGCCGCAGAAGAAAATATGCGTCTCATCCGACACGCCGATAAACTCCTTGATAAGCTTTGCATGCATGGCGAGGAATTCTTGCGGGCATGTGTCCAAACCTTCGCCACGCAGCAGCAGCATGATTGTTTGCAGCCACATGCCAACATCTGACCATTGCGGCGAACCCATGCGGCGGTCGAAATAGCACATCAGCACCGCAGGCGCTTTGAACGACATGACATTATTGTGCACGAATTGACTCCGCGCATCGGCGTCGGCTCGGCCGATACCCATCGCCTGATACATGGACGCCCCAACCTGTTGCAGGCGCGCCTTACATTCCGGGATGACTTCGGGCTCCGACCATGAATATTCAGGCGGGTTCTGCATCGGCGAAGCCAGCATCTTCTTCTGCAGTTCCGCCAGCGGCTCCCCGGTGAGGATCGTTGCCTCCCAAGGCTGGAAGTTACAACCAGAAGGCGTCCATCGCGCCGTATCCATGACCCGGTGCAGCACATCCAGGGGAACAGGATCGGGCTTAAACGCCCGAATGGAACGACGGGAAAGTACGGCTTCGCTAACAGTCAGATTGTTCATACCGCGTTTCCTGACGCGCAAGTCGCGATTGGTCAAGCTGAAGTGACTTATGCACTGAATAATCAGCCACTTGGCGAGTCGCTGGAGTTAAACCGGCGAGCCCCAATGCGGGCCCAAGTAAAGTGCATGAGGGAAATCGTGCCGCCTGTAGGCACCAGATATATGTCTTCTGAAGACTTTTCCTGCTTCGATAAAATACTAAATTATTATATTTATTGATTATAATATCTCAAAGTGTCTTGTCTTGATTGTTCCTTCCGGGAAGCACTGTGACGGTAGAGGCCTGTGGCTCATCAAGCACCCAGATGGAGGTGGGCAGATGGTTTAGTCCCCTGCAAATCCACATTCTTCCGAAATTGGGTAACATACCATTCAAGACATGGACCAGCGTCACATCAAAGACGTTTTAGGTCCTATTTGGCACACTAAAGCTGATACAGCGCGTCGATATAGGAGATTGCGGACGTTTCTATCTGCATCCCATATATATGGTATGGCGTAGACGTTCTGGTTTGGCCATGCGTTCAGGACGGGTCACTGAGAATAATGAGACCGCCCATTGTACCTTCACATCCCGATGATGCGATTTAGCCGGCTGACAAGCGCTAAAAGTTTCATTTCTGGGTCTTGAATTTTAAACAAGTGTTGACGGGACGACTTAGGTGAAAACTTCCTCATTGCTTGATACGGCGTCGGAATTGAGCGAAGAAATTCATGTCTCTGCGCGCCACTTGCACCTTCATCAAGCGTTCGAAGAATGGGCGGATCGCACCCCGAACAAGACCGCAATCATCGACATCGAAGGCGAGATCAGTTTCGCCGAACTGGATCGCCGCGCCAATTGTTTGGCGCACGCGCTTTTGCGCTTGGGCCACAAGGCCGGAGAACCGGTGGGCGTGCTGGTCGATCGGTCTGCCGACCTGCCGCTCGCTTTTCTGGCTATTCTCAAGGCAGGCGGGGTCTATGTGCCGATGCTGGCAGATCTGCCTGCTCGCCGACTTGCCAACATGGCAGGCCAGGCCAAGATGCGGCGCATCATTGCGCTCGATGGAATTGACCCGCCCCTCGATCTTCTAAAAGCACTGTCCGACAATGACGTGGGCGGTTCAGCTAACGTGCTGCGCCCTGCCGAAATTCTTGCGCACGGGGCTTTGGCTGACAGTCTGCGCCCGAATGTACCAGTCCCATCCGGTGCCCTCGCCGCTATCCTATTCACCTCTGGCTCGACCGGCCTACCCAAGGGCGTGCAAATTCGTCACGAAGCGTGCCTCGACCTAGCGGCAGGCCATGCGATTGCACAAGGTGTCGCAGAAGCGGACAGGCTGCTGCTTTCCTCGTCGCCAGGCTTCATCCTTGGCTTCCGCGAACTGTTCTTACCGCTTGCGCTCGGCTGCGCGTGGGTGCCGTGCAACCGCTACCTGCTGGAAAACCCCGAGGATCTCGTCGCAAGCATGGAGCAACGCGGGGTGACCGTCGCGTGTTTCACTCCATCCTACTTACGGCTACTCGATAGGAAGGTCCCCGCCGGGCTGCGGATGATCCTCACAGCAGGCGAACGCCCGAACACTGAAGATGCGCGGCATTATGCGCGTTATCTCGAATACTGGAACCTGCATGGCGCAACTGAGGTTTGCGGCACATTTTGTATGCATCGCGTCCAGCCCGAAGGCGAGGACGGTCTGCCCAGCGGACGTCCTTTTCCCAACACCCAAATTTTACTGCTCGACCACATGGGCGAACAGGTCGGCGAAGGCGAAGAAGGCGAAATCTTCGTAATCAGCCCCCGTTTATCCCCCGGCTATCTAGGGCAGGATGCGGAATCAGCGGAAAGTTTCGTGCAGACCCCGTTTGGGCGCGCCTTTCGTACCCGTGATCTTGGCCGGTGGACGGCGCAGGGCGAATTGCTCACGCTTGGCCGTTCGGGCGATACGATTAAGATTTCCGGTCAGGCCGTAGCGCTTGGTGAGATCGAACACGCCCTACTTGGCCATAATGATGTCCAAGCCGCAGCCATCCTCCAGCATCGCGACCGTCTAATTGCGTTCGTCGAGGCCAAGGCAGGTGGGGAACTTTCGCATGTCGATTGGTCGGCCTTCGTCGCCGAAACACTGCCCGCTTTCATGGTACCGGCGCGCACCCTTGAAGTCGCCAAAATGCCAGTCAGTTCAGCCGGCAAGGTTGACCGCATGGCCCTTCTCGCAATCGCCGAGAATGATTGGCAGGAGCTGCGCGGTTCAGGCGGCCCGCCACGCGGCGGTGCGGAGAGCACCATCGCGGCGGTCTGGGCCGAAGTGCTGTCCCTTGATGCTGCAACGATTGGCCGCGAGGACAATTTTTTTAGGATAGGCGGGTCGAGCCTTCTGGCCATTCGGGCCAGCCAGAAATTGCAAGCTGCAGGCTTGCCAGCCAACGTCCGCGATATTCTGGGTAGCTTGAGTATCGCAGCCCTCGCCGAAAATCTTAGCACGCGCGCGCTGCAAAGCCACGACGAGGACGAAGCAGGCGATGTGCCGGCTACTGAAGGGCAGGCAGATTTCTGGGTCGCGGCCAACCTTGGGCTTCCCAGCGCAGCATCCCATGTAGCACGCGCGCTGCACCTCGTAGGAATGCACCGGTCACATGAGGAATGGCGCCAGGCCTGGTCATCGCTCGTCCGCCACCATCCGGCCTTACGCACCGGTCTTAAGGTCAGCGAGGACGGCGCTGTCCTGCTCCACACAATAGCGGACGACGACAGCAGCTTCGATCTTCACTTTGAACCTATTGTCGTTAGGAATAAGGAGGAAGCGGGCATGATCCTGCGCGGACTAACGGCGCAACCTTTCGATCTTGCCAACCCACCGCTGGCGCGTGCTGGACTGTTTGAAATCGGCGATACTGCAGAAACGCTTTTCTGGTTCGTCCTTCACCACGCGATCGCCGACGGCATGTCGGCAACGCAAATCCAAAATGATCTCCTGACCATTCTGACCGGCGAGCCGCTTGCCTCGGCGATAGATGCTCTACGCCAAGCGAGCCGCGCCGAACGGGTGCACCTCGCCAGCCCTGCCGCTGATCGCGATCAAGGCTATTGGCTCGACCAACTGGGCAGGCTAGCCAAGGATGGTGGTGCCGAAGCCTTTGAACCACTGCCGTTCAATCGTCCGTCAGAAACTGCCGACCCGCTTGCTCAGACTGTCCACACCCGGACCATAGACGCTGGCTCTGCCCTACGGCTTACCGCACTTGCGAACCGTCATGGTGCGGGAATGCACGCTGTGTTGACTGCATTGCTGGCTGCAGAAACCGGGCGACGGACTGGCAGGGCTCATGTTCTTATTGGCAGCGGCATCACCACGCGGCCCGCGGGCACGGAAGAACAGGTCGGCCACTTCGTCAACCTGCTGCCACTGCCCTTGCCAGCCGCTTCGGGATCATCGCTTGCGGAGTGCCTCGACCACGCTCAAGCCGCCCTGACCGGCGCGATTTTGCATGGTCTATATCCAGCGCGACGCATCGCACAGGATCTTGCCCGCGCGTATCCGGATGTGCAGGCGGTTGGGCAACTGGGCCTCACAGAGATCGCGATAACGGCAAATCCGCAACGCACCGCCCGTGACGCGGATACTGGCTTTTCGCTCGCGCATGTGGACTTGCCGGGTCATGGCGCAGTACCGGCCGCCGGGCTCAACCTTTCATTTTCGCACGAACTCGACGACGACGGCGCAATTCACCTCAGCCTGGTGCACAATGCGGAGGTCGTTTCTGCCGCCGAGGCAGAGGACTGGCTTAATGCGATCGCGGCTTGGGCAACATGGCTGGCGGAGGATCCAACCCGGTTCAACGCGGGTCTTCCGCAGCTGCTGCCCTCGGAGATTTCGTGGCTGGCACGTGTCGAACATGGGCCAATCCGTGAGCGTCCGGCACAGCCTGCGCATTACCTTTTCGAACATTTTGCGGATAAAACACCCGATGCGCTCGCCGTCGTAACCCATTTGGAAAGCGTCACTTACGAAGAGCTAAATCGGCGCGCGAACTGCATCGCGCAGGCTTTAATCTCTGATGGGCTCCACCCCGGACAGCCAGCAGCGGTGCTGGCAGAAAACGGCCCATGGTTGCCCGCCGCCATTCTCGGCATCTGGAAAGCTGGCGGCATCTATGTGCCGCTCACCGGCGAAATGCCAGTGGACCGCGCGGCCATTATCCTTAACGAAACGGGTGCAAAGCATCTGATCCTATTGCCCGATATCGGGCTGCCGTTGGCACTGGCCAAAGAACGAGCGGTGATCCGTCCTGAAACACTGGCTGGCGATCCGCCTCGACCGAATATTGCTGTCGATGCTGACGCCACCGCCTACATCATTTTTACGTCCGGGACGACCGGGACGCCAAAGGGCACGCTCGTTCGCCATGACGGCATGATCAATGCCATTCTCTCGACCCTGGAAGCCGCGGGATGCGATCCGAACGATCGCGTTGCGGTCATGGCCACGCCCTCGTTCGATGCGTCGCTATGGGAAATCGGCATGGCGCTGCTCCATGGCCTGCCGATGGTACCGATCACGCGCGACGAACGCGAAGACCCCTGGGCAATGAAGGACCGATTCCGCGATTTGGGGGTCACAATTTCTTTCCAGGCCCCGTCCTACCTCCGGGTCAGCAAAGAAAAGCCCTTTGCGCCAAGCATGCGAATGCTGCTGGTTGGCGGCGAGGCGCCTAGCCACGACGACGTCGCTTGCTATCCGAACATCGCCTTCTGGAACCCCTACGGCCCTACAGAGACGAGCATCATCGTTTCACTGGGCCACATTCCCTTCGATTACCCACAAGATCGCGCGTTGCATGTTGGCGGACCGATACCCAATGCGGTGATCAGTATCCGGCGCGAGGATGGTTCACGCGTGCCGCCGGGGTGCAGCGGTGAAGTCTGGCTTGGCGGCGTCAGCGTTGGCGGCGGGTATCTCAACAATCCCGAACTTACGGCGCGCATGTTCGTCGACACGCCAGAGGGACGGATGTATCGCTCGGGCGACCTTGGTCGCTGGTCGCGCGATGGAAAGCTCGAACTAGCCGGGCGCATCGACCAGCAAATCAAGTTGCATGGCCAACGCATTGAACCGGCCGAAATCGAACAACATCTCCAAACGCACCCGGACGTGCGTCAGGCCAGTGTCATCGTCGGCCCCGGTGCCGCTGGTACCAAGGTTTTGCGAGGTTTCGTTCACCTTAACGACGGGGCGGTGCCGCGTTCAAGCGCGGCATGGCGCGATTACTTAGCAGAACGGCTGCCAGCGCACATGGTGCCAGCCACGATCACCGCCGTTCAAAGCATTCCCTATACTGCCAACGGTAAGCTCGATCACAAGAAACTGTTGGCACATGCACAGGCGGAAGGCGCGGAAGACGCGGTCCAGCGGACAGCCCCACACGAAGGTCTTGAAGCGCACATCGCCGCGCTTTGGGCCGAGTTGTTGGGTGCGGATTTGGCCCGCGACGTGCCGATTGCCCGAGAGGATAATTTTTTCGCACTGGGTGGTGACAGCCTGCGCGCCATCTCGATGGCGCAAAAACTGTCTGGCCCCCTGGGAACCCCGGTCTCGGCGCGCGAACTGTTTGCCGCACCAATACTGGCCGCGTTCGCCCGCCGGGTGGCAATCTCCGCTCCGGCACCGCAACCGGCGTCGGACAGCTCCGTCGATCCACTTTTAGCTACCGAAGGGGAGCGGGAGTTCTGGACCGCACAAGAGGCCGGACTAGACACCTCGGGCCACATTGTCCTCTCGGTACGCCAAATTGACGGCGCAATGCCCGACCGCACGACTTGGAACGACGCATGGCAGGCGCTTGTCGCTCGCCAGCCAGCACTTCGTACGACTTTTGCCAAGCGGAAAGACGGTCAGATCATTCGCCAAGCGCACACCGTTTCAGATTCGCAGGGACTTGAATGGTTACGCGCCGCTGATAGCGATGCGGCGTTGCGACTAATCCGTGAAAGACAGCTTGCTCCGTTTGATATGGCGCGTGCGCCATTGTGGCGCGCGGGCCTGGTGCAGCAAGATGACAACGGCACCTGGCTATTCTGGATCGCGCTACACCATGCGATCGGCGATGGCCGGTCGCTGGGCATTCTTCTTTCGGAACTGGCACAGTTGCTCGAAGGAACCAAACTGCCGGAATTGGCCGTCAGTCCTGAGCGGATTGCTTTGCAGGAGCAGGCATATTTCGGGGGGCCCGAACGCTTGCAAGACGAAGCCTGGTGGTCAACTAAGATCGCTGCCACTCCCGACCGCGCGTTTAACCCACTCACCCTTGATTTCCAGCGTCCAATCGATGCGGGCGTTGCCACACATCGCCTCCGTATCGCACTAGACGAGACCCTGTCACATGACTTGCGCGCCACCGCGCGCACGCATTCTATGAGCCTCTACGCGATGCTTATTTCGGCGCTGGCGATCGAAGCATATCAGCGCGAAGGGCGGGACTGGCTGGTGGTGGGAACGGCTGTCTCGACAATGGAAGACACCGATCAGGCAGCGCTTATCGGATATGGCGTAAACATGCTGCCGCTGTTCCTCCACATTGATGCATCGGCAAACGTTGGGCAACTCATGGCAGAGTGCCAAAATGTGCTTTCCGGGGCCCTTCAACACGCGCGCTACCCATTTGCGCGCATTTACACCGAAGCATTTAGCCAGCGGTCGGGGCTGCGCGATCCCATGCGCTTTCCGCTGTTCGATATCGCCGTCACCGAAAACCCACCTCCTATTTCGGACCACACCGCTACACGGTTCGTACGGCTGCCCACCGACGAGTTCGCATACGAGCTCACAGAGAGCGGGCACGGGCAGGACCTTGTACTAATCCATGAAAGCTTAGCGGACGGCTGCATCGCGCTCGAATTGCACGCCAATGCGCGTCTATTTAGCCGGGAAACCGCCACATCGTGGATGGAAGGCCTGACCCGTTGGGCTGGCTTGCTGGCGCGTCATGGCGATCTTGCGAACCTTCCGCTGCCGACGGCATCTGGTGGCACCGCGATCATCGAACAGCGGGTTACTATGCAGAAGGAAGCCCCGCATCAGGGGCTTGAACAGCAGATAGCGGAGCTTTGGACGGAAGTATTGGGTGTGTGCCCGGACTCTCGTGGCGACAACTTCTTTGCCCTTGGTGGCAACAGCCTGCTGGCGATCACCATGGTTCACAAGCTGTCCGCGCTGCTGGGGCGGCAGGTGGCGGCACGCGAACTCTTCGCCGCGCCAGTCCTTGCTATTTTTGCCGAGAGATTAGCGGAGCCAACCGGTGACGTTCTGGTTATGACTGGGCACGACGGGCGCAAGGCGACCGAAGGAGAACGCGAATTCTGGACAGCCCGGAAGGCCGGACTCGACACCAGCGGACATACCATGCCGCTCGTCCGCAGGATCCGGGGCGCAACGCCGGAAATCGCAGACTGGCAGAAAGCATGGCGACACTTGATTGCGCGCCATTCGGCGCTGCGCTGCCAATTTCGCGAGGATGAAGCAGGCGTGCTGTGGCGCGACGTGCTCGATCTCGCGGTAATCGAGCAAGAGCTGGATTTTGCCGAAGCCTCAACTACAGCCGAGGCGCTAAGCTTCATCCACGCCCAACAGCGGATCCCCTTCGATCTCGCCTGTGGTCCGCTTTGGCGCGCAGGAATCGTCGCGGTTGAACAAGATGGAAGCTCGCTTTTCTGGCTGGCGCAACATCACGCTACCGGGGACGGCCGCTCTTTTGGTGTTCTGTGCAGCGAATTTCTGGCACTGCTTTCGGGCGACATTCTTCCCGCGCTGCGTGCTACGCCGGAAACCATTTCGGCCCGCGAGCAGGCCTATATTGAAAACGAAGCATCAGACGACGCACAGTGGTGGGCTGAAAATTTGGCCAGCTTGCCGACGAGTACGTTCGACGATTGGGCAACTGACTTACCGCGCACCATTCGTTCGGAAGGTACGCACCATTTTGCGACAAGCCTAAACCGCGCGCAAACCGACGCGCTCATGGCACTTGCCAGTAGCCAAGCCGCCAGCCTCCATGGCCTACTGCTCGCCTTGCTAGCGCATGTTGTGCACCGTCGCACAGGGCGCGGAGATTTCCTGATCGGCACGACCGCATCAATCCCGGAAAGCGCTGAGGAAGGCGCCGTGATCCACTACGGCGTCAACATGTTGCCGCTGCGTTTCACGCACGTCGGCGACTTGAATTTCCGGGAACTTCTGGCGCTCACGCGTACAGAACTGATTGGAGCGCTCGCCCACTCGCGCTACCCCTTCTCGCGGATTTACCAGGAATTCCGGGCGACGCGCGTCAGCACCAGCCAGATCGGCCGCTATCCGCTGTTCGACATCGCTATCACCGAAAATCCGGTCTCCGCACGGCCGGACATGCCGATTGGTTTCGACCAGACCTCACCCTTCGCCGGCACCGCTGGCCGCGAGGAATCTCTGCATTACGAGCGGATGCCAAATCCGCCCGGCCAAGACATGGTGCTGACGTACCAGCGGCTGGATGACGGTGGGCTGCTACTCGACTGGCAGATGAATGCAGCGCTCTATCACCGCGACATCGCGCAGTTTTGGTTGGAAGGGCTAGCCGACGCCGCGCGCTGGTTAGCGACACACCCTACGCGTGACGAAATTCCCACCATCGTGACCGCCCAGGCAAGCCAACTGACCAGCTGGGGCGACGGAGGCGAGATCCAGCGTCCCTCGGGAACCTTTGTTGACCTATTTGAATCGATCGTTGACACGCCAGGACAAGCTGAACGGCCCGCGTTGCTTACGGCTGACGCCGACATAAGCTATGGCGATCTCGACCAGCAGGCGAATGCGCTCTCACATCGCCTGATCGCGACGGGCGTTCAGCCAGGTGACGTGGTCGCTGTCCTTACCGACCGGTCAGTAAGGCTTTCTGTTGCAGTCCTCGCAATCTGGAAAGCCGGGGCGACATTCCTGCCATTGGCGGCCAACCTACCGGACGAGCGACTATCCTATATCGTGCGCGATGCGGGCGCCACTGCGCTACTCGTACTCGATGGCCACGAGCCACCGCCGCAGATAGAACTTCCCTTGGTGATCGATGCCGCCGCCTCCGACGCGCGCCACCATCGCCCCGCCATTTACGGATCCGGAACCGATTGCGCTTATATTCTCTACACGTCCGGGTCGACGGGGCTACCGAAGGGCGCGCCTGTTACCCATGATGGATATCTCAACGTAGTCATGGGCTGCGTCGAGGCATTTCTGCTCACGCCAAACGATCGATGCCTTGGTTTTGCAGCACCATCATTCGACGTATCCTTGTCGGATATTGGTATCCCGCTCGCCGCAGGTGCTGCGTTTTGCCCCCTTACGTCCGAAACCATCGCGCAACCGACAAAAGTTGCAGAGATCATCATTGGCAAGCGCCTAACGCTGGCCGACTTACCGCCCTCTTATCTGCGCCTACTCGACACCGAAACGCTCTCGGGGCTGCGCATCCTTGTAACCGGCGGTGACGCACCGTTGCCAGCGGATGTCGCGCGGCTTGCCGACAGAATCCAATATTTCAACGCCTATGGCGCTACCGAGGCGAGCATCACCAGCACTATGGGTCGCCTTGCCGCCAATCAGGTCGATGGCCTCGATTGCGGTCGGCCCCTGCCCAATGTCAAAATTGAAATCCGCGATCCCGAGACGCTTCGCCTCGTTCCCCCTGGCGCGGCTGGTGAAATCTGGCTGGGGGGCATGGGCCTAGCTACCACCTACCTCAATCGCCCTGAACAAAGCGAACGTGCCTTTCTCGCGACCGACAATGGCAGGCGCTATCGCACGGGTGACTTCGGCCGATGGCGCAGCGGCGGGCGGCTCGAACTGCTTGGTCGGATTGACCAGCAGGTCAAGTTGAATGGCATCCGCATCGAACCGGGCGAAATAGAAGCTGCAATAGCCTCCCATCCCGCCGTATTGCAGGCGGTTGCGATTGTCGCCGGCAAGGCCGACGAACGCCAAAGCCTTTGGGCCTTTGCCGTGCTCAGGGCGGAAGGACCGACTTGGCCGCAGCAGGCCGACTGGAAAATATGGCTTGGCAAAACTTTACCTGCCTACATGATCCCGGCCGGCATTCACCTGATCGACAGCATTCCAATGACGCCTTCTGGCAAGATAGACCGAGATGCACTGCTATCGCGGCTTGATGGGCTTAGGATAGGGGAGGACAGCCACGGCACGCCACCACTCCCCGGCCTAGAGACGGAAATTGCGCAACTGTGGGCCCACTATCTGGGTTGCGGTGCCGTAACGCGGGCCGATAATTTCTTTAGCCTGGGCGGGCACAGCCTACTCGCCATCGCCTTATGCCACAGTCTCGAACAGCGCCTAGGCTGTGCCATTCCGGCCCACTGGCTTTTCGGTGAGCCAGTCCTTTGCGACTTCGCAGCGCGCGTCGCGGCGCTGCAAGCGGAAAGTTGTGTTACGCCGCCGATCGAATTTCTCGACCCGAGCTTCTATTCGCAGGCCACCGATGGCGAACGCGAATTCTGGGTCGCGCAGCAGGCAGGAATGGACACCTCTGCTTTCACCATGACACTGACCGTCGCGGTGGATGGTGCAGCTCCCGACAACGCGATGTGGCAACATGCTTGGAGCCATCTCGTCAAACAACATGACGCCCTGCGCACCCACTTCGCGGCAGATGATGATTTGATGACCGTGCAGCGATTGGTCGACGACGCGGGCACGGCGACTTTTGAATTCGACACTGAGAGCAATCGTGCGGCGGCATTAAAGCTCATTGCCGCTAAGCAAAATTCTCCTTTCGACATGGAACAGCCACCCCTTTGGCGCGCAGGCCTTGTCCGCGTAGAAAACGATGTGCCAGTGTTCTGGCTGGCGATGCATCATTCGATAAGCGACGGCGTGTCGCTTGGCGTGCTTATGCGCGATCTCTCCGTGCTTCTTGCCGGTGACAGCCTTCCCGCAGCGGCGGCGACGCATGCCGACGGTGCACGCGACCATCACGTTTATCTTGCTAGCTCGGCAAGCGGGATTGACGGCCAATGGTGGCGCGAAGAGCTAGGCCGCATTGTCTCGATATCGGACGATGCCCTTGCCGAATGGCCGAGCGACAATCTGCGCCCAGCCCCGGGCGCTAGTGCAGCGCGCAGCACCCCCAGCGGGGACGGCCGACCCAAGCAGCAGGGCGGAAGTCATGTCCTGCGCTATCGGCTTGCCCCTCAACAAGCACAGGCGTTGCGTCAGATCGCCCGCGATCACGCGTGCAGCATGCATACATTGATGCTGACCATGCTAGGTTTAGAGGTAAAGCGCCGAACCGGGCGCGACCATTTCCTGCTGGGCACGGCTGCAAGCACTCGCACCAGCGCAGCGCAGGCCGATGTCGTTGGTTATTACGTCAACCAGCTACCAATTCCTTTTCAGCTAGGCGGCGCTCAAACCCCGGCAAACGCGCTTAAACAGACAAACAGCATGTTGGCTCAGCTTATAGCGCACAGCCGTTATCCCCACGCGCGCATCGTCAGTGATTTCCGCAAAGATTATCCTGAGGCGGCCTATGCCGCGCGCCATGGTTTGTTTGATTTGGCCGTAACCGAAAACCCGGCTTTATCTGAAAGCAGTGGTAACGGCGGGGGCCTCCGGTTCGTACCATTGGGCGGGGCAGAGCGACCGGCAGCAGGCTCGCTGACCTATACCGCCAGCGCGAGCCAACCATTGCAAGAAATGCTGTTGATCCATGAGGCGCTGGCCGACGGGGGGCACATGCTATCTTGGATGGTCAATGCCGAACTACACAACAGACATAGCGCCGAAGCGTGGATGAGCGGGATCGTGGGCAACCTGCTTGGCCTGCTCGACAGAGGTGCAGATACCCTGCTGCCTGGCCTGCTGCCCGCCGAAATTGCGCAATTGGAGGAGTGGGAACAAGGCGAGGCCGTGCAATTGCCCGGCGGCACTATGGCAGAAGTGTTCAGCCGCCACGTGGCGAACAAGCCCGACCGACCAGCGATCATAACAGACACCGATGAACACGCCTATGCCGAGACGGACCGAGCAGCCAATGCAATAGCGGCGCGGTTGTACCAGCTTGGCGTCCGTCCGGGTAACACGGTTGGCGTCTACACAGAGCGATCAGCGATTCTGCCAATCATCGTGCTGGCAATATGGAAGACAGGCGGCTGCTACCTGCCTCTCACGCAAGGCCTGCCGGACGAGCGCCTTGCCTTTATGGCCGACGACGCGGCAATTTCAGTGCTTGTTGTATCCGAGGGGCTGATCCCTCCCGATACGCTGCTCGTCGATGGCCGCCCCATATTAAAAGTCGACGACGATATCTCGGCAGCCGCAGCTGTCGGGCTAAGCTTCGCTATGCACGCGCCCCCACAGCAGACGCCAGCTGTGATCCTTTACACGTCCGGGTCCACCGGGACGCCGAAGGGGGTCGTGATATCGCACACAGGGCTAGTCAATTTAGCTTTGGGCTTGGCCCAACGCAGCGCTGTCGTAACAGGCGACCGCTTGCTGAGCGTCACATCGCCTTCGTTCGACCTGTGGATATCCGATCTCGTCATGATCTGGTGCCACGGTGGGAGCTTCGTCCCTGCCACGCGCGAGGAGATCGAGGATCTCAATCACATGCAGGCCAAGATACGGCGACTGGGTGTGACCATGACGACCATGACTCCGTCCTATCTGCGCATGTTCGATCAAGCGGAGTTCCCTAGCTTGCGCTGGCTGATGACCGTTGGTGAAGCGCCAATTCTATCGGATGTGCGCTTTTATGCAGAACGGCTAGAATATTTCAACGGTTATGGCCCCACCGAAAACACTGCAGCCGTCAGCGTGGGCGTGATCGATCCGAACGAGGATGTGATTCCGGCAGGCCGACCCCTGCCGAATGTCTCGGTGATGATCCTTGATGCCGAAGGCCGGCGTTTACCCCCAGGCGCTGTCGGCGAGGCATGGATCGGAGGCGCAAGCCTTGCAATCGGATATTCCAATCGACCCGATCTGACCGAGCAGGTCTTTATCCAGACCCCATTCGGCAGGATGTATCGGACCGGTGATATGGCCCGCTGGCGCCATGACGGGCAATTGATTGTGTTGGGCCGCATTGATGGGCAGGTTAAGCTTCGCGGGCAACGTGTTGAATTGGGCGAGATAGAGCAGGCCTTAATCTGCCATCCGTTCGTCGCCCAGGCCGCCGCTGTCGTTGCTAAGGCGCGCGATGGCGCGCAGGCACTGCATGCCTTCGTCGTGCCGACAGATGTCGATGCAGATTGGCCCTCTTTGCCTGAATGGAAGGCTTTCTTAGCGACGACCTTACCTGGATATATGATCCCGGCAGGGCTGCATTGCGTCGATGCGATTCTCATGACGCCCTCCGGCAAGATCGACCGCAAACAGTTGGAACGTCGCCTATCAGAAATGCCTGGCGAAGGGATGGCAGCCGCCGGTCGCATGGCACCCGTGGGGAGAATCGAAACCGCAGTAGCCGAAATATGGGCATCGATTCTCGACTGCCCGGTTCCCTCGCGCGAGGATCATTTCTTCGAGTTAGGCGGAGACAGTCTGAGAGCCATCGCAGTGATCTCGCGGCTACGCCAGAAATTCGATCTGCAGATCAACGATCTCTACGAACATCCTGTGCTTGAGGACTTTGCTTTGCGGTGCAAGCCGCGCAGCAATCACCTGCGGAGTACAATCCAGGCAGCCAAGACACACTGGTTAGGCTATCATTCGGCAATCAGGGAATATGAGGCCGAACGATCGGCATCGCTCGACCGCGCCCTCATAGAATATGATGCGCGCAACAGCGCATTCGCCATGGCCGACCTTGGCCCCCGCGCTGATTATCGGCATCCACTTTTGACGGGAGCGACTGGCTATGTCGGCGCGTATCTTCTGCGCCAGTTGCTGGCGGCACCACGCGAACAGCTAACAACGCTGGTGCGTGCAAGTGACGATGCGCAGGCACGCCATCGCCTGCTCAAAACCTGCACCTATTATTTCGGGCCACAGGAAGCCGAGCGGCTGTGCAATGACGAACGGCTAACCGTGCTTGCAGGTGACTTGCGCCGGCCTGATCTTGGCCTAGAGCGTGGCGGTTTTGACCGGCTGTCCGAACGGGTAGATGCTGTCATTCATTCAGCGGCCAACGTCCGCCACTTCGGGCATTATCGCGATTTCAAAGCAGACAATGTGGATGCCACCGGCCACCTGATTGAACTTGCGCGCTTACACGCCAGACGGAATAACGGGAAAACAGCCGACATGCACATGGTCTCGACGATGTCGGTCTTTGGCTCTCCGCCCGAAGATGGCTTCCGTCTGTACAGCGAGTATGACCCAGCACCTGACGTGCCCGACCAGAATTATTACATCCGCAGCAAGCAAGATGCCGAACGGCTCGTCAGTCAATCACGTGATCGGATCGCCAACGCCTGCATCCATCGCGTCGGCAACATCGTGTACGCGGCCGATGGCGGCCCATTGCAGCGCAACATAAAGGAAAACGCATTTTTTAGGCTTATCGGAGCATTGACCCGGCTTGGTCTTGTGCCCGACGATTCACATGTCTGGCTATGCCATGTCGACGTCGTCGCTGCAGCGGTGGTGGCGCTTGCGGAAACGCCCGCCCTCGCCAACCTTACCCACCATGTCGAACACGATCGGCGCGACACGCTGTCGGACTTTATCACAGGCGGGATAGTGACAGCCGGCAAGGTACAGGAAGCCAGTTTTGACCGTTTCCTAGAGCAGGTAGCCATCGCAGTGGATCAGCCCGAAATGGAAACGGCGGTTGCAGATATTTTAGAATCCTTTGGACTGCTGCACGGGATTTCACCGCAGGCACGTGGGCGGCGGATGGAAGTGCGTTCGGACCGAACCCAGCAATTCCTTCGTCAGCTAGGCATAGAATGGCCGGAAATGCTGCCTGCCGGACAAGTCAAAATGATCGGCGCAGCTTTGGAAACAGACCTATGAACAGAAATGATGCTGTTCCGCAGCACACCCGGCAACTGACACATCTTGGCGATATTAGGCCGCGCATCGGCACGTTTGCGATTGCTCCGCTCAGCAGCGCTCAGATCGATGCCGCACTTGGCGTGCTCAAAGATCAATATGGTCCAGATCTTTCCCCTGATCGCCTCGAACCGCCAGCCGATGCAGACGCTTTGCGCGCCGGCCTTGCCCGGCATGCATCGCAGTTGATCGAACTTGCCAACGAGATGCGCGATGCACTCGAGGGAGACTACAGCGCGCTGATTGTTCCAAGCATGGGCCTTGCCCACCTACCTGTGCACATGCGCTCAGCACTGCTGTTTGCGCTTTCAGTGGGTCTTGGCACCCCCACAGCCACCGACAAGGTTCATCGCCGTGTCGTCTGGGATGTTAAAATGCGCGAGGACAAAATCTCACACAACGGCGTCTCGACCTTTTCGGAACATTCCTATGAAGCCGAACTGCACACCGACACACAATATTTCGACCACCCCGAACGCTACATGATGCTTTACGTCGTCACGCCGGCAAATTGTGGCGGTGGAATTTCATCAATCCGTGCGCTGCAATGTCTGCGGGAAGAACTGTCGGCCACGCCAGAAGGTCGCTGGGCTATGGACTATTTGACCGACCGCGACGTCCCGTTTCGCGTACCTTCGGCGTTCACGCGCGATGGCGCAGGTGACCGTATCGAATTCACCTTCGCTCCGATCTTCGCGCAGCGGCCGGCGATACGCTATCGGTTCGATACCTTACAGAAAGGCCTCGAAGCGCATCCTGAGCTTGACGTGGAAGAGTTGCGCCGCGCGCTAAACATAGTGAATAGCGCAGCGTGCAACCAAGAGCGGCTGGTGACTAGGGCAATGCCGGCCGACAGCCTGCAATTGCTCAACAACCACGAGGCCTTGCACGGCCGCAGTTCGTTTACAGATAGAAACCGCCATGTGCTGCGCATTCGGATGGCCGAAGCAGGCGTCTTATCATGAGTGAATGGGCAAGTGCGATCGCGCCCTTCGCCCTCGCCCCATCCGATCCCGGCAGAGCAAGGTTGTAATTTCGTCGCTTAGGGTGCCGGTGCCGCTTTGGGTTTACTTTGTTGCGATGGCTTTCCCGGATTAGCCGCCTTAGCAACAACGGGTTTCCCGACAGGGGCTGTCTGGGCTTTTGTTCCCGAACCTTGATCGCTCGAGTCGAGGATCAAAGGTAGGCCGCCGCTCTGTTGGTTGCCGATTACGACAACTTTACTATTTGGTGAACGGGAAAGTTCAAGTGTCGCCTCAATCCCACGCCAGCGTAGATATTGGTTCGACATGTTAGACGCCACGATCTCCTGAAAAGTTCGAATGCCCCGCGCTTCGACCGCCTTGCGCTCGCTTTCAAGCATCTCGCGCTGGACACGGTAGCGGTACCCTTCGACGATCTGCGCCTGATTCAGCTTTTCCTCGATCGCCTGACGCACCGCCGCGGGCAGATCGACATCATAAATCAGGATGTCTTGCAGGAGAATTACGTTGGTCTCGCTCCCATCGGCGATGCCGCCAATGCCATTTTTGATGCGGTGATCAATCGCCTCGGCGTAAATTTCTTGCTGGATTGCGTTTCGTTTCTCCGAAACCAGGTCAACGGCCTGGTAGCGACTGACGACGTCGTGCGCGATCGAGCCGATCGCTGGAACAAGCAGATTTTCCAGGTATTTAGGGCCAAAATGCTGGTGCAGTGTTCCGAGGCGATCCGAATTAACACGCCAGCGGAAACCCACTCCGATCTTCACCTGCAGACCATCCGCGGTCACGACGTTGTAGGTTGAGCGAAAGTTTTGCAGGCGCAGATTATAGTCGTAGACCCGGTTCCACGGGAAAACCAAGTGCACCCCTTCGCCCATCGACTTGTCGTTGGTGCGGGTGCCACCAAACATGAGGTGCCACACAACGCCACCATGACCGGGCGCTGTGATGATGACGATCCTGTCCCAGCAGATAATCAGCACGAAAAGACTGACCAGCAGGAAGAACGCACCGTTAATTTTGAGGCGTCTGACGATATGCTTTAAGCGATCGTTCATGGCATTACCCTGTGTAGGTGACCTTCATCCATGTGATAACGGATATCTGCGCAATCGAAATAGCGCTCGTCATGGGTCACGGCGATGATGGTCTTGCCGGCGCGGCTAAGCGCAGGCAGAATTTCATGGTAGAACCGTTCACGGGTTCCGGGGTCTTGATCGGCCGCCCACTCGTCTAACAGAATTATTGGGCGATCTTCTGCCAGCGCCAGCGCAAGCGCAAGACGTTTGCGCTGGCCGGTTGAGAGGGCATCGCGGTTTAGGCTCTCCGCCAGATTCTCCGGGCACTTATCACGAATCCGTAGCATCACCAGCGCCTCCTCAAGTCGCGCTAGCGCCGACGCGTCGAGCGCATAGGGTTTACGGAAGATGTGGTAATCGAAAAATACCGTCGCAAAGAGATCACGGTAGCTTTGCGGCGGTGGATTGGTGACCGGCTGTCCGTCCACGCAGATCATTCCTGTCTGGATCGGATACAGGCCAGTCAGCAAACGCAGCGCCGTGGTCTTTCCGGATCCGTTCGCCCCGGTAACAAACACGATTTGACCGCGCGAAAACACCGCGGATACGTCGTTGACCGCAAATCCGGCCTCGCCATCTTGAGTTGCATGGCGATACCCGACGCCCGCCAGCGAAAGTTCCGAAAACCCAGAATAGTCCGGCCCTTGTTGGTCGCTCGCGCGCAGGCATTTGTCTATGGATTCCTCGAATCCGCGAATGGAATCGATGGCGAAGCGCGCGGTTACAATCTGTTGCCCGGCCCCAATGACGCCACCTATCGGGCTCAAGAGGAAAAGAACGGCGGTAACGATACGCGATATCCCCTCACCGCCGCCGGCAAGGATCGGAAGAACGAAGACGACGGCTGCCGCCAGCAGATATCCTGAAGAGCTGGCCACAGCGATCAACTCGCTGATGATTTCACCCGTGCGCGAACGCTGCACGGCGACTTCCTGAGAGACTGGGGCCATGTCGGCATAAAGCGCGATGCACTTGGCTTGCGAGAGCTTCAGTTCCTTGAACCCATCCACCATGTCTTCGGCCAAGCGCGCCAACTCGGCGTCGGCCTCGCTCGCCAGCTTCATTGTCTCCTTCATCATGTGCGCCGTGCTGACGTAGATATACACCAAGCTCACTGCGATCGCCGCCATAATCAGTCCGGCAATCAGCGACAGCGTACACAGATAGATCAGCGTGAAGACCAAGAGCACAATGGATTCAACACCGCCCACCAGCGGCACAATGGTCTGGGATAACTGTTCGTAAGAGCGCGCCAGACCGTCGATAATGCGGCCGCGGGTCATTTCCTCTAAATCGCGGAGCGACAGTTCGGTAACTTTGCGGCTGATCCGCCCTCGCCATCCATCAAGTGCCTGTTCTACCGCACCGCTGGTCCGCGCGATGAGCGCTTTCTGTCCAATGCGGAAACCCAACAGGATGGCGATGAACAAAATGCCCCAGCCAAATGTCGACTGTTTATTCTGTGCGATCGTGGTTGCTTGGTTCAAGACAAAAACGATGCCAGTGCCGCACAAGGCTGAAAACACCGCAAGCAGGCCAAGCTCGGGCAGCGATGACGGTTGAAGCAACCGGTATTTCAGCAGCGACCGAGGATCACCCAATGTCGAAAAACCCCTGGTGAAACGATCAAGGATCGATTCACCAAGGTTTTTTAGTTCAACATTTCCGCCAGAGGATGGCGAAGATTCTGAGGTCATGCTTCCTGCGAATCTTTTTCGCCCGGCGCCTTCAAGGACTTGCGGTTAGCCGATGGCGTGCGGGGAACAGAAACGAGCAACACTAATGCCATCACGAAGGGCGTAAGCAGAAGCGAGAGCACGAAGAAACCGGCGAAGCCGATCGCCCGATTACGCCCGAACCATCCGACCACCACCGAGACGGCGACCAGCAACAAAAACAAAAGTATTGGCATGAATTAGGCCTTTTCAGCCGCCTTGGCGAACTCAGCCTTAAGATCTTCTTTGACCGATTCAGCGTCGAGCGAACCCACGGTACCACCACGCTCGAAGTGACGGATGAAGACCTTACCAATGGCATAGGTGGCCGCAGTACCAAAACCAGCCATCGAAAGAGAGCCCATAACGGTGCCAACAACTGGTATTGCCTTTGCCCCCGAAACCAACGCGATTTCAGTCAGTTTGAGCGGAGCAAGAGTGCCGAGCAGGACGGAGACAACGCCGCGAGCCAATTCGTTGCTCGATTTTTCACCGTAGAGCGCACTTAGGTCGATGACCATCTTTGCCTGAACAGCAGCGAGAGCGGCAACATCAAGTATTGGCACTGGAACAAACCCGGCCGCCGCTGACCAACCTAGGGCCGATGAGACGATGCGGCTCGCTTCAGAATGACGATCCGCCACAGCAACTTCATTAGTCATATCAAACTCCGTTTTCAGAAAATGCCACGGTCGCCCATCGGGTTTCACCGCAATAAAAAACAATTCAGCCGTCAAATCACGGCGGGAACAACCTGTCCGCGAACGATGGACATACCAAGGAAAGATACGACCATCACTTAAAAACAGGGTGCCATCCCATGCTAATCACTCCCCATCGCCATCATATCCCATAAAAAGGGGACCCGGGGCCATTGGAGCGGCCTAACCCTAACGTTTCCCAGCTCCACTGTCTCCTCGGGGCTCTGCGTTCCCCATCCGCGTCGCGGCATTGGTGAAGCCCGACCTAAACCCTCCCGATCCTTCAGTCATACGCCTGATCCACAATGTCTGCGAGCATCCGCCAGCAGCAAAAGCGCCGTTCATTTCAGTGCGGTTGAGATAACCTCCATTCTGGCTACGATTGGGTTGCCCCATCATTGTCGTTTTGGGCTAGGTAGCCGTGTGGGCATATTATTTTCTCCGTTGGCGTTGCCGCATCGCGTTCTGCTAATCGAGGATGACGTGCCAATACGTGCGCGAATGGCAGTTGCCCTTTCGGCGCATGGCGACATGGTGATTGAGCAGGTCGGCTCGCTTGCAGAGGCAGACATAGCGCTAAACCGATACCCGCCGCCGGCATTGATCGTGTCGGACCTGGGCCTTCCCGATGGTTCGGCCATAGGCTTGATCCAAAATGTCCGCGAGCGCCTTCCAGCCATTGAGGTTCTGGTCATCTCCGTACTGGGCGACGAAACTACTATTATGGCGGCAATTGCGGCTGGCGCGTCGGGTTACTTATTGAAGGACGCGCCCCACCAAGACATTCATGCAGCCGCAGTTGCCGTGCTGGGTGGCGGATCACCTATCTCGCCCTCCATTGCTCGACATATTTTGGTGCGCGCGCGCAGTGACGCAAAGCCGAAAGCCCGAACGCTGAACAGGGAAATTCCGGCATTAACACCTCGGGAATTTGACATATTGTGGGGCATTGCCAAGGGTTTTACTTATGGGGAGATCGCAGAACGGTTAGGCTTGTCTCGCCTGACTGTTCCATCCCATGTTAAGGCGATCTACCGCAAGCTTCAGGTCGATAATCGTGGCTCTGCCGTCTATGAAGCCATAGTTAATGGCCTCATCACGCTATAACGACACCTTATTGGATTTGAGCGCCCGCTATCGCATTCCGCTGCTTTCGGTATGCCTGCTGGCATCGCTTTTTGCCGTCGCATCCGTCGGCTGCTTCTCCATGGCACCGGCTGCCGCGCTTGTCCTATTTATGGTGGCTGGCGCAATGTGGTGGAACCGTTCCCAAGACAGAACCTATGGCTGGTTAGTGATCTTATTGCTCTTTTGGGCACAGCACGGCTCGGCTCTCAATCACGCTTCTCTTCCATTTAACTATCGTGCCCTCTGGGACTTAAATACGCTCTGGGCGGTAAGTGTGAATGTGTTGCTTGTACGGCGACTGTTCGACCTGCCAAACCGCAAAAGCGAATGGTTGATTTTCATACCGCCATTAGTCGTTTCGCTGATCACCATCGCGGCGCCCAGGTCGATCGACATGGTATCAATGTTGCAGGGGGTAACGGTCAATTCCCTGCTCTATGCATTCTATGCACTCTTCCTTCTCGCGCGCGCAGGGCTGATGGATAACCGGGACACACCGTTCATCCTTCTTTTTGAAGGCGTCATCGTTGCCATCGGTATCTTTGGCGCGCTGATCTTTTTTCAGATCGTTTCCAGCAGCCTGATTTCTACCCGTCTCGGCCTAACCATTTTCCTCATCGCGCCCGTTCTCATGATGGTTTGCCGAACAATGCTGGCAAAGCACGCTCTGGATCGCTCAGCAGACAAGCTGCGGACCAAGGCCACCAATGGCGCACAGGAATTTCAGCGGCCCGACGAGGCGTTTAGCATAAAGCGCGAATCTTTACTGATAAGCGAAGAACGCGACCGTGTTATGCGTGACCTCCACGACGGCATAAGCGGCCACATCCTATCCATAATAACGCTCGCTGAAGGTACAGACCCAGATCTTGACCAAATTGCCCGGCATGCCCGCCACGCCCTGACTGACATGCGCCTCATCGTGTCCTCGCTTGAAAATTACGGAGGAGATCTCTCGCTGGCTCTCGGCGCCTGGCGCGAACGTATGGAGTCTCAGGTGCGCGCGGCCTCGATCCGCCTGAAGTGGAATATCAGCGATATACCTGTGCTGGATTGGTTGAGCCCCGCGCACGTGCTCGATATCCTCCGCATCCTTCAAGAAGCAGTCGCGAATGCCGTTCAGCATTCTGGCGCAGCGACGATCGAGGTGGATTGCCATATTGTCGCCGAACACATTCACATTACGGTCGCCGACAACGGCCATGGCTGCCAATCGATAGAAAGAATGAATGGCAAAGGATTGGTCAACATGCGGACGCGCGCGAACCGCCTGGGCGCCGCGCTAGAGATCCAGTCGACATCTGAAGGCACCCGCGTCGTGCTTCTGCTCGCCCTTGCGGATGCTGGTCGCGCCATACCTCCGGAAGCAGCGCAGCAGGCATGAGCGGTGAGCAGTACTCATCGGGAGGCGATGGCTGGATCGTAAGCCACGACGTTATGGCCGATGGCACGCTGATCGGCAGCGTTTCCATTCCACCCGCCGTGATGGACAATGCGCCGTCGCTGGAATTACAAACGCGGTGGCTCACACCAGCGGAAACCGGAAAACTAAGCCAATACCGCCGGCCCGCCGATCAATGGCGAATGCTGGCCGGCCGTTTCCTGCTGCGATACTGCCTGCGCCAACGCTACGACATCGCCTTTGCCCAATTCGCATTCGGCGATCACAACAAGCCATTTCTCGTTCATGTTGCTCAAGCGGCTGCGTCCGTAGACCTCAACCTCACGCATGACCGGCAACATGTGCTCGCCGCGTTCAGCGATTCGCACGACGTGGGCATTGATATCGCAGCACTCGAAGATTTCGCGCGATGGGAAGAATTTGCCGGCGGCTATATTAACCCGCAAGAATTCGAATGGATCCGCTCTACCTATATCACGCTCCAGCCTTTGCGTGCGATGCGTTTATGGACCATCAAGGAGGCAATTTTAAAAGCGGCGGGCTTCGGTCTCGAGATTGACCCTCGCGAGATCATTCTGGCCCCCGACGCAGCACAAAAAATCCATGCCCTGCCTGCGACCCTGCCCGCTGCCGAGCGATTCGAGGTGCGCGATTGGCTTTACAAGGATGGCATGGGGGCGGCGCTGGCGCGACTGTCACGGCCAAATCAACATTAATCCGCAATAGGTGCTGCTGCATCGTTTCCAGGAGACGAATGATGCATCGCCGCATCCGAATAGCGCGATCATTAAAATCATCGAGTGGTCGCATCTCCTGCATCAAATTTGCGCATTCGCCAAAAGCGGTTTAGGGTGCCCTCATCTGCACCTGAAGTGCAATGGCTGCCTTGGGGGGGGAAGCACCAAATGAACGAGTTCGACTATTTGTTTTCGCTGTTCGGGCTATTGCTTGGGCTCGCACTGGCAGAGGGATTAGGCGGCCTTGCGCGTGCGCTAAAGGCGCGCCACCACGTCCATATCGGATGGCCAACCGGCTTGCTTGGGCTGTTTGTTTCGTGTGATCTGGTTACGTTCTGGCTATATGGTTGGGAATTACGCAACGTAATACCGGTTACGTGGCCGGCGATGTTTGGTGGATTTCTTTTGACCGCTATCTATTATCTCGCGGCGTCACTCGTCTTTCCCGACGGTGAGTGGGAAGATATGGATGGCCATTTCGACAAGCATTATCGCACGGTGATGGCCGGGGTATTGATATGCAATGTTGCAGTGTTCAGCACGATGCTGTTGCTGACCAATTTGTCCGACATATTCAGCTTAAAGATGTTTGTCTTGGTATGGTCATTCTTCCCGACCGTGCTGCTCGCCATATTCGCCCGCGACCGCCGCGTGGTAATGGGATGCCTTGCGTGGCTGATATTCCTCTATCCATTGGAAACGATTTGGACGTAAAACGTGCGGTCTTTAACAAAATCGGTTTGTCTATGCGCGACCGTCGTTACCGAGACATCCATTAACGAAAAAGAATATTGAGATGCCTGCATCCACTTATGTTGTCCTTGCCATCTTTATCAGTTTCGGCCTGCTCGAACTGGCGCGCAGTAGCCTTTTCAGCAAAAAGGAACAGACCCGTGACGATGGTATTGTCGAGATCATTAGCACGGTCATGCTGTTGGTGTTTACTCAGCCGACAATCGTAGTGTTCGTCGATTATGCGCTCAGCGCGACCCGTCCCGAATGGCGCGGGATGCTGTCGGATCTGAACATATTTGCGGCAATCGGTCTGTTTCTAATCCTCGATGACATGATGCAATATTGGCAGCATCGGGCATCGCACAGTTTTGCATGGCTATACAATATGCACCGCGCGCACCATAATGCCCGTTATATGAGCGTCCGGCTCGTCTACCGGAACAACATATTTTATTATGCCCTGATGCCCAGCATCTGGTTTTCAGCCATGCTGGTCTACATGGGACTTGGCTGGGTCTATGCTGGCTATGTTGTGGTCAAACAGCTGGTGATCATTGGCGCGCACAGCGACGTCGCCTGGGACAAGCCTTTGTTAAAAATAAAGTGGTTGTCTGTTGATTGTCGTTGAGAAGTGACCCGTTATTTTCACTGAGAAGTGACCCGGGTGGTTGTCATATCCCGCGTTGCGGGTTTTGGGTCAAGAGGTTGGT
>NCJG01000005.1 GCA_002282385.1 Sphingomonadales bacterium 39-57-19 | reverse complement strand
ATAGGCATCTGTATGGCAAATGCCGGTCGCCATGATCTCAACCAAGACTTCACCAGCCTTGGGACCCTCAAGGTCAAGCTCGACAATCTCAAGTGGCTTCTTCGCTTCAAAGGCAACAGCTGCGCGCGTCTTCATGGTAATCGGGTCTCCTAAACTTAACCAAATCGTTGGGCTGATCGCGCCCTTTTATTTGAACACAATCGTGCGGTTGCCATTCAGCATCACGCGGTGCTCAAGATGCAGCTTGACCGCCCGCGACAGAACCCGGCTTTCGGTTTCCTGCCCCTGCGCTATTAAATCGTCAACCGTATCGGCATGGTCAACGATCGACACGTCTTGGGTAATGATTGGACCTTCATCAAGGTCGGGCGTCACATAATGCGCCGTAGCGCCGACCATTTTGACGCCGCGTTCATAGGCACGGTGATACGGCTTTGCGCCTTTGAAGCCCGGCAGGAAGCTGTGATGAATGTTGATAACGCGCCCATCGAGTTTCCGGCAAAGCTGGTCTGAAAGCACCTGCATATAACGGGCGAGGATGACGAGGTCGACATTCTGTTCTTCAACCATCGCCAGCAGCTTGGCTTCTTGTTCCAGCTTGTTTTCTGGCGTCACCGGCAAATGATGGAATGGGATGCCTTCATGCTCCGCGCGGCGCTGCCAATTTTGGTGGTTGGAAACGACGCTGGTTATTTCCATCGGCAACCGTTTGGTTGCTGTGCGGTAGAGAAGGTCGTTCAGGCAATGGCCGCCTTGGCTAACCATGATCATCGCGCGCAGCTTTTTCCGCAAATCGTGAATGCGCCATTCCAACCGGAACGCCGCAGCAACTGGCAGGAACGCCGCCTCGAAACTTTCCGTCGTCACATCAGCGGGGCAGTTGATGGCGATCCGCATAAAGAATCGACCGGTTACCTCGTCGCCATATTGCGAGCTTTCGACGATGTTGCAGTCCTGGCTGGCAATCGAGTTGGCCACCGCTGCGACGATACCCTTACGGTCGTCGCAAACTATCAACAGTACAAAATCCGCTCCCATATGCATTATCAGTCCTCATCTCGCAAAACGTGTGACCGCGTAGCCTTCGAAGTCCACGCTATCCATTGCTCTCATCCATATATTAGGTCTTCTAATCGCAACATGTAGATGAAATGATTGGTCAGGGAATTTAATTTACCAATCACGAAAATTTGGTCAGTTGCTTGACGGGGGCTCCAGTTTCAGTCTTATTGATGGAGAAATGGTAGCCCCAGATATTTGGGGATGGTTGAGGGGAAGAAAATTGAAAAGTTATTTGAAAATTTCGACTGCGGCGATTGTGCTGGCAGCATTAGGGGCCGGTAGTGCCCCCGCATTCGCGCAGGAAGTAGAAGCTTCATCAGATGAGGCTGCTCCCGGTGACATCGTCGTTACCGCCAACCGTCGCGACCAGTCTCTGCGAGACGTGCCGATGACGATCCAGGCGTTCGGCACGGACACGCTGAGCGAGCTTAACATCAGCTCGATCAACGAATTGGTGAAGTATACGCCCAACGTGACTTTCAGTAACAATGGTCCGGGCAACGGCGCGATCTTTATGCGCGGCCTGTCGGCTGGTTTTGCCGGTCAGCAGTCGTCGGCAACGATCAGCGGCTTCCCGAACGTAGCGCTGTATCTGGATGATCAGTCGATGCAATTCCCGGCCCGTAACGCCGACGTGTATCTCGCTGACATTGAGCGCGTCGAAGTGCTTGAAGGCCCTCAGGGTACGCTGTTCGGCGGTGGCGCTCAGGCTGGTGTGGTTCGCTACATCACCAACAAGCCCAAGCTAAACAAGTTTGAAGGCGCGGTCGAAGGCAGCTTTGGCGGCACCTCGGGCGGTGCAGCAAACGGTTCGTTCAATGCGATGGTTAACCTACCGATCATTGAAGACAAGCTCGCGATCCGCGCGGTTGTCTATGCCGATCATCGTGGCGGCTATATCGACAATAAGTACTCGACGTTCACACGCGAACCGACCGATCTTGGTTCATATTACCTCGCCTATAATGGCAATGGTAATCGTTTGACAGCGGCTCAGCAGAGCCAGGGCGGTAAGTATGATAATGCCCCGTTCGTCGAAGATAACTTCAACCCAGTTGACTACACTGGTGGCCGCGTCGCGCTGAGCTGGCAAATCGCGCCTGATTGGGACCTGCTTGTAAGCCAAGCTTACCAGAGCCTCGATACCAAGGGCACCTTTGCGGTCCAGACATATGACTATGACTACAAGCCGTTGACGGGCCTGTCTTCCTCGCTGTTCGCACCGCAGTATAGCAAAGATGATTACTCCAACACCGCTTGGACGCTGAACGGCAAGGTCGGCGATTTCAGTTTGGTTTACACGGGCGCCTATCTCTCGCGAAACATCACGCAGCAGGGTGATTACACCAACTATTCGCGTGCGACATACGGCATCTTCTATCAGTGCACTGGTGCAGCCAACTACTATTTCGGCACTTATGGCGCGGCGCCTTATTGCTATGAGCCTACCGGCTATTGGAAGGACGAGGTTAAGAACACACACGAGACCCATGAATTCCGTGTCTCGACGCCGAGTGATGGCCGTCTGCGCGCAATTGCCGGTGCGTTTTATGAAGCGTTCGCGATTGAAGACAACATGGATTGGTCCTACAAGTCCATCCCAAGCTGCGGTCTGTCGCTCACAGCAGCGCAAATTAGAGCTGCTGGTACGGTCTGCATGGGTAATGTTGCGCCCAACCCAGCTGCCACGCTCAACGTAGCGGGGCCACGCGGTCCTGGCGTCGCTTTTGGTCAGGACATTCAACGTGGCTTTGATCAATATGCATTCTTCGGATCGGTCGATTTTGACATAACGTCAACCCTGACGATCACGGGCGGTACGCGTTATTATCACTATGATAACTATGAAACCGGATCGGTATATTCGTCGTTCAATGCGGGCTGCTATCAAGTTCCGGTCTGCGTAACAGGCAACAACCTCGATGCGCAGAACCTGAATTCGACCTATAGCGGTTTCAAGAGCAAGGGCACGATCACGTGGAAGCCAAAGCCAGGTACGCTGGTTTATGCGACGTACAGCGAAGGCTTCCGTCCAGGTGCTTTCAACCGCGGGGCTTCCTCGCGCGTTAAAGATCCCGTGGCGCCGCACGCTAACCAGTTGCTCGTTCCAGCTGCCTATCGTCCGGACAATCTGATCAACTATGAAATGGGTCTGAAGACTGACCTGTTCGACCGTATGATGACGCTGAACATGTCTGCCTATTTCATGAAATGGAAAGACACTCAGATTGGGTTCTTCAACCCAGCGGCTGGCTTCGGCAACACCGCGTTTGCAACCAACGGCCCAACTTATGAAATCAAGGGTATCGAAGCGCAGATCTCGGCTCGGCCGATGGACGGGCTGACGATCCAAAGTTCGGGTTCATATAATGACAGCCAGCAGGCGAACTCGCCTTGCTTCATCGCCAACAACCCGGGCGTATCTTCGTTCGGGAAGTGCATCACGCAGGTTTATTCGGGCGGCACAGTCAAGCCGGTCCAAAGCCCGTTTGGTGATATTGGTGGCATCACGCCGTTTAGCCCCAAGTTCCAAGCCAATATCCGTGCGCGCTATGATTTTGCGGGTGCAGGTGGCATGGAATGGTTTGTTTCAGGTGGCGTGAATTACACCAGCTCGATGTACAACCAGCCGGCGACCTATCCGTCGGGTGATGTCGCGGCTAACGGTAACGTCCTTGGGCCGAACGGCGTAATTGTTCCCGCAACGACCGTGTTGCGTTACAAGATGCCTGCCTACGCCCTCACGGATGCGCAAGTCGGTTTCAAGCGTGATGACTGGACAGTGACGCTGTTTGCCGACAATCTGTTTAACAGCAGAGCGTCGACTTTCACCAACTCTGCGCAGTACATCAAGACTTCGACGATCGTACGTCCGCGGACCTTTGGCATCAAGATCGGCACAAAGCTGTAATTGACTGCCGATGATTGAATAGGAAGGGGCGGTGCCAAAAGCGCCGCCCCTTGCTTTCTGGCCGCACTGCGATTTTTATAAAGAACGCGGCGCTCACCGATAGGAAAGTGCGGAATGGCCACCCAAATAGACTCGCCCACTTCTGACCAGAACGACCCTGCACTGCGCGTCGCCGATGCGCTCGCATTAGAGATTGGCGCACTTCATACGCTTCAGGCCGACGGCGATTATTCGGCCGCAGTTTTAGGCGCAACGCGTCTGCTGTCTGATCATCCTGCGAACCGCGACCTATTGCTGATTGAGGCGCATTCACTCCGCATGATGAAGCAGACCGATGCAGCCCTTGCTGCACTCGAGCGGTTTGAGGCGCATCATCCAAATTTTAGCCAGATGTTCCTAGAGCGCGGCCTGTGTCATGTCGCCAAGCGCGACGCCGCGGCCGCGATACAGTGTCTGCGCACGGCAGTGGCGATCAACCCAGCGCTGGTCATGGCTTGGCACATGCTCGACGGGCTGTATCGCATGACGGGGGATAGCCGCAACGCGGACATCGCAGCCCGCCATTCAGCCAGCCTCTCCAGCCTGCCGCAGCCCATCGTTCACGCCAAAGTGCTGCATGGCGATGGCGAGATAGATGCCGCGGAGGCTTTGATCCGCCGCTTTCTTATAGAGGCCGGCGACCATCCCGAAGCGATGCGCCTGCTTGCACAGATCGGTCATCTGCGCAACGTGCTCGACGATGCAGAAACGCTATATGCGGGTGTTCTGGCGATGGTGCCGGACCATGACGAGGCGCGTCATGAATATGTGCAGGTGCTGATTGCGCGTCACAAATTTCCGCAAGCGCGTGAAGCGTTGGAACCACTGTTGCTGCGCGATCCGCGCAACCACGCCCATCGCACGCAGGCTGCAACGATCAGCGTCGGTTTGGGCAGTTTCTCAAAAGTGATCCCCGAATACCGGGAAATGCTGTCCGAAATTCCGGGGGATACGATCGAAGCGCGGGTTCGCCGCGCCGATCTTAACCTTTGGCTCGGCCATGCGCTCAAGACTGAAGGACTGACCGGTGAGGCTATTGAAGCCTATTTGGCCGCGACGGTCGACCGGCCCGATTTCGGTGACGCGTGGTGGAGCCTCGCCAACCTCAAGACATATCGCTTCACGGCCGAATCCATCGCGGTGATGCGCGAACGGCTTGACGCTGCCGATACCGCGGAAAATGACCGCGTCCACATCGCGTTTGCCTTGGGCAAGGCGCTTGAGGATCAAGGCGACTATGCCGCATCCTGGGCTGCCTATGACCGGGGCAACAGCATGCACCGCGAAAGCAACGGCTATATCCCCGAAGTTTTCGAGACAAACACCCGCGAACAGAAGCGCGTGTGCACAGCGTCGTTTTTTGCCGAGCGTTCCGGTTGGGGCCTCAACGACCCCGCACCGATCTTCGTCCTTGGCTTGCCGCGTTCAGGTTCGACGCTCATCGAACAAATACTCGCGTCACACAGCATGGTTGAGGGCACGCAAGAATTGCCGGACATCCAGCGGATCGTTCAAGAGTTGCAGGGGCGCGAACTCAATTTCGACGATCCGCGTTACCCCGGTGTGCTACCGGACCTCGATGAAGCAGCCGTCCGCCGGTTTGGTGAACAATATATTGCAGACACGATGCCCAATCGGGTTATGGGTCGGCCCTATTTTGTTGATAAAATGCCCAATAATTTCCGGCATGTCGGCCTCATCCATCTGATCTTGCCCAATGCCAAGATTATCGATGCGCGCCGCAATCCGATGGCGTGCTGTTTCAGTAACTTTAAGCAGTTATTTGCGCAGGGTCAGGAATTCACATACGGCATCGAGGATATCGCCCGCTATTATCGCACCTATGTCGAGCTCATGGATCATTGGGATACAGTCCTTCCCGGCCGCGTCCTGCGCGTAAGAAACGAGGATTTGATTGACGATCTAGAGGGCAGCGTGCGAACTATCCTTGACTATTGCAGTCTGCCATTTGAGGCTGGATGTATAGAGTTCCACAAGACTAAGCGGAGTGTGCGCACGCCGAGTTCCGAGCAGGTCCGACAGCCAATCTTCCGCGATGGGCTTGATCAGTGGAAGAAATTCGAACCCTGGCTTGAAGGGCTACGCGATGCCCTTGGGCCGGATTTGGTATAATTTTAAGGGGGAATGAATATGGCTAGCAACGCACCAGTCAACGCGGATGATGTTTCGACGATCGGGCAGCGGTGGTATGTCCTTTTCATCATGATGCTGGTTTACACCATCAGCATCGCGGACCGCTATGTCCTGTCGACACTGCTTGGTCCCATCAGCAAGGAACTGAATCTCAGTGATATCGGTGCCGCCTCGCTCGGCATTCCGCTGGCACTCTTCTATGTGCTTATGGGTATTCCGCTGTCTTGGCTGTGCGATAGATCAAATCGGCGGACGCTCTTGGTGGCTTGCGTGGCGGTTTGGTCACTGATGACGGCGCTGACAGGCTATACGCGTGGCTATTATGATCTTTTGCTGGCGCGCATTGGCGTGGGTGTTGGCGAAGCGGGTGGAACACCAGCCTGCAACTCGATCATCGCAGACTATTTTCCAGCAGACCGTCGGTCCATGGCCATGACCATTTTTGCGCTTGGGGCGCCCATTGGTGCCTGGCTTGGGTCGGACCTTGCCGGTTATGTCTCCAACCTGCACGGTTGGCGCGCTGCATTTCTTGTCCTTGGCGTTCCGGGCGTCATTCTCGCGATCATCATGATGGTGACAATCAAGGAGCCCACGCGCGGACGCCTTGATGCTGTGGTGGACGATAAGGCGCCAAGCGTCATGGAGACGGTGCGTTTCCTTTGGTCCCAAAAAGCAGCTGTTCATGCGATGATAGGTGCAGGTCTTTCCGCCTTTTGGGGCTGGGGCCTGATGTGGTTTACCCCGCTGTTTCTCCAGCGGACCTATGGCATGGATGAAGGCGCGGCGGGCGCACTGCTTGGCGAGATCTATCTTGTTGGCGGTATTGGTGCGTCGTTGGTGACGGCTTATGTCGTTGCACGTCCGAGTTTCACTGACCCGCGCAAAATCTCGAATTTGTTGGCCGTAGTCACCGCAGCTGCGACAATTCCATCTTTCCTTGCCTATTGGACCTATGATTTGGGCGTCGCCAAGCTGATGTGGTGGATCTTCATCCCGGCCATTTACTTCTACATTGGCCCAGCGATGGCGCTTTGCCAGAACCTCGCTGCCCCCAAAATGCGCGGCATGGCAATTGCGATATCGCTCATCATTGCCAACCTGCTCAATCTTATCGTCGCACCTGCCATTGTCGGTGGCCTCAGTGACTATTTTGCCGGGTCTCAGCCAGCCGGTGCGGAATCGTTGCGTCTTGCGCAGCTTATTCTCGCGCCGAGTGGTCTTTGGGCTGCCTGGCACTATTGGCGTGCAAGCAAATACATTATTGAAGATCAAAAGAGAGCTGTTGGTTATGTCTAATTCACCGTTGAAGTCTTATATCAATGGCGCGTGGGTTTTGCCTGCGACGTCCACTGCAACGGTGGATGCCGTCAATCCTGCAACAGAAGAAGTCTGCGCCGTCGTCGCTGTTTGCGGCCGTGACGATGTCGAATTGGCCGTCACAGCCGCACGCGCTGCGTTTGACGGATATGCTGCGACCACGCTTGAGCATCGCATTGCGCTGGTGGAAAAGCTGATCACCATTTTCGAACGGCGCTATGGTGAAATGGTAACCGCCATTTCGACCGAGATGGGCGCGCCGTACGATCTGTCGCATGACGCGCAGGCCGAAAGCGGGCCCGGCCATTTACGCGCAACGGTTAAGGCCGTGCGGGAAATGGCGTGGGATTATGATGTTGGCACAGATGGCATCGTCACGCATGAGCCTATCGGTGTTTGCGTCCTGATCACGCCGTGGAACTGGCCGATCAACCAGATCGTGTGCAAGGTCGGTCCAGCGTTGATTACGGGCTGCACCATGGTTTTGAAGCCAAGTGAGATGGCGCCGCTTTCTGCTCAGCTGTTCGCTGAAATGGTCGAGGAAGCCGGTTTCCCCAAAGGCGTGTTCAATATGATCCATGGCACGGGCGCTTCCGTGGGCGACGCGCTAACCAGCCACCCTGAAGTCGATATGATCTCGTTTACCGGATCGACGCGTGCAGGCGTGCAGATTGCCAAAAACGCCGCAGATACCGTGAAGCGCGTTGCGCAGGAATTGGGTGGCAAGTCCGCCAATATCGTCTTTGCCGACAGTGATGTGGAGGCCGCGGTCACACGCGGTGTGCTGCATTGCTTCGGAAATACCGGTCAGTCGTGCAACGCCCCGACCCGCATGCTTGTGGAACAATCGGTATATGATGAGGCGGTTGCGATTGCAGCCCGCGTTGGGAAGGCCGCCAAGCTTGGCGACCCGATGGAGAAGGGCCCACATTATGGCCCCGTTGTCAGCAAGGCACATTATGAGAAGATACAGGGGCTAATTCAGGTCGCGATCGACGAAGGTGCACAGCTTGTTGCCGGCGGTACAGGTCTGGCCGATGGATTTAATCGGGGCTATTATGTGAAACCGACGGTTTTTGCAGGCGTTCACAACAAGATGCGGATTGCACAAGAAGAAGTGTTTGGCCCTGTGCTGGTGCTGATTCCATTTAAGGACGAAGCCGACGCCATCGCGATTGCCAATGATTCACCATATGGGCTCTATGCCTATGTGCAGACCGGTGACTTGGACCGCGCTCGCCGTGTTTCGCGTTTAATGCGGGCGGGCGGTGTCAGCATTAACGGCACAAGCCAAGACTATATGGCGCCATTTGGCGGCTATAAGCAGTCGGGCAATGGTCGTGAATATGGCGAATTTGGTGTGCGTGATTTCCTTGAGATCAAATCGATCAGCGGGTTCCGCGTTCCATGAAGTTAACCGATATCGAAACCTTCGTCGTCGGCAATCCGCCACCACATTTTGGCGGCCGCTATTTCGTGTTCGTGAAACTGACAACTGATAGCGGTGTGTCGGGGATCGGCGAGGCATATTGCGTCCCGTTTGAGCCGCATCTGGTTGCCAAAATGATAGAGGACGTGTTCGCGCGCTACGTCGCGGGAAATGATCCGCACGATATCGAAAATATGTGGCGCCGGGTCTATTCCAGCGGGTTCACTCAGCATCCCGACCTCACGCTCATGGGCGTTTTGTCTGCGCTCGAAATGGCCTGTTGGGACATCATTGGCAAGGAAGCCAATAAGCCTGTGTATAAGCTGCTCGGCGGTCAGGTGCACGAACGGTTGCGCGCGTACACTTATATCTACCCGCGGCCCGGCGACACAAAGGATGTTTATCACGACCCCGATCTGGCGGCAGAACGGTCGGCTGAATATCTGAGCCAAGGTTTTACCGCGTTGAAGTTTGATCCTGCTGGACCATATTCGGCGTTTGACGGACGTCAGCTGTCGTTGGAGGCGCTTGACCTGTGCGAGCGTTTTGCAAAGTCCCTGCGCGAAGCGGTTGGCATGAAAGCAGACCTATTGTTCGGGACACATGGCCAAATGACCGCGGCAGGCGCGATCCGGCTTGCCAAACGGCTTGAGCCCTATGATCCGCTCTGGTTGGAAGAACCCGTACCCCCCGATGCGCCTGAGGAGATGGCCAAGGTTGCACGGGCAACGTCGATACCGGTTGCAACCGGTGAACGGCTGACAACCAAATATGACTTCGCGCGGCTACTGCGTGCAGGCGCGGCGGCAATATTGCAAATGAACCTTGGCCGGGTGGGCGGCATATTGGAAGCCAAGAAGATCGCCGCAATGGCCGAAGTTGATCATGTGCAGATCGCGCCGCATTTGTATTGCGGACCTATCGTTGGCGCTGCCAATATCCAGATTGCGACCTGTTCACCCAATTTCTTGATTCTTGAGAGCATTGAGACGTGGGGCGGTTTCCATACGGAAATTCTGAAATCGCCCATCCGGTTTGAAGAGGGGCATGTCATCCCCTCGACCGCGCCGGGCTTGGGGGTCGAACTGAATGAAGATGTCGCCCGCGCCAATCCCTATACTGGCGATATGCTGCACCTCGAAATGACGCAGCACCCCGTTCAGTGACCGAGGAATTTGACTATATCATCGTCGGCGCAGGCACGGCGGGTTGTGTGCTGGCCAACCGGCTGACTGAAGATGGCAAGTATAGCGTCTTGTTGTTGGAGGCCGGTGGAAGCGATCGTTCGATCTGGATCCAAATGCCCATCGGCTATGGACGCACCTTTTTCGATAAGCGGATTAACTGGATGTACGATACCGCGCCCGTTGAGGCGCTGGGCGGTCGGCAGAGCTATTGGCCGCGCGGCAAGGTCGTCGGTGGATCAGGTTCCATCAACGCGATGGTCTATGTGCGCGGGCAGCCGCGCGATTTCGAAGATTGGAAAGCCTTGGGCAATGCCGGCTGGGGTTGGGATGATGTCCTGCCCTATTTCAAAAAGTCAGAGGATTTTGACTGGCACAGCGCGCACCATGGTCAGGGCGGGCCGCAACATGTCACCGACATCTCGCCCTTTGCCCACCCCATTTGTCGCAGCTTTATTGAAGCTGCGCAGACATTAGGCTTTGCTGCGAGCAACGACCTCAACGGCGGCAAGCCTGAAGGGGTCGGCTATTATCAAATCAACACACGCGGTGGTTGGCGCGCGTCGACGGCGAACGCGTTTCTGCATCCGGCGCGCAAGCGCAAGACGCTGAAGCTTAAGACCATGGCGCAGGCCACCCGCATTTTGTTTGAGGGACGGCGCGCGGTCGGCGTTGCGTACACATGCAAAGGTGCACAATTAGAGGCGAAGGCGCGACGCGAAGTGATCCTGTCCGGCGGTGCGATCAACTCACCGCAATTGTTGATGCTGTCGGGTATCGGAGATGCCAGCCATCTGAAAAATGTCGGTATCGAACCGATTGTCGATGCAAAGGCCGTAGGCCGTAATTTGCAGGACCATATTGCGGTGTCCTATTTCTACAAAGTTCGCACCGCGACGTTGAATGATGTGCTGCACCCGTTCGTCGGCAAAATCCGCGCTGGACTGCGCTATATGGCCGACCGGGCGGGGCCGCTGTCGTTGAGCGTCAATCAAAGCGGGGGTTTTGTGCGCAGCGACGCGACGAAAAAGCACCCGAATTTGCAGCTATATTTCAGTCCAGTGAGCTACACCAAAACACCATTGTCGGAACGAAAGCTGCTCAACCCCGATCCATTTTCGGCGTTTCTGCTTTCGCATAATCCCTGCCGTCCGACCAGTCGTGGGCATATTGAACTCGCGTGCGCCGATCCTGCTAAATATCCGGTCATCCACCCGAACTATCTCGCCACGCAAGCCGATATTGACGATGTGCTGGCCGGTAACCGATTGCTGAAGCAAATTGCGCGGACGAAGCCGCTTGCGGATATCATTACCGAAGAGCTCATTCCCGGCGCGCATATCGATGGCGATGAAGCCTTGCTCGCGGATTTTCGGGCACGTGCCGATACCGTCTATCATCCAACAAGCACCTGCATGATGGGCCCGGATGCAGCGACCTCCGTGGTCGATGTCCGCTTACGTGTACATGGTGTGGATGGCTTGCGGGTCGTCGACGCCTCGGTATTTCCGACAATCACATCCGGCAACACTAATGCTCCAACGGTGATGGTCGCTGAAAAGGGTGCGGCGATGATCCTGGAAGATGCAAAAAGCATGCGTTAATTTTATTTACCAGTCCTTTTCGGCTGTGCTACCTCATGATGAGAGCGCGAATCCGGGGAGGGAGTGGCGATGCATCCGAAGATCGATCTAAAGCAGTTGCCGCCGTTAAAGGCGCTTAAGGGTTTTGAGGCGGCGACCCGTCACCAAAGCATCCGCGATGCAGCGGACGAGCTTTGCCTCACCCATCCTGCGGTCAGCCATCAGGTGCAGCTGATTGAAGATGCGCTTGGCGTGACGTTGTTCGTCCAAGAAGGGCGGCATATCGTGTCGACGGAAGAGGGTAAGGTTCTCTATCCTTATGTCCGCGCTGCGTTTGAATCGTTGCTGGAGGGGGTTGAAGAAGTCCACCGCCATGCGCTGGACAAGCCACTTCGCGTGCAGACTTATGTCACCGCCTCCATACGTTGGCTCGCAAAACGTGTTCCGCAGTTTCTGGCTGATCACCCCGAAGTAAAGCTCACGCTCAACACATGTGCTGTTGAATGGGAATTTGACGATGTGCACGCGGATGTCGGGCTCGTTTATTGCGCGTCAGAACCCGATGCGACCAAATTTCATTGGGTTCCGCTGTATGAATATGCGCTGTTTCCCGTCTGTAGCCCCGCTGTTGCAGAGGCGATGGGGCCAAATCCCAGCCCGCAGACATTGATGACCAAGCCGCTTGTTGCCATCTATACCGAAGTGCAAAATTGGGAGACGTGGTTTGCTTCGGCAGGGTCGGCGTTTGAACCGTCCGTGCCCTATCTCATGGTCGACACCTTGGCCGTTGCGCTGGAAATGGCGCTGAATGGTGAAGGCATTGCGCTGGTCAACGGCCCGTTTGTGGATCAGGATTTAGCCGCCGGTCGGCTTGTTCAGCCCGTTGGACATAAAGCAGTTTGCCCCGGCGCATGGGGCCTTATCTGCCGCAAGGATATGAAAGAAAATCTGCGCATTCGGACATTCATGGATTGGGTGGCCAAGAATGTCGAAGACAGCCGTTTAGGCGTCGCAGCTTAGCGTTTCGGCACGACCTCATAGCCCGGCTCTTCGGGTTCATCGTCGACCATATCGGCCGGAAATCCAGTGCCCAAAACCTTAATGCCCAATGGCTCTTCATAACGACGGATGATGTTGGGTGAAAATTCGCGAGGCCCGTAAGCTTCCTCGCCTTCCTTAAAGATTTTCACGATCAGCGGCGACAGTTCAACGGGTACATGTGCCGATTGGGCAATTTTGTCGAACAGGCCCACGTCCTTGCTGACGAGGTCCATCGTGAAATTGATGTCGCGGCTGCCGTTAAGGATAACTTGGCTTTCGGTTTCGTGGACAAAGCTGTTGCCTGACGAAATCCGGATCGCTTCATATGTGGTGTTCATATCAAGCCCGATGGCTTTGCATGTCGTCAACGCCTCAGCCAATGCAACGAGATGTACCGTGCAGAGATAGTTGGTCATCACCTTCAATTGTGACGCGGTACCAAGATCGCCGGTGTGCAATATGCGCCGTCCCATGGTTGTCAAAACCGGCAGAACAAATTCGAACGCGGCGCGCGGGCCGCCTGCAAAAATCGCAATATTGCCGGTGTCCGCACGATGGCAGCCGCCCGAAACCGGGCATTCCATGAACATCGCGCCACGCGCCTCAACCAAAGCGCCGAGCCGGATGACTTCGCTATAATCGGTTGTGCTCATTTCGAGCCAAACCTGGCCCGGACGCATGATTTGAAGAAAACCGTCCGCGCCCTCGGCCACGGCAGCGCTGGCCGCGGGCGATGGCAAGCAGGTAATGATTAGGTCGACGGCTTCACCCAATTCTTTTGGAGATGCCGCCGAGGCTGCACCGCGATTGACATATTCGGCAACGAGTGCGGCATCAAGGTCGCGTACAGTGACGTCATGACCATTGCGGATCAGGCTGCCTGCCAGTTTTCCGCCAACATTGCCAAGACCGATAAATCCGATTTTCATGATTGCACCCAGTTAATTTACAGCAGGCAATACGCGCCCTTTGCGAAAGTTAGAGCGCCGTCGATGCGTGGCCACAATTGAAAAATTTGGCCGATTGGATGAATTATTTTGCAGCGCACCGGAGAACCTCACGCGGCTGGGCGCTATTTACGTAACGCTATAGCCAAGCGTGGCGGACAGAGCTTCGGCCAGCCTAGCGCGGGCAAGGGCGCAGACGACTTTTCGATCGGCAAGTGCGCCAGGATCAAAGGGTTCGAGAAAGTGGACGTCGACGTCGTAAGTGCCGGGCCGTGTAAATGCCCGCCATGCGCTTTCCCAGCCGGTCTCTACACCCACCCAAGCAATGTCCAGGGTGTTGGCACCGAAGTCTAAAAGAACCGGCTGAATCATCATTGGCTTGGGCGGCGGTGCCAATGTCGCAAACAAGGACTGTTTGAACGGCAATAGTCCCTGGCCGTCCGAGGTCGTCCCTTCGGGGAAAAGTGTCACCGACCAGTTTTCGGCAATCGCTTCGCGTAACTCGGCCACTTGTTGCGTAACATTCTGCTTTTCAGCGCGGTTGACGAAAATGGTGCGGTTCAGCTTTGCAAGCCAGCCAATGACGGGCCAGTCGCGTACGCCATCCTGCGCGACAAAGGAGGTGCCCGTGATGCCGGCCAATATCGGAATATCGTGCCATGAAATATGGTTGGCGACAAAAAATACATCCCGGCGGAGCGGACTGCCGTGAACGCGAACATGCGCGCCCAAGGCGCGGGCAGCAATGCGCAGGAATAACATTGCCCATGGCGACGGCAATCTCAGTAGATGCCAGACAAGGTGAAGCGGCAATAACACCGTAAGCGGCACGGCAATCCAAATGACGCGCATGGCGCACAGGAAATATGCCTGTAGCTGAACCTTTGGTTTCGCAATGCTAATAGTCGCCATCGGGTTCCGCTTTAAAATTGGGACAATAATGAAATCTTAACGTGCCTAGCCACCGACTGTGACTTTCCGATGACGGTCCCACATTGCGCTAGTTCGCGCAACGTTTGCATATCATGGCTCATCGCTTTTTCAAACGAAGCGCATCCCAACTGGCGTCGGCTAGCCATCCACCGTCGACAGGCAAGCTTGCGCCGTTGATAAAGCTGTCTTCATGCGCAAGGAACGCAATGGCCCGGGCGACATCTTCGGGCTTGGCAAAACGGCCCATGGGAACGCGGTCGATGATATCGCTATCGGAATAAGCGCCCGAACCTTGATCAGCCTCATCCATTTCCGTTTTAATCCAGCCCGGACATACGGCGTTCACACGCACACCGCGGCCGCCCCATTCTGCCGCAAGCGTTCGCGTTAATCCGACCAATCCGTGCTTTGATGCGTTGTAGGCGGATCGATCAATAACACCGTGAAGCCCGGCGATTGAAGCAACGTTGATGATATTGCCCCGGTTCCGCCCCAGCATCTGCTTTCCGATTTCGCGGCACAGCAAAAACGGTCCGGTCAGGTTGATGTTCATGACGCGCTGCCACTGCTCGATACTGGTCGTTTCGGCGCTGCAAATCAAACTGATGCCGGCGTTGTTGACCAACACGTCTGCGGCACCATGGTCGCTGGCAATTTTCTCCGCCAATTCGACGACAAATTCTTCAGAGGAAATATCACCCGAAAGCGCGGATACGCTCCCGCCAAGAGCAACCAATGCTTCGACTTGCGCATCCAAGGGCTGCACGTCGGTCATGACAACATGATAGCCTTTTTCGGCCAAAAGCCGCGCCGTTGCAAAGCCAACGCCCTGTGCAGCACCCGTAACCAACGCAACCTTCATAGCCCCACCTTTATATTCTCAATCAACCCTGCGTGCCTTATAGGCACCGGCGGTCTTAATCCAAAAATTTTTTTAACCGGTCCCGTCATATTCCCCATTTGTGCCTGACCGCAAACCCGCCCTAAGGTTGTGGTATAAGGAGCAGGGCATTTATGCAAACATCGGCACGAGTTGTGATAATCGGCGGCGGCATAATGGGGGCTTCGTTGCTTTACCATCTCGCCGAACTCGGGTGGACGGACAGTCTGCTGATCGAAAAGGATGAGCTGACCTCCGGCTCGACATGGCACGCGGCTGGACAATGCCCCAACATCACGGGCAGCTTCAACCTTGCCAAGATGCATGCCTATAGCAATGACCTCTATCCACGGCTGGAAGGTTTGACCGGGCAATATGTCAGTTGGCATAAATCCGGCGGCATCCGTCTTGCAACCAACGAGCGCGAGTTGGCGTGGATGCGCTACATTCAGGGCTTTTCGAAAATCATCGGGTTTGAGATGGAGATTATCCCGCCTGAGGAAATTCTCCGCCACAACCCGTTTATGACGCTTGATGGTGTCATCGCCGGTGCGCGGACGACCGAAGACGGACATGCTGATCCGTCGGGTATTTGCAACGCGCTTGCCATTGGTGCCAAGAATATGGGCGCGAAAATCGTGCGCAAAAACCGCGTGACGGGCCTAACGCAATTGCCATCTGGTGAATGGGATGTGGAAACGGAAAAGGGCACGGTTCGGGCCGAAATAGTCGTAAATGCGGCGGGCTGCTATGCCCGGCAAATCGCGCAAATGGCGGGCATCGATATTCCGGTGACGAACATGGAACATCATTATGTTGTCACCGATCCTATCCCCGCGTTCAAAGATCGCGATGAAGAAATACCGGTCATGCGTTGCCCTCATGTGTCAGGATATTTCCGGCAGGAGCAGAAAAGCGGACTGATTGGCGTGTACGAAAATACGGGTCTCGCCGAAGCATGGGCACCGCGCGGTGGAAACCCTGAGTGGGATTCGACAAGCGAGTTGTTCCCCGAAGATCTGGAGCGCATCGCCCCATGGCTGGAGCGCGCGATTGAACGGATGCCGATTTTTGGTGAAGTCGGTTTGCGGCGCTTCGTCAACGGCGCGATCCCGCATACGCCCGACGGCGGACCACTGTTGGGGCCAGCGGTTGGCCTGAAGAATTTTTGGCATTGTTGCGGCACAAGTTTTGGCATCGCGCAAGGCGGCGGGGCTGGAAAATATCTGGCGCAGTGGATGGTGTTCGGTGATGCCGATATCAACATGACCGAATTCGATCCGCGCCGTTACGGCCCTTATGCGGACGAAGATTACAGCCGCGCTAAGGTTTTCCTTGATTACCGCATGACGTTCACGACGCGGCTTCCCGGTGAAGAAGAGCCCGATGGCCGCCCGCAAAAAATGAGCGCGCTATATGGCCGTTTGCTGTCCGCTGGTGCGGTATATGGCGAAACCTACGGCTGGGAACGGCCCAAATATTTTGCCCTCGACGGCGCAGAAGAAGAAGGTGGCTATCACCGCACCAACAGCTTTGACGCGGTCGCGGCAGAGGTAAAGGCGGTTGCTGAGCGGGTCGGCGTGCTCGACCTCTCTGGCTTTGCGAAATATGATGTGAGCGGGCCAGATGCGGAGGCATTCCTCAACCGTATTTGCGCCAACCGCATGCCCAAAAAATTGGGCGGTATCGGCTTGGTGCATCCGCTTTCGGTGCAGGGCCGCATTTATGGCGAAATGACCGTGACGCGTTTTGCCGATGATCATTTCTACTGCCTCTCGGCAGCAGCGGCGGAACAGCGCGATTGGGACTTGCTGATCCAAAGCAAATTGCCGGACGAAGATGTAACCATCCGCAATCTGACGATGGACCTTGGCGTTCTCGTGATGAACGGCCCGCGTTCGCGCGATGTGCTCGAAAAGCTAACCGACGCCGACCTTAGCAATGAAGGTTTCCGCTGGCTCAGTGGTCAGGAGATCGTGATTGCGGGCATTACCATGCGCGCGCTTCGTGTGTCTTATGCAGGCGAGTTGGGCTGGGAATTGCATCCAGCGATGAAGGACCTCGCTGCGCTCTATGAGGCGGTGTGGGAAGCCGGGCAGGAGTTCGGCATCGTCAATTACGGATTGTACGCAGCGAACAGCATGCGGGTCGAAAAGGGTTATAAGGCCTGGGGTTCCGAGCTTACCAACGAATTGACGATGATTGAGGCAGACATGCCACGCTTCATCAATTTCAATAAGGATGATTTCGTCGGCAAGCAGGCGACGTTGGATGCGCCTGAGCGTTTCCGCATTGTGTACGGCGCGGTTGATGCAGACAATGTCGATGTGCGCGGCGGCGAGCCAATTTTGGTGGGCGACCATTGTATCGGCCTGACGACATCAGGCGGCTATGGACATCGCGTTGGCAAGAGCCTGTTTTTCGCCTGTGTGCCCATACAAAATGCGGCGCCGGGGTCGCAGTTCGATATCGTGTTACAGGGCGAACGACGCATCGGCACTGTGCTGGAGCACCCTGTTTACGATCCTGATAACGCCAAGATGAAGGTCTGATCCGCGTGGCTGAATTACCCAAAAAGGCAAAAGTCGTCATTATCGGTGGCGGTGTCATCGGCTGTTCGATTGCATATCACCTGACCAAGATCGGCTGGGACGACGTGGTCTTGCTGGAACGCAAGCAATTGACCAGCGGCACGACATGGCATGCGGCGGGGTTGGTCGGGCAATTGCGGCCCAGCATCAACATGACCAAGCTCGCAAAATATACTGGCGAGCTCTATCGCGGGCTTGAGGCCGAGACGGGCCAGGCAACGGGCTATCGCCAGTGCGGTTCGATATCGATGGCCACCAATGCCGAACGCTTTGAGGAACTAAAGCGCAGCGCATCCATGGCCAAGGTATTTGACCTGCCTGTGCATGTCGTAACACCACAAGAAATCAAAGAACTGGCCCATATCGTCAATGTCGATGATGTCGTCGGCGGCATTCATATCCCAAGCGACGGCTATGCAAATGCAGTCGATATCACGCAGGCCTTGGCCAAGGGTGCCCGCACTGGCGGCGCGAAAATCTTTGAAAACACCAAAGTCACCAGAATCCGCCACAATGGTGATCGCATCACGGGCGTAGATACGGACGATGGCTCGATTGACGCTGATTATGTCGTCATCTGCGGTGGTATGTGGACGCGTGATTTGGCCGCCAGCGTTGGCGTTGCTGCGCCATTGCACGCATGTGAGCATTATTATGTTCTATTTGAAGGCGTCGAAGGCATCGACAATACACTGCCGGTTCTGCGCGATTATGATTATTGTGGTTATTATAAATATGACGCGGGCAAGCTGCTTGTCGGCGCATTTGAACCCAATGCGCGGCCGTGGGGTATGGACGGCATATCCGAAGATTTCTGTTTCGATGAAATTGCGGGAAGCTTCGAACATTTCGAACCATTGCTGATCGATGCGATGCGCCGTGTGCCTGCGCTAGAAAAAGCGGGCATTCAAAAATTCTTCTGCGGTCCCGAAAGCTTCACCCCGGACGTGCGATACCATCTGGGTGAAAGTGCTGAATTGAAAGGCTGCTTTGTTGCCGCTGGCCTCAATTCCATCGGCCTGCAATCCGCGGGTGGCGTGGGTAAGGTCATGGCGGACTGGATCCGCGATGGTATTCCGCCTGCAGACCTGTGGACCGTCGATATCCGCCGCAACATGCCGTTCCAGATTAACCGCAAATATCTGCGCGAACGCGTTACCGAAAGCCTCGGCTTATTGTACGCGACGCATTATCCGTTCAAGCAATATGAAACCGCACGCGGGGTGCGCAAATCGGCACTGCACGACCGGCTCGTCGCGCAAGGTGCGTGTTTTGGCGAAGCCTTTGGTTGGGAACGTGCCAACTGGTATGGTGAACCCGGCAGCACACCCGAATATGAATATAGCTATGGCCGCCAGAACTGGTTTGAAGCCAATGCAGAGGAATGCAAGGCCGTGCGCGAAGCGGTTGGCCTGTTCGACCAATCAAGTTTCGCCAAATTCCGTCTTGAAGGTCGCGACGCCATGGCCGTGCTCAACCGCGTTTGCGCCAACGACGTCGATGTTGCCCCGGGCAAGCTGGTCTATACCCAATGGCTCAATGAAAAAGGCGGGATTGAGGCTGACCTGACCGTCACACGCCTTTCGGAAACGGCATATCTGATCGTCACCGGCGCTGAAACCGAGGTGAAGGATTTCAACTGGTTGAAACGCCATACGCCCGACGATGCTCATGCCGTGCTGACCAATGTGTCGTCGGGCATGGGCGTGATTTCGATCATGGGGCCCAACAGCCGCGCGTTGCTGCAATCGATTAGCCCCAATGACCTGTCGCATGAGGCGTTCCCCTTTGCGACCTCGCAAGAGATTGAGTTGGGCTATGCCATCGTGCGCGCATCGCGCATCACCTATGTCGGTGAGCTGGGGTGGGAGCTGTATATTCCCACCGAGTTCATGGCGGGCGTATATGATGCGATCGTCGCGGCTGGCGCGGCGTTTGGATTAAAACATTGCGGCTATCACGCGCTGAACGCGCTTCGCATGGAAAAGGCCTATCGCCATTGGGGCCATGACATCACGGATGAGGATACACCGTTGGAAGCTGGCCTTGGCTTTGCGGTGAAGATGGACAAGGCGGGTGGCTTCATCGGGCGTGAGGCTTTGGCCGCGCAGAAGGAAGCAGGCCTTAAGCAGCGCCTTGTGCAGTTCTTGGTCAAATCACCAGAACCAATGCTCTATCACAATGAACCGATTTGGCAGGGCGACCGGATCGCCGGCTATATTCGTTCCGGAATGTATACCCATACGCTGGGCGGCGCGTGCGGCCTTGGCTATGTCGATGCCGCCGACGGCGGTGTCGTCGGGCCAATTGGCGCTGATGATTATGAAATCGAGATTGCCGGTGTCCGCTATCCCGTCACCGCGTCGCTCAAACCTTTTTATGACCCCACAAATGCACGGATCAAAATCTAATGTCGCACACTGAACTTATGGGCCGCCTCGCTGCAAACACGCAGGTTGGATACAGCTTTGATCAGGAATTTTACACCAGCGATGCGGTGTTCAAAGCGGACTTTGACGAAATCATCAGCCAGAAATGGCTGCTGGCCGGCCATGTGTCACGCATCCCGGAAAAAGGTGATTATTTCCTGTACCGGGTCGGTAATGAACAGATTATCGTCATTCGCGAAAACAGCGAAAGCGTCCGCGCATTTTTCAACGTCTGCCGTCACCGGGGTTCGACGATTTGTCAGTCGGAAAGCGGCAATGCGCCGCGTCTGGTCTGCCCCTATCATGCATGGACATTTGGGCTTGATGGCCGCTTGATCTCCGCGCGGTTAATGCCGGAGGATTTCGACAAAGCCGAAAACAGTCTGTTCGCGTGCCATATCCGCGTTTTTCATGGCCTGATTTTCATCAACATGAGCGAGGGCGAACCGGACGATTTTGACGCGACCTTTGGCGACATGGGCGCAATTCTCGACTATCACGGTTTTGCTGATGCGCGGATCGCGCACGCCGGCAGCTATCCCACGACCGCCAATTGGAAGCTGGTCATCGAGAATTTCTTTGAATGCTATCATTGTGTGCCTTCGCATCCGGAATTCTGCTCAATGCATGCATCAGAGTCGATCGTTGCCGTTGGCGCTGGGCCAAGTTCGGGGCCTGCTGACGCCATTGCAAGCTTCACCCCCAAGTTGCAGGCTTGGGAAGAGAGTGCAGCAGCGGCAGGACGGCCAATCGGTAATATCGACGACGCCCCCGAAAGCAGCCACCTGCGCCTGTTGATGCAGCGGATGAACAAGGATGGCTGGTCATCGGAAACGCAAGACGGTTCAGCGCCTGCGCCATTGATGGGCAAACGGACAAAGGCAGATGGCGGCCGGATGCACCTAAGCTTCAGCCCGTTCAGTCAAATTGTTGCCGACGACCATTTCGCTATCCTGTTCCAGTTCACCCCGCGCGGCGCGCTGGAAACCGATGTGGAAATGATCTGGCTTGTGGATGGCCGTGCGACAGAAGACCAAGTTGACATTGAAAAGATGACCTGGGGCTATCACGCGACAACCACGCAGGACAAAGTCATCACCGAAAATAATCAGGCGGGCATTATGTCGACTCGTTACCGCCCTGGTCGCTATTCTGATCAAGAGGGCAGCGTTCTTAAGTTCCAGAAATGGTATCTCAACCAGTTCGGGCTGGCGCGCGCCGAGTGACCATTGCCGCCAACATGCGGGCAGTTTTGCTGACCGGCCATGGTGGTTATGAAAAGCTGGAATTGCGTGATGATGTGCCGGTACCAAAGCCGGGTGTTAATGACGTCCTGATCCGTGTTAGCGCGGCGGGCGTCAACAATACGGATATCAACACGCGGATTGGCTGGTATTCCAAATCGGTCGCAGAGGCGACGGACGTTGGCGCTGCAGAAGGACTTGAAGGCGCGGGCGACGATGGCTGGTCCGGTGCCACATTTCAATTTCCGCGCATTCAGGGTGCAGATGCGTGCGGGAGGATTGTCGCAGTCGGCGATAATGTCGATCCCGCCCGCATCGGTGAACGGGTCTTGGTCGAACCCGTCTTTTGCGGCGCGAGCCGTTACGACATTCTCTATTTCGGTTCGGAAGTCGATGGCGGCTTTGCGGACTATGCCTGCGTTCCTTCGGTTCATGCGCACCGCGTTGAATCTGCGCTATCGGACATCGAACTGGCTAGCTTTCCCTGCGCTTATGCTACTGCGGAAAACATCCTGACCCGTATCAATGTGCAGGCAGGTGAGCGCGTACTCATCACGGGGGCATCAGGCGGCGTTGGCTCAGCGGCAGTCCAGCTTGCGAAACGGCGCGGGGCAGAGGTCATCGCCATGGCAGCAGATGCAAAGGCCGATAGCGTCCGCGCGCTCGGCGCGTCCCAAGTCATTCCGCGCGATGCCAATTTGCTATCATTGTTCGGGCAAGAATATTTCGACGCCGCTGTCGATATTGTCGGTGGTGCGCAGTTCGGCGAAATCCTGAACGTCCTAAAGCGCGGGGGCCGCTACGGCGTATCGGGTGCGATTTCGGGGCCTGTTGTCGATCTTGACCTTCGGACGCTCTATCTCAAGGATTTACGGCTGATCGGTTGCACGGTTTTAGAACCGCAGGTTTTTGCAAACCTCGTCTCCTATATTGAACGCGGCGAAATCCGGCCCGTGGTCGCAGCCACTTACGACTTATTCGACATCGTCAAAGCGCAAGAAGCGTTTTTGACGAAGCAGCATGTCGGAAAGATTGTGCTGTCGCTTTAGTCGACAGTTTCAATCAGCTCGCCGATACGTCCAACGATTTCGTCGATATGCGCTTTTTCGAGAATGAGCGGCGGCGACAATGCGATGATGTCGCCGGTCGCGCGGACCAGTAAACCATTGTCGAAGCATTTGTGGAACAACTGCATGCCGCGCTTGCCAACGCCGTCTGCATGCGGCGCAAGCTCTATGGCAGCAACAATGCCCATATTGCGGATATCGATAATGTGCCGTTTGCCCTTCAGGCTGTGCACTGCATCCTGCCAATAATTGTGCAGCGAGCTCGCATGCTCAAAAATCCCTTCCGACTTGTATAGGTCAAGCGTCGCAAGGGCTGCTGCCGCTGCCAAGGGGTGGCCGGAATAGGTGTAGCCGTGGAACAATTCGATGCCATCAGGGCCGCCCTCTACAACACCGTCATGGATGTGGCGGCTGACCGCAACCGCGCCCATAGGCACGGCGGCGTTGGTAAGGCCCTTTGCCATCGTGATGATGTCTGGCGTCACGCCGAGCGTTTCGGATGCCGTGGTGCCGCCGACACGGCCAAAGGCGGTGATGACTTCGTCAAAGATCAGCACAATGCCGTGCTTGCGCGTGATTTCACGCAGTTTTTCGAGATAGCCAATCGGGGGTACCAGAACGCCGGTTGACCCCGCCATGGGTTCCACAATTACTGCGGCAATGGTTTCGGCGCCATGCAGCGCGACGATAGCCTCAAGATTGTCAGCAAGATGCGCGCCCCATTCTGGGCGACCCATGGTGAAGGCGTTATGTTCCAGATTATGGGTGTGCGGCAGATGGTCGACGCCCGTTAACAAGGTGCCAAATTGCCGCCGGTTGTTGACGATGCCGCCGACCGAAATACCGCCAAAGCCAACGCCATTATAACCACGCTCACGTCCAATTAGGCGCGTGCGCGTGCCTTGTCCAATGGCGCGTTGATAAGCGAGCGCAATCTTCAACGCGGTGTCGACCGATTCGGATCCCGAATTGGTAAAGAAAATGCGGTCCAGCCCCTCAGGCATGATCGTCGCCAGACGCGACGCCAGTTCAAACGCGAGCGGGTGCCCCAATTGGAATGGCGGGGCATAGTCCAGCTCGGCCGCGCATTTCTGGATCGCCTCGACAATCGGTGCGCGGCAATGGCCTGCGTTTACCGCCCATAGGCCAGCGGTACCGTCAAGGATCTGGCGTCCGTCGTCGCTGGTATAATGCATGTCCTTTGCCGACGCCAGCTGACGCGGCGTGGTTTTGAACGCCCGGTTCGCAGTAAACGGCATCCAAAATGCCGCTAAGGGGTCGTTTTCCAGTTTCATCCATTCGCTCCAGCAACCAGTTTCATATGCTTATGCGATATGCAGGCCATTATCCGTGATTGAAAAGATTGTTGCGTCCGGAAAATTTTGGTGGGCATTAATTTTTCCGCTGCTTTGCTTGCACGCGGCATTTGACCCAATATCCAACCAAAAAGAGCGCCGCCACCAGAACGCTGGTCCAAAGTTCAATCGCGTGCGATGTCGAAACGCCCATCAGCACCAGAACGCCGACCATCCCGGCAATGGCCGTCCATGTGCCATAAGGATGGAACCACATTTTGAGCTTCAGCTTTTCAGGGGCAGTCGCTTCGAAATCGGCGCGGAGCCGCAGCTGTGCCCAAGCAATCAGCAGATAGATAAACAGCATGACCGCGCCCGAAGCATTCACCAGAAAATTGAACACCCTGTCCGGCGACAGCACCGATGCGGCAAGTGCGACATAGCTGAAGAGGCTCGCGATCAGGATCGCACGGGCAGGCACTTTCGCTTTGCTCAATTGCACACAAGATTGCGGCGCATCGCCATTTTTGGCGAGACCGAACATGGCGCGTGATGTGATATAGATGCCCGAGTTCAGGCACGACAGAACTGCGACAAGCACGATGCTATTCATAATCAGATCGGCGGCGGGATAACCCATGACGCGCATAGCTTGGGCAAATGGTGATACGCCAACTTCGATTTCGTTCCATGGCACGATGGAGACGATCATCAGGATCGACAACACGAAGAAAATCAAAATGCGCGTCGATACCGATATCGTCATACGCGCGATGGTGTTTGCGCCATCTTCGGATTCTGCGGCCGCCAGCGTCGCGATTTCGGCGCCGCAAAGCGAAAATATCGTCGTTGAAACGCCAACAAAAATGGCCGCCACACCCGCTGGTGCAAAACCACCATGTGCGGTCAGGTTTGAAAAAGTCGGACCGGAGGGCGACGTGATGCCCGTTGCATAAGCGGCGGCAGCCAGAATGAAGACGATAATCGCCACAACCTTGGTGGAGGCGAACCAGAATTCGAATTCTCCGTAGGATTTGGCGGACATCAAATTAACCGCGGTCAATATGGCCATCAACGCCACACCGATTTGCCAAACTTCAAGCATCGGAAACCAGCTGTTTATAATCTTCGCGCCCGCAATTGCCTCAATTGCGATCACGACGACCCAGAAATACCAATAGAGCCATCCGACAAGAAATCCCGCCCAATTACCGACGCCGGTACGGGCAAAATCGGGAAAGGTTTGAACACCGGGCATCGCCATCGCCATTTCGGAAATCATCCGCATGACGAGTAAGACGAGAAATCCCGCCAATGCGTAGCTTATAACGGCAGCAGGCCCGATTGTGCTGATGGCCGTCGATGAACCAACAAACAGGCCAGCACCGATGATGCCGCCAAATGTGATCATCGAAACATGCCGGGACTTGAGTGTTCGGCTAAGTTCGTTCGACCCAGTCCCTGCTGGTTGCGTCGCTAAGCTTGTATCCATGTGTCGGATTCCCCCTCGTTCAAAACGGTTCTAGCTTCGAAACAAGCGATCTGTAAATGACGGGTAACAAACAAATGTGATACAAGCCGCCTTTCGTTGCGAAAAGTTGGAACGCACAGGTTATAATTTTTGCTTATAAGCCGCGGCATTAGACTGACATGCGCCTGATGGGCTGATATGGAACGGGCGAGGGGATGTAATAACCGAAATGGCCACCGTCTTAACTGACCACCGAAAAGAAAAAATCGCCACGATTGAGACGCTGGATGCGCGGCTCCGCTGGTTGTCGTCATGGATTGTCCATAACGCCAACCATTTACGGGAAAAGCGCGACGGCCTTAAGGTTGGCGGTCATCAGGCCAGTTGTGCTTCGATGACGGCGATTATGGCGGCGCTGTATTTCCATGCGCTTCGCCCGCAAGACAAGGTGTCGGTGAAGCCCCATGCAGGTCCCGTGTTGCAGGCCATCCATTATTTGCTGGGCCATCAATCATTGGAGCAATTGCAGCAGTTTCGCGCATTGGGCGGCGCACAAAGTTATCCGTCACGCACCAAGGATAAAATCCCGGTGGATTTTTCAACCGGCTCGGTCGGATTGGGTGTTGCGATCACGGCCTTTTCCAGCCTCGTTCAGGATTATCTTGTTGCGCATGGGTCGCTAGATGAAGCGGATGCCGGCCGGATGATATCGCTGATGGGCGACGCCGAGCTTGATGAAGGCAATATCTACGAATGCTTGATCGAAGCCTATAAGCACGACATTCGCAATTGCTGGTGGGTGGTTGATTATAACCGCCAATCACTGGACAGCACGACCGCTGACCGCATGTTCCGGCGCTTTGATGATATTTTCGAAACCTGCGGCTGGCGTGTTGTCACGTTGAAGAATGGCAAGTTGCAACGTGCGGCATTCTCGCGGCCGGGCGGAAAATCGCTTGAGGACTGGATTGAAAATTGTCCCAATGCGGATTTTGCCGTGCTCACTTATAAGGGCGGTGCGGCGTGGCGCGAACGGTTGATCGCGGACATTGGCGGTAAGCCGCATGTGGCAAAGCTGCTCGACAGTTTTGACGATGACGGTTTGGCGGCCCTGATGACGAATTTGGGCGGTCATTGCATCGAGTCTTTAATGGATGCGTTCGACAGCGCCGATGATGACCGACCGACATTGTTTATCGCCTATACCGTTAAAGGCTACGGCCTGCCGCTCGCGGGGCATAAGGACAATCATTCGGGAATGATGAACCCCGCGCAGATTGAACAGCTTCGCGTGAGCATGGGCGTTGATATCGGGCAGGAATGGGAACCATTTGCTGGATTGGGTGGAAATATCGCGACGCAGTTGAAAGACTTCGTCGGGCAAAGCGTTCTCGCGCACAAACCGCAAGAGCCCGATGCGTCGGTGATCGCCGTTCCCGATCGCCTTCCTGTTCCATCTGGTGATGTTCAGTCGACACAAGCAGCATTTGGCAATGTTTTGCTCGATCTCGCCAAATCCTCTGAGACATTAGCCGACCGTATCGTGACAACCGCGCCTGACGTTACCCAGACGACCAATTTGGGCGGATTTGTGAACCAACGCGGGCTTTTCCGCCGGTCCGATGTGGCCGATATCTTCCGTGATGCCAAAATTCCATCGGCACAAAAATGGGCGGCACATGCGGCGGGACAGCATATTGAACTCGGGATTGCGGAGAATAACTTCTTTCTGTTGCTCACGTCGCTGGGGCTTGCCGCGCCGCATTTTGGAACGCGGTTGATTCCCGTTGGCACGGTGTATGATCCCTTTATCGCGCGCGGATTGGATGCGCTGAATTATGGTTGCTACTCCGATGCCCGTTTCTTGCTGGTTGGAACGCCATCTGGATTGACCTTGGGGCCAGAGGGCGGTGCGCACCAGTCGATCAATACGCCGCTGATCGGGATGGGGCAGCCTGGCCTTGCCTATTTCGAACCGGCTTATGCCGATGAAGTCGCATTGTTCATGCGCTGGGCATTTGAGCATATGCAAAAGCCCGACGGCAGCTCGGTATATCTGCGCCTCAGCACGCGCCAAGTGCCGCAGGTGAAACGCGCAGGCTCCGAATGGGAAGCTGACGCGTTAAAAGGCGGCTATTGGTTGCGGCAACCTGCCCCCGGCGCAGAAGCGGCTATTGTTTTTACAGGGGCAATTGCCCCTGAAGTGCTGGCCGCTTTTGACCAATTGGCGGATGATATTCCCGGATTGGGCGTGTTAAATGTGACTTCGCCCGATGTGCTGCATCGCGACTGGTCCGCCAGCAAGGCCGCGCGCTGGACTGATAATCCCATGCAAATGTGCCATGCCGAAGATCTGTTATCGGTTTTGGCACCTGACGCTGGGCTCGTGACGGTCATTGATGGTTCGCCAGGCGCGTTGTCGTGGCTGGGTGGTGTGACAGGCATGCGGGTAAGTCCGCTGGGCACGGATCGTTTTGGCCAGACGGGTGACCTAATCGATCTGTACGACACCTACCGCCTTGATGCGGCTGCCATCATTGATGCAATGGCGGAACTGTTTCTGAAACGTTAGACTGGCTATGGTGCTGGCCCGGCCCTGCTGGGGGTTGCTTTGGCGCACCCAAGAGGATTCGAACCTCTGGCCTCTGCCTTCGGAGGGCAGCGCTCTATCCAGCTGAGCTATGGGTGCTTGTGGCGGTCGGTTAGCAGGCGGAGCGGCATCGCGCCAAGTTTTTTTTGGGCAGCTCCTCTTTTTTACCAAGGGCACAGTTTCACGGCGGATAGAACCCATCATTGCACCCTTAGATTTGCCCGGTGGCGCGATATGTGTGCTGCCCGAAGCTAATGGCTGGATAACTCAAAAACGCGATGCTACGGCGTGGTCATGCAAAACCAATTTGAATTGACGGACGATCAGATCGCCATCCAAGACATGGCGCGCAAATTCACCGCGGACGCGATTACGCCTTATGCGGCCGAATGGGACGAAAAGTCGCATTATCCGGTCGATGTCTGGAAAGCGGCGGGCGAACTTGGCTTTGGCGCCATTTACGTTTCTGAAGAATCGGGCGGCACTGGCCTTGGACGGTTGGAAGCTGCGTTGATCATGGAGGCGATGGCCTATGGCTGCCCCACGACAAGCGCCTTCATTTCGATCCATAATATGGCTGCGTGGATGATCGATTGTTTTGGCAGCGTGGAGCTTAAGGCGCGTTATTTGTCTGACCTTGTGTCGATGGAGAAAATCGCAAGCTACTGCCTGACGGAACCCGGCAGCGGTTCGGACGCAGCAGCGCTGAAGACAAGCGCGCGGCGCGATGGTGACCATTATATCGTAAACGGCACGAAGCAGTTCATTTCCGGCGCGGGTTATAATGACGTCTATGTTGTCATGGTCCGGACCGGCGAAGAAAAGACCAAGGGCGTCACCTGCCTTGTGGTCGACAAGGATACGCCGGGATTGAGCTTCGGCGCACCAGAGAAAAAGCTTGGTTGGAATGCATCGCCCACCGCGCAAGTGATATTTGAAGATTGCCGCGTGCCGGTTGCTAATCGCGTGGGCGCAGAGGGGGATGGTTTCCGCTTTGCGATGATGGGCTTGGACGGCGGGCGCTTGAACATCGGGGCGTGTTCGCTTGGCGGTGCGCAGCGCTGCCTAGACGAAACCATTGCCTACACCAAAGAGCGTCAGCAATTTGGTCAGCCTGTGGCAGATTTTCAGAATACGCAATTCATGCTCGCCGACATGGCCACCGATTTGGAGGCCGCGCGTGCGTTGCTTTACATCGCGGCGGCCAAAGTTACTGCGAACGCACCGGACAAGTCGCGTTTTTCCGCGATGGCGAAGCGGCTGTCGACAGACAGCGGAAGCGAGATAGTGAACAAGGCGCTGCAGCTTTTCGGCGGCTATGGCTATTTACGCGATTATCCCATTGAGCGTTTCTGGCGCGACTTGCGCGTGCATTCGATTTTGGAAGGCACCAATCAGGTCATGCGCATGATTATCGGCCGGGATTTGTTACGCCAATGACCGATGATATTTTGCTTAAGGTCGAAGGACATGCCGGTTTCATTAGCTTGAACCGGCCATCGGCGCTGCACGCGCTGACATTGCCGATGGTGCATGCCATGACGGCGGCCCTGCTGAAATGGCGGGACGATCCTGCGGTGAAGTGCGTGGTTATTGATCATGCCGACGGGCGTGGTTTTTGTGCTGGGGGCGACATCGCCTTTTTGCGCAATTCGGCCATTAATGATGGCGGCGAATCCGGGCGTCAATTCTTCCACGACGAATATCAGCTCAACCATTTGCTGGTTACTTATCCCAAGCCTGTTGTGGCGTTCATGGACGGTATCACGATGGGTGGCGGCGTTGGCATCAGCCAGCCTGCGCGTTTCCGCGTGGCGACCGAGAACACAAAGTTTGCGATGCCGGAAACCGGCATTGGCTTGTTTCCCGATGTTGGCGGTGGATGGTATCTTTCGCGGCTTGAGGGACGCGTTGGCCAGTTTCTGGCGCTTACCGGCGCGCGTATCGCAGGCGCAGGCTGTCTGTCGCTTGGGCTGGCCACACATTATCTGACGAGCAATGTTCTAGCCGAGGCGAAGTCGCGGATCGCGACCGAGGATGTAGACCGGATTGACGGCATATTGGGGACCTTGTCGGTGACGCCGCCCGATTCCAAAATCGTCGAGACAATAGTCCAGATCAACCGCCATTTTGCGTCGGATAGGCTAGAGGATATTCTCGCAAGCTTGGAAGGCGATGACAGCGATTGGGCGATGAAAGAGCTGGCGACTTTGCGGACCAAAAGCCCGCAGACCTGTAAAGTTGCGCTGCGCCAATTGGCCGAGAGCAACAAGCTCACCGACTTTGCCGATAATATGGCCATGGAATATCGCATCGCGAGCAGGGTTATCGTGCGCCCAGACTTCGCTGAAGGCGTGCGGGCCGTGATCGTCGACAAAGACAATGCCCCTAAATGGGATCCCGCGACAGCCGAAGGCGTTACGGACGCACTTATCGATGCGATCTTTGCCCCATTACCCGCACAAGAAGAATGGAAGCCCCTATGAGCTACGAAACGATATTGGTCGAACAACGCGGCGCGGTGACGCTCATCACGCTCAACCGCCCGCAAGCGTTGAACGCGTTGAACAGCCAGGTTCTGGCGGATCTCATTGCTGCATTTGCGGCTTTCGATGCCGATGACAGCCAACGTTGTGCGGTGCTGACCGGTAGCGAAAAGGCATTTGCCGCGGGCGCGGACATTAAGGAAATGCAAAGCCAGTCCTTTGCGGACATGTATGGCGGCAACTTTTTTGCAGGCTATGACCGCGTGACCGCGACCCGCAAGCCATGGATTGCGGCCGTGAACGGCTTTGCGCTTGGTGGTGGGTGCGAACTTGCCATGATGGCCGACTTTATCATTGCCGGCGAAAATGCAAAATTCGGGCAACCTGAAATCAAACTCGCGGTCACCCCCGGCATGGGCGGTTCGCAGCGGCTAACGCGCGCGATCGGCAAGGCCAAGGCGATGGAAATGTGCCTGACGGGCCGCATGATGGACGCCCATGAGGCCGAACGTTCTGGGTTGGTCGCAAAGGTCGTTCCAGCCGCCGAGCTTGTCGACGAAGCCATCAAAACTGCGACAGCCATCGCCGCCATGGCGCCCTTGGCTGCGCTGGCATGCAAGGAAATGGTCAACGCCGCGTTTGAAACAACATTGCAGCAAGGTGTCGTATTCGAACGCCGATTGTTTCACGGTCTGTTCGGCACCGAAGATCAGAAAGAGGGCATGGCCGCGTTTGTCGAAAAGCGGCCCGGGAATTGGATAGGGAAGTAGGGCTTCAATTTAGGTTCGCCACCCCTCACGCGATCGTCATCCTGAACTCGTTTCAGGATCTTACTTCCTAGATGGGTCGTTATTAAGATCCTGAAACAAGTTCAGGATGACGTAGCAGGCAACATCGTCAGCCCCTATTTCACCGACACCTTCTCCACCATCTGAAACGTGCCAAGACCGCATCCGGCGCCTTCATATAGTCGGCCGCCCTGGTCGTGCAAAACGTGCACAATATCGACGCTGCACAATTGGTTGATCGACGAGCGGTAGGAAAAACGCTCCTCGAATTTCAAACCGGGGCAGCTTTGTGGCAGGGTGTTGCGATAGGTTTTGCCGCCCGCCATGCGGAAATCGATATTGCGGCTATCGATGACTTTCGTTGACCGTATCTGCGATATCGTGACGCAGCTTTTTGGTTCGCCGACCGCTCTGACGGGTTCGGGCGCTGTATCGCGGGAAAGCGCAATCGCGCCGCCGCCCGAAAGCAACGCCACAGCAGGAATGATTAGCAGCATTTTACGCATGTTTGCTCTCCAATGTTACGCGGCCGGTTTAACGGGGGCAGTCTGAACTGTAGCTGACTTGATTTTGGGCGGCGCTGTTTTGGGTTTGAAGCGACACAGGTCCGCGACTGGACAGCGCCAGCACTCGGGTGTCCGTGCCTTGCAGATATATCGACCATGCAGGATCAGCCAATGATGCGCGCCAACGCGAAACGGTTGCGGGGTTTTCTTATCGAGCGCCTTTTCAACGGCCAGCACGGTTTTGCCCGGCGCGATCCCCGTCCGGTTGCCGACACGGAAGATATGCGTATCGACGGCAAAGGTCTCCGCGCCAAAGGCGGTGTTCATCACGACATTTGCGGTCTTGCGTCCAACGCCTGGCAGCGCCTCAAGCGCGTCGCGGTCGGCAGGAACTTCGCCTGCATGGTCGCGGACCAATATCTCGGACAGGGCAATCACGTTTTTGGCTTTGTTGTTAAACAGTCCAATGGTTTTGATATGCGCTTTCAACCCTTCTAGCCCCAACGCTACCATTTGTGCGGGCGTTTTGACCTCCGCAAACAACGCCTTGGTGGCTTTGTTCACGCCGACATCAGTGGATTGGGCAGAGCATGTAACGGCAACGAGCAATTGATAGGCATTGCCATATGCGAGCTCGGTTTCAGGCGCAGGATTTTCCTCCGCGAGGCGACGGTAAAATTCGAAGATATCTGCCTTTTTCAAAGACCAAGCACTTCTTGCATCGTGAACCGGCCCGCTTTTTGCCGCGTCAGCCATGTTGCCGCTTTTACCGCGCCGCGCGCGAATATTGCGCGGGTTTCAGCGCGATGGACAAGCTCGATCCGCTCATGTTCGGACGCGAAAATAACATGATGGTCCCCAGCGACGCTGCCGCCGCGTAAGGACGCAAAGCCAATGTCGCCAGCTTTGCGCGCGCCGGTAATCCCGTCGCGGCCGCGGTCGCTATGTTGCTTTAGATCGATGCCGCGTCCGCTGGCTGCCGCTTCGCCTAGCAGTAGCGCGGTGCCAGACGGCGCATCCACCTTATGCCGGTGATGCATCTCCAATATTTCGATATCCCAATCTTCACCCAATTGGCGTGCGGCCTGTTGCACGAGCGCTGACAGCATCGTCACCCCCAAGGATGTGTTGCCCGTTTGCAAAACCGGAATGTCGCGCGCGGCATCATCGATCAGGAAATGGTGGCGTTCCTCCAGTCCGGTCGTGCCAATGACGATCGGTTTGCCCGCAGCAACGCATGCATCAAGGTTCGCCTCAATCGCATGGGGGCTGGAAAAATCGACGAGTGCATCGCAAGACGCAACCAGCGCGGCAAGATCATCGCCTTTGTCGACGCCGCCTGCATATGCCTGACCATCCGCCGCAATTGCGTCGACCAAAGCCTGCCCCATGCGGCCCGCGCTGCCAATGATACCTATTTTCATAACCGTCACCCTGATTTTGTTTCAGGGTCTTACTATATTAGGGAGCCGAAACAAGTTGTGCTGTGTACGACGTCAGCCGCAGCGGGACGGTGAAGGAGCAAATGTGGATCGCCAAATCAAAAACATCGTCATTCTGACAGGGGCAGGGGTCAGTGCCGAGAGCGGTATTGATACATTTCGCAGTGCAGGTGGATTGTGGGAACAGCATAAGGTTGAAGATGTCGCAACGCCCGAAGCCTTTGCCCGCGACCCTGACCTTGTGCTGCGTTTCTACGATATGCGCCGTGAACGCATTCAGCAGGTGGAGCCAAATGCCGCGCATTACGCACTGGCGCGGCTCGATGCGGAATGGAGCGGCAATTTGCTTTTGGTGACCCAGAATGTCGATGATTTGCACGAACGGGCAGGAACCAAACGCTTGCTGCATATGCATGGGGAGCATCTGAACGCGTGGTGCACCGCGTGCGACGTACGCCATGGCTGGCGTGGCACATTGATTGACCGACCGGCCTGTCCATCGTGCGGCATATCTGGCCAGCTGCGGCCTGATATCGTCTGGTTCGGCGAAATGCCCTACCGTATGGGTGATATCTACCACGCCCTGAACCGCGCTGATTTGTTCGTGAGCATTGGCACGTCAGGCGCAGTCTATCCCGCCGCCGGTCTTGTGCGTGAAGCGCGTCAAAACGGCATCGCCACATTGGAACTGAACCTTGAACCATCGCACGGCAGTTCTTGGTTTACTGAATCGCGCCATGGCCCGGCGACGGAGCTTGTTCCAAAATGGGTGGATGAACTCTTAAGCGGTTAAGCCGCCGCAGCTGGAGCAGGCCGGGTCTTTGGGCAATTTGATCGACCGCATGGATGGGGTCAGTCCGTCGAACAGGTGCAGTCTGCCCTGCTGCGGCTCTCCAAAGCCCGTCAGCGCGCGTATCGCCTCCATCGCTGCGAAGCTGCCCATAAGCCCACACATCGCGCCCAGAACGCCTTGTGTGGCGCAATCGTCGCAATCATCGGGGTCGTGGGCGTCACCAACGAAGCAGCGATAGCATGGCGCATCTGCCTGCCATCCTGTGAATGTGCCAATCTGTCCGTGAAACTGCCCAATCGCGGCGCTGACCAACGGCACTTTGGCCGCAAGGCACAGGTCATTGACGATCAGGCGCGTTGTAAAATTGTCGCTGCCATCGATCACCACATCGACGCCCGCCAGTATGTCGGCGCTGGTGTCTTTGCCAATGCGCTGCTTAAGGGCGTTGAAGGTGATATCGGGGTTTAGCCGCGCCGCTGCCGCGCCAGCCGCTTCCACCTTGGCGGTGCCAATATCGCGATCACTGTACAAAATCTGACGCTGGAGATTGGACAGCGCCACCACATCATCATCGACAACGCTGATCGTTCCGACGCCTGCTGCCGCAAGATATTGAATTGCCGGACAGCCAATGCCGCCTGCGCCAATCAGCAGGACATGGCTCGACAATAATTTGCTTTGACCCGCGCCGCCAATATCGCGCAACACAATGTGGCGGGCATAACGGTCAAGCTGTTGATCATTAAGCGTCATACGCCTGTTGAGCCGAAACCCCCAGCGCCACGCGCGGTTTCGTCCAGGTCATCCACCTCGACCAAATGGCCGTGGGTAACAGGCGCCACCACTATCTGTGCAATCCGGTCGCCTTTGTTGATCATGAAATCATCTTCGCCCAGATTGGCGAGAATGACCTTCACTTCGCCACGATAATCGCTGTCGATGGTTCCGGGTGTGTTGAGGCAGGTGATCCCATGCTTCAGCGCAAGACCCGAACGCGGGCGCACCTGCACTTCATATCCATCGGGAATGGCAAAGGCAAAGCCGGTTGCGACGGCATGGCGCTTGCCAGCGCGCAGGTTCAGGCTTTCGGCGGCGCAAATGTCCATGCCGGCCGCGCCTGATGTTGCATATGCGGGCAAAGCCAAGCCCGCGCCATGGTTCAGGCGCTTGACGCGCACTTCAACTTTTTGCGAGCTCATCGGCGACCTTCTCCATCAATTTGCGTGCGATAACGTCCTTGGGGCTTTCCAGCCAGCTATCAACGCCTGCTTTGGTTACGATATGAAAGGCGTTGTTTTCGCCGCCCATGACATCGCCTGACACATCATTGGCGACAATCCAGTCGCAGCCTTTCTTCGCAAGCTTGGCCTGCGCATGGGCAATGATGTTTTCGGTTTCTGCCGCAAAGCCGATCACGAGCTTCGGACGTTGTTTGTGCATGGCGAGGCTTGCAAGGATGTCCGGATTTTCGGTCAATGCGAGTGGCGGAATGGCATTGCCATCTTTCTTGATTTTCTGGTCCGGCGCTTGCGCGGCGCGCCAGTCGGCGACAGCGGCAACCATGATTGCGGCGTCGACGGGCAGGGCCTTCTCGACCTCAGCCTGCATCTCCAGCGCGGTTTCGACATCAATGCGCAATACACCGGGCGGTGTCGGCAGATGCACGGGGCCAGCTATCAGCGTAACTTCAGCCCCCAAATCAGCCGCCGCTGCTGCAATGGCAAAACCCTGACGCCCCGACGAGCGGTTGGCGATGTAGCGCACAGGATCAATCGCCTCATGCGTGGGGCCAGCGGTCACAAGAATACGTTTGCCAAACAACGGACGATGTTCGACATCGGCAAAATCGGGTTGCGCGGTAAGCGGCGTCGCGCTTGGCATGGTGGTCGGTGAACGGCCCGAAGCCAGTTGCGTATTGAAGGGCACGCCCAACATGCTGCAAATCTGTTCGGCAACGGCCGGCGGTTCGGGCAGGCGCCCCGGGCCGAATTCGCCGCACGCCATCGCCCCTTCATCCGGGTTCATAATGTGCACGCCATCGGCGCGCAGTTGCGCCAAGTTGCGCTGTGTCGCGGGATGGTTCCACATGCGGACATTCATCGCCGGAACCGCCAGAACGGGTTTGTCCGTCGCGAGCAGAATAGTGGTGGCCAAATCATCGGCGATACCAGCGGCCATCTTGGCAAGGATATTGGCAGTGGCAGGGCAAATCACCACAAGGTCGGCCTGACGGCTGAGCTGAATATGCCCGATTTCGCGTTCTTCCTTCAGGTCGAACATATCGCGATATACTTGATCTTCGGTCATGACGCCCATCGAAAGCGGCGTGACAAACTCAGCTGCGCTTTTAGTCATCACCGCGCGTACGGCAACACCCTGACGCTTTAGCAAGCGCACAAGTTCAAGCGCTTTGTAAGCGGCGATGCCGCCGCTAACGATCAGGAGGACGCGTTTTTCACTCATCAGCTCAATCCCGCTGCCCACATGCCCGCAGCGCCAATAGCGCCTGCCAGTATGGCCACCATGATGTAGCGCCAGCCATTGCTTTTGCCCTTACGTTCCCAAATCAGCTGCACGGGCGGAAGCGGGGGTGGTTCGGGCGCGCCGCCTTTGCGGGGAAGCTGTTCGTCCAAGCGGCGAATGAGGTCGGGTATCATCTGCAAGGTTTCGGCTTGCTTGCGAATACCGTCGGCAAGCATGGCTTCAGGGCCAAGCTCTCCGCGAATCCATTCGCGCACATAGGGTGCGGCAACATCCCACATATTGATACTTGGGTTCAGCGAAGTTGCGATGCCTTCGACCATGACCATCGTCTTTTGCAACAACAGCAAGTGCGGCTGGGTCTGCATGTCAAAGTCGCGCGTGATGGCGAATAGGCTGTCGAGCATTTGTCCGACCGACAATTCGCTCACGGGCTTGCCGCGTGTCGGCTCGCCAACAGCGCGCAGGGCGGTCGCGAATTCATCGACATTATGGTAGCTCGGCACATATTGCGCTTCGAAATGGATTTCGGCGACGCGTTTGTAATTGCCGGTGGTCAATCCGTAGAGGATTTCCGCAAGCCAGAAACGCGCTTGCCGGTTGATGCGGCCCATGATGCCGAAATCGATGGCCACAATCGTGCCATCTGCGCGAACGAACAAATTGCCCTGATGCATGTCGGCGTGGAAGAAGCCTTCCGAAATCGCCTGCCGCAAAAATGTCAGCACGAGCTTTTCGGCCATTTTGTTCAGATCGTGACCGGCGGCTTTTAATGCGTCGATGTCAGCGATCTTAACGCCATCGACCCATTCAAGTGTGAGCACGCGGCCAGACGTCCGGTCCCAATCAATGGCGGGGATCATATAGCCATCGACGGCGACCATGGCATCTTTCAGCTCTGACGCGCTCGCAGCTTCGCGGCGCAAATCGAGTTCGCGCAAGGTCCAGCGTTTCAGATTGGCGATGACCAGCTGTGGTCGCAAGCGCGCAGCTTCGCCGCCCAATGCTTCCAGATGTGCCGCGGCCCATTCATAGGTTTCGATATCGCGCGCAAATTGTTCGCGAATACCGGGACGAAGGACTTTGACAGCGACGTCTGTTCCGTCGGTTGTGCGTGCCCGGTGCACCTGCGCGATGGAGGCTGCGCCTACGGGAACGGGGTCGATATATTCGAACAGCTCTGCGGCGGGCTTGTTCAAGCTGCTGTCGATCTGTGCGTACACAAGATCGAACGGCGCGGGCGGAAGCTGATCCTGAAGCGACAGCAGATTGCGGGCCGCTTCTTCACCGATGATATCCGGACGGGTCGCAAGCGTTTGCCCAAGCTTAATGGCCGCAGGGCCGATGGCGCGAAAGGCGCCGGCATAATCGGGTACCTTTGGTTGAAGCGTTCCGATGCGCGCGATACGGCAAAGGCGTTTAACTTGCGGCGGCGTGTTCCGGTCAGCTTCGATCGCGCGCAGCGCGCCGTGCCGCGCAAGAATGCGGCCCCATTTGAGCAAACGGAAAATATGGGTTGCAGGACGTGTCATCAGCGCGGAAGTTAAACTTTCCAGCCGCTATGAATGGCTACAAGTCCGCCCAAAATGGGTTCTACCTTCGTTTGCACAAAGCCTGCTTCGCCAATCATGCGCTTAAAATTTTGCATGTCGGGGAAGCGGCGGATCGATTCGACGAGATATCGATAGCTGTCCTCATCACCCGCGATGGCTTTGCCAAGCTTAGGGACAAGCTTGTCCGAATAGACGTCATAAATTTGTGCAAGGCCAGGCCATTCAACCGTCGAAAATTCGAGGCAGAAGAAGCGGCCACCATAACGCAGCACGCGATGTGCCTCGCGCAGCGCCTTGGGAATGTCGGTGACGTTGCGGATACCGAACGCAATTGTGTAGGCATCAAAATGCGCATCGGGAAAGCTGAGCGTTTCGGCGTTTTGCGGGGACCAGATTAGGCTGTCGATCCCGCGTTTCATCGCGCGCTCCATACCGACGTCCAACATGTCTTCATTGATGTCGGATACGGTGACCTGCGCGCCTGATTTTTCCATGCGGAATGCGATGTCGCCAGTTCCGCCTGCCATATCGAGGATATCCTCCCCCTCGCGCGGCTTCACACGGCGGACAAATGTGTCTTTCCACAACCGGTGCATACCGCCCGACATCGCATCGTTCATGATGTCATATTTGCGCGCGACATTGGAAAAGACGCCGCCTACGCGTTTTGTCTTTTCTTCAGGGCTAACCTGTTCATAGCCAAAGGATACCGTATCATTCATTCTGCAGCCTCTAGCCGATTGTTGCGCCAGTCGCAAAGGCTGTTAGGGTCAGGACCTATTAAATGCACCATCGCGGTTTGAGGCCATATTGTTCAGTGCGGGGCGGTAAGCGCGGGACTTAGTTCGATCTCAAAGCAAAATGCCCTTGCAGGCAGAATAACTGCCTGCGGCGGACATTTTACTTCGATATCTTTGCCATTTTGACGCCGCGATGGTGCATTCAATAGGTCCTGACCCTGGGTGCAAAACGATATGCCAGAATTACCTGAAGTGGAAACCACAGTCGCCGGCTTGCGTTCGGTGCTTGAAGGCGAGATTATCGTCCGCGCGGAACCGCGCCGTGCGGACTTGCGCTGGCCCATCCCGGTCGACCTGCGTCAGCGCCTGACGGGCGCGCGAATCGATACGCTTGGGCGGCGCGCCAAATATGGCCTTATCCATACCGACCGTGAGGATACGTTGATATTCCATTTGGGCATGTCCGGACGATGGCGTGTTGATCCTGCGGAAATCGAAAAGCATGACCATTTCATTCTGGAAACAGCCAGCGGCCGGGTTGTGGCTTTGAATGACCACCGCCGCTTTGGTTCGCTCGACATTATCGATTCGGCCCAATTGGACAGCTATCGCTTTTTTGAAAAAATGGGTCCGGAGCCTTTGTCGCCGGCATTTGACGCAACTGTGCTGCGCGACGCGCTGCACGACCGCAAGGCGCCTATTAAGGCGATGTTGCTCAACCAGAATATCGTCGCGGGCTTGGGCAATATCTATGTGTGTGAGGCACTGCACATGGCGGGCATTGACCCGCGGGCGCCCGCCAGCTCGATTAGCAAGCCGCGGCTAGTGCGGCTTGTTGTGGCAATCAAAGAGGTGCTGACGGCGGCGATCGCGGCTGGCGGATCGACCTTGCGTGACTTTGCTGCACCCGACGGGGAACTTGGCTACTTTGCCAAGGATTGGCGCGCCTATGGCCGTGAAGGGCAGGACTGCGGTTGCGGTGCGCCTGTTCAACGGCGCGTTGATTCGGGGCGCTCGACCTTTTACTGCGCGAAATGTCAGCGATAGTGCGGTATTTCGAGGTTGACGAATCTGTTAGGCAGGGTTAAGGGCCGCACCTTCAACGGACGTGTTTCATAAAGACGTCTCCGCAAATATCGAAATTCGAGGATAAAAATGGCCAATACGCCGCAAGCAAAAAAGCGTATCCGTCGCAATGCGCGTCGCACCGAAGTCAATGGCGCACGCGTCAGCCGCATCCGTACCTTTATCAAAAAGGTCGAATCGGCGATTGAACTCGGTGACAAGTCGGCAGCCGCTGCTGCACTCGCTGCTGCGCAGCCTGAACTGGCACGTGGCGTATCCAAGGGCGTTCTGCATAAGAACACAGCATCGCGCAAATTTGGTCGCCTCACAAAGGCGGTTGGCGGTCTCGCCTAACCCATGTTCTACAGGCTGGCTGGTCCAGTCTTAAAATTTGAAACCCGCCGTTTTCCCGGCGGGTTTTTTATTACCCGCTGTCACAAAGGCAAAGGCGACGGATTTCCCGCGATTCGGAAGATATCCACAGGGGTTTTTACAAAAAAGTGAGCAAAATTAAATGCTTACAAATTAAATAACACATTTGCTTGGCTGTCGCCGAGTCAATGCCATTTATTTCAGTTTTTTTGCAGCGCTGCACTTGATCGACTCGTTTCGAGCGGTCTAAGAAACTGTTTCCAGCAATGCATGACGACAGTCTGGCAGTGCCTCACATGGAGAATCGGACATCGCGACTGCTGCATTTGGCAACAAATGCACAGTGACTGTCTGTGTGCTTCGCATGTGGGCAGATAGCGCGCGGTTGTGTTGATCTGGATGGGGTGGAAAATTGGGGGCAGGCACGTTGGCCGAAAATAAAGCAGTATCGCAAATGACATTAGATCAACCACATGGCGAAAATGCCGGCCTGACGTTGAAATCCCGTTTTGATGGCGATTGGCAGACAATCTCATCTGGCTTGCGTCGCGATTTGGGCGCGCAAATATATGGCCAATGGATTCGCTCTATCACCCTTGGCGACTTTTGTGACCTGACGGGTACGCTCGAACTTCTTTTGCCCTCCGATTTTTCCGCAAGCTGGGTGTCGGATCATTATGCCGATCGCCTGCGTTTGGCTTGGTCGAGCACCAATAAAAGCGTGAAGCAGCTGAAAATCCGCACACGCCCCGGTGCACCGCGCGTCGAATTGCTCCGTGCGTCGACAAACGCCGAACGTATTGTAGCGCAAGAAGCGAACGACGCTCTGCCGCCACGTTCGGCACTTGATCCGCGGATGACGTTTGCGAATTTCGTTAAAGGTCAAACCAATGTTCTCGCGCTCAGCGCTGCAGAACGCGTGGCGTCGAAAGACAAGCCGCTTTTCAATCCCCTCTATCTTCAAGCGGCAACGGGTCAGGGTAAAACTCACCTGATGCATGCCATCGGTCATGCTTATGCCGAAGTGAACCCCGACGCGCAGATCATTTATATGTCTGCGGAAAAGTTCATGATGGAATTTGTAACCGCGATGCGGCGCAAGGAAGTCATGGAATTCAAAGCGCGCTTGCGTGCCGTCGATGTCCTGTTGATTGACGATATTCAGTTCATCATCGGCAAGGTATCGACGCAGGAAGAGTTCCTCCACACCATCGACGCCATCATCGGTGCGGGCAAACGCCTCGTCGTTGCTGCCGACCGCGCGCCACAAGCGCTTGACGGCGTGGATCAGCGTATCCTGTCGCGTCTGTCGATGGGTCTGGTCGCGGACATTCAACCAGCGGACCTTGAACTGCGCCGCCTGATTCTCGAACAACGCCTTGCCAACATGCCCGAAGCGCAGGTTGGTGAAGATGTGATCGAATTTCTGGCCCGCACCATCAGCCGTAACGTACGCGAACTCGAAGGTGGCCTGAACAAGTTGCTGGCATATGCCCAGTTGACCGGCAAGCCAGTGACCCGGACCTTGGCGGAAGAGCAGCTGAAAGATATTTTGAGCGCGTGCCGCCGCCGTATCACCATCGACGAAATCCAGCGCGCCGTATGCGAATATTATCGCATCGACCGGAGCGAAATGTCATCGAAGCGCCGTGCGCGCGCCGTTGTCCGCCCGCGTCAGGTTGCCATGTATCTCGCCAAGGTCATGACACCGCGCAGCTATCCGGAAATCGGACGCAAATTTGGCGGACGTGACCATTCGACGGTAATTCACGCCGTGCGCTTGGTCGAAGGCTTGCGTCAGCAGGACAGCGACATGGACAATGATGTCCGCGCGCTGCTCCGTCAGCTCGAAGCGTAATCCACCTCTTTTCAACATCCTTTCCAGAGCCTATCCACTGATAGGGAATCGGAAGGGATGCGATGGGACAATCTTGTGCGTCATGCGGGTCGGCAAATGCGGTTCGCGCGCTATTTTGTAGCCATTGCGGCGCTTCGCTGAAAGCGCGACCTGTGTCCCGGGCTGCCCCTAAACGTTCACCGCCGATGCCTGTCGCGGCGCTGATTATTCTGCTGGTTTTCGTGGGTTTATATTTCTGGCTGTTCGTCCTTGATGACATGCAGAACGGATCGGTAACGCCAACGGCCGATCAGAGCACAAGCGCGACGGCCGCGGCCGAAATTTTCTTCACAATGACCGAAGCGAATATTCGCGACAAGCCGAGCACTGCCGACAGCGTGATATTGGGTAAATTACCGCGCGGATCGCAAGTGACGGGCGTAGTTCAGCCGGGTTCAGCGCCCGGCGATGGTTGGATTGCATTGAGCGACGGCAATGGCTTCATCGCGATGGTCAATCTTTCACCGTCTAAACCACCCGAGCTTGTCAGCTTGTTGAACGATCAATCATGGGTTGTGGATATGCCCGTTGATGTGTGGGCGACGACGGCGTCGGACAGCGCGCTGATTGATCGGGTGCGCGCAGACACCACGTTGAAATTGGTTGGCCTTACCGCCGACGACTTCATTGAGGTGAAGCTTCCGGATAATCGCTACGGCTATCTGGCCGATGGAAAATCCATATTGGCGCGCTTGGGCGGTAAGCCGATTGCCATTGGCTTCAATCCGCAAACATGTGCCTTCAGTGGTGAGATTGGCGCGGAATTTACCAAAATTGGTGCGCGGCTTCGCGCGCAATGGCAAGCTTTGGAAGCCAAGGAATATGCTAACGAGGCTGCACGCGAAAAAGCCTATGCCAAGGTCGAAGGCAAAAGCAGCTATGCGCGCCTGCGCCGTTCATTTGATGGATTGTCGCTCACGGCGCTTGGCCAGCATTATGAATCGCAGTCGCTATATTTCGCGGACCCACCCGGCAAGGTCATCGCCGTTTTTCGCGACAATGGATTCAACATCGGGCCCGATGGCATATTCAGGGCAACGGAACTGTACGCCGGCATATCCGGCACCCGCGGTGAGGGCACCGCCTATGGCCAAACCGAGCTGAGCTGTGGGGTCTGATCCGCAAGCTTAGCCGATTTTGCCGCGTGCTTAGGTGAGTAGATTAGCGCTTTTCCTCTGGCGCAACCGAGATGCGGACCGTTTCGCCGCCATTGCCGGGAAATCCTGTAAACATCGCCTCAACCAGATTTGGCACCAGATAAGGCAACTTGTTTGACCGTGACTTGGCTTCCGCCTTGCCTTCAAACAAGCGTTTGCCGTCGCCGTTACGGTCAATCTTCATATCGAGATTGGCCGTGAATACCGTGAAGCTGTCGATTTCATAGGGGCGGTTGAAGCCGCTATACAGGAATGGATCATAATAGCCGACGACGTAACGCGCGCCGCGACGGGTGCGCACGACATAGGGCCGGTAAAAGCTGCCAAAGCCCCAATAAGGGTCATAAAACGGATCTTGCCGAACGATGTTGCGTTCCTTGCCCTGATCGACCGCATAATCGAGCGAGACGGTCATATCGGCATTTGCGCCCGACGCGGGTACATAACCAATTTCCTGAAGCTCGCTTGCAACCAAAGCCGCATATTGGCCGAATTCAATGCCGCCTGCATTGTCCGGGTTGGCCGCGCGGATAACAAAGGTCTGGCCTTGCGGTGCGGGCAATTCCTGAAACCGCGAGACGTCGGCGTTAAACGGCGTTGCACAGGCACTAAGTGCCAGCAATGCCATGGGAGCAAGAAAAGTTGCGACCTTTTTTATCATTTTCAAATCCTCAAAGCAGCGACCGAACGCCATGTATAGCATAACGCGTTTTGTTTAGGATAGTTTCGCTGAACTGTGGTTGAACGGCACTAGCGCACAATTTAGCGCAGCAGACCAAGCGCGGCATACGCTGCCTTCAATGTCGGCCCGCCAAGTTCACGCGCTTTCGCTGCCCCCTTGGCAAGCGCAGCGTCTATTTGCTCGTGGTCATCCTTCAGAACAGCGAAGCGCTCTGAAATGGGGCGCAGATGTTCAATGACGATTTCGGCCAATGCCGGTTTGAATGCGCCAAAGCCCTGACCGCCGAACTGCGATAGTGTCGCCTCAACAGTCTCATCGGCAAAGGCGGCATAAATACCCACAAGATTTTTCGCCTCGGGGCGGCCTTCAAGGCCCGCAGGCTCCGACGGAAGCGGCTCAGGGTCGGTCTTGGCCTTCTTGATTTTGCTCAGGATGGTGTCGGCATCGTCGATCAGGTTAATCCGGCTCATATCGCTTGGATCAGACTTCGACATTTTCGAACTGCCATCGCGCAGCGACATGATGCGCGCGGTTTCTTTGGGAATGATGGGGTCCGGCAAGGTGAAGATATCGGTGCCGTTGCCGAAATCGGTGTTGAATTTCTGGGCAATGTCGCGCGCCAGTTCCAAATGTTGTTTTTGGTCTTCACCGACCGGAACATGCGTCGCCTGATATAATAAGACGTCGGCAGCCTGAAGCACGGGGTAGGTGAACAGCGCAATGCTGGCGCCTTCGCGGTTCTTGCCCGACTTGTCCTTGAACTGGGTCATCCGGTTCAGCCAACCCATGCGCGCTGTGCCGGTGAGCAACCACTGAAGCTCTGCATGGGCAGGGACCTGCGCTTGGTTGAACAATATCGCCTTGTCGGTGTCCAGTCCGCACGCGAGCAAGGCCGCGGCCATCTCGCGCGTGTTCGCGGTCAATTCGGCCGGATCATGCGGCATGGAAATCGCGTGTAAATCGGCAAGGAAATACAGGCATTCCATTTCATCCTGCATTTTCACCCAGTTGCGGATCGCGCCCAGATAATTGCCCAGATGCAGATTGCCGGTGGGTTGAATGCCAGAAACGACGCGCATGATTATGACTCGCTTATATTGGCCGCGGGCGAGGCTGCACGCCTGCGGAACAGGGATTTTAATTCTTGAATGCGGTAAGCGCCGAAAAGCAATATGGCCAGCGCATATACAGCGCCGCCAGCGCTGACGAGAACCGACAGCACAGCGATGCGTCGCCACAATCCCGTGCCCAATTGGTCTTCAATGATTTCATTGCCGAAAAACAGCGCGACACCCATCAATGCCGCGGCCAGAACGATGCGCCACGCCTTTTGCTTGAGCCGCGCATCGACCGCGATATGCCCGCGTTTGCGCAAGGTGATCCAAAGCAAGACGACATTGACCCAAGCCGATATCGCGGTCGCAACGCCAACGCCGATATGTGCGAGCGGCCAAATAAGAATGAGGTTGCCGATAAGGTTCACCAACATCGACCACAAAGCCAACCGCAGCGGCGTTTTGGTGTCGCTGCGCGCATAAAATCCGGGCGTCAGCACCTTGATGAGGACATAAGCCGGCACGCCGGCGGAGAAAGCCATCAGCACCGCGGCCGTCCCCCGCGTATCGGCGGCTGTGAACGCACCATGTTCAAATATGCCATGGACGATTGGTATCGCCGATATGATTAGAGCCGCCGTCGCGGGCATGGCAAAAAACAACGCCAGTTCGACGGCGCGATTTTGCGTGTCTGACGCTGCCTTGCTATCCGCTCCGGCGATTTGCCTCGAAAGCGCGGGCAGGATCGCTGTGCCAATGGCGATGCCAATCAATCCCAATGGCAGCTGGTTCAAACGGTCCGCATAATAGAGCCATGATACCGATCCTTCTGGCAAGAACCGCGCGGCGAGCGAGGTTGATATAAGAAGATTGAATTGAATGGCGCCTTGGCCAATCGCTGCCGGCGCAATCAATGCGAGCATCAATTTTACGTCGGGCGTTAGACGCGGCCATGCAAGCTTCAGGCTAGCCCCTGCGCGGTGGCACGCCCACATCAGCCACAGCAATTGGAGCGCGCCGGACACGGTGACCGCTATCGCCTGCGTGACCGCCGTTTCAACTTCGCTGTCACCACGGAAGAAAATCAGCGCGATAATCATGCAGATATTCAGCAATATCGGCGCAGCGGCATTGACCCAGAAACGGTTCAGCGAATTCAATATGCCGCCCAGCAGCGACACCAACGAGATGAGCGCAAGATAAGGAAAGGTGATAATCGTCAGATGCCGTGCGAGCGCAAATTTCTCCGGCCCGCCATCGGGAAATCCGCCGGTCATCGCCCAGACAACGGGACCCGCCGTCAGCATCATGACGCCTGTGAACAGCACCAGAAACGGGAAAAGCACCGACAGCACTTGGCTCGCGAATGTCCGCGCGGCGGTCAGGCCCGATTGTGCCTTTTCGCGTTCCGCCTCGGTCATTTTCTTGTTGAACAGAGGGACAAAAACCGCTGCGAACGCGCCTTCGGCGAACAATGCACGAAACAGATTGGGCAACCGCCACGCAATCAGAAACGCGTCAGACGCAAGGCCTGCACCGACATAGCGCGCCATCAACATGTCGCGCACAAGGCCAAGCACGCGGCTGACCAAAGTCAGCCCCCCAATGGTAATGCTGTTGCGAACCAGGCTCATATGTTCACCTGGCGCCTTCAGCTTCAGGCTTCGCCTGCAGGCTGCGTTTCTGCCATCTGCTGTGCTTGCGTGAGCTGCTGGATATACAATGCGTTGAAATCAATCGGCTCGAGAACGAGCGGCGGATAGCCTGCATCGCGAACCGCGTCGGCAACAATCCGGCGTGCAAACGGGAACATCAAACGCGGTGCTTCACCGAAAAGGAACGGGTGCGCTTGCTCGTCGCTGACATTGCGCAGACCAAATAGCGTGCCGTACTCGAGCTCGACCGAGAAATGGACGCCATTTTCGCTTTCGGCTTTGACCGCGAGTTTCAGGGTGATTTCGTGCACTTCATCCGTGATGGCATTGGCCAGAATGTTCACCTGGACGTCGATTTGCGGGGTCACTTCCCAGTTAAAGCTGTGCGGAGCATGTGGGTTTTCTACCGACAAGTCCTTGATATATTGGTTCAACATACCCACTGCAGGTGCGGTATCTGCGCCATTGGCTTTTACATTTTCGGAAACGATGGTGCCTGCTTCGTCAGCCATGTGATGTCGTGCTTTCCTATTGATTGTCATGGACGCCAAATCGCGCCCCCTTATGGCCGTCGCGCCTAGCAGGGTGACCGGCAAAGGGCAATCATTGTTGCACATGCGGCAAGCCGCACTTTTCTTTGGGTAAAGCCCTTTGAACCCTCAACATTAGTGCTTATATGGTATTGAGGCGGAGCTGGATGGGCGATATTCCATACCATCGAAATTATATGCCGGACTTATTTGGCGCATGGAGGCGTTGTGACGTTCACTATTGTATTGCTTGCTCTTGTTGCAGCGTTCCTCGGCCTTCGGCTTTACTCGGTGCTTGGTAAGCGCACGGGCCACGAACAGGAACCCGTTGCGCGCCGTCCGATTGAAACGACAGCCCAGCCTATGCTGCGTCAGCCTTCTGCAGGCACTGATGCCGCAGCGGCCATTCCGGCGAACGAAATCTCAAATGTCGACATGGCTGCGCAAAGTGGCATCAAGGCAATTGCCAATGCGGACCGGAGCTTTGACCTCGGGCTGTTCGTAGAAGGGTCTAAAACCGCCTATAAAATGGTGCTTGAGGCCTATTGGCGTGGTGACAAGGAAGCGCTGCGTTTCCTGTGCGATGATGATGTCTTTGACAGCTTTGCCGAGGCCATTGATGGCCGCGAAGCGCGCGGTGAGACATTGGCCAATCGCTTGGTGCGGATCGACGAAGTGCGTGTTGTCGACGCCAGCTACGACCATCCAATGGCGCGTGTTACCGTTCGGTTTGACGCCGACATCGCTGCGATGGTGAAGGACGCCGATGGAAATATCATCGGCGGTTCGATGACCGACGCTGTTGAAACGCATGATATTTGGACGTTCATGCGCGATGTTAAGTCAGGTGGCCGCAACTGGAAGCTTGACGAAACCGACTCGGTCTGATTCACCCGGGCGATGAAACGCGCCCTTTTTGCCTTAGGCTTATCCGCTCTTACCCTGTCTGCTTGTTCGGGCGGCGTCATTCCCAATGGGGTGCCGACCGCATCGACAGGTGTATCACGTCCATCGCCTGACGCCGGCTTGCCGGAAAAGGCAGCGAAGCCCATTCCATCGACGCCTGCGGCAACGCTTGCTGCGCCCGTCCCGACAGGCGACGGTTCGACTGCGGCGAGCTTAGGCGTCGTGCGTGGGCCAGAAATTGGATCGCTGCAGGTCGATGCCCGCAAGGCAACGCTTGCCATGGATAGTTTCCGCACCAGCTGCCCCGGCCTTGTTCGGCGCACTGACCGCAGCGGCCTTACCCAAGGTGCCGACTGGGTTCCCGCATGCGACGCTGTAAAAACATGGACGGGTGACGCGATATCCTTCTTCGCGGCGCATATGGACGCAGTGCAAGTCGGTGACGGCAAGGCGTTTGCCACAGGCTATTATGAACCCGAAATTGCCGGTTGCCGCACGCGGCTGGCGGGTTGTGAAGTGCCGATCTACAAACGACCATCCGACCTGATTGATGTCGACCTTGGTCTGTTCTCTGATGATTTAAAGGGCAAGAACATCCGGGGCAAAGTCAGCGGCACTAAGTTGGTGCAATATGATGACCGTGCCGCGATTGAAAATGGCTCTTTGGCAGGCCGGGGCCTTGAAATCGCATATGCACATGATGCGATCGAATTCTTCTTCCTACAAATTCAGGGGTCAGGGCGCCTAAGGCTGCCCGATGGCGGCGTGATGCGTATTGGCTATGAAAGCCAAAACGGGCGTGGTTACACCGGTATTGGCCGGTTGATGAAGGATCGCGGCCTCATCACCGATGGTTCGATGCAGGGCATCGTCGCCTATTTGCGTGCCAATCCCGAAGAGGGCCGCAAAGTCATGCAGGAAAATAAAAGCTTTGTGTTTTTCCGTGAACTGACGGGCGCTGGGCCGCTTGGTGCGATGGGCTATCCTGTTGTGGGCGAGGCAAGCGTTGCGGTGGACGTCAAGTTTATCCCGCTGGGTGCGCCACTGTGGCTGTCGATGGACCGTGCTGAACCCAACGGCATCTGGGTTGCCCAAGACACCGGCGGCGCGATCAAGGGTGCAAACCGGATTGATACATTTTGGGGTGCCGGTGACCGGGCACGTGCCATCGCTGGCGGTATGGCAGCACGCGGCGCGGCGCTGATTTTCTTACCCAAGGCGGCAGTCACCCGGCTCGGACTATAAATTCGCCATGGCGCGGCATTTGGACAGCAATGAAAAGGCACTGTGGGGGAAAGTTATCTCCACGGTCAGCCCTATGCACGTAACCAAGCCAAAGGCGCAGCCCGTGGTTGCGGCCGCGTCGGACAAAGCGCTCTTGGCCAAGCATCTGAATGCCAAGCCGAAGCCGATACGCACCGAAGCTGCAAAGATTGTTGCCGCACCGCAAAGCAAGATTGCGCCCGTCCCGCACAATCTGGATGGTCATTGGGACCGACGGATCACGCGCGGCAGCATCATGCCCGATGTCAGCGTAGATTTGCATGACGCGTCATTATCGGGTGCCTATGCGCGGCTCGACGGGGCGCTTGAACAGGCGATAGCGCAAAGGATGAAGGTCGTCCTTTTGGTGACGGGCAAGCAACGCGCGCATGATCGCGCGAGTGGGCAGGGCAGGGGCGCGATTGCCGCCGTTGTCCGCGATTGGCTGGCGGCGTCACGCCACGCGCGGAGTATCTCTGCGGTCCGCAACGCGCACCCCCGGCATGGCGGGGCAGGCGCGTTGTATATTATGCTGAAAAGCTAACTACCCAGCATCCGGATCGCGACGCGCCGGTAGATTTCGGTGAGCGCGGTGAGGTCCGCAATGGCCACCGCTTCGTCCAACTTATGCATCGTTGCGTTGCACAGCCCGAATTCAACGACGGGACAAATTTTCGTCAGGAACCGCGCATCGGAAGTTCCGCCGGTGGTCGACGGTTCGGGCGTTATGCCCATAACGCCCTCGACAGCTTCCGAAATGGCCGCCGACAGTTCGCCCGGCGGGGTCAGGAACGCCTCGCCCGAAATCATGGCGGTCAGCTTGCCGCCGCCCTTTTCGACAAGCGCTTGCATCCGCGCAACAAGCGCCTCGCCGCTGTGCAGGTCGTTGAACCGGATTGACAATCTGGCTTCTGCCTTTGCCGGAATGACGTTGGTCGCTTTGTTGCCGACAGCGAGGTCCGTGATCTCAATATTGCTTGGCTGAAACCAGTCGGTGCCCGCATCGAGCGTAATCGCTTCGATCTCCGACAATATCGCCACGAGCTTGGGGATGGGGTTATCGGCCAAATGTGGATAGGCGACATGGCCCTGCGTTCCGGCAACCGAAATCCAAATGTTCACGGACCCACGGCGTCCGATTTTCATCATGTCGCCAAGCCGGTTCACGCTGGTCGGTTCGCCGACAAGGCAGGCATCGGGGATCGTACCCAGCGCTTGCATATGATCGATTAAAGCGCGGGTGCCGTAAATCGCTGGCCCTTCTTCATCGCCCGTAATGATCAGGCTGATTGTCCCTGCGTCAGCGGGGATCTCGTGCAATGCTGCAACGAATGCCGCGATGCTGCCCTTCATATCGACTGCGCCGCGACCGTGAAGCAAATCGCCCTTTATTTGCGGAACGAAAGGGTCGCTTGCCCAGCCAGCGCCCGGCGGCACGACATCAAGATGTCCGGCAAAGGCAAAGTGACGCCCGCCGGATTCGCGAATGGCAAACAGATTTTCGACAGGCGCACCATGCGCTGGATTGTCATCGCCACTGCCCGATACAAAACGGTCAACGCGAAAGCCCAAAGGCTTTAGCATATCCTCCAGCGCGTCAAATACGGCGCCCTGCGCTGGTGTCACGCTTTCGCAGGATATCAGGCGTTGGGCATAATCAAGGGCAGGGGCGTCAGTCATCTGACCAACGCGTTAAGCATTAATGCCCTTCGAAACAAGTCAGACGTCGGCTTTGCGCAATGCCTTTTCGGTGAGCGCGGCGTCGCCTTGAACTGATCCGACAATCGCTACGCTGCCATCGGCATCGCGGCGGGCAACGAGCAGAACAAATTCGTCGCCTGCGCCTGCAAATTCGCTGAGGTCACGCTTGCGCGCAGATCGCAAACGCGCCCGTGGGTCATCGGTTGCCGTCGTGGCTGGTTCGACGCCTGCAGCGATTTTCTTGGCGCGACGTTCGGCGGCGACAATGGCTTTCAAGCCGCCTTCAAAGCCAGCGAGAATAGTGGCGAACGTTCCCATCGGAACGGCATTGCGCTGCGCATATTGAAGCGCTGTGGCAAATTCGGTTAAGCGGGTCTTGTCATAGCCTGCGCCAAAAACCAGCTTAACGATTGGCGTAAATGGCGCGCGTTCCTGTGCTTTCAGGCCTGCATCATGAAGCAGTTCTGCATAATCGGCAGGGTGATTGGCGGCAATCAAGGCAAAGTCGTACGCGCGTCCAATCGCCTGATACAAGGCATCGCGCGTCCGAAGATCGGCATCGCGCGCCTGTTCTGCACATTGCCGTGCGGTATCCAACCAGTCGGTAAGGCTTGCTCTTTCATCGGCCACTATCGTCTGCAGCGGATAGGGTTCATCGCTTTGTCCGTCATCACATGGCGCTGCGTCATCCAGCTGCCCCGCCATCGGGCCGTCCGCCCATAGATGGACATGTTCCTGTCGCGGCGGCAACGCTGCGCGCGCGTGTTCAACTTCAATCTGCAACGGCCCGCTAATGTCTGCAGGCGCGGTTTCTTTCCAGTTGATGACGCCGTAAATGAAATCGATCGTGTCATCGTCCGTCGAATAGGGCAGCAAAATGCCGCGGTACATAAGGACATTGCCGCGATCGTTCACAAACTCGGCTTCGAAGCCGATGGGTGCGTGGTTGGCAATGATTTGCAGATAATGGTCGGTAATGCGCGACAGCAGAGAGTTTCGGGGCACTTCATCCAGATACGTGACGTCCGCGCTTAAGCCGCATTCGGCACGCAATTTATCGCCAAGATAGTCAATGGACGGATTTTCGATGCCCGAGGTAAAATCGAGAAGAACGCTGTAGTCGCGGAAATCTTCGATGGCCGACGGATCGAGTTCTTCGATGCTTGGGAAATTTTTGTCGTGGAGCTGCGACGTCCAAAAATTTAACGCGCGGACCTGCATCCGGCGTTCGTCGCCAGATATGATTGGTGGCGGCTCTATTGCTGCGTCTTCGTCCTCAAAGAGGGTATAAGCGGGTAAATCAGCATCAAGGTCTGATCCAAACGGTTCAAATCCGCGCAAATTATCCATCTCTTGGTCCTGTCGATGTCGTTCGCCACATGGGCGGCTGTACATTGCAGTCAGATGGTTAAGATGTTGTGAACTGGGACTTGGGCTATTGAAGGACACGCGCAAGCGCGTTTGACCAACCGGCCAGCCGCGCGTCGCGTGCATGCTTTTCCATATTGGGTATAAAGCGCTGCACGCCGCCGCGCATGACCGCGGCATCCTCAAGCGATTTGTATATTCCGCATCCAACAGCAGCGAGCATTGCGGCGCCAAGTGCCGTCGTTTCGACAAAGGCCGGACGTTCAACATCTATGGCGAGCATATCGGCGAGGTCTTGAGCCATCCAGCCATTGGCAACCATGCCACCGTCGATGCGCAGTTCCGCCCAATCGGCCCCGTCCGCAGCAAATGCTGTTTTCAGGTCATGGGTCTGGTGGGCCATTGCCTCCAGCGCGGCGCGGGCGACATGCGCCTTGGTCGCCGAGAAACTCAGACCGCTGATGCTGGCCCGCGCATCGGGGCGCCAATGCGGCGCACCAAGGCCGGAAAGCGCTGGCACAAGATATACGCCGCCATTGTCCGGAACGCTGCGCGCCAGTGTTTCTGTGTCCGCAGCATGCGCAATAAGCCCCAGATCATCGCGCAGCCACTGGACGAGGCTGCCCGCGACAAATACCGATCCTTCCAGCGCGTAATGCCGCTCGCCGCCCAATTGATATAATATCGTCGACAGCAGACGGTTGCGTGACTGGCGCAATGTCGTGCCCGTTTGCGTCAGGACAAACGCGCCCGTGCCAAATGTTGCCTTGGTCTGGCCAACGGCAAAGCAGCCTTGGCCGATGGTGGCGGCTTGCTGGTCACCCGCCATACCCGCAATGCGGATTGGCCCGCCAAAATGTTCCGGCAATGTCGTGCCAAGATCGCCTGCACAGTCGGTTATTTCGGGCAAGATGTCGCGCGGCACGCCGAACAGGTCGGTAAGGCCGTCGTCCCATCCGCCGCTGCCAATCGCCATCAACGCTGTGCGCGATGCGTTGGTTGCATCGGTGATATGGCCGCCACCCGTCAGACGAAACACAAGATAGCTTTCGACCGTGCCAACCGCGAGATGCGCGCCAGCATCCTTTAGCTGTGGCCAGTTTTCCAAGGCCCAGCCGATTTTGGAGCCAGAGAAATAGGGATCGAGTAACAGGCCGGTTTTGGCCTGAACAACGGGTTCTTCGCCCTGTTCCTTCAACGCCGCGCATATGTCTGCGGTGCGGCGGTCCTGCCATACAATCGCGGGGGCAAGCGGCTTGCCTGTGCGCTTGTCCCAGAACACAATGGTCTCGCGTTGGTTGGTGATACCAATGCTCGCAATACGGTCTGCGCCTCCTGCTTTGGCAATGACGGTCTGCGCGCATTCCAGCGTCAGTTTCCAGATTTCCTCGGCATCATGCTCCACCAGGCCAGGTGCCGGATAATGCTGCGTCAGCGGGCGCTGGCAGCTATCCACGGCAGTGCCGTCGGCGGCAAACAGAACGGCGCGGGTCGATGTCGTGCCTTCGTCGATAACAATGATATATTCGCTCATGCCTCAATCGCCGAAAGCCGGCGTCCTTCCTTGCTCCAGATAAAAACGGCCCGATTGCCAAAGATGATGCGGTTCACCGTCAGGGCGGTCAACACACAGGTCACAAGAACAATCGCCATGACGTCGATATAATGCAGCCAGCCGATTCCCATATGCTGGTAAAATGTTTCGCCCGCATAAAGCGTGTCGGGCACGTACAAAATGAAATTGTGGAACGCATAAAGTGCAACGCCCCAAACCAGTCCGGCAATCGCGGCCCGTGCATCCATATTCCGGAACAGCAGGCCGGTAATGAATGCCGACAGGATCGGCATCGACGACAGGCCGTTGAGCTGCTGCAAAAGGTTGATGATGCTTTTTGCATTTTCGTAGACCGGAACCAGCAAAATCGACGTGATGGTTAGAATGATCGACACAATCGCCGCAAGCCGCCAGTGGTTGGCAACCGGGCGGATGAATTTGTCGTGAAAATCGACCGCGTATAATGCCACCGAACTGTTCAATATGGCGCTGGTGTGCGCGATAACGGCGGCCATCATCATGGCGGCAAACGCGCCCGACATCCAGCCAGGCAATACATGCGCCACAAGTTTTCCATATGCCGCATCGCCCAAGCTGCCGAACAGCTTATAGGCGACGACGCCCGGAATGACGACGATGGCGGGGATGATGAGGATACGGACGGCGGCCGCGGCGAGCACGCCCTTTTGCGCTTCTTTAACGGTCGGCGCGGTCATCGCCTTTTGGGTGATATTCTGGTTGGTCGACCAATAGAATATCTGGATGAAAATCATGCCCGTGAACAATGTGTGGAACGGGATCGGGGAATCGATGCTGCCAATCATCGAGGTGCGTTCGGCCGGCACAGTGGACAGGTCAAAGCCGACTGCAGCCAGTGCCAATATGACCACCAAAAACGCAATCGCCAGCACGCCGATGCCCGAATAAGTATCCATAACCGCGACTGCGCGTAATCCGCCGGTGATGGTGTAGATGGCCGCGATAATCGCCATGGGTGCGGCAAACCAGATCAGCGACCAGTCGACACCGAACATCGATTTCAAAAACAGACTGCCCGAATAGAGCGCGGCGGGAAGGTAGATCAGGATATTACCCAGCAGAAACAGCGCCGAAATCACGGTGCGTATGCTGCCGCCCTTGTACCGGCGTTCCAGCAATTCTGTCACCGTGGTGCAATTGTTGCGGTAATAAATCGGCACAAAAACATAGGCCAAGATCAACAGGCCAATGAAACCCGAAATTTCCCACCACGCCAGCAGCAGCATCTGGTTACCGTTCATACCGACCAGTTGTTCGGTCGACAGGTTGGTGAGTGTAATCGACCCTGCGACGAACAGCCATGTTAGGCCGCCGCCTGCAAGGAACACCTCTTTGGTGGAACCTGCGTCCTGCGCCCGCTGGGCACCCTTGCCATGCACTTTCCAGTAAGTGAGGATGGCGATGAGCATGGTGAGCGAAACAAATATACCGATTTGCGCCGCGCTGTTGGTTGTTTCGAACATCCGCCCCCCGATGATTTTCGTTGCAAAGCTGTGCTTTTGCTTTTTTGATAATATGCCGGTTAAACGGCTATATACAAAACACAAAGTAACAAATGGGTCGCGACGGCCAACGGAATTTCTGGGGAGCATGAGTTGGACCATTTGCGATTTGATGCCCCGGACGCGACATTGATATTGGCCTGTGCCAAGGGCGCGCCGCCGTCGGTGATCTATTGGGGCGCAGCATTGCCCGAAAATGTCGATGCGGCGCAGATGGAAAGCCTATTTTTTCGGCAGGCTATGCACGGTGTCGAAGATGTTGCGCTGCCGCTTTCCTTCGCAATGGAACCCGGTCTTGGCCACCCCATGATGCAGGGCTTTGCTGCGCATCGCGAGGGCAAGGATTGGTGCAGCCTTTTCGAGGTCGGCAAAGTCGAAAGCAGGCCGCATGGCGCGAAAATCATATGCCGTGATGAACGTACGCGGCTTGGCCTCGCATATGACATTGATTTTGATCCTGCCACCGGCGTTCTGCGCATCCGCACGGATTTGACCAATTATGGCGCGGCTGCGCTCGATGTGACTGAAGTGATGACGGCCTGCCTGCCTGTGCCCGAGCACATGACCGAGATTATCGGATTTACCGGCCGCTGGACTCAGGAATTTACCCAAGATCGGGTGACGCGCAGCGCAGGCACATATCTGCGGGAAAACCGCAGCGGCCGCACCTCGCATTTCAGCTATCCCGCTATGCTATTGGCGACGCCCGGCACGAACGAAAGTGCGGGCGAAGCTTATGGCTTTCATTTGGCGTGGAGCGGGAACCATCGCCTGCGTGTGGACACGCTGACCGATGGACGCGTGCTGACCAGCCTTGGCGCGCTGCTGTTGCCCGGCGAGGTTCGGCTGGCACCGGGTGAAACCTTCGCAAGCCCCGAAATTGTTGCTGCATATAGTGCCGATGGTTTCAGCGCGCTGAGCCGCAAATTCCATGAACATGTGCGCTCAAAATTGCTGCGACCAGCCATGCGCGTCAAGCCACGGCCGGTACATTATAACACGTGGGAAGCGGTGTATTTCGACCATGATGTCGAGAAACTGAAAGAACTGGCCACCCGCGCCGCGGACATTGGCGTTGAACGCTTTGTTCTGGATGACGGCTGGTTCGGCGGCAGGCGGCATGACCGTGCCGGGCTGGGTGATTGGACCGTGTCCGCGGATGTGTACCCCGACGGCCTAAAGCCCTTGGTTGATCATGTGACGGCGTTAGGCATGGAATTCGGACTTTGGTTTGAACCCGAAATGGTCAACCCCGACAGCGAACTGTACCGCGCACATCCCGATTGGGTGCTGGGTGTGGAGGGCGTAGATCAGGTGCCGTTCCGGTCGCAACTCGCGCTGGACATCAGCCGGACCGAGGTGGCGGACTATATATTCCACGCAATCGATGCGGTGCTGCGCGATCACGATATACGCTATATCAAATGGGATATGAACCGCGACCTAAGCCATCCGGGGGGTGCATCGGGCACCGCAAAGGCCTTCGCTCAGGTAACCGCGCTCTACGCGCTGCTGGATCGCGTGCGCGCCGCGCATCCCGATGTCGAAATTGAAAGCTGCTCATCGGGCGGTGCGCGTGCCGATATGGGTGTGCTGGCGCATAGTGACCGCGTCTGGACCTCCGACAGCAATGATGCGCTTGACCGGCAATATATCCAACGCGGCGCAAGCTTTTTCCTGCCGCCCGAAGTGATGGGCTGTCATGTGGGACCAGCCCGATGCCATGTGAGTGGACGAAGGCTGTCGATGGACATGCGCGCCGCGACCGCATTGATGGGGCATATGGGGCTTGAACTCAACCTGTTGACCGAACGGCAGGGCGACCTCGATACGCTAAAGTCTGCCATCGCCTTGCATAAGCGCCACCGTGCGTTGCTGCATGATGGCGACTTGGTCCGGATCGATACGGCACCGCAGATCATTGCAAGCGGCGTGGTCGCGCGTGACCGGTCCGAGGCTTTGTATTCCGTCGCGTATGTCTTGAGCGATCCGCAGGTTTTGCCCGAATGCTTGCGGTTTTCTGGCTTGGACCCGGACAGAAATTATCTCGTAAAGCTGATCTGGCCGACAATCTGGCAAGCCATTAAGGGGCCATCGGCAATCGAGATGCTTGGGCTAAATCAGAACGGCGCGAGGTTGAGCGGTGCCGCGCTGATGCATGGCGGGCTGCAACTGCCCCACGCGCATCCCGAAACCTGTTTGCTGTTTTACGTCGACGCTATCTGACGGGCACCTATAGTTTCGCGGGCTTGCGATAGGTCCGCGACGAAGTTGCGGCGTGCGCGGGCCGCGACCGTGAACTTTCGCTGCCACATGCGGTTTACATCGCACCTGCCACTGCCCATATTCTGTTCCAGAAAAGGACAGCTCATATCTCCCGAACCGCCGCACAACATTGGATAGAGCCGCACGCGCATGGCATCTATGTGAAGCCTGCAGACATGTGGATTGATCCGTCGCGTCCTGTGCCGCGTGCGCTTGTCACCCATGGCCATGCGGACCATGCACGTAGTGGTCACGGCGCGGTGTGGGCGACGCCTGAAACGTTGGCGATCATGGCGCTGCGATATGGAACCGAAATGGGCACGCCGGTGCCTTATGGCGAGGGCTTCGAACATGGCGGTGTTAAGATAAGCTTTCACCCCGCGGGTCATGTACTTGGGTCAGCGCAGATATTGCTTGAACATGCTGGCGAGCGGGTTGTGGTGACCGGCGATTATAAGCGGCGTTTTGACCCGACATGCACCCCGTTTGAGCCCGTTGCCTGCGATGTTTTGATTACCGAAGCCACCTTTGGTCTTCCCGTATTCACGCATCCGCCGATTGAGGACGAGATCGCCAAATTGCTCGCCGCCCGCGAAGCCAATGTTGATGGCTGCATTGTTGTGGGCGCTTATGCACTGGGTAAGGCGCAGCGCGTCATCGCTGAGCTGCGCAGGGCGGGTTATGACGCCCCCATTTATATCCATGGCGCGATGCAGAAAATGTGCGACCTATACGCCGCGCACAATGTGCCGCTGGGCGAACTGATCATGGCAACGGGCCTTGCCAAATCGGAATTGAAAGGCGCGATTGTTATAGCGCCGCCGTCTGCGATGAATGACCGTTGGGCACAGCGCCTGCCGGAACCCATAACCGCGATGGCATCGGGGTGGATGCGGGTGCGGCAGCGCGCGCGTCAGCGCAATGTCGAACTGCCTTTGGTCATTTCGGACCATGCCGACTGGAACGAATTGACCGATACGCTGCTTGAACTGCGCCCATCAGAAACCTGGATTACCCATGGCCGCACCGATGCGCTGGGTCGGTGGTGTGAGCTGCACCAGTTGAAGGCCCGTGCGCTGGACCTGATTGGCCGCGAAGATGAGGACGAAGGCTGATGCAAGCTTTTGCCGCGCTCATCGATGGCTTGATCTACACGCGGTCGCGCGATTTGAAGATCCGCTTGATCGCCGATTATCTGCGTATAACACCGGACCCCGATCGCGGATGGGCTTTGGCGGCACTTGCCGGGACGTTGAACATTGCCACCGTGAAATCGGCGGCCATTCGCGCGATGGCAGAGGAGCGTTTCGACCCCATGCTGTTTCGCATGAGCCGCGATTATGTTGGCGATACTGCCGAAACGGTCGCGCTGATGTGGCCAGACAAGAGCGGCGGCGATGCCGCGCCCACCGTGTCCGAAGTCATCGACTTGCTGAACAGCACCAGCCGAGCGCGCGCTCCGGCGGTGTTGGCGGAATTGATGGATCGGCTGGATGCCAATGGCCGTTACGCGCTGCTGAAGCTTGCAACGGGCGGCATGCGGGTTGGCATATCTGCGCGTCTTGCCAAGACAGCTTTCGGGCAAGCCTTTGGCGTGTCCGTCGACGATGTGGAAGAGGTGTGGCACGCGCTTCGTCCGCCTTACACCGAGCTTTTTGCATGGGGCGAAGGGCGGACCGAACGACCCGATCCCGCCGACAGCGCGTTTTTCCGCCCCTTCATGCTCGCGCATCCGCTTGAGGATGGCAGCGTGCATCTCGATGAATTTGTCGCCGAGTGGAAATGGGATGGCATCCGTATCCAGATTGCGTCGACCGGCGGCGAAACCCGTTTGTTCAGCCGCGGCGGTGACGAAGTGACGGGGTCCTTTCCCGAAATAGCGGCGGCGTTCAATGGCGTCGGCGTGGTCGACGGCGAATTGTTGGTACGGGGCGACGTGCAGGGCGGCGAGGCCGCCAGCTTCAATGCGTTGCAGCAACGGCTGGGCCGCAAGAATGTCACGGCAGCCATGCAGGCGGAATATCCGGTGTTTGTCCGCCTGTACGACATATTGTTCGACGGCGCGGAAGATGTGCGCGGTCAGCCATGGACTGCGCGGCGTGACCGGCTTGAACGGTTCACGGCCAATCTGAACCCCGCGCGTTTCGATTTGTCCGCGGTCATCGCGGCGCGCGATTTTGAGCATCTGGCCGAGATACGTGCCGCTGCGCGTGAGGCGGCGATTGAAGGCGTAATGCTCAAGCGGCGCGATTCGCTCTATCTGGCGGGGCGTAAGGTCGGTTTGTGGTACAAATGGAAACGCGAGCCGCTCGTGGCCGACTGCGTGATGATGTATGCGCAGCGGGGCAGCGGGAAACGCTCCTCATATTATTCCGATTATACCTTTGGTTGCTGGACCGAAGATGGCAATTTGTTGCCGGTGGGAAAGGCCTATTCAGGGTTCAGCGACGACGAACTGAAATGGCTCGACCGCTTCGTCCGGAACAACACCGTCGCCCGTTTCGGTCCGGTGCGCGAAGTGGAAAAGTCGCTGGTGCTTGAGGTCGCATTTGACGCGGTACATGAATCCAAGCGCCACAAATCAGGCGTGGCCATGCGGTTCCCGCGTATCTCGCGTTTGCGCAGGGACAAGCCCGCTGAAGAGGCGGACACCATATCCGCCTTGCGCGCCATGTTCGATTAAAGGAACGCCTTCACGTCGGCCATGAAGCGGTCAAACTGGTCATGATGCAACCAATGACCCGCATTTTCATATTCGACGACTTTTGCCGTTGGGAAATGTGCGATGCGGCCATCTTTTTCGGGGTTTGACGCCCAACTGTCGGCACCATACATCATCAACATCGGACAGGTGATCGACTGCCAGATGGCGAGCAAATCTTCGCGTGGCATGTCGAATATTGCCCAGATGTTGAGGTAATTGTCGAACTTCCAGCTCCAGCTGCCATCCTCGTTTCGGCTGATGCCGTGCACCGTCAGATGCCTTGCCTGTTCGTCGGTTAGATAGCTGTTTTCAGCCTTCATCCGTTCATAAGCAGCTTCAATATTGGGATAGCGTTTCGGGGTGCGGCCAGCCGCATTGCGCTTATCGTCAATCCACTGCCGAAAACGATTTTGTATGCCAATCGCGTCGCGTTCCGCCTGCATTTTGGGGGAGAGGCCAAGCCCCTCAATATTCACCATTTTGCGGACATTTTCGGGGTAGAGTCCAGCATAGCGCGTGGCGATATTGCCGCCCATTGAGTGCGCAATGATGCTGACGGGAGCAAGGTTCAGTTGGTGAATCAGCTGCGCCAGATCATAGACAAAGGCAGACATTTCGTAATTGCCGTCGGGTGACCACGCGCTGTCGCCATGGCCGCGCAGGTCGGGAGCGATAATGTGCCAATCGTGGCGCAGTTCTTCGGCCACCCAGTCCCAGCTGCGCGCATGGTCGCGACCGCCATGGACCAAAAGCAACGGTGGCGCATCGGGATTGCCCCAATCGACGTAGTTCAGCCGAAGGCGCTGCGAAATAAAGCTGTTTGTGATGGGGCCATGTAAAGTCATTCCGCAGCCAGTAATTGTTCCGCACCACCAAGGTCAACCGATACCAGCCGGCTGATGCCCTGTTCGACCATGGTAACGCCAAATAGCCGGTGCATTCGGCTCATGGTGACGGCGTTGTGCGTGACAATTAGGTAGCGTGTGTCGGTTTCGCGTGTCATCGCCTCCAACAAATCGCAGAAACGTTCGATATTCGCATCGTCCAGCGGGGCGTCAACTTCGTCAAGAACGCATATCGGCGCCGGGTTGGTGAGGAACAATCCAAAGATGAGCGCGACCGCCGTCAGTGCCTGCTCTCCGCCCGACAAAAGTGTCAGCGACTGGAGCTTTTTGCCCGGCGGTTGCGCGAATATCTCAAGCCCCGCCTCAAGCGGGTCTTCGCTGTCGATCAATGCCAGATGTGCCTGGCCGCCATTGAACAGCGTTGCGAAGAGCCGGCGGAAATGTCCATCGACTGCCTCAAACGCCGCCAGCAAGCGCGCTCTGCCTTCTCGATTTAAGCTGCCGATGGAACCCCGCAGGCGGTTAATTGCGAGCGTCAGTTCTTCGCTTTCTGCCGCGCCGGAACCTTGTTGCGCCTCAAGCTCGGCGAGTTCATCGGCAGCGATCAGATTTACCGGCCCAATACGCTCGCGCTCATTCTGCAGCCGGTCAAGCCGTGCGGACTCCACCGACGCATCTTCCATTGCATGTTCATCGAACCCGAGCTTTTCGGGAAGCACCGGCGGCGGGCATTCAAAACGCTCGCCCGATATCCGCCCCATTTCGACGCGGCGATGCTCCTGATTTTCCGCGCGTGCTTCTGCGCCAGCGCGGGCCTCGCGGGCAACGGAGAGCGCCTCTGCCGCGGTCGCGAGTTCGTTTTCCAGTTCCCGAAGCGTTTTTTCGCAGGCACTTTCTGTGACTTGAAGGCCATTCAGCTTTTCGGCCAGCTGTTCTTTATCTTCGCGCAGGCGCGCAATCTCGCGTGCGAGAATATCGGGCTGCCCTTCCATCGCTTCCTGCTCAGCAGCAATATCTGCGCTGCGCTTGTTCATGTCGGCGATCCGGCGCTCCGCCTCGCCAGCGCGCTCTTGCCATCCCCGGATTTCGGCAAGCGCGACGGCACGGCGTTCACGGATTTGTGCAATGCGCTGTTCAAGTGACGACAAATCCGCCTGATTGCGCGCCAGCAGCTCGCGTGCAGCTTCGTTCGCGATGACGAGCTTTTGCACGAGGTCGGAATGATGCGTGCCATCTGGTAACGCGTCGCGGGCGACTTCTGCGGTGCTTTGTTCGGATTTTGCTTCGGCAAGCTCTTGTTCGCTGGCTGCCAGACGCTCGAGCAACGCGGCCTTTGCAGATTTAAGCCGGGCCAGCGCATCTTCGGCCTGGTCCACTGCACGCAGAGCCTGCCGCAATTGCCCTTCGGTTTCGGCGCGCGCCGCCGCCGCCGCCCGAACAGCATCTTGCGCGGCGCCGATAGCATCCGTCATCTGCGCAAGCGCTTCGGCCTGTTCAGCCAACGCCGCTTCTGCGGGCGGTATCAATGCATTTAGCTCGGCCAGTCGGTTTGCGCGGACCAGCAGCTCAGCGGTCGTTGCGCCGTCGCCGTCGGTGGCAAATCCATCCCAGCGGCGCAATTGCCCGGAAAGCGTCACCATGCGCTCGCCCGGTTTCAGTGCTGCGCCATCGTCATGTTCGACAACCCGCACATGGGAAAGGCGTGCCGCCAGTTCCTGAGGTGCGTCGACATAATGGATCAGGGCATTTTCGGCCAATGCGCCCATCGCGGGCGTCCCGCCCAGCCAACGGCGTCCGGCATCCCCACCAATAGTGGCATCGGCATCATCACCCAGCGCAGCGGCCAATGCGCGTTCGTAGCCCGGCCGAACCTTTATGCGGTTAATCGCCTTGTCGCCGTCCCCTTTGGCAAGTGACCGTTCGAGCGCTCTTTGCTCCGTCAGCAAACCCGCGAGCTCTGCTTTGGCACTTGCAAGGCTGGCCTGCGCGCCGTCGCGTGCCGCGATCAATTCGGTCCTGCGCGTTTCTGCCGCTTCGCTGGCTTGTGTATTTTCCTGCAAATGCTTTTGTAAGGTAGCAACGCTGGCTTCTGCCGATTTTTTGGCAGACTCGCATGCCGCTTCATCGCCCAAGGCGTCCCGCTCGCTCGCCATGCGCGCAACGGCACCTGCTGCCCGCTCCGCACGCATGAGTGCCGCTGCAACGGCGGCGTCGGCCACGCGTAACTCCGCGTCGGCTCTGGCTTGCTCGGCGGCGGCCTTTGCCAAGGCAATTTCGCTTTCGCGCGCCTGACGTTCGAAATTTTCGGCCGCGCGCAACAGGGCAGGGCGCTCTTCTTCCTGCGCCTTGATCTGTTCAGATAAAGCCACGCTCTCGCTCTGAAGATGCGCGAGCGCGTCAGCGGCGTCATGGGTTAACTTGCCCTCACGCGCGCCATCTTCGGCCATGCGGGACGCTTGCGCAGACAAATCTGATTGCCGCTGCAATATACGTTCCTGCTCACCCGTTAGTTGGACGAGCTTGTTGGAAACGTCATTCGCCGCATCGCGTGCTGCCATTGCAACGGCGCGGGCGTTTGCCAATTGGGTCACGGCGTCCTGTTGCCGCTCGGTTAAAGCGCGCTGGGTGGCGGCGGCGCTGTCGACGGCTGCAGTCGCGGCATTGGCCTCAGCCCGCGCGGCATCAGCCGCAGCCTTGGCTTCGCGCCAACGCACGAAAATAAGCCGGGCTTCGGCCTGCAATATGTCTTTTGACAAGGTGCGGTAGCGTTCGGCCTGTTTGGCCTGCCGCCGCAATTGCCCCGCGCGTGCGTCCATGTCGGCAAGGATCGTTGCCAGCCGTGCAAGGTTGCTTTCTGCTGCGCGCAGTTTCTGTTCAGCGTCTTTGCGCCGCACGTGCAGTCCGGAGATGCCAGCCGCTTCCTCCAGCATCTGCCGCCGTTCCTGTGGCTTTGCAGAGATGATCGCGCCAATCCGGCCCTGACTGACGAGCGCAGGCGAATGTGCGCCTGTGGCGGCGTCGGCGAAGATGAGGGCGACATCTTTGGCGCGCACGTCCCTGCCGTTCGAGCGATAGGCCGATCCGGCGCCGCGTTCTATCCGCCGGGTAACTTCCAGTTCCTGATCGCCGTCAATTGCCGCGTCGCCATCATCGGTACGTTCGGCCAAGATGGTTACTTCGGCAAAGTCGCGCGGCGGGCGGGATGCCGTACCGGCAAAGATCACATCTTCCATGCCCGCGCCGCGCATCGATTTCGCGCTGCTTTCGCCCATGACCCAACGGATCGCTTCCAGCAGGTTGGATTTGCCGCAACCGTTCGGCCCGACGATACCCGTCAGGCCGTTTTCGATCCGCAATTCGGCGGGCTCGACAAAGCTTTTGAAGCCGACAAGTTTCAGCTTCTTTATCCGCACCGGGCTGCCCCTTTCGCGAATGAGGCTATGTCAGCGCCCCCCCGAGCCATGCTTAGCGCGCGCCAGCCTCGATCAGCTTGGTCTTCACCTGGTTCCACGAACTGGCGTCAAGCTTTGCCCCGTTGAGTATGAAGAATGGCGTTCCACTTACGCCGTCATCTTTTGTACCGCGCTCGGTGGTCTTAATCAGGCCATCGATTGCCGTTTTGTCCGACAGACACGCCTTAGCTTGGTCTTCGCTAATGCCACGCGACTTTACGAATTCAATCAGGCCCATTTTCGTACCCAACAAGGTTGCACGTTGCCCCGGCGACATTTTCTGCATGGCTTGCTGATCTGCCTCCGTCACTGTGCTCAGTTTGCTCAGCCAGCTTGCCTGTTCGGCATACAGCTGATCGGTCAGTGGGAAAAATGCCTCAGGACCGCTGCATTGCGCCAGCAGGAAACCGGGAATGTCCTGAATACCATGGATCAGAAACGGCCGGAACTCCATCGACACGCGGCCGCTGTTGACGATTTCGTGCAGCTCTTCCGATGATTGCACAGAAAATTGCGCACAACCGGGGCAGCTGATTGCGCCATATTCGACCAGCTTCAACGGCGCATCCGGATTGCCCATTTTATAGCCGCCAAATTCGGTTTTGCTCACAACATCGACCCATGCCGTGCCGGCGGGGGCTGCTATCTTAGCGATCGGTTCGCCTTTCGGCGCGCCCGCGTTGTCACCGCCGCTGCAGGCTGCGAGCGCCAAAACCGCAACTGTTGTCGAAATGAGTGTCTTGATACGCATGGGATATCCTTCAATTTGGGATGTCGAGTTATTTCAATACGGCTTTCAGTTCGGCCGCATTATGGATGTGGTCTTGCAAGACGCCATTGACCATGAATGACGGTGTGCCTTGCACGCCAAGCGCTGCTCCGGCTTCCGTCATATCGATAACCGCCTTCAGTGCGGCCTTGTCTGCGAGGCAGACTTTCGCCTGTGCTGGCGTGATACCGCGTTGTTGCATGATTGGTCCAAGCCCGAGTGCGTCAAACGCGCCGATCATGAAACCAGCATAATCTGCGGATTTAAGCTTTGCCTGTATTTCAGGGCTTATATTTTTGGTCTTGCCCAACCAGATGGACTGGGTTGCGAACAAATGCCGCTGATTACCGAAGAATTTGCCCTTGCCACCGCAACGGGCAAGCATAGCGGCGGTCAAGTCAACCGAGTTCAAAACCATATTTCGCACTTCGAAGCTGGCTTTGCCCGTTGCAACCGACTGCGCCTTGAATGCGGGGGCTTCTTTCAATTCGAAGTCCGCACAATGGCCGCATGTGTAGCTGAGATATTCGACAACCTTATTGGGGGCTGCCGGATTGCCCAAAACATGTGCCCCCTTGTCGGTCATCGTAACGGTGGAAAGCCACTTGCTTGGCGCAGGTGCAGCGGCCAGAGTCGTGGAAAGCGACGCAGCGCCCAACAAGATGAAAAACAGGGACTTTTTTGCACGCAACATCAACATAGCCTTAGCCATTGAAACCATGACGTGCATCTGGAATCACTCGCTGCCTTTGGCAAGGCTTTTTGCAAGGCTTTCGAGCACGGCAAACAATTCAGGATCACCAATTTCGCGCAGAGATTCGCCCAGTTCCATCGGTATAGGCTTTAGCGAAGGCGGCGCTACCGGTTGCCGTGCGGGTGGCTTTGCAACCGGCCCTTGGCGGACTTTAACCCGCGCGACCGCGCCATAGCCGAAGAAGCGGTTCACCCGGTCGATAATCTCGGGAAGCACATGCTGGATCATCGTGGCGTGCGCGCCTTCAACGGTCAGCTCAAGCGTGCCATCGGATTTTTTGCCAATGGGAAAACGGATCGCCTCTGGCGCAGACACAGCGGCGTAGCGTGCGCCAACAATTTCATCCCAGCGGCTAACCACCGAACTTTGCACAAAGCCAAAGCGTCGGAACGCCGCCCGGCCGATTTCGGGCATCAGTGCGGAAACCGCTTTAGCTTCGCCGCCGCGCGGACGCTGAAACGTCTTGGGCGTTACCGGCTTTTTAGGGCCCTTTGGCGCTGTTGGTGGCTTGCCTTTATCCATCACCTAATCCATGCCATTTTACATGCCTGCCGTCCAACAGACTGACCAGAATTCTGGGGATATCGCCGAGCGTCTGCTGGCGCATTATGATGTTCATGCCCGAACCTTGCCATGGCGGAAATTGCCGGGACAGGGTTTCGCGGACCCCTATCATGTCTGGTTGTCGGAAATCATGTTGCAGCAGACCACGGTCGCCGCCGTCGGTGCCTATTTCCGCACATTCACGCAGACGTGGCCCAATTTTGCGGCCCTAGCTGCGGCCGATGATGCGGATGTTATGGCCGCATGGGCCGGGCTTGGTTATTATGCCCGTGCCCGCAATCTTTTGAAATGCGCGCGCGTGGTGGTTTCCGAATATCAGGGGCAATTGCCTTCTTATGAAGCAGATTTGCTAAAGCTGCCCGGCATAGGTCCCTACACAGCAGCGGCGATTGCCGCGATTGCATTTGGGCGGCGCGCGGTGGTGGTCGACGCCAATGTCGAGCGCGTGGTGTCGCGGCTATTTGCGATATCAACGCCGCTGCCGCAGGCAAAGCCAGATATTCGCGAGGCTACCGATAGCATTACGCCGGAACTGAGGGCAGGCGATTTTGCGCAGGCGATGATGGATTTAGGCGCGGGCATCTGTTCGGTCCGTTCGCCGTCGTGCCTGATTTGTCCCATCCAATTTGCATGTGCCGCCTTTCGTGCAGGCAACCCCGAAATCTATCCCGCAAAACTGCCGAAAAGCGCGAAACCGCATCGGTCGGGGCATGTATATTGGATTGAACGTGACGCCCATGTCTGGCTGCAGCGCCGCGATGATCGCGGTTTGCTTGCGGGCATGCGGGCATTGCCTGATGACGGATGGACAGCGCGCATCGACGGTGACGCAATTGCGCCTGCCGCAGCCAATTGGCAAAAATTGCCCACGCAGGTTGCGCATATATTCACGCATTTTTCCCTGACCCTGAACATTGCCGTTACGTCATGGCCAGCAGACGCGGACGGCCCCGGTGAGGGCGAATGGTGGCCGCTAAAATCGCTCGACAAGGCTGGTCTGCCGACCCTATTCAGAAAAGTGACTGAGGCGGTTTTGAACGCAGGAGAGAGATGATGGACGTACAAGCAACAGGGCAGATCATGTTGGGTCGGCGCGGATTACTCGCATGGGGCGGACGACTGGCAGGCGCCGGCGCCGTTGGTGCGTTTTTGCCCGGCATGGCTTGGGCGCAGGCTGCGGAAAAATACCCTACGATCAAAGCCGAATTTGAAAGCTATGTTTCGTTGGGCAAGCTTCCCGGCGTTTTGGCAACCATTGGCCGGGCGTCTGGTATGCCAGACGTCATTGCCGTTGGCACGCAAGGACTGGGCGAGAAGACGCCTGTCAATATCGACACATTATGGCGCGTCTATTCGATGACGAAGCCTATCACGGGCATGGCCGCGATGATTTTGGTTGGCGAAGGCAAGATGAAGCTCGATCAGCCGATCTCCGAATTTCTGCCTGAATTCGCCAATATGACGGTGTTGACCGACCCTGAGAAAAGCATGGATGCGGTTCCGGCCAAGAACCAGATTACGGTTCGCCACTTGTTGACGCATACGGCTGGCCTTGGATATTCCATCATCACCAAGGGGCCGTTGCTGCAGGCCTATCTGGACAACGGCATTACGCCGGGCATCGTCAGCCGCTTTCCTATTCCAGGCCAACCAACCAGTACGCCGACCCCCGATCTGAAGACATTTTCGGAACGACTTGCGAAATTGCCTTTGGTTGCAGAGCCCGGAACCAAATGGAGCTATTCCATCTCGCTCGATTTGTTGGGCCGCGTGATTGAAGTTGCTAGCGGTATGGATTTTGAGGCTTTCCTCAAGACACGCATTTTTGATCCGCTGAAAATGAACAGCAGCTTTTTCCAAGTGCCAAAGTCGGAAACGCCGCGATTGGTTTCAAACTATGCGCCCGTCAACGGTGTCCTGTTCCCAATCGATCCGGCGGCGACGAGCATCTATCTCGACAAGCCGGCCTTTGCCTTTGGTGGTGCAGGTGTGGTCTGTTCGGCGCGCGATTATGACCGTTTCCTCAACATGCTTGCCAATTATGGTGAGCTGGACGGCGTGCGGATTATGTCGCCAAAAACTGCTGCGCTCGCAATGTCCGACCTGTTGCCCCCTGCTGTGTCAACCGACGGTACCTATGCGGACGGCGCAGGCTTTGGCGCGGGCGGACGCGTTGGCAAGGGCGCGAATGAAGGTGTATACGGCTGGGGTGGTGCCGCCGGCACCGTTGCGTTCGTCGATCCAAAGCGCAAGTTGCGCGCGATTTGCATGGCGCAATATATGCCAAGCAACGCCTATCCGTTCCACGAGAATTTCGCAAAATGGGTCCTGAAGGACCTTGGCCTGCCAGCCTGATCCGATGATGTCGCCAGGGTTTACGGGCTCACCGCTCGATCGCGCTGACCGCGTACGCAATGATGCAGAAGCCTATGGCGTTTTGCTGGCTGACTGGCGTGCGCGGGTTTTGGGTCTCGATGGCCTGGATCCCCGCGTCAGCGACGCAGGCGGCTTGCATTGGCATTCGATGGCAGAATTGGATGGTTCGGAAGAACTCATCTTACTTGGCCTTTCCGATGATAAGCCGCATTTTGTCGCCGTCGTTGAGGCGACCGGAGACGCATTTCGTTCGCCGGCTATCTGGCGTGCCTTGTCCATGCTGCCTGCCGAAGATGCCGCAATTTACGGCACCGCGCGCAGCCTGATTGAATGGCACAATAACCATCGTTTTTGTGGACGTTGCGGGCATGCCACCGCGCTGTTCCGTGCAGGATGGGGCCGTAAATGCGGCAATTGCGCAAAGGAACATTTCCCGCGCACGGACCCAGTGGTCATCATGCTTGCCGAATATGAAGGCAAAGCGCTGGTGGGACGGCAGTCACGCTTCCCGCCCGGAAATTACTCGGCGCTCGCTGGCTTTTTGGAGCCCGGCGAAAGCATGGAGGAAGCGGTGCGTCGTGAAATCCATGAAGAAGCCGGCGTCACCTGCGGCGCCGTGCGTTATGTCACCAGCCAACCATGGCCATTTGGTGGGTCGCAACTGATGATGGCATGCATCGCCGATGCGCAAGGCGATGCGTTGCTCCTCGACACCACCGAAATAGAAGACGCCATGTGGGTCACAAAGGAAGAAGCGCGTGCTGCGCTGGAAGGTGCTTCGGACCGCCGTTTCAATGCACCGCCGCCTTTTGCGATTGCGCATAGCCTATTGAAATATTGGGTGTCGCAATGACCGGTGTCGCCGTTCCCTTGCGCATTGATATTGTATCCGATGTCGTGTGCCCGTGGTGCATCATCGGTTTAAAGCAGGTGGAAAAAGCGCTGACGCTGGTGGGCCGCGATCTGGCCGTTGAAACCCATTGGCATCCGTTTCAACTCAACCCGAATATGCCCCCCGAGGGCGAGGACACCGCCGAACATATTGCCCGCAAATATGGCAGTACGCCCGAACAAAGCCGCGCTAACCGGCAACGGCTGAGCGACATTGGCGATAGCTTGGGTTTTGCGTTCAACTATGGTGAGGGCATGCGCATATACAATACGTTCAATGCGCATAAGCTGCTGACGATTTTCGGGAGCGAACGCGGCTGGAAAGCACAGACGGATCTGAAAATGGCTTTGTTCAAGGCCTATTTTCAGGACCGCCGCGATGTAAGCGACATCGAAGTGCTCTGCGATATTGCCGAGGCGCAGGGGATGGACCGCGCAGTAGCGGCGGCGTGGATTGCCGACGCGGCGCTGACCGAAAGCGTGCGTGCGGAAATGGCGCATTGGATGGACCAGAATATAACCGGCGTCCCCGCGATCATCTTTGACCAAAAATTCATGGTTCCGGGCGCACAAAGCGCGGAGACGTTTGCCGATGTGATCAACAAGGTGTTGGCGAAGCGCGAAGCGGCTTAAACCAGCCCCATCTTCATAAGCTCGCCCAGCATCTTTGGGGACATTTCGTCACGGCCATCGGTTTCGACAGAATCGAGATCCGGCGGCGTGTTCGCCTCCTCAAGATAGCTCCAGCCCTGATGCGCCCTTTTAGGCGTTGAACGCACCGCGATCAGGCGCGGTTGCAGCCGGATCCAATGGCGACCGGCACCATTTTCCATAAAGCCCAAAATCGGGCTTCGGCCGATGATGGTATGTGTATGAATCCAGAACAGCGATCCACCCGCCATTTCGTCAACGCGCTTGGGCAAATAACGCGTGGTCAGGCGCACTTCACCATCCTGCGCATAAGCCGAAAGGCGCTCGCGCAAATGTTTCGGGCTTTCCGCGCCGAACGCGATTTTGGTCATGTTAAGAGGCATGGGGGTTATTTGGTAACTGCAGTGTTAACCGACAAGGCCGCTGAAGACCGCAAGCCCCAAGAAAATAAGGAAGCCCATGGAATCCGTAATCATCGTTACGAATATCGAACTTGATACGGCAGGATCCTGATCAAGGCGATCAAGCAGAACAGGTATGGCAACACCCGACAGACCGGCCAGCGCGATGTTGCACAATATCGCCACCGCAATAACGCCGCCCAGCAGCTGATCGCCAAATATGATGCCCGCGCCGAAGCCAGCGATAACTGCAATCGTTGCACCAATGAGCAGGGCGACGCGAATCTCGCGCCAGATCGACCGCATGGTGTTCGATTGCGTAAGCTGATTGGTTGCCAACGCACGCACCGTAACCGCAAGTGTCTGCGTGCCTGCATTGCCGCCAATGGAGGCAACAATGGGCATAAGCACAGCCAAGGCGACCATGGTTTCAATGGCCGCCCCAAATTGCGCGATGATGAAACTGGCCACCATCGCAGTACCCAGATTGGCAATCAACCAGCGCACGCGTGCTTTATAACTGTCGGAAATAGGTTCGTTAATGTCACCTTCACCGGCACCAGACAGCCGCAAGATATCTTCGTCCGCTTCTTCCTGAATGATGTGCACGATGTCATCGGCCGTGATGACACCCACGAGCCGTCCCGCGCCATCCACAACAGCGGCCGAAATAAGCGCATATTTCTGGAACCGAAGCGCGACTTCTTCCTGATCCATATCGACAGGAATCAGCGTCTGTTCGTGCTTCATAATGTCGCTGACAGGAACCTTGCGCTGGCTGCGCATGATCCAGCTGAGCTTGCACGTACCCACGGGCTTATGCTGCGGGTCGACGACAAACACTTCCCAGAACTCTGTGGTTAGCTCATGATGGTCGCGCAGATAGTCGATCAGCTGACCCACGGTCATATGCTCTGGCACCGCCACAAGCTCGCGCTGCATGATACGGCCAGCGGATTCTTCGGGGTAGGACAGCGCGTCTTCGATGACGGCGCGGTCTTCGGGGTCCAGCTCGGCAAGAACGGCCTGCTGGTCCTCTTCCTCCATATCCTCGATGATCGCAACCGCGTCATCGGTGTCCAACTGTCCAGCCAGCCCAGCAACTTGCGCTGCGGGCAAGGCGTCAATGATATCCTCGCGGACATAGTCATTGACCTCAGCCAGCACTTCGGCGCTCATCAACGCGCCCATGCTGATGGCAAGGTCGCCGCGCCGTTCAGACGGCGTTAGCTCGAGAAGGTCGGCAATGTCGGCTTCGTGGAGCGGTTCAACAAGGCGGTAGACTTCTTGGGCGTCGCCCGCTTCCATGGCGTCCAGCACGCGGTCGACATAGTCGCGGGTCAGACGGTTGTCTTCGTCCAGCGTCTCCAAAATTTCGGTATCGATGGTCAATGGGTCGGCGATATCGCTTGTCATGTGCGGGCCTCCCATTCGTAATTTTGTGCCTGGACGTTGTAATTGCGCCCCTCCTAAGCGTGCAGCGTTAAATTGCAATGATTTTGGCTTTGCACGCGCGCAATGCATCCCCTAGGGCACCGTCAACATTTCCCCAGCCTAAAGGATTATATATATGGCCGATGAAACGCTTACCCTTTCGCTCGACAGCGGCGACGTTGTTATCAAACTTCGCCCCGATCTGGCGCCAAACCATGTTGCCCGTATCAAAGAACTGGCTGGCGAAGGCTTTTACGACGGTGTGAAGTTCCACCGCGTGATTCCCGGATTCATGGCGCAGGGCGGTTGCCCGAACGGCACTGGCATGGGCGGTTCGTCCAAGCCAAATCTGGCACAGGAATTCAACGCTGAACCGCATGTGCGCGGCGTATGCTCCATGGCGCGTACCAATGACCCGAACACGGCCAACAGCCAGTTCTTCATCTGCTTTGATGATGCGACCTTCCTTGACCGTCAGTATACGGTCTGGGGCCAAGTCACCAGCGGCATGGAACATATCGATGCTTTGCCAAAGGGCGAACCACCTGCGAATCCAGGCGTCATCCGCAAGGCGACTGTAGCCTGATATTAAAAACGCGCGGGAGGCCCGATGGCCGCCCGCGCGTTTTATCCTAATATATTAGGATAGAATTATTTGCCTTGGGTCTAGCCTTGCGTAGGCTCGGGCGGACGCATTGCTTCCAAGGCAGTTTTCAGTTCAGCCATCGAAATCTTGTCGTCCTTATCGGTATCGATCATCCCGAAATACTGGACCAATGGTCCCTGTGCTTCGTCCTTAGCGATGAAGCCGTCTTTATTTGCATCGAGAAAAGCAAAGATTTGCTCGGGCTGCGGCGCACCACCAGCCGGTGGCGGCGGAGGCGCGTCCTGAGCCATCGCAACAGGGGACAGGACGAGTGCAGCCAGTATGGCCAATGATTTACGCATGAATAATCCTTTGAACAATGGAATGACTGTGATGGTCAGCCCAAGCTGAACATTCCCTTTACTACCGTAAAACAATGGCCTGACAACCACACACGTTCACCATCAAGACGGCAACCAAGATAACCGCCGCGCGCGGATGCCTGATAAGCGGTAAAATTGTCACGCCCCAGCTCGGCAGCCCAATAGGGCGTCAGGACCGCATGGGCGCTGCCGGTAACGCTGTCTTCATCAACGCCTGCACCCGGAACAAAAACGCGGCTGACAATGTCGGTGTCCTCCCCGCGCGCCGTGGCGGTGAAGCTGTCATCGCCAAGTGTCGCAAGCGCCTTCATATCGGGCTTCAGCGCCAAAATTTCTGCCGCCGTGGCATAAACGAACATATTATAGCTGTCGGGGTTGCTGCGCATCGACAGGGGATTGCCGCCCATGGCCTGCATCATTTCGGGGTTATTAACCGGCTCCGTCGGGATTGCCGGCAATGCGACGGCATAGCCATCAGCTTCGCGGCGCACTTCCAATATGCCCGATTTGCGCGTCCGGAACGTCACGCGGTCAAGCGCAGGGTTTTCACTCAGGACGATATGCCCGCTCGCAAGTGTCGCATGGCCGCAGAGGCGTATTTCAACCTCTGGCGTGAACCAGCGCAATTCATAATCGGCAGCGCCGGTTTCGTCGGGCAGGTAGAATGCCGTTTCGGCAAAGTTGTTTTCCTCGCCAATCGCCTGAAGCACGGTGTCATCCAGCCAGTGCGTGAGCGGCATGACCGCGGCCTGATTGCCCGTGAACGGCCGATCGGCAAAGGCGTCAACGTGATAATAAGGCAAGTCAGTCATGTGGATGCTCGTGATGTTCGATGGTTTCTGACGGGATATAGCCCATTTCGTCTTTATGGCCTTCGGGGTCGGGGTGGATCAACACTTCGACGCCGGGGAATTCATCCATCAACGCTTGTTCGACTTCGTCCATGATATGGTGCGCCGCCGCGACCGTCATGTCGGGATCGACCCAGACGTGAAACTGGCAAAAGTCATGTGCGCCGCTTGAACGCGTGCGCATATCGTGAATGCCGCGCAGTTCCGGGTGGCGCATCGCAACTTCGATGAAGCGCTGGCGCTTTTCCTGCGGCCATTCGCGATCCAGCAATTGGTCCAACGCCAGACGTGCTGCTTTGTAAGCACCCCACAACAGCCACGCTGCAATCGCGATACCGAACAATGGGTCGGCACCGCGCACACCCAACATTGTATCAAGGACAATCGCGACAATAACGGCAATGTTGAGCAACAGGTCGCTTTGATAATGCACATGATCCGCTTGAATCGCGACCGAACCGGTTTTGCCGACAACATAACGTTGATAGGCAAGCAGCCCGAGCGTTGCCACAATCGCAATGAGTGAGGCCCCAATGCCATATTCCGGATGGGACGTCGGCTCCTGCGTACCAAGCCGCACAATCGCGCGCCATGCAATCAGGATGGCCGACAGTATGACGAGCACAACCTGCACCAAAGCGGACAATGCCTCCGCCTTGCCATGGCCGAAACGGTGGTCGTCATCGGCGGGCATCGCGGCGTAACGGACGCTGAACAGCGTGAGCAACGAGGCAAGAACGTCAAAACCGGTGTCCGCTAATGACCCAAGCAGCGCAACTGACCCGGTCTCCGCCGCCGCAAACACTTTAAGCGCAAGCAGGAACAGCGCCATCGATACGCTGGCGATGGCCGCACGTTTGGTGAGTTCACCATGTGCATGGTGATGGTGGCTATGCCCTAGGCTCATGCGCGGCCCTTCATGGATATAACATGCCCGTCGTCCAGCCGTCGCCGTCGCGTTCATATACCCAGCGTTCGTGCAGGCGGAATTCGCGGTCTTGCCAGAATTCGATGCGGTTCGGGCTGACCATCCAACCCGACCAATGCGGCGGGCGGGGAACATCTTGCCCTTCAAAGCGGGTTTCTACCGCGGCAAAGCGCGCTTCAAATGTCGCGCGGTCTGCCAAGGGACGCGACTGGTCCGAAGCCCATGCCCCCAGCTGCGAATTGCGTGAGCGGGTGGCGAAATAGGCATCTGCGGTCGCGTCGTCGACGGGGTTCGCTTCCCCCTCAATCCGGATTTGCCGCCGCAACGATTTCCAGTGAAACAGCAGCGCAACCTGCGCATTGTCGGACAATTGCATCGCCTTGCGGCTTTCAAAATTCGTATAGAAAACAAAGCCACCATGGTCGCCAAGGTCGGGGCCATGGCCTTTCAACAGCACCATGCGGACCGAAGGTTGCCCATCTGCGCCCGTGGTCGCCAATGCCATTGCGTTGGAGTCGTTGATTTCGCTGGTCCGCGCTTCGGCAAACCAATCGTCGAACAGGCTAAAAGGATCAGGTCTTTCCATAGCCAACCGATAGGCTAGACTGATGCGGGTTAAAAGGGGCTAGAATATAAAATGAACTGGGAAATGATATTCGGTGTCGCAAATGCGTGGGCGCTGCTCGCTTGGGTGGTTTTGGCCTTCACCCCAAAGCGCGAACGGGTCGTGCCATATGTATTTGTCGCAGGAACGGTGTTGCTCGCATGCCTCTATGCGGGCCTTATCATCCCGTTGATGGCTGGATTTCTATCCGATGGCGGTCCCGCAGGCCGCCCGCCTGCCGACTTCACGACCTTAAAAGGGGTCATGGCACTGTTTGACTCGCCCGGCGGCGCAACGATCGGCTGGATCCATTATTTGGCGTTCGATTTGTTTGTCGGCATCTGGATTGCGCGAAATGCAGATCACCACAATGTTGCACGCTGGCTTCAGGTGCCCATATTGTTCTTTACGTTGATGGCGGGGCCGATTGGCCTGCTGCTATATCTTCTGCTACGCCAGATTACCGGCAAAAAACACGCGAACGCCCTGCTTCCGAGTTGACTTGGGGCACTGTAATACCAATGTAAGACGGATAAGCAGGGTAAACAGGGACAAGAATGGCTGATCCTTATTCGATATTAGGCGTTTCCAAAGGCGCGGACGAGAAAGCGATTAAATCCGCTTATCGTAAGCTTGCGAAGGAATTGCATCCCGACAAGAACAAGGACAATCCGAAAGCTTCGGAGCGCTTTAGCGAAATTACGCAGGCGTATGATTTGTTATCGGACCCCAAAAAGCGCGGTCAATTTGACCGCGGCGAAATAGACGAAAACGGCCAGCCCCGCTTTGCCGGTGGCAACCCCTTTGGCGGCGGCGGATATAGCCAAGGTGGACCCGGCGGTGGCAATTTCGACTTTGGCAGCGGTGGCATTGACCTTGGCGATATTTTTGATGGCTTGTTTGGCGGCGGCGGTGGCCGTCCCGGTGCTGGCCCACGTCCGCAGCAAGCGCCGCCACCCAAGGGCGCGAATATTGCGTACGAACATTTGGTGTCCTTCACGGATGCGGCGACGCTCGCGCCGCAGCGCATAACGCTGGGCGATGGCAAGACCGTTGAGTTCAAACTGCCTGCGGGCCTTGTTGCCGGACAACAAATCCGCATACCGGGGCGTGGTCAGCCGGGGCCGGGCGGCAATGGTGATGCCATGGTCACGCTGAAGCTTGGTAAGCACCCAGATTTGGTTCGCGATGGCGACCATATCCGGATTGACCTGCCGATCTCGATCAAAGAAGCCGTCGATGGCGGCAAGGTGAAGGTTCCAACCGTCGATGGCGCAGTCATGCTCACCGTCCCCCCGCGTACCAATTCCGGTGCCGTTCTGCGGATAAAGGGTAGGGGCTTCACAACCAAATCCGGTGGACGCGGCGACCAATTGGTCACGTTGATGATTCACTTGCCATCGGACCCCGCGGAACTTGCGCGTCTGTCTGGTGTCCTGTCGGACAATAATGTCCGGGAAAATCTTGGTGTCTGAAATTTCGCCTCTGTCACCGGAGGCACGGGCACATCTTCCTGCGACGGCACATGCCGATGAAAGCGAAGCGACATGGTTTGCGCACCTTGGGCTGACGGGTCAGGTTGTGGAAGTGACCAAGCGTGTCGCCGTTGGTGTGTATAGCGACGGGTTTATTCACGCGGGCAATTTCGCATATCTGTCGTTGGTATCACTTTTCGCGTTCTGCGTCGTCGCCGCTGCCATCGCTGGCGCAGTTGGACAAACCGAGTCCGGCCTAGCCTTGATTGAAGCGTTTTTCGTGACTGTCCCGCCAAGTGTCGGAGCCGCGCTTAAAGAACCCATCGAGTCCGCCATGACCGCGCGCTCGGGGCCATTGTTATGGCTAAGCGCTGCTGTCAGTCTTTGGACAGCGGCCAGCCTTATCGAAACCTTTCGCGATGTGCTGTATCGGTCATATGGTGCGGCACCCAGCCGTGCGTTCTGGCATTATCGATTGGGTTCGCTTGGCGCGATCATCGCGTCCGTTGTTCTGGCGATGGTCGCTTTTTCGGCGCAGGTTGTGGTGACCGCGGTTGAGGATCTGGTGTACCGATACATTCCCACCGCGCAGATGGTTTCTGGCTATTTTGCGTGGGGCCGTATCATTCCATTCATTACATTATTTGTCGCAATCTATGTCATCTTTGCGGGGCTAACCCCGTCCAAATATCGGTCATCCGCATTTCCCAAATGGCCAGGGCCAGCCTTGGTGAGCATGTGGTGGCTTGGCCTCACGGCGCTTTTGCCGGTTTTCCTGTCGAGCGTCATTAATTATGACCTGACATATGGCAGCCTTGCCGGTGTCATGGTGGCGCTCATTTTCTTCTATCTTATTGGGCTGGGATTGGTGACAGGTGCCCAATTAAACGCAGCGCTGGCCAACGCCCATGAAAATGGACTAAAGCAGCGGGAACAAAATGCACCTGACGAATGAGGATTTTATGACAGGATTGATGGCGGGCAAACGCGGGCTGATTATGGGGCTCGCCAATGACAAATCTCTGGCGTGGGGCATTGCGAAGCGTTTGCATGCCGAAGGCGCGGAATTGGCGTTCAGCTATCAGGGCGAAGTCATGGAAAAGCGCGTTCGGCCATTGGCGGAACAATTGGGTTGTGACTTTCTCATCGATTGCGACGTTGCCGATATGGACAATCTCGACCGCGCTTTTGACACGCTGGCAGCCAAATGGCCCAATATTGATTTTGTGGTGCACGCGATCGGTTTCACCAACAAAGAAGCACTGCGCGGCAAATATTTCGACGTAGGCTTGGACGACTTCCTGATGACGATGAACATCAGCGTCTACAGCTTTACCGCCGTTGCCAAGCGCGCTGCGGCGATGATGAAGCCGCTTGATCCCGAAACCGGTGAAGGTGGCGGATCGATGCTGACGCTTAGCTATTACGGCGCAGAAAAGGTCATGCCGCATTACAACGTCATGGGCGTGGCCAAGGCTGCATTGGAAACGTCGGTTAAATATCTGGCGAATGATGTCGGGCCACAGGGCATTCGCGTGAACGCGATATCGGCTGGACCGATCAAGACGCTCGCGGCGTCGGGCATTGGTGATTTCCGTTATATCCTGAAATGGAATGAACTGAACACGCCGCTGCGCCGCAACGTGACCATTGATGACGTTGGTGCGTCGTCGTTGTATTTTCTGTCCGATCTGGGCGCAGGCGTTACCGGCGAAATCCACCATGTGGATGCGGGTTACCACACCGTCGGCATGAAGCAGGAGGATGCTCCTGATATCGACACCACAAAATGATCGCGGGGCATCGCAACGGGTTGGTGCACTATCGTTCGGTACATATGAAGAAGTCGGAATCAGCAGATGAGCTTTAATACTTTCGGACGCGTTTTTCGCTTCACGACGTGGGGGGAGTCCCACGGTCCAGCGCTTGGCGCAGTGGTTGATGGTTGCCCTCCCGGACTTGCTTTGTCCGAAGCCGACATTCAGCCATTTTTGGACAAGCGCCGTCCGGGGACGTCGCGCTTCACCACGCAGCGGCAGGAGCCCGATGCCGTACGGATTTTGTCGGGCGTTTTTGAAGGCCGGACCACGGGAACGCCGATTTCGCTGATGATTGAAAATGTTGACCAGCGGTCCAAAGATTATTCTGACGTGGCCAAGGCCTATCGCCCCGGTCATGCCGATTACAGCTATGACGCAAAATATGGCTTTCGCGATTATCGCGGTGGCGGACGGTCAAGTGCGCGTGAAACCGCTGCTCGTGTGGCCGCCGGCGCGGTGGCAAGGGCGGTCATGCCTGATGTACACATCATCGCTTATGTTGCGGAAATTGGCGGCGACGCCATCGATCGCAATAATTTTGAAGCCGCACAGATCGACAAAAACCCGTTTTTCTGCCCGGACGAAGCTGCTGCCGGTCGCTGGGAGAAACTGGTGGATGAGGCGCGCAAGGCGGGATCATCGCTGGGCGCCGTCATTGAATGCGTCGCCACCGGCGTACCACCCGGTTGGGGCGCACCATTATATGCGAAACTCGACAGCGAATTGGCGTCGGCGATGATGAGCATCAACGCGGTTAAAGGCGTCGAAATTGGTGCAGGCTTTGGCGCCGCGCGTTTGCGTGGTGAAGAAAATGCCGACCGCATGCGGCCTTCATCGGAAGGATCGAACCATCCCGAATTCCTCGCGAATAATGCAGGCGGAATTGCCGGTGGTATCTCCACAGGGCAACCCGTGCTGGTGCGGGTCGCGTTCAAGCCGACCTCCTCAATCCTCACGCCCGTGGAAACAGTCACCCGCGACGGCGATGCGACCGACATCATCACAAAGGGCCGCCACGACCCCTGCGTGGGCATACGCGGCACGCCAGTGGTTGAGGCCATGATGGCGCTCGTGCTGGCTGACCAGAAGCTGCTGCACCGCGCACAATGCGGCTAGGGGTGTCCTGTGCCTAAACTCAACCTCGATGCAATCGCCCAAAGCAATGCAACGGGGTATCCCGCTCCATATGACCGCGAAGTTGAGGGCAGGTGGTGGCGAAGGTTGGCACCGGAAGCGGGTCTTACACAACTGGGTGCAAGTCATGTCGTACTTAAGCCAGGCGGATGGTCTTCGCACCGGCACTGGCACCATAAGGAAGACGAAATCGTCATCATGCTGTCTGGCGAAGCCGTGTTGATTGAGGATGATACCGAAACGCTTCTGCGGGCAGGCGACATCGCGGCGTGGGCGGCGGGCGAACCAAACGGCCATCATCTGATTAACCGTAGCGATTGCGATTGTGTCTTCATCGCTATCGGTGCTGGCGATCGCGGTGCAGGCGGTGTCTACGCTGATATCGACATGACATTCGGCGATGCGGGCTATTTCCAAAAAGACGGGACGCCTTATCCCACGGAGCGGATTAAGTAACCGCGTCCTCAATCCGCTGGATCGTCCATGGTTCCTCTGCGGCGGCAGCGTACCATTCTTCCATCCACGGATGCGCCATAATCGTTTCTGCATAGCTTTCGGCGAAACCGGGCAGGGTGAAGCCATAGGTCACAAAACGCGTCACGACAGGTGCGAACATGATGTCCGCTGCACTGAATGTGCCAAACAAATATGGCCCGTCTTTGCCAAAGCGCGAGCGGGCTTCGGCCCATGTTTGCAATATGCGGACCGCGTCTTTCCGGGTCTCTTCGGATATCGTGACGTCGCGAAAGGTCTTGCGCGTATTCATCGGGCATTCGCGGCGCAGGGCGGTATAGCCCGCATGCATTTCCGCCGCCATGGAGCGCGCCATGCCGCGCGCGACTTCGTCCTTGGGCCAAAAGCGATCCCGCCCAACCTTGTCGGCGAGATAATCGATGATCGCAAGGCTGTCCCAGACTACCGCCTCTCCATCCCACAAGGTCGGCACCTTGCCCGATGATGGCGCAAGGTCGTCTTCGCGTTTGCGCTCTTCCCAGCCGTCGGCGAACAGCGGAACAATGATTTCATCAAAATGCAGCCCGGATTGCTTGGCTGCAAGCCAGCCGCGCAGCGACCAGCTTGAATAGGCTTTGTTTCCGATAATCAGTTTCATAGGTCCTGACCCTAAGAAGCGACGGCTTCCAACACAGCCGCGCGCAATTCATCAATGCCCCCGCGCTTCTCTGCAGATGTTACCGAAAGCTCTGGATAGGCAGCAACATGTTTGCGCAGTTTTGCCATGGTGTCGACCTCAACCGCCTCGCGTTCGGACGCTTTGATCTTGTCGGTCTTGGTCAGCACAATCCGGTAGCTGATGGCAGCCGCGTCGAGCATTTTCATGATTTCATGGTCGACTTCTTTGATGCCATGGCGGCTGTCGATCAGCACGAAGACACGTTTTAACACCGCGCGACCACGCAGATAGTCGTTGATCAGATAACGCCATTGCTGAACCGTCTTGATGGGGGCTTTGGCATAGCCATAGCCCGGCATGTCGACGATGCGGAACAACGCGGGTTCACCGACATCGAAAAAGTTCAGCTCTTGCGTGCGGCCCGGTGTGTTGGACGCGCGCGCAAGGTTGTTGCGGTTCACCAGCGCATTAATCAGGCTGGACTTGCCGACGTTAGAACGACCGGCAAAGGCGATTTCCGGGACCGTTGGGTCCGGCAGAAACTCAAGCTTCGGCGCTGATTTCAGGAACGTAACCGGACCGGAGAATATCCGGTTCGGTTCTGCTATTCCCGCAATGACATCCGCGCTCACGACCCCGCCTTGGCTTTCGCGGCCGCTTTCTCTTGCGCATCACGCGCCATCTGCTCGCGCAGCGCCGGGTGGCGTGAATAGAGCCACTTTTGCTGTGCAATCGACACGAGGTTCGACATGACCCAATAGAGCTGAAGTCCAGCGGCAAATGGCGCCATGATGAACATCAGGAACCATGGCATCACAGCGAATACCTGCTTTTGCACTTCATCCATAGGTTGCGGGTTCAGGCGCTGCATCAGCCACATCGTAAAGCCGAGCAATATTGGCAGAACGCCGATGGCAATGAACGATGGCGGGTCAAAGGGCAGCAGTCCAAACAGGTTGATCGGTGTCAGCGGATCGGGTGCCGACAAATCCTTCAGCCACAGCACGAACGGCTGGTGACGCATTTCGATCGACAGCAGCAGAATTTTGTACAGCGCGAAGAAGATCGGAATCTGCAGCAAGATGGGCAGGCAGCCCGCGAGCGGGTTTACCTTTTCATCCTTGTACAGCTTCATCATTTCCTGCTGCAGCCGTGGCTTGTCATCCTTCCAACGCTCTTGCAGGGCCTTCAGCTTGGGCTGAACAGCACGCATCTGCGCCATCGACGCAAATTGCTTCTGCGCCACAGGGTACATGAAACCACGAACGATGATCGTCAGGCCAATAATGGCTAAACCAAAGTTTCCGAACAGGCCGAACAGCCAATGCAGGATCCAGAAGAACGGAATGGCGATGAACCAGAACCAGCCCCAATCAATGGCGTAGTCGAGATAGGGAATACCGAGCTTCTTTGAATAGGCGTCAAGAACGGCCATCTCTTTGGCACCAGCGAACAGACGCGAGCCGTTGTTGAGCACCGCACCGGGCGCAACGCTGGTGTAGCGTGTTGGAATGACTTGCGCCTGATAAACATCGCCGCTGGCACGGAATTTGGCCGATACGGGCGTCTTTTGGTCCGGAATAAGTGCGCCGAGCCAATATTTGTCGGTGAATCCAAGCCATCCACCCGTGCTGGTGAATGATGTTTCGCCTTTGTTTTCTTCGACGTCGACATAGCCCCAATCATAATTGGGCTTTTCGTCAAAAACGCCCATTGGGCCGATGTGGATATGCGTAAATATCGAACCACCAGATGTCGCGTCGGCAGGCTTCCCGGTGCGGCTTAGCAGCGCAAAATTCGCGATCTCAACTGGGGTAGTGCCGCCATTGGTGAAGGTCTGCTTTGCGGTAATCATGTAGTTTTCGTCAATCGACAGCACGATATCGAACTTCTGATTAAGGGTGTTGGTCCAGCTTAATGTGACGGGGGTTGTTGGCGTCAGCTTGTTGCCGCTTGGCGTCCACACAGTTTTATCATCAGGAACCGTTACGCCTGTGCCAGCCCAACCAAAGCGGGCAAAATAGGCATCTTTTGTGCCCGATGGTGCGAACAGACGCACTGGAGCCGAATCCTTGGCGAGTGCGGTGCGGTGGGTAAGCAACAACAGGTCGTCAATTTTTGCGCCTTCAAGATTGACCGAGCCCTTCAACTTTGGCGTTTCCACCAAGATGCGGGCTGTTGACTGAAGCGCGCTGCTCAGCGGAACAGCCTGCGCTTTTGCAGGTGCTGCCTCGACTGGCACGTCAGACGTTGCTGCGCCAGCTGGGCTGGCGGCGGTCGTGGCGCTGCTGGTCACAGGGGCGGGGGTTGGAAAGAAATAGCTGGCGACATAAGGCCATCCGAACAGGATAAGGCCTGTCAGCAAGACTGCAAAAATCAGGTTGCGTTTATCGTCCACGTGTAAATCCCCGTTAATCAATCAATTGGGCGTCATGGCACTGGATCATATCCATGCCCGCCCCAAGGTTGGCAGCGCAATAGCCGTTTGAGGGCCAGCCAGCCACCCTTAATTGCGCCATGCTTTTGAAGTGCCGTTATTGCATAGGCCGAGCAGCTGGGGCTGTACCGGCAGGTTGGCGGTAAAATGCGCGACGGCCCGATTTGCCAAGCCCGCGCGCATAAGATGAGCAGCTTTGCGATCACGCGCACAGTTTCCCCAACGCCTTGACCATATCTGCCCGCAAGGCGTCGAAATCGCGTTCGATGCCGCTGTCGCGACCGATTAGAATATGATCCGCGCCTGCCTTGCCCTTATCGGCGAGCATTTCGTGCGCCAGCGCGCGAAAGCGGCGGCGCATGCGGTTGCGGATGACGGCGTTACCGACTTTTTTGGTGATGGTGATGCCCAGCCGGATCGCAGGGCTGTCGTCCTGTCTGTCGCGAACCAGCAAAACAAAACCGGGAGTTGCATATCGCTTCCCCCGGTTGGCGGCCAGAAAGTCTGACCTTTTTTTGATAACGCTGTAACCGCGCATTTCGCGGTCCGCCTGCTCGGGGATTAAGCCGACAGTTTCTTGCGGCCGCGTGCGCGACGTGCGTTCAGGATGTTGCGGCCAGCGGCGGTTGACATACGGAGACGAAAACCGTGGCGACGGGCACGCACGAGATTGCTCGGCTGAAAAGTGCGCTTCATGACTGTAATCCTTAAATTTTTTGCGTCTTGAAATGAAAAGGACCGCCGAATCTGCGCAGCGACCGCTTCTGTTGCAGTGGCCGATACGGTCCGAAAGGCTAAAAGTCAACACAGGTCAGGGCATTTTCATGTCGATGTCGTCGCGGCGGAACAGGTGCATGAAATCACCTTTCACATCCGGAAACGCGGGACGGTCGGTAACCTTGCTCCGCCGCAGTGCCCAATTGGCCCATTGTCCATATTCGGGATGGCGCCGGGCCAGCCGCGCATAGCGCTTTTTGGCCCAAAGCGAATTTTTCAGGATGAACGCAAGGCCAATGGGTAAAATGATCAGCGGTCCTGGACCGGGGATTGGGCCTAATAAAGGAGATCCCAGCACCAATACCCACCCAATTGTCAGCATCGTCCAGCGAAAGGCGTTGGTTTGTCGCCAATATGTCCATCCAGATTCACGCATGTCGATAATGTGGGGAATGGAAAATCCCGCGGCAAGTCATCGCCAAGAATTTTTGCGACGAATGCATCTATTTGTTCCGGTTTAATCCGCAATGGGGATGTAATTTTCGGGCTTACGACTATCTTGGAAGCATCATGACAAAAGCGCTCTCCCACCTTCACCGTATAGGCGTACTGCCTTCAGACATCGACTTCATGGGGCACGTGAATAACGCGCGTTATTTGAATTGGGTGCAGGATGCGGTGCTCGCACATTGGCACAAGCTTGCCCCGCCTGAGGCTGCTGCAAAATATCTGTGGGTCGCATTGAAGCACGAAATTACCTACAGGACGCCGGCATTTCTCGATGATGTCGTCATCGCCTCCGTCGTTCTTGAAAAAGTGCAAGGTGCCCGGTCGTTTTACGAAACGGTCATCAAGCGCGGTGAAGACGTTTTGGCTGAGGTCAAATCAAGCTGGTGTTGCATCGACGCCGTGACTCTTCGTCCCGCGCGTATTGCCGCAGACATTCAGGCCTATTTTTTCCAGAAGGATTAAATGCGCGCGCCGGTTAAAAGATCGGGTCGTTTGCGCTTTCATCCAGCGGCGTGACGGCATTATGAATGCCGCACTCAACCTTGTCCCAGCCCTTCCAGCGACCTGAGCGTGGGTCTTCGCCTGGCGCAACCTTCGTGGTGCAGGGTGAGCAGCCAATCGACGGATAGCCCTGCGCGACCAGAGGGTGCACAGGCAGTGCGTGTTCGGCCATATAGGCTTCGATTCTAGCCTTGTCCCAATCGGCCAGCGGGTTGACCTTCAGGCGGCCTTCCTCGATCTCGAAACGTGGCAGCGCCTTGCGGGTTGCGGACTGAAACGCTTTTCGGCCCGTAAACTGGGCATCAAAGCCCGCAAGCGCAGACTTCAGCGGAAGGACTTTGCGGATTTCGCAGCAGCCATCGGGATCATACGACCAGCGCAGGCCAGTTCCGTCCTTTTGGGCCAGATGCGAAGGGTCTGGCGCGATGATGCGCAGGTCCAATAGGCCAAGCATATTGCGCAGTTCCTCGCGATAGCTAATCGTCTCCGGAAAATGCTTCCCGGTGTCGAGGAACAATATTGGCGTGGTGGGGTCAATGCTGGCAATTAAATGTAGCAAAACGGCACTCTCTGCGCCGAAGCTGGAGACTATGGCCGCATCACCCAACATATTTTCACGCAGCAAAACGGTCAGCATCTCGACGGTATCGCGCCCACGGAACATGTTGTTGAGACGAACGGCGTCCGCCTCAGTGTAACGTGGTGCGGTGTTGATACGGTCGGCGATGCGAACCTGTTCACCCATGCCGTAGCTTCCAAACGGGAACAGCGGCGTCCGCGGCCTTTTGATAAAACTGGTCATAGGTCGAAAGCGCGCGCGCGACAGCTTCGGGGTTTAACGACGCTTCGGGTGCAAAGCTGTCAAAGCCACAGCGCCGCATGAACGCAATTTGGTCGACCAGAACATCGCCCTGTGCGCGCAGTTCGCCGGTGTAGCCAGCTTCACGCAAAATACGCGCGGAACTGTAGCCGCGCCCGTCGCGATATTTCGGGAACGCAACTTCGATAAGCGTCAGCCGATCCAAAAACGGGATCAGTGCGCGTGCGTCGTCATCTGGTTCAAGCCGGACTGCGGTTGCATTTGACTGATCCAAAAAGGCATCGAGCGTAACCGATGGCTGTTCGGTGACTTCATCCGTGCGATAGCGAAACTCAACCATAAATCGCCTCCTTAAATGGTTCGAGGCCGACACGGCGATATGTGTCGATGAAACGTTCATCGCCTTCACGCAGCGTCTTGTAGACTTCGGTGGCCTTTTCGACCGCGTCGACAACGCCGTCTTCATCAAAGCCGGGACCAATGATTTTCCCGATGCTGACGTCTTCCGCGCCAGAGCCGCCGAAGGTCAGCTGATAATTTTCCACACCCTTCCGGTCGACACCCAATATGCCGATGTGACCCGCATGGTGATGCCCGCACGCATTGATACAGCCAGAGATTTTGAGCTTCAGTTCGCCCAAATCACGTTGGCGGTCCATGTCGGCAAAGCGCGTCGCAATTTTCTGCGCAACGGGGATCGAACGGGCGTTGGCAAGGCTGCAATAATCGAGACCGGGGCAGGCGATGATATCGCTGATTAGGTCAAGATTGGCGTCCGCCAACTCGGCTTCGCGCAATGCTTGCCACACCGCGTGCAGATCGCGCTTGGCCACATGTGGCAGGACGATGTTCTGCGCATGGGTGACACGCAATTCGTCAAAGCCATATTGCTCGGCAAGGTCAGCCATCACATCGATTTGCGCCGATGTTGCATCACCCGGAATGCCGCCAATGGGCTTCAGGCTGATGTTGACGATCGCGTAACCGGCTTGTTTGTGTGGCTTCACATTCTGATCGAGCCAAACGGCGAAATCGGGATCGCTGCGATCGGGTTCGACGTCGGCTGCATCAAATGCAGGCGGTGCAAAGAAGGCGCTGATGCGTTCCAGCTCTGCCAATGGCGGATCGATGCCCAGCGTTTTGACATGGGCGAATTCTTCCGCAACCTGACGGCGATATTCGTCTGCGCCAATTTCGTGGACGAGTATCTTGATACGCGCCTTGTAGATATTATCGCGGCGGCCATAGCGATTGTACACGCGCAAGCAGGCTTCGATATAGCTGAGCAGGTCGTCGGCTTTGACGAACGGATTGATCTCTGGCGCAATCATTGGCGTACGGCCCATGCCGCCACCTACGAATACGCGCGCACCCAATTCGCCATTTTGACGGACAAGCTCTAGCCCGATGTCATGCAAGCGCATGGCGGCACGATCTTCGGGGGATGCGATGACCGCAATCTTGAACTTGCGCGGCAGATAGCTGAATTCAGGGTGGAATGTGGACCACTGACGCAGCAACTCAGCCCAAGGACGCGGATCAGCCACTTCATCAGCCGCCGCACCTGCATATTGGTCCGACGAGATGTTGCGAATGCAATTGCCGCTGGTTTGAATGGCATGCATTTCGACCGTTGCCAGTTCTTCCAACAGATCCGCGCATTCCTCAAGCTTGATCCAGTTATACTGGATATTCTGCCGCGTGGTGAAATGGCCGTAATCGCGGTCATATTTGCGGGCGATATGCGCGAGCATCCGCATCTGACGGCTGTCGAGTGTGCCATAGGGAATGGCGACGCGCAGCATATAGGCGTGCAGTTGCAGATACAGACCGTTCATCAGCCGCAATGGCTTGAACTGGTCTTCCGTAATCTCACCCGCGATACGCCGGTTTACCTGATCGCGAAATTCAGCAACGCGCGCATCGACGATCGATTGGTCGAAATGGTCATATTTATACATATCAGATTATCCAGTCGCCTGCCGCTGGGTCAGCGGGTTTTAATGTAAGGTCTGGCCGCACCGTTGGCCCAAGCGCACGGACCCTGTCCTTGATATGCGCGGGGCGGGGGCCTTGAGGTGTTGCAACCGCGTCGATGATGTACGGCGCGTTCACACGGCGCGCGCCTTCCTCGGCATGCAGCACGGCTTCGCCATGCTCACCAACATCGACAGCGTCTTCAACATGGAGCGACCAGCCGCTGCCGGTCCACCAGGTTACAGCGCCAGAGCGCAATTCATTTCCAGTAAGTAACTTCACGCAATTTTCTCCGCCTGTTTGGCAAAATGTTTGAGCCGGTTTTCGGCATCGGATTTGAGGACAACGTCGCCGACAACGATGATTGCGGGCGATTGGACGTCTTCACGTTTAATCATGTCGCCCAAATCGGTGAGGATCGTCTGCATCGCGCGCGCATCGGGCCGCGTTGCGCGTTCGAGCACGGCAACGGGCGTATCGGGTGACAAGCCGTCGGAAATCAGCTTTTCAGTAATATCCGCAGCGGTCGCAACGCCCATGTAAATGACGAGCGTGCGACCTTTACCGGCAAGGCCAGCCCAATTCTGGTCGGTCAGGCCCTTGCACTGGCCAGCCACGAATGTAACGGCGCTGGAGGCATCGCGGTGGGTGAGTGGCAGCATAGTCGCCGCAGCGCCGCCCATTGCCGCAGAAATTCCGGGCACAACCTCAACGTCTATTCCGGCATCACGGCAGGCTTCGGCTTCTTCACCACCGCGTCCAAAAATAAACGGATCGCCGCCCTTCAACCGGACAACGATCCGGCCAACCTGCGCCTCACGCACCAGAATGTCGTTAATGCCGTCCTGCGGTACGGAATGGCGCGACCGGCTTTTTGCGACTGAAATCAGGCGTGCGGACGGGCTAATCAGCGCCATAATCGCGGCGTCGACAAGGCCATCATGCACAACGACGTCGGCCGACGCGATCAGCCGTGCAGCCTTCACCGTCAGCAGGTCGGGGTCACCGGGGCCAGCGCCCACCAAATAGACTCGTGCTTTTTCCATGACGCCAAAATGGACGGCCGCCGTCCAAGCTTCAAAACAGGATTAGTTGGCCATGGGTTAGAAGAACTTTATCGGTGCCGATTTTTAGGCGGTACCTTGGCTCGCCACTGCAGCTTACCCGTTTCGCGCAATCAGGTTCGCAGACTTTTCCAATTATCAGCCTTCATGCTTCAAAGCTTGCCCCAAGCCCTGAATATGCGCCAGTTTTTGATATAAAGGCTGCCAGTCATCCTTTTGGGCAATGGCGTCCCAAATCATCTCGACCTCATCGATCAACATCGCGCAGACGGGGTTGCTTGCCCAATAATCGTCCGATGCGTTCACTGGCGCATAACCGCGCAAGATGTCTTCAAATGCGGCTTGGTCTGCCCCCTTGGTTGCGAATATGCCTGTCCTTCCACCTCTGTAGCCGTGGAAGAATGCAGCGATGGGGATTTGATCGCGGACCATGCAGCGTTCGGCGGCTTCGACCAGGCGCTTATCCTCGTCTTCGCCCTTCGATACAACGCCCAGTCGCCATAAAAATCGACGAATGACCGACTGTTGATAGAGGCCGGGAAAGCGTTCCAGTGCGGCAATCAGCGGCGGTGCGTCTGACACCAATCGCAGCGCAACCGCGAGTTGGCCAAGGTTCCAATGCAATGCTTCGGCTTGCCGGCCGAACGCATAAAGTCCGGATTGGTCGAAATAGGCGGCGGTAAAGCTTGGGTCCCATTTTTCGGTGAAACGCCAGGGGCCATAGTCAAAGCTTTCGCCGGTGATGTTGATATTGTCGGTGTTGAGAACGCCGTGGACGAAGCCTGCGACCATGTATGAACCGGCAAGGTCGGCCACGCGATCCACCGCAAGCCCCAACAACTGTGCTGCTGGGTTGTCCGAAACGTCGACACGGTAGAGATGCTCGAGGCAATAATGGATGAGCTTGTGCATCAGCGCCTCATTGCCCTCCGCCGCGATGCGTTGGAACGTGCCGAAACGTATATGGCTATGGCTGAGCCGCACCATGACGGCGGATCTGGTGGGCGAGGGCTCATCCCCACGGATCAATTCTTCGCCGGTTTCAATCAGCGAGAATGTTTTGGATGTGTTGACCCCAAGCGCCTCCAGCATTTCCGTCGCCAATATCTCACGCACGCCACCCTTCAGCGTCAGCCTTCCGTCACCGCGCCGACTGTAAGGGGTGGTGCCCGAACCTTTAGTCCCAAGGTCAAGCAGCCGGTCGTGGCCATCGCGCAGCTGCGCGAACAGAAATCCCCGTCCATCGCCAATATCGGGATTGTACACACGGAACTGGTGGCCGTGATACCTAAGCGCCAAAGGTTCGGGCATGTTATCGGGCAGCGGTTCAAAGCGCCCGAAATGGCGGATCCACGCCGCGTCGTCATATCCATCCAGCCCAACAGTTGCCGCCCAACGGTCGTTGCGAAAACGCAATGTCGTCTCGGGAAAGTTCGCCGCCCGCACGGGATCACCAATTTTTTCGCCCAGACTGGCGATTTGCGGATCAGGACGGTAGGGAGAGTGCATAGGTTCGATAATCATTCAAAGCATCTGGGCGGTGCGAGAAGGAAAGGCAAGTATGGCGGCGGTCCGCATCCTCCATTTGCATAGCAGCTTTAACCTTGGCGGTCAGGAATCGCGCACGGTTCGTCTTATGAACCATTTTGGCGATCAGGCCGAACATACTGTTTTATCGGCGGTTGATGATGCCTTTGGCGCGGCCGAGGCGATTGACCGGCGCGTGAAGGTTACGTTCCCGAAAGAAGCGGCACCCTCGCCGAAAGGCATGCCAGCCATTGGCCGCTATCGTCAGATTGCCCAATATATGAAAAGATTCCATCTGGTTTTGACATATAATTGGGGTGCGATGGATGGGGTGATGGCGCATACATTGTTTACGCGCAGCATGGGCTTGCCGCCATTGATCCACCATGAAGACGGGTTCAACGATGACGAGATCGACCGGCTGAAAAAGCGGCGCAACTGGTTTCGCACGATTGCGTTGCAGCGTTCGAATGCGCTGGTTGTTCCTTCAAAAACGCTTGAGCATATCGCCCGAACCATATGGCATCAGCCGCTGGACAAGATTTGTCGGTTCCCCAATGGCATCGATACCGACCATTTTAACCGGCGGCCGCAGCGCGGATCTTTTCCGGGCTTTCAGAAACGCAATGGCGAGATCGTTGTCGGCACGATCGCAGGGCTGCGTACGATCAAAAATCTTCCGCGGCTTGTGCGCGCGGTTGCATCGGCCGGGCCAAATGTCCGGCTCGCGATTGTGGGCGACGGGCCAGAGCGTGGTGCAATCATGGCGGAGGCAGAGCGGCTTGGCATATCAGACCGTGTGATGATGCCCGGCTATTTACGTGACCCGGCGCGCTATATTCGCTTGTTCGATATTTTTGCGCTGTCGTCGGATAGCGAGCAATATCCGATCTCACTATTGGAGGCGATGACGAGCGCCCTTCCGGTGGTATCTACCGACGTTGGCGACGTAAAAAATATCGTTGCACGCGAAAACCGTCCGTTCATCGTCCCGCGCGCCGACGAGGCATCTTTGGCGCAAGCCATTAGGGAGTTGGCAAATGATGCCGGACTTCGGGAAAAACTCGGCACCGCCAACCGCTCTCTGGCCTGTGCACTATATGATGAAGAGACAATGTTTGCGCGTTATCGGCAGCTATATGGTTCCGCCATGAAACGTGCCGATTTTGCGCGACAAAGCTAGATAATTGCGATAGCGCGCCATCAGGGAAGCGCGCTGAACGGCGCTTTTGAGATAAATATTTAGGGGTTGTGGTTGTGTTCAAGGGTCTGAAACCCATTATCTATGGTGGCCGCGAAGTTTGGCCTTTGGTCGAAGGTGGCAAGGGCGTTGCCGCTACCAATCACGCAAGTTCTGGCGCATGGGCTGCTGCCGGCGGCATTGGTACTGTGTCGGCGGTTAATGCCGACAGCTATGATGAAAATGGCGAGATGATCCCGCAGGTTTTTCACGGAAAAACACGCGCTGAACGTCATGAAGAGCTGGTGGAATACGGCATCCGTGGCGGCATCGCGCAGGTTCGCCTGGCGCATGAAATGGCCAATGGCAAAGGCGCCATCAATATCAACGTGCTTTGGGAAATGGGCGGATCGCAGCGCATTTTGCACGGCATTTTGGAAGCGACCAAGGGAATGGTCACTGGTGTCACCTGCGGCGCGGGCATGCCTTACAAGCTTTCGGAAATTGCGGCGCAATATGGCGTATATTATCTGCCTATCGTCAGCTCCGCGCGTGCATTCCGTGCATTGTGGAAACGCGCCTATCACAAGGTGCCCGAATGGTTGGGCGCAGTGGTTTACGAAGATCCATGGTTGGCAGGTGGCCATAACGGCCTTTCCAACGCGGAAGACCCGCGCAGCCCCGAAGACCCCTATCCACGGGTAAAGGCGCTGCGCGATGTCATGCGTGCCGAAGGCATTTTGGACGACGTGCCGATCGTCATGGCGGGCGGCGTATGGTTCTTGCGTGACTGGAACAACTGGATTGATAATCCAGAGCTTGGGCAGATCGCATTCCAGCTCGGTACGCGGCCATTGCTCACGCAGGAAAGCCCTATTCCACAGGGTTGGAAAGACGCGCTGACGAAAATTCCTGAAGACGGCGTGCTGTTGCATCAGTTTTCGCCAACAGGTTTCTATTCAAGCGCGGTCATCAATCCGTTCCTGCTTGAGTTGCAGGCCCGTTCAGAACGCCAGATTGCCTATGTGCAGGCCGCCGATGCGGAGCACACCGCGCAGTTGGATGTCGGCGTGAAGGGCAAGAATTTCTGGGTGAAGCCTGCGGACCTGATGAAGGCACGCGAATGGGATGCACGCGGGTTTACGGTCGCTTTGAAAACGCCGGACAACACTTTGGTCTTTGTGACGCCGCCGTCGGGCGAAGTCATTCGCAAGGACCAAAAGGACTGCATGGGCTGTCTGTCGCATTGCGGTTTTTCGTCGTGGAAAGACCATGACAATAATTCGACAGGTCGCCTCGCTGATCCGCGCAGCTTCTGCATTCAAAAGGGATTGCAGAACATCGCGCACGGCGCGCCCATCGACGAAAACCTCATGTTCGCAGGGCACAGTGCCTATCTGTTCGGCAAGGATCCGTTCTATTCGAACGGTTTCGTCCCGACGGTGCAGCAATTGATGGACCGCATCCTGACGGGCGATTGACCCTAAGTTTACATTTACAAGAAATTGCCCTTGGTCGCGTAGCAACGCGATCAAGGGCTATATAATATTACGTTGCCTTAGCCGAGCAGCTCCTATGCGCTGACGGCTTAGGCCAAGTCAGGGCAGGCTTAATCCAAATCCCAAGCGCGTTCGCCATGGCTTGAAATATCAAGCCCGTCACGCTCCTGATCTTCGCTAACACGCATCGGCACAACCATCGACACCAGATAGCCGATGATGAGCGTGACAACGGCGGAATAGGCGCCGACGATAGCCACGGCCTTCACCTGAACCCACAATTGCGATGCCATGCCCGCACCTTCGGCATAGCCAGCGCCGCCAAGCGCTTCGCTTGCAAAGACCGCCAGCAGGACGGAACCAAGAATTCCGCCGATACCGTGGACGGCAAAAACGTCGAGCGAGTCATCGATTTTCAGCGTGCCTTTGACAAGGCCGACAAACCAGAAGCAGACGACGCCTGCCAATATGCCGAGAATTATTGCGCCGCCGGGGCCGATCACCCCTGCTGCCGGTGTGATCGTCGCAAGTCCAGCGACTGCGCCCGTTGCAAAGCCGACTGCGGTGGCTTTGCCGACCTTGATACGTTCAATCATCAGCCAGACAATCGCTGCAACCGAGGCCCCGACATGGGTGTTGATGATCGCGCTGGCGGCAGCGTCATTGGCTGCCAAAGCCGAGCCACCGTTGAAGCCGAACCAGCCCACCCAAAGGAGGCCGGCACCGGCTACTGTGAGCGCGGGGCTGTGCGGGAGCATAAGCGTTCTGGGAAAGCCGATGCGCTTTCCAAGCATGAGCGCGACAACAAGAGCTGAAATACCCGCCGTGGTGTGCACAACAATGCCACCGGCGAAATCGATGACGCCCTGGTCGGCCAGAAAACCACCGCCCCAAACCCAGCGGGTCACGGGGACATAGATCAGCAGCGACCATAAGGCGCTGAAAGTGACAACCCAGCCAAAGCGGGCGCGTTCGACCCATGCACCGACGATCAGGGCAGGGGTGATGATCGCAAATGTCATTTGGAAAAGTGCAAAGGCAAGTTCGCCTGTCGTTTGCCCCTCACGGACAGAATCGAGCAAGCCATTGAACATGACATTTTCAAGCGAGCCAATGAAGCCGTTGCCGCCCTCGGAAAAGGCGAGGCTGTAGCCAATGACAATCCAGATAACCGAAGCGATAGCGGCAATTGCGCCGCATTGAACGAGGACCGACAAGAAGTTTTTGGAGCGAACCAGCCCGCCATAAAAAAGGGCAAGGCCAGGAAGCGTCATCATCAGAACGAGGGCCGATGCGGTCAAAATCCACGCGCTATCGCCGCTATTGGTTTCAGGGATGGCGACCATGCCGGTCTGTGCCATCGCTGGCGCTGACATGGCCGCGCTTAAAACCAGCGCTGCCTGCACAAATTTCTGGATCATAATTTTCCCCACCCGCTTATTTGCCACGTCTCTAGGCGCGGCGTAACAAAGCCTCAAGGCACAAAATTACGGCTAACTTACCGCAATCGAAAGAAAATTGCTTATTGCCAGCCCTCAAGCACCTGATCGGGCGGTCGGTGGCCGTCGGCCCATACGCGGATATTTGTAATCACGCGCTCGCCCGATGCTTCGCGTCCCTCATATGTGGCACTGCCCAAATGCGGGAGTAGCACCGCGTTGGGTATGCTGAGGAACCGCGAGTCAACGGCGGGTTCATGCGTGTACACATCAAGCCCAGCGCCCGCGATACGACCACTCTGCAATGCCTCGATCAATGCGTCTTCATCGATCAATTCACCGCGTGAGCTGTTGATGACATACGCGTTGGGTTTCATGTGCGCGATGCGATCGGCATTGATGATTTTATCTGTGTCAGCCGTCAACGGGCAGTGCAGCGTGATGATGTCCGAACGCGCGACCAGCCGGTCGAGGTCGGGTTCGAACGTGACGCCCAGTTCATCCTCAACGCTGGCGGGCAAACGGCTGCGTTTGTTGTAAATGATATTCATGCCAAATGCCTTGGCGCGCATGGCTACGGCCTCTCCAATACGGCCAAGACCGATGATGCCAAGCGTCTTGCCACCAATGCGGTGACCCAGCATGCCGGTGGGGCTCCAGCCGCTCCATTCGCCATTGCGCATGGCACGATGTCCTTCGCCAAGCCGGCGGGGCACGTTCAAAATAAGCGCCATCGTCAGGTCAGCGGTATCGTCTGTAAACACGCCGGGCGTGTTCGTCACCATGATGCCCTTGGCCTTTGCTGCGGCGAGATCGATGTGATTAACCCCGGCGCCATAGCTCGCAATCAGTTTCAGGCGCGGCGGGGCGGCGGCGATGATGCTGGCATCGATAGAGTCCGTAACAGTCGGCACGAGCACGTCGCAGTCCGCCATGGCGGCGACAAGGGCGTCTCGGGTGAGGGGCACATCATCGGCATTAAACCGGGTATCGAACAGTTCCGCCATGCGCTTTTCAACAGCGGGAAGAAGCGTGCGGGTGACGCGGACAGATGGACGTTCAATGCGGCTAAGTTCGGGCATGGCAGTGACTAAAGCCGATTATATCAGAAGGTCAAGACAGGATGGTTGCGCTGCGCGCCGCGCTTACGGTATAGAATGAAGCTGGTGGTAAAAATTATGGTTAATCAACACAATTCGATCGTGCGTTGCGGTGCATTGGCGCTTGTGCTTTTTGGTGCCGCGTCTGCTGCCGGGCAGGCCCAACAAAAGCCGCCTTATTGGGCCTCAATTTCGAAGCCAGAGGCGCGCATGCGTACGGGCCCCAGCACTGAATTCCCCGTTACATGGGTGTATAAACGCGAAAACCTGCCGGTGAAGGTGGTGGCGGTGCACAGCGTATGGCGCAAGGTTCAAGATCCCGATGGCGAGCAAGGGTGGCTTCATGTCCGCTTGCTGAGCCCCAAGCGGGCTGCCATCGTCATCGGTAAGGATATTGGCGCATTGCGTGACGCGCCTGCAGCCAACGCGCATATATCATGGCGCGTGGAGCCCGGTGTGGTCGGGCTTATCGAAGAATGTGAAAAGGGCTATTGCCGCTTCGAAACCGAAGGGCGCTATGGTTATATTGAAACGGCGCGTATCTGGGGCGATGAAGCGCCCTGAGACGTAACGCGTGAGGCTTAAGCCTCGACGCGCTCCGCCAGAACGGTCAGGCCGTTCTCATTCACTTCTGCAAAGCCGCCAGCGATGATGAGGCGCTCAGGCGTCGCACCCTGCGTCGCGTAAATCTCAAGCGCGGCATCGTTACGCAGCGTGCTCATCATTGGGCTGTGGCCCTCAAGCACACCGAAATCGCCCTCACTACCCGGAACGACGACCATATAGACGTCGTCCGAGCGGTAGAGCTTTTCAGGTGTTACGAGTTCGAAACGAAGTGCCATAATGGCTTACGCCGCCTCCGCCGCAAGCTTGGCTGCCTTGGCAACTGCATCTTCGATGCCGCCAACCATGTAGAAGGCTGCTTCTGGAAGATGGTCATATTCGCCATCGACGACTGCCTTGAACGACTTAACCGTATCTTCGACCTGAACAAACTTACCGGAAATGCCGGTGAAGACTTCAGCAACGTGGAAAGGCTGTGACAAGAAGCGCTGGATCTTACGCGCACGGGTAACAGTCAATTTGTCGTCTTCCGACAATTCGTCCATGCCCAAAATCGCGATGATGTCCTGAAGCGACTTGTACTTCTGCAGCGTTTCCTGAACGCGGCGTGCCGTGTCATAATGCTCTTGGCCAACAACGGCTGGTGTCAAAACGCGGCTGACCGAGTCAAGCGGGTCAACGGCTGGGTAGATACCCAATTCCGAAATTGCACGGTTCAACGTGGTCGTCGCGTCCAAGTGAGCGAACGACGTTGCTGGTGCAGGATCGGTCAAGTCATCTGCAGGAACGTAAATGGCCTGAACCGAGGTAATCGAACCCTTGGTTGTCGACGTAATACGCTCTTGCAACTGGCCCATGTCGGTTGCCAACGTTGGCTGATAGCCCACAGCCGAAGGAATACGGCCAAGAAGTGCGGACACTTCGGAACCGGCCTGTGTGAAGCGGAAGATGTTGTCGACGAAGAACAGAACGTCCTGGCCTTCTTCATCGCGGAAATATTCCGCCATGGTCAGACCCGACAAAGCAACGCGTGCACGCGCACCGGGAGGCTCGTTCATCTGGCCGAACACCAGCGCAACCTTTGAACCTTCTGGGGTTGGGTTGCCGTCGGCGTCCTTGGCGATAACGCCTGCGTCGAGGAATTCGTGATACAGATCGTTACCTTCGCGGGTACGCTCACCCACGCCAGCAAACACCGAAACGCCGCCATGGCCCTTTGCGATGTTGTTGATAAGTTCCTGAATAAGAACGGTCTTGCCAACGCCGGCGCCGCCGAACAGACCAATCTTTCCGCCCTTTGCATAAGGCGCGAGAAGGTCGATAACCTTAATACCGGTGACGAGAATTTCAGCTTCGGTCGACTGGTCAGTGAACAAAGGCGCTTCTGCGTGGATTGGGTTGGACTTTGCCGCGCCAACAGGGCCACGCTCGTCGATTGGTTCGCCGATAACGTTCATGATGCGGCCAAGGGTCATGGGACCAACTGGAACCGAAATCTGCGCACCGGTGTCACGCACGGGCTGACCGCGGGTCAAACCTTCGGTCGCGTCCATTGCGATGGTGCGAACGGTGTTTTCGCCAAGATGCTGTGCAACTTCAAGGACGAGGCGGTTGCCGTTATTGTCGGTTTCAAGTGCCGACAAAATGGCAGGCAGCTGGCCAGTGAAGGTTACGTCGACAACAGCGCCGATGACCTGTGATATGCGGCCCGTTGCACCGGCAACGTTAATCGCGGTTTGGCCAGCACCAGCCTTTGGCGCGGGAGCCTTGGTTGCAGCAGCTTTTTTCACAGGCGCTTTTTTAGCGGCTGCGGCAGGTGCTGCGGCCTTTTTTGGAGCGGCGGTCTTCTTCGGGGCGGTTGCCATTTGCTTCTTCCTTGCCTTTGGATGTCGTTAAAGCGCTTCTGCGCCTGCGATAATTTCGATAAGTTCAGTGGTAATCGCCGCCTGACGCGTGCGGTTATATTGAATAGTCAGCTTGTTGATCATGTCGCCCGCATTGCGCGTTGCGTTGTCCATCGCGGTCATTTTTGAACCTTGCTCGGACGCAGCATTTTCGCGGTTTGCGCGAAGCAGCTGAACGGCAACATTGCGTGGCAGCAAGTCAGCGAGGATTTCTTCCTCATCTGGCTCATATTCAACCGTTGCAGAAACGCCGACGGCATCGCCTTCACCGGCGGTAACAGCGACGGGCATCAGCTGAATTTGCGTTGGCGTTTGCGTAAGGACGTTTTCGAACTTGCTGAAGAACAGATGCGCGACGTCAAATTCGCCCGCTTCAAAACGTGCGGTCAAATCTTCACCCCATGCTTGCACATCAGCGTAGGTGAGCTTGCCCAAATCGCCCGGTTCAATGCTGTGGATGATATCGCCACGGAACGTCCGGCTGAGCTGATCGCGGCCTTTCTTTCCGATGGTGTAGAATTTGACGGTCTTGCCTTCGGCCTTCAATGCTTCTGCCTGACGGCGGGCAAGACGGACGATGTTGGTGTTGAATGCGCCGGCAAGGCCCTTGTCGCTGGTCGCGACAACGAACAGATGCACGTCGCTGTTGCCTGAACCGGCAAGCAACTTTGGCGATTGTGGACCGACCGTTACCTTCGACGCGATGCTCGATACGACGGCTTCCAGTCGTTCGGCATATGGGCGTGATGCTTCTGCTGCTTCGGTTGCCCGACGCAGTTTCGCAGCAGCGACCATTTTCATCGCCTTGGTGATCTTCTGGGTCGACTTGACCGAGTTGATCCGCATTTTGAGGGCCTTAAGAGACGCCATCTATTCTTCCCTTTGCCGTCGCCCTGAACTTGTTTCAGGGTCTTAATTAAGATGCTGAAACACATTCAGCATGACGGGTGATTGTTAAGCGAAATTCTTCGTGAACTTGTCGAGAGCCGCCATCAGCGCCTTCTTGCTGTCGTCGCTGAAGTCACGGCTGTCGCGAATGGTCTTCAGGATACCAGCATGGTTGGCACGAAGGTCAGCCAGCATGGCGTCTTCATAGCGGTTGACGTCGGCGACTGGGATGCCGTCGAGATAGCCATTTGTACCAGCGAAGATTGACGCGGTCTGCTCTTCGAAAGGCAGTGGCGAGAATTGCTTCTGCTTCAACAGTTCAGTCAGACGCGCACCGCGGTTCAGCAGCTTTTGCGTCGACGCGTCGAGATCCGAACCGAACTGCGCGAACGCAGCCATTTCGCGATATTGCGCAAGCTCAAGCTTAATCGAGCCCGATACCTTCTTCATCGCCTTAGTCTGCGCAGCCGAACCAACGCGGCTAACCGACAGACCAACGTTAATCGCAGGGCGGATACCCTGGAAGAACAGGTCGGTTTCGAGGAAGATCTGACCGTCGGTGATCGAAATCACGTTGGTTGGAATGTAGGCCGAAACGTCACCAGCCTGTGTTTCAATGATCGGCAATGCCGTCAACGAACCACCGCCATTGGCGTCGGACATCTTTGCAGCGCGCTCAAGCAAGCGGCTGTGGAGATAGAAAACGTCACCAGGATAGGCTTCACGGCCTGGAGGACGACGCAGAAGAAGCGACATCTGACGATAGGCAACAGCCTGCTTCGACAAATCGTCATATACGATGACGGCGTGCATGCCGTTGTCGCGGAAGAATTCACCCATCGCAACGCCAGTGTAAGGCGCGAGGTACTGAAGCGGTGCAGGCTCTGAAGCGGTTGCAGCAACAACGATGGAATATTCCATCGCGCCTTGCTCTTCCAATGCACGAACGATTTGCGCAACGGTCGAACGCTTCTGACCAACGGCAACGTAGATGCAGTAAAGCTTCTTCGATTCGTCGGTGCCCTTGTTCACTTCCTTCTGGTTGATGAACGTGTCGATGGCGACAGCAGTTTTACCGGTCTGACGGTCACCAATGATCAATTCGCGTTGGCCGCGGCCAACAGGAACGAGGGCGTCGAGCGCCTTAAGTCCGGTCTGAACAGGTTCCGAAACCGATTGGCGTGGGATGATGCCAGGCGCTTTGACTTCAACGCGGCTGCGCTGTGTGGTCTTGAGAGGGCCCTTGCCATCGATTGGGTTGCCAAGGCCGTCAACGACGCGGCCAAGCAATTCCTTGCCGACAGGAACGTCAACGATCGTGCCGGTACGCTTTACAACGTCGCCTTCGCGAATTTCGCTGTCGGTTCCGAAAATAACGACACCGACATTGTCCGCTTCAAGGTTCAAGGCCATGCCCTGAATGCCGTTGGCGAATTCGACCATTTCACCAGCCTGAACATTGTCGAGGCCGTGAATACGGGCGATACCGTCACCAACTGACAGAACGCTACCGACTTCCGAAACCTGAGCTTCGGTGCCGAAATTGGCGATCTGGTCCTTAATGACCTTGGAAATTTCTGCGGCGCGGATATCCATTTTGCTACTTAGCCTTTCATCGCGTTAGCGAGGGTGTTCAAACGGGTTTTAATAGAAGTGTCGATCATCTGGCTGCCGATGCGGACAGTCAGGCCACCCAGTATGGATGGATCGACTTTGGTCTGGATGGCAACGTCGCTGCCGACGCGTGCCTTAAGATTTGCGGAAAGTGCCTTCATCTGCGCTGCGCTCAGGGCGTGCGCTGAAGTAACTTCGGCGGTAACTTCGCCGCGATGGGCTGCAGCAAGCGACGAAAATGCCCGCGCGACCGATGCGGTTTCGCTGAGCCGACGATTGTCGGCCAGCACGCCCAAGGTCTTGGTCGTCAAAGCATCCAGCTTCATTGCCTTGGCAACCGCAGCGATCGCTTTTTTCGCGTCCGTCCGAGTCAACACAGGGTTGGTGGTCAGCGACTTAAGGTCTGCCGATTCGTTCACAGCTTTGGCGACCGACGTAAGGCTTTTTTCAACGGCGTTGATGGAGTTGGCGTCACGCGCCAACTCGAACAATGCCGTCGCGTAACGGCCAGATAGACTGGCTTGTATATTAGCGCTTGTGCCGCCGGAATTATCCACGCGTTGAAGTCCTTAAATGTACAACTGATGTATTTGCTGAACCAGCCGAAAGGTTGCCCTGTCTCTAGCGTCGCCGCGCGCCTAGCAGGGCTTTTGTTGCGATGCAAGATTGGGAATTAAGTTCATTGCATACTGTTGGGGTCGCAAAGTTGTTCTGGTGGAGCAAACTGGCGTTGCACGGCAATCGAAAACACGTGAAATGCGGCAGGAGAGGAGACGCAAATGGGTGAAATGATTCGGATGACAATGTCGGACGGCGCGGAGATTGCCGTCTACCATGCCGTACCAGATGGTGAGCGGCGCGGTGGCCTTGTGCTCGTGCAGGAAATCTTTGGCGTGACGGACCATATTCGCGAGCTTTGCGACGAATATGCCGCAGACGGCTATGAAGTGTTGTCACCTGCTATTTTTGATCGCGAGCATCCGGGTTTTGAGGCGGACTATACCGGACCCGATTATAACCGCGCCGTGGAGCTGGCCCGCGATCTTCATCCCTTTGTACAGTCGCTGGATGACGCACAGGTCTGCATCGACGCGTTGAAAGACAAAGGCCCGGTTTTCATAACGGGCTATTGCTATGGTGGCTCAGTGGCTTGGGCCGTCGCGGGTATCAGTGACGATCTTGCGGCTGCCAGCTGCTATTATGGCAGTCTCGTGCCGACAATATATGCGGACCAAACGCCCAAATGCGCCACAATCGCGCATTTTGGCAGATATGACCATGGCATCCCGATGGAAGGTGTGGAGGCGCTTATTGATAAGGCGCACCCCACCGCGCAAATATTTGTCTACGATGCAAACCATGGGTTCAATTCGGACCGGCGGAAAGACTATCATGAAGAAAGCGCCGATCTGGCGCGGGAGCGGACTTTGGCGTTGTTCCGCGCATGTGGCGGCTAGACTGGATCGAAAAGGGGCATTTCGGCATGACACCAAGCGCGTGGAAAAATGGCGGGGCAGGGGTAACAATCCGTTGGGCGGTGGTTGATACCGCGCTGGGCAAAATGCTGCTTGCCGCGACCGATAAAGGCATCTGCCGCCTGTCATTCGATGAAGATGAAGCTGCGTTGAAACGCCGGTTTCCAAACGCAGATATCATCGCCGGGGGCAGTGCGCTCGAGCATCTCGTAACGGGCGCCATTGCGGCCGTTGAAAACCCTGCACACATGCCGGACTTGCCACTGGATGTGGGCGGCACGGCATTTCAACAGGCTGTCTGGAACGAGCTCAAGCGCATTCCGGCGGGTGAAACACGAACATATGCAGATATCGCCGCTGCGGTGGGTAGCCCCAATGCCGTGCGTGCGGCGGGAAGTGCCAATGGCGCGAATAACGTCGCTGTCCTCATTCCCTGCCACCGGGTTATCCGCAGCGACGGTTCGCTTGGCGGCTATGCATATGGCCTGGAGCGCAAACAGGCCTTGCTGGACAAAGAGCGCGCGCAAGACCGTTTATTGTAACCCGCGCCTGTTTGCTTAAGGATAGATTGCCTTCACAAAATAGAGACCTTCGGGCGGCGCATTTTCCGCCAAGGCGGAGCGGTCTGCCGCATCCAGCGCAGCCTGCAAATCGTCGGCGGTCCATCGGCCAAGCCCCACGGCAACAAGGCAACCCACCATCGACCGCACTTGGTGATGCAGGAATGACAAGGCCGCAGCCTCGACGATCACATGCTGCCCTTCGCGACGGACGTTCAATCGTTCGAGCGACTTGACCGGGCTTGCCGATTGGCATGCCGTCGACCGGAAGGTCGTGAAATCATGCACGCCCACCAAAATTTGTGCCGCTGCGTGCATTGCGTCGGCATCAAGATGCGGACCAACGCGCCACACGCGGCCCTTTTCCAAAGTGAGCGAGGCGCGGCGATTGAGGATGCGATATTGGTAGGACCGGCCAATGCAGCTGTAACGCGCGTGCCAGTCGTGGGCGACTTCCTCGCAATGTAATATCGCGATGGGGTGCGGCCGCAAATGGGCGTTGATGGCTTCCATCAATCGGAACGATGAAAGCCCTTTTTCGACATCGACATGCGCGCGCATGCCCAAGGCGTGGACGCCTGCATCGGTGCGGCCAGCGCTGTAGACCAATGTCTTTTCGCCAGTGGTTTTGAATATAGCCTCTTCGATGGCGCCTTGGACCGAAGGGCCATGGTCTTGCCATTGCCAACCCATATAGGGGCCGCCGTCAAATTCGATGGTGAGGGCAAAGCGAGTCATTGCAGAATCGTGCCCGCCGGGATTGCCTTACCACGCAGCAAATCTGCGGTCGGCATTGCGGGTTTGCCTGCGCGTTGGATGATTGTGGGGCGGATCGCATCAACACCGCAGGCGATGGTCAGTTGGTTGTCCGAAATTGTGCCGGCTGCGCTGGTGCCAGCAACGATGTCCGCCGCAAGCACACGATATCGCTCGCCTTCAAATTCGAACCATGCACCCGGCGCGGGGTTGAATGCGCGTATCTGTCGTTCGACCACTTCGGCGGACATTGAAAAATCCAATTTGGTTTCTGCCTTGTCGATTTTGGCGGCATAGGTCACGCCATCATCCGGTTGCGGCACGCAAGGATGTGCGTCGAGGTCCGATAATACCCGCACCATTAATTCTGCGCCAAGCTCGGCCAACTCGCTGGTGAGTATGCCCGTTGTCTTGTGCCCGATCTCGATTTCCGTCGTCGCACGAACAGGACCGGTATCGAGGCCTGCTTCCATTTGCATGACCATGACGCCCGTTGTGGCATCGCCTGCCAAAATAGCCCGCTGAACCGGCGCAGCACCGCGCCAGCGCGGCAGCAGCGAACCGTGAATGTTGAGGCAACCATGCCGCGGCGCGTCCAAGATCGATTTGGGCAGGATAAGGCCATATGCCGCGACAATGGCGGCGTCGAGGTCAAGCGCTGCAAATTGAGCTGCTGCATCGTCCTGTCGCAGCGACAGCGGCGTGCGCACAAACAAACCCAGTTCTTCGGCGCGCTGTTGCACGGCGGACGGCGTAAGCTTTTTACCGCGGTTCGCGGGGCGGGGCGGCTGCGAATATACGGCAGCCACATCATGCCCAGCGGCAACCAGCGCGTCGAGCGCGGGCACGGCAAATTCGGGTGTTCCCATGAAGGCAAGACGCATCGTCACTTTTCCTTTGTTCGAAAGCCCCCTAAGACCCGCAGCATGGCATCGCAAGAAATAGACGCATTGGCACAGGCATTGTCGAAATTGCCCGGACTTGGTCCACGCTCGGCACGGCGGGTTGTGCTACACCTTATGAAAAAGCGTGAAAGCGTGTTGATGCCGCTTTTGCGTGCGTTGGAGCAGGTCGAACAACGGCTGGTCGTCTGCAGCACGTGCGGGAATATCGATACCGGCAACCCCTGCGGCATTTGCGTCGATCCGCGCCGCGACATCCGTTCCATCTGTGTTGTCGAAGACGTATCCGATTTGTGGGCGCTGGATCGTTCGCGACTTTTTCCGGGAAAATATCACGTCTTGGGCGGTCGGTTATCTGCATTGGATGGCGTTCGGCCGGAGGATTTGAACATCGAAGGTTTGGTTGCACGTGTTGCCGCGGGCGGCGTTGATGAAGTCGTGCTGGCCATGAATGCCACGCTGGAGGGGCAGACAACCGCGCATTATCTCGCGGAACGGCTTGAACAATTTCCGGTACGCTTGACCCAGCTGGCGCATGGCGTGCCTGTGGGCGGTGAGCTTGATTATCTTGACGATGGCACCTTGGCACAAGCATTGCGCGCCAGACGTCCAGTCGGTTGATTTATCGAACGACCGTCCCTATTTGCGACCCATGGCCATATTACCTATTCTTGAAGTGCCCGATCCGCGGCTGAAAACCATTTCGACACCTGTCGAGACATTTGATGCGGATTTGAAAACGCTCGTCGATGACATGACCGAAACGATGTACGCCGCGCCCGGTATCGGGCTGGCCGCTATTCAGGTCGGGGTGCCCAAGCGCCTGTTGGTTATCGATTTGCAGGAAGAGGAAGGCGCAGGTGACGAGCCCGTTCGTAATCCGCGCGTGTTTGTGAATCCGGAAATATTGGACCCTTCGAACGAACACAGCCTGTATAATGAAGGCTGTCTTTCGGTGCCTGACCAATATGCGGAAGTCGAACGCCCCGCGCAAATCCGTGCACGCTGGCAGGACCTTGATGGCAAAGTTCATGAAGAGACAATGACGGGCCTAATGGCGACCTGTCTGCAGCACGAGATGGACCATCTCGAAGGCATTTTGTTCATTGATCACTTATCGCGGCTAAAGCGTCAGATGGTGCTCAAGAAAATTGAGAAAGCCCGCAAAATGGGCGGCGGCCATGTCCATAATGAGCATTGCCGCCACTAAATTGCGTTCGCCGGACAAATTCCCGGCTTGATCTGCCGCGTTACTTTACAAATTGAGCCGGTGCAGGGCTGATGGTCACGAACTTGCCCGACTGAATTTCCTGCACCTCAAGCATGCGCTCGGTGAGGCCATTGGGCATGAAGCGGAATGCGCCATCAACGCCGATAAAGCCTTGCGGATCGGTAAGCTGCGCCATGGGGAATTTCGTGCCCGGACGCCAGTCACGCGCCACACGCGCGATCAAAAGCACCGAATCATAGCCAAGGCTGGAAAGGCGCAGTGGCGCCTTGCCAAAGCGTGCCCGATATTTGGCGGCATATTGGGTATAGAGCGTGTCGGAGACGCTCGCAAACCAACCGCCATACATGGCAGCGTTACCCGCCAATGAACCGTCAATATTCCACAAATCGGTGCCGAGAATTTTTGCATTGCGCATGCCGTTGCGCCGAAGTGCGGGCACCAATACAACGCCTGCACGGCCGCTATCGGCAATCAGGACAGCATCAATCTGACCCAATTTTGCCAACCGGCGCGCCGCTGCATCCGCAGACGCGGTCGTTCCATCGGATTCTTCAATGGCAACGAGCGTTCCGCCTGCGTTGCGGACTGCAGAGATCAGGTTCGATTGCGCACGCTGCCCATATACATTGGTCGAAACAACGCCTGCGATGCGGTTATAGCCTTGCGAACGGGCGTAACGGACAACGCGGTCGATGGATTGATTGGGCAAATGTCCAAGCAAGAATACATTTTGCCCGGCAACGCCGACATCGTTGGAAAAGCTGATGATGGGCACAGCTGCGGTGCGCGCGACAGCGGCGGCCTCCACAACATCGTCGCCACGCAACGGGCCCAATATGACCTTGTTCCCATCGGCGACCGCGCGCTTTGCAGCTGCGGCGACGCCGGTGCTGGTGTCATAGGTGATCATGCGGATGTTGGTTGCTTTGGTGTCCGCCAGTGCAAGCGCAGTCGCGTTGGCGATGGATTGGCCCACGTCGCCGTCGGGACCCGTCACCGGCAACAGCAGCGCAACACGGTGCATGCCGTCTAGCGGGTCTTCGGACACCACAGGGGCTGGCCCTTTGCCCCCACGCGGGGCGGTGGCGCAGGCCGCGAGCAAAACGACCGAAGCCAAAACCAGCAGCTTTTTGATCTGTCCTGCTAAAGCTTGCGGCGTTGCGCCGCTTGCTGCATTGGATGCGCTCATGAATTTTCCCTTGGGTAGAAGCATATAAATCAGATGATGTTCGAATCGGGCTTATATGTCGTTGCGACACCAATCGGCAACCTTGCAGATATGTCACAACGGGCGATTGATCTGCTGGAAGCCGCAGAAATTGTGGCTGTAGAAGACAGCCGGGTAACCGGCAAATTGTTGCATCATCTTGGCCTGAAGAAAAAGATGCGGCGCTACAACGACCATAGTGGCGAGGCAGAGCGCGAGTCACTGGTCGCCGCGGCGCGCGGCGCGGTTGTTGCGCTGGTGTCGGACGCAGGGACGCCCCTGATTTCAGACCCCGGTTACAAGCTGGTGCGCAGCGCACGCGAGGCAGGCGTGCCGGTATATACGATCCCCGGTGCAAGCGCGGTTACGGCCGCTTTGTCGATTTGCGGTTTGCCGACAGACCGTTTTCTGTTTGCAGGTTTCCTTCCCAACAAAGCCAAGGCGCGTGTCGAAACGTTGACGGAGCTGGGTCAGGTAAAGGCGACGTTGGTTTTTTACGAGGCGGGGCCGCGTCTCGCTGCATCGCTTTCCGCAATTGCGGAGACCTATGGGGACCGTGAAGTCGCCGTTGCACGGGAACTGACCAAGAAATTTGAAGAGGTTGTAACGGGCACGGCATCCGAACTTGCCGCGCGTTATGCGGCGCAAGAGCCAAAGGGTGAAATCGTCCTCATCATCGGTCCGCCAGCGGATGACGTTGCCTATGATACAGGCGATGTGGACGCAGCATTGCGCGAAGCACTGGAAACCATGTCCGCCGCCAAAGCCGCTGGCGTCATTGCCAAGCGTTTCGGGCTGGAGCGCAGCGACGTCTATGCGCGCGCTACGCAACTGAAGTCGCAGTGAACCGGCTTGCTGCAGAAAAATTGGGGCGGCGTGGCGAAAATATCGCCGCCTGGTTTTTGCGGTTAAAGGGGTGGCGGGTCGTTGCCACGCGCGTCAAAACGCCACGCGGCGAAGTCGACTTGATCGCGCGGCGCGGCAAAACCATTGCCTTCGTTGAAGTAAAAGCGCGCGCAAATGTGCGTGACCTCGCCACCGCGATTGACGCGTACAGATTACGCCGCGTTGCCGCTGCGGCGGAAATGCTGCTCCCGAAATATGGAAAAGAATGCGAAAATATGCAGATAGACGTGATTATGGTTGCGCCATGGCGTTGGCCGAACCATCTGCCAAACGTCTGGCACGGATAAGGACAAGCAAATGGCAATACAAATGGCGGTCCAGATGGACCCGATGGACGGCATCAACATTCATGGCGACTCCAGCTTTGCGCTGATGCTTGCTGGCCAATCGCGCGGCTATGACATTTGGCATTATGATGTGATGTCATTGACGCTCGACGCCAACGACCGGCTCACCGCGCTCGCACATCCTGTGCATGACCTCCAACGTGTCGAGGGCGCACATTATCGGTTCGGTGCGCCGCAGCGCATCGATCTGGGGTCCGACATTGACGTCGTGCTGATGCGGCAGGACCCGCCATTTCACGTAGGTTATATCACCGCCACCCATTTGCTCGAACGCATTGAGCATGAGACATTGGTGGTCAACAACCCAGCCAGCGTGCGCAACGCGCCGGAAAAGGTCATGGTGCTCGACTATCGCAAGTTCATGCCACCGACGCTGATTACGCGTTCACTCGATGAAGTGCGCGCGTTTCAAAAGGAACATGGCGCGATTGTCGTAAAGCCTCTCCATGGCAATGGCGGCAAGGCCATTTTCCGGATTGAAGCCGATGGCAGCAATGTCGGCGCGCTGTTTGAGGTGTTCAATTCGACATGGCCCGAACCGCATATGGTGCAGCCATTCCTGCCCGACGTTGCGAAGGGCGATAAGCGCATCGTTCTTATAGACGGCGAAGTCACAGGGGCCATCAACCGTCGTCCGGGTGAGGGCGAATTCCGGTCGAACCTTGCGGTAGGCGGAAGTGCCGAAGCCACGTTATTGACCCCGGAGGAGCAGGAAATTTGCGCTGCGATGGGGCCGCGTTTGAAGGAACTTGGTCTGATATTCGTCGGCATTGATGTCATTGGCGGAAAATGGCTGACGGAAATCAACGTAACCTCGCCAACGGGTATCGTCGCGATCGACCGGTTCAATGGCACTGATACCGCCGCGAAAATACTTGATGCCATTGAACGCAGGATTGCCGGCAGGGGTTAATGGAAGACTGGATTATCAGGCTCGTCGAATGGGGGCATTATTGGGGCGTCGCCCTGCTGATGCTGCTGGAGACCGTTTTTCCGCCCGTCCCGTCGGAGGTCATTATGACCGTGGCGGGTGTGTCGGCGGCGCGTGGGACGATGAGCCTTTGGGGCACGATCGCGGCCGGAACCGCGGGCGCCATGCTTGGCAACTGGCTGTGGTATTGGTTGGCCATAAAGTTTGGCGAAGTGCGGATGCATGTGTTTATCGACCGCTATAGCCGTTGGCTCACGCTTGATTGGGTGGAGATTGAACGCGGACATAGCCTGTTTCGCAAGCATGGGCCAATCATCGTGCTCGTGGCGCGCATGTTGCCGACGCTGCGTTCATTGATTTCGATACCCGCTGGTTTGTTCGGGATGTCGCTGCGCCGTTTTCTGGTTTTTTCCACGATTGGAACGGCGGGGTGGAGCGCGGCTCTCGCCTCCGGCGGCTATTTCTTGGGCTCACAATTTGACGATATCGAAAAATGGCTTGGGCCTTTATCGACCGTCATCATGGTCGGCATATTGGGGACCTATGTGTGGCGACTGGCGCGCTGGAAGACCAGTCCTACGCTCGCGCCTAAGCCCGCGGATGCGCGTTCTGATACTCATCCAGAAGCATAGCCGTATCGACGGCGGTATAGATTTGCGTTGATGACAGGCTGCTATGGCCGAGCAGCTCCTGAAGACTGCGCAGATCTGCACCCCCCGCGAGCAAATGCGTTGCAAAGCTGTGGCGCAAGGCATGCGGCGTCGTGCGTTCCGATAGGCCAAGCCGCATGCGCGCACCTTGCACCGCGCGGCGCACAAGTGCTGGCGCCAATGGCCCACCGCGCGCGCCGCGAAACAATGGCTGGTCGGCAGCCATCGGATAAGGGCACAACGCGATATATTCCTGAATGGCGGTGCTGACTTGCTCAAGCAGCGGCACAATGCGCGTCTTATTCCGCTTGCCGGTGACGCGCAGTGTCGTGCCAAGCGGTAAGACATCGCCATTTAGCCCCGTCGCTTCGCTCACGCGCAGGCCGCTTCCGTAGAGCAGGAGAAGCAAGGCCCAGTCACGTGCGCCGACCCAACCGTCGTTCGCGCTTTCTGCGACGTCATCCGCGAGTGCGAGAACATCGTCGGGGTTTACGGGGCGCGGCAGGCTGCGTTGCACGCGCGGGCCCTTCATTGGCGGCAGGGTTGCGTTTTCGCCCAGTGCAAAGCGCAAAAAATGACGGGCGGCGGACAATTCACGCGCGGTGGACCGGTTGGTAAGTCCATCGCCACGCCGGTCCGCCAAAAAGGCGCGCATGTCAGCGGCGGAAATTTTCATCAGCGTTGCGCGGTCGACTGCCGCCCCCCAGTGCAATTGCAGAAAACCGGTAAGCCGGTCTGCCGTGGCGTGATAGGCGCGGACACTATGCGGCGACATCCGGCGATTGTCGGTCAGGAACGTCAGATATTCGGCGAGCAGTGACATTATGCCGACATGCTATCAGGCGGCAGCATCCGCCTCAACCGCTACTATTTGCGGAAGGATCGCATCCAGCAACGGCATGCCTTGCGGCGTGACCGTGATGCGGTCGCCATCGCGGGTGATGAGGCCAAGGCGGGCGATCTTGTCCACCGCAGTGAAATCCAGCATCCTGTCTGGCGCGATACCCGTGCGCGATGACAGGCGCTCAAGGCTGATACCTTCGCTCAACCGCAGTCCCATGAGCAAGCTTTCGGTTGCACGGCTTGCGGGGTCGAGATGATCTTCGGTGCTGATGCCATGCGCGTTGCGGTCCACCGCAGACATAAAATTTTCTGGTTTTTTATGACGTTGTGTCGCGCACTTCAGACGGCGTCCATGTGCACCGGGGCCGATGCCGATATAATCATCATAGCGCCAGTAACTCAAATTATGCCGGCTTTCATGCCCCGCCCGCGCATGGTTGCTAATCTCATAGGCCGCCATGCCCGCCGCGCGCGTCATGTCCTGCGTCATGTCATAAAGGGTCGCCGCATCGTCATCGTCGGCGGGGGTGAAGTGTCCCGTGCGAACGAGCGTTTCGAACCGTGTGCCCGCCTCAATCGTCAACTGATACAGCGACATGTGATCGGTGCCAAAGGACAATGCGCGCCGAAGCTCAGCCTCCCATTGCTTTGCTGTTTGTTCGGGCCGCGCATAAATCAGGTCAATATTGACGCGGTCGAAATGTTGCTGCGCGACTGCGAGGGCATCAAGGCTTTCCGCAACCGAATGCGCACGCCCCAAAAAGGCCAAGGCGGCGTCATCGAGCGATTGCAGGCCAAGCGAAACGCGGTTGACGCCCGCTTTGGCCAAATCGGCGAAGCGGGATGCCTCAACCGAGGACGGGTTCGCCTCAAGTGTAATTTCGATATTGTCGGCAAAGCCCCAATGTTGCGCAGCGGCGTCAATCAACGCGGCGACCGTTGACGGCGGCATCAGCGATGGCGTGCCACCGCCGAAGAAAATGGAACTCAGCTTGCGGTCAAGTGTCAACGCCGCTTCGTAGGCCATATCCGCGAGTAAGGCTTTGCACCACGCGTCTTGGTCGACGCTTTCCCGCACATGGCTGTTGAAATCACAATAAGGGCATTTGGAAACGCAAAAGGGCCAGTGGATATAGAGGGCGAGCGGCGTGCTCAAAAAACGGCCTCAACCAATTTGCGGAACGCATCTGCCCGATGGCTCATGGCATGTTTCTCCGCTGGGTCCAGTTCCGCAAAAGTTTGCGCGCGGTCGGTTGGCACGAACACCGGATCATAGCCAAAGCCCAATGTGCCGCGCGGAGGCCATGTCAGGCTACCTTGCACGCGGCCTTCGAACAGTTCTTCATGACCATCGGGCCATGCAAGCGCGAGGGTGCATATAAAATAGGCGCTTCGGTCGGTATCCGGACCAAGCTCGGCCAATTTGCCCTCGACTTTACCCATTGCCATATACCAGTCGCGTCCCGGTCCGCCTTCGAACCGCTGCTTTTCCGCCCAGTCCGCCGTGTACACTCCGGGTGCGCCACCAAGGGCCGCCACGCACAGGCCGCTGTCATCTGCCAAGGCAGGCAGGCCTGATCCTTGCGCAGAGGCATGTGCTTTCAGTAGTGCATTTTCGGCAAAGGTCGTGCCGGTCTCGTCGGGCTCGGGCAAGCCAAGTTCGCCCGCCGAAACCGGTTCGATGCCGAAGGGCGCCAGCAAAGCGCGGATTTCACGCACCTTGCCCGCATTGTGGCTGGCGATGACGAGCTTGCCGGGCTGCAATTTGCGATGGGTCATGTAATCTTGCCTTGAACCATATTGTCATCCCCGCTTTCGCGGGAATGACATGGACGTTTAAAGTGCCAAAAGCGATTATTTCACCGCTTCAGCTTGCACCGCAAAGATCCGGTCGGTGCCCATGCGTGCGAGACGGAGCAAGCGCAGTAGGCTTTCCTCATCATAAGTCGCACCTTCGGCGGTCGCTTGTACTTCTGCGATTTGTCCGCCTTCAATCAGGACGAAGTTCGCATCAGCGTCGGCGCTCGAATCTTCTATATAGTCGAGGTCAAGCACGGGCGTGCCGTTGACGATGCCGCAGCTGATGGCCGCGACGCGGCCGCTGATCGGATCTTCCTTAATTGCACCCGAGGCAAGCAGGCCATCGACCGCAAGCCGCAAGGCGACCCACGCGCCGGAAATAGCCGCGGTGCGCGTTCCGCCGTCGGCTTGCAGCACATCACAATCGATCGTGATCTGATGCTCGCCCAGCTTCTTCATATCTACGACAGCGCGTAAAGAACGGCCAATAAGGCGTTGAATTTCTTGTGTTCTTCCGGACTGCTTGCCCTTCGCCGCTTCACGCTGGCTGCGGGTGTGCGTCGCGCGTGGAAGCATGGAATATTCCGCCGTCACCCAACCTTCACCCTTGCCCCGCAACCATGGCGGAAGGCGATCTTCGACGCTTGCGGTGACAAGCACGCGGGTGTCGCCAAAGCAAATGAGGCAGCTGCCCTCTGCATGCTTGGTGAAATGGGTTTCAATCGAAATGGCGCGCATTTCGTCTGGCGCACGGCCTGATGGTCGCATGATAGTCTCCTGATAATGGGTTGAAGGATGCAATAGCTTGCCCCGCTTGCTTTGCAAGCGCGCTGCGCTAAACCAGCAACCGTGAGCCAAATTCCAATCAACGAACTGAACGATCGCACGCGCGTCATCTTCCGGATGGTGGTCGAAAGCTATTTGGACAATGGCGCGCCCGTGGGGTCGCGAACGCTTTCCAAATTTGCGGGCCTGAATTTGTCGCCCGCCTCCATTCGCAATGTGATGCAGGATTTGGAAGAGGCAGGCTTACTTGCCTCTCCGCACACCAGCGCCGGCCGTGTGCCCACCGAAAGCGGGCTTCGTCTTTTTGTCGACGGCATGATGCAGTCAGCTGAACCGTCGATGGAAGAACGCCGTGCGATTGAGTCGCAAATCATAAGCGATGGGCCAATTGAAGAAGCGTTGGCGGCGGCAACGTCAGTGTTGTCGGGACTATCGGCCTGTGCCGGAATCGTGCTCGTCCCCAAACGCGATGCCGTGTTGAAGGCATTCAACTTTGCGCGTCTGTCGCCGACCCAAGTTTTGGCCATCATGGTAGGGTCCGACAACAGCGTCGAAAACCGGTTGGTGGCGATTGACCCTGCTGTTTCCGATTCTGCGTTGGTTGAGGCGTCCAATTATATCTCCGCCCGATTGTCGGGTTTGACCTTGTCAGAGGCGTTGGAGCATCTTGATCGCGAAATTCGGGCGGAGCAGGCGGAGCTTGATGCGGCAAGCCAGAAGCTCGTGCGCGATGGGCTGGCGATCTGGTCGCTCGATGCCAATGACCGGCCCGTGCTCATTGTGCGCGGTCAATCGAACCTGATTGACGAGGCTGCAGCGGCGGACCTTGACCGGGTGCGTCAGTTGCTCGACGAATTGGAAAGCAAGGAAGAAATTGCGCGGCTGGTCGACAGTGCCCGCGATGCGCAGTCGACGCGGATCTTCATTGGTTCGGAGAATAATCTGTTCTCGCTGTCGGGCTCCTCAGTCATCGCGGCGCCTTATCGCGAAGCCGGTGGCAAGGTGGTTGGTGTCGTGGGCGTCATTGGGCCGACACGGCTCAATTATGCCCGCATCGTCCCGATGGTCGATTTCACGGCACAGGCGCTCAGCCGCTTAATAAAGTGACGCACGGCTTGATGAAACCGAATTGGTTTCTATATGCGCAAAGCAACAGGCTACATAAGTGCCGCAACAATCATGGGTTAATAAGGTTATGACGGACAAGAACACTCAATCCGCAGATGCAGCAGCAGAAAAGGAATTGGAAGGCGTGCCAGAGCATATGAAGGATGACGCTTCAGAAGCGACCGACGCCGCCGACGCCAAAATTGCCGCGCTTGAAGACGCGCTCGCCACGGCACAGCAAGAAGTCCTGTATGCGCAGGCCGAAACCCAAAATGTGCGCCGCCGCATGGAAAAGGAAGCGCAAGATGCGCGCGCTTATGCCGCAACTGGCTTTGCCCGCGACGTCTTGTCCGTGTCCGACAACTTGGCCCGTGCATTGGAAGCTATCCCCGCCGAAATGCGCGAGAGCGAGTCGATGAAGCCGCTCGTCATTGGCCTTGAAGCCACTGGCCGCGAACTCGACAGCGTCTTTGCCAAAAACGGCATCACCCGCATCGCCGCAATGGGCATGCCACTTGACCCGAACCAGCATCAGGCGATGGTCGAAATACCAAGCGCAGATGCTGAACCGGGCACCATCGTGGCCGAGATGCAGGCGGGTTATATGATCAAGGATCGCTTGCTGCGCCCTGCATTGGTTGGGGTGGCTAAAGCGGCGGAGTAACGACTGTCCTATCATGACCATCACACCGGGGGTGGTCTAACCTAACGCGCTCCGCTATCCAGCGCGTCCCATGACCACAGCGGCATTCCCTTTGGACCGTCAGTCCCCTTGGCGCGATGAATTTCGCGCGACATTGTCGCTTGCCTGGCCGTTGATCTTAACCAACTTGTCGATGTCATTGATTGGCGCGACCGATGTGGTGATGGTGGGGTGGCTGGGGCCAACCGAGTTGGCAGCGGCATCGCTGGGGTTCAACCTGTGTATGACGGCGGCCATTTTCTGCATGGGTCTCGTCACCGCGACAGCGCCGATGATGGCGAGCGAGCGCGGCGCAAAGGCCCATTCGGTACGCGATATCCGCCGCACATTCCGCCAAGGATTGTGGGTCGCGGTTGCGATCATGATTCCGATCTGGTTGCTCCTGTGGCACGCGGAGACGGTGTTGCTGACGCTTGGCCAGCAAGCCGAGCTTGCGTCCAAAGCCCAAAGCTATGTGCGGGCCTACATGTGGTCGATCCTGCCATTTTTGTGGCTGATTATCGCACGTAATTTCCTGTCGGCGTTGGAACAACCCATGTGGTCGCTCGTGATCGGCATAATGGGCGTTTTTGCCAACGCGGCATTCAACTATGTCCTGATTTTTGGGAAGCTTGGCCTGCCGCCTTTGGGACTGGTCGGCGCGGGCATCGGCAGTATTCTTGCCAATATGTTCATGTTTTTGGGCATGGTTGCGGTGATCACCTATCATCCCAAATTCCGGCGATATCATCTTTTTGGGCGTTGGTGGCGCAGCGATTGGCCGCGTTTTCGCGCGCTGTGGAAACTGGGCCTGCCGATTGGCGTGACGATGGGCTTGGAAGGTGGCGTGTTTGGCGTTGCCGTAATGCTCATGGGGTTAATCGACACTGCCTCGGTCGCGGCGCATGCCATTGCGCTTCAGGTTGCAAGCGTGACGTTCATGGTGCCGATGGGCCTTGCGCAGGCAGCGACAGTGCGTGTGGGCATTGGTTATGGCAGGCGCGATCCTTCGCTGATCCGGCGTGCGGGTTGGACCAGCTTCGTCATGGGAACCGGGTTCATGGCGGCTATGGCCGTGTTGATGTGGCTGTCGCCCGAATTACTGATTGCGCTGTTCATTGATCGCGACGCCGCGGTCAATGCAGAGGTTGTGCGGCTCGCCGTCAGCTTCCTTGCCATTGCAGCTTTGTTCCAGATTGTTGATGGCGCGCAAGTCGTCGGCGCGGGTATGCTGCGGGGATTACATGATACCAGCGTGCCCATGTTGTTCGCGGCCTTTGGCTATTGGGTGGTCGGCATTGGCGTGGGTGCGTGGTTGGCATTTTCGCAAGGGTGGAACGGCGTTGGCATCTGGGTCGGCTTGGCGAGCGGGCTGGGCATTGTTGCCATACTCATGCTCGTCCGCTGGTCGATGCGCGCGCGGCTCGGACTGCTGCCTTCAGAAGCGTAACATGCCGTCATATTGCGACAAAGGCGGCGCACCTGTGACCTTTGCACCGTTACGCAACAGGAATATGTGCCGGACAATCTCGGCCTGCTGCTCAATCCCATATTGTTCAAGCTTCCACCCGGGTTTCAGGCTGTAATCATAGCGACAGAACGGGTGCCGCCGCAGCGGCAGGCATATGCCTTTTTGGTGTTGCCACACATGCACCAGCTCGTGGATGAAGTGGCCTTGTAAACTAAGGTCGCGGTCGCAAAAATCGGCGCAGAACAGGTCGCCTTTCGGGTGGAACCACAGATGACCGTTCGGGGCCATGGTGACGTGCCGTGGCTGGAACCACCAATATTTGCGATTGTGAATCCGGATGCTGTGGCAATCCAGTGCGGAGCCGAACACAGATTCCGCCAACGCCCGTTCGCGGACTGTCATCGGCCGGCCGGATTTATGCGGGCCGAATTTGCTCATCCAAAATCCATTTCGTCATCCTGAACTTGTTTCAGGATAACGCGCCACCGTTGTTTGTTATCCCGAAACAAGTTCGGGATGACGACAATATTGGAAAAGGGCATGCCCTAGCCGTCAATTGCCTTTTTCTCGTCGGGGACAGTGCCGTCAACTTCTTGTACGCGGGCTTTTACCAATATGCGGACATTGTTGGAGAACAGAAATTCCGCTTCGATCTCGCCAAGCCGGCGGGGGATGAGGTTGACGCCCCACATCATCACATGCTTGCCGCCTTTTTTGAAGGCGATGGTTTCATCTGCGGGAATGCGGACGCGTTGCAGCGGCATCATGGACACTGCCCCCGTTTTCGGATCCACCGTCACATCGTGCATTTCAACGCGGATGGCGGACGGCGAACTAACGCGCAGCAAATAGACATCTTCGGGGCCGCCATAGACGTTGAAGTGCAATGCCGACGGATTGCTGTCGACCGGCGATAGTGTGAGCACCGCCTCTTTGACCTTTAGCTGCGGTGTCGGGCCGCACGAGCCCAGCAATAGTGCACTTGCTGCGGCTGCAACTGTGAATATCCGTCGGTTCATATGATCCTCGTTTCGGCATTGGCTTTGCTGATCAAAGCCGTGACTGTGACTACTTTTTCCCTATCTAGGGTTGCCGAAGTCTTGTGCCAAGAGATTTGGCACCTATATCGCCGCTACAAGGTTGCATTACGGGAAAACACCGGTGCCTGATAGGGCCGGACCGTAAGTGGCCAGTAAGCGTTCAATTTTATAATTTCGGGGTAAAGTTTTTATGGCTAAAGTTATTGGTATCGACTTGGGCACGACAAACAGCTGCGTTGCGGTAATGGACGGCGGCAAGCCCAAGGTCATCGAGAATGCGGAAGGCGCACGTACGACGCCATCAATCGTGGCCTTTGCGAAGGACGGTGAGCGTCTGATCGGACAACCTGCAAAGCGTCAGGCAGTCACCAATCCGGAAAGCACGATTTTCGCAGTGAAGCGCCTTATCGGCCGCCGCTTCGATGATCCAATCACCAAGAAGGATACCGAGCTTGTTCCTTACAATATCGTCAAGGGCAAGAATGGCGACGCTTGGGTAAAGGCTGGCGGCGAAGATTATTCGCCATCGCAGATTTCGGCGTTCATCCTTCAGAAAATGAAGGAAACGGCAGAGGCGTATCTCGGCGAAACCGTCACACAAGCCGTTATCACGGTTCCTGCCTACTTCAACGATGCCCAGCGTCAGGCGACTAAGGATGCTGGCCAGATTGCGGGTCTTGAAGTTCTGCGCATCATCAACGAGCCGACGGCTGCTGCGCTTGCATATGGCATGGACAAGGATGAGAATAAAACCATCGCGGTCTATGACCTTGGCGGCGGTACGTTCGATATCTCGATCCTCGAAGTCGGCGACGGCGTTTTCGAAGTGAAATCGACCAATGGCGACACGTTCTTGGGCGGTGAAGACTTTGACAGCAAGCTTGTGGAATTTTTGGCAGCAGACTTCCAAAAAGCCGAAGGCATTGACCTGACCAAGGACAAGCTCGCGCTTCAGCGTTTGAAGGAAGCGGCTGAAAAGGCGAAGATTGAACTGTCATCGACACAGACGACTGAAGTCAACTTGCCGTTCATCACCGCTGACCAAAATGGTCCAAAGCACCTTGTGAAGACGATCACCCGCGCCGACCTTGAGAAACTGGTCGATGACCTCATCAAGCGCACGCTGGAGCCTTGCAAAAAGGCTTTGGCTGACGCTGGTCTGAAGGCGGATGCCATTGACGAAGTCGTCATGGTTGGCGGCATGACCCGCATGCCAAAGGTACGTGACGTTGTTAAGGCGTTCTTCGGCAAGGAACCGCACACTGGTGTGAACCCTGACGAAGTTGTTGCCATGGGCGCAGCTATTCAGGCAGGCGTGTTGCAGGGCGACGTTAAGGACGTGTTGTTACTTGACGTAACACCGCTGTCGCTCGGCATCGAGACATTGGGCGGTGTGTTCACCCGCATGATCGACCGTAACACGACGATCCCAACGAAGAAGAGCCAAGTTTACTCGACTGCGGAAGATAACCAGAATGCGGTTACCATCCGCGTATTCCAGGGCGAGCGTGAAATGGCGGCGGATAACAAGCTGCTCGGCAATTTTGACCTTGTTGGAATTCCACCCGCACCGCGCGGCGTGCCGCAGGTTGAAGTGACGTTCGACATTGATGCCAACGGCCTCGTCAGCGTAACTGCAAAGGACAAAGGCACGGGCAAGGAACAGCAGATCAAGATCCAAGCGTCGGGCGGTTTGTCCGACGCCGACATTGATCAGATGGTTCGTGATGCCGAAGCCTTCGCTGAAGAAGACAAGAAACGTCGTGAAGCTGCGGAAGCCAAGAACAATGCCGAAAGCCTTGTGCACACGACCGAAAAGCAGTTGTCTGAGCATGGCGACAAGATTGACGCTGCGCTGAAGGGCGAAATCGAAGCGGCTGTTGCGGAAACCAAGACCGCCATCGAAGGTGGTGATGCAGAAGCGATGAAGGAAAAGGCAACTGCCTTGGCGCAAATCGCGATGAAGCTTGGTGAAGCCATCTACAAGGAAGAGCAAGCCGCGGCATCGCCGGGCGCTGCGACCGAAGAAGCCCCTGCCGACGACAATGTTGTCGATGCAGAATTCTCCGAAGTCGAAGACGACAAGAAAGACTGATGTTGAAAATTCCCGACCGTCGCCAGCGTAATGCAGCGACGGTCAGGAAGCCGGGGGGGTAGTCAGTCATGAATCTTGACATCGATTATTACGAATTGTTGGAAGTCGAGCGGACAGCGGACGAAAAGACGCTGAAGTCCGCCTATCGCCGGATCGCGATGGAATGCCATCCCGACCGCAATCCCGGCTGCGACAAATCCGAAGCCAGATTTAAAGCGGTCAGCCAGGCCTATGATGTCCTAAAAGATCCCCAAAAACGCTCGGCTTACGACCGTCTTGGCAAAGCCGCGTTTGAAAATGGCGGCATGGGTGGCGGCGGCCAGGGCGGCGGTGGCTTTGGTGACTTTTCCGACATATTCGAAAGCTTTTTCGGCGATGCCTTTGGTGGACGCCAGCGCGGCCCCGCACGCGGCGCAGACTTACGCTATGACCTCGAGATTTCACTCGACGAAGCCTTCCACGGCAAGGATGCCGAAATCACCATCGACGTGGCGACGGCTTGCGGCACCTGTGACGGGACAGGCGCAACCCCGGGTTCGGGCAAGCGCCGTTGCAACCTGTGTGCCGGTCACGGCAAGGTGCGTGCGCAGCAAGGTTTCTTCGTGGTCGAACGGACATGCCCGACCTGTCATGGCCGGGGTGAGGTTATCGAAGACCCATGCCGTGTCTGTGCGGGCGAAGGCCGCAAGGACGAACGCAAGACCATATCCGTAAATATTCCGCCTGGCGTCGATGAAGGCACCCGCATTCGGGTTGCGGGCAAGGGCGAAGCTGGGCCTTATGGCGCGGCCGCCGGTGACCTGTACATCTTCATCCATCTGTCGCGGCACAAGGTGTTTGAGCGCGACGGCACGACATTGTTCTGCCGTGTGCCCGTAAGCTTTACCACAGCCGCGCTGGGCGGCGAAATCCGTATTCCGGGCCTCGATGGTGCTGAACACCTCATCATCGTTCCAGAGGGCATTCAGTCGGGCAAACAGCTGCGCCAACGTGGGGCAGGGATGCCCGTCCTGCAAGGACGCGGACGTGGCGACATGGTCATTCAAATCGATGTTGAAACGCCGTCCAAGCTGTCAGCGCGCCAGAAAGAAATATTGCGTGAGTTCCGCGAAACCGAAACCGGTGAGGAATGTCCGCAGTCGACGGGCTTCTTTGATAAGCTCAAAGGGATTTGGGACGGCATTGCGCCTTGATTGCGATGTGGTGAAGTGATCGGTCAGGTTTCGATCTGATCAATCTCGTTCCGCAATGACGCGATAAGGGGCTGGACATATTTCAGCCGATCCTGCTCCTCATCCAATATCGCTTGGAAGGCGAGCCTTTTGTAAGCCCGCACCCTGCTTTCGGCGAAGTCATGACCGGCGGGAAGGGACGACACCAAAATGTCGATGAGCCGTTCTGCCCCGTGCAACCGCCCCCACAGATAATCATTCTCGCGATAGGACCGGCTGAAAAAAGCGCCGAAATTGTTGAATTCTATGCCCTTTAACGTGGCGGCTGCGCCACCTTGGCGGATGGAGTTGCAATCTTCGGGTGAAATGCGGTCCACTTTGACGGGGTCAAATTCGTCGAACCCTTCGTCCTGCAACAATGGCAAGGTCGCGATATCGTACAGCGCATAACCCAGATAGCCGAGCAGCATGGCCCGCCGCGCCTCAACCGGCAGTGCCAGGAGCGCGGCGCACAATATCGCATCCACGCGCAGGTCGGTTTGGACGAGGTCGCGCTGTGATGCCAAATGGTTCATGAGCCCGGCCGGGTTGGTGACGCCTGTCTTTGCGGCCATGGCAAAATCGGCGCCGAGGAATTCGGCTGTTTCCAGATCCAGATACATCGCCAGACAGCGATAAATGGCGTCACGGATCTGCGTGATGTCCTTTTCGGGTACGTCGATGACATTTTCGACCTCTTCCGTCAGATGCCGTGCAAGGAAGCGGAGCCGGCGAATTCTGAACCGTAGATCGTGCGTGCCAAAAAAGGCGATGGACTGTCTGGTGGCTTGTTTGCCGCTGTCATGCGGCATGCTGTCCAATCCCCGTGTCCTGATTTCGGCCCACAAGGCGGCTCTCAAGTCCCGGAAAAACCCGTTATTTGCATCCGGCAGGCTGCGACGCGCGGTCGCCACAATATCGTCGACGACGCCCGCAAGCTTGAGATGGCCATAAGCCCGATAGCTGAAGCCAGCGGCAAGTATCGCCTTTTCCTGCGCAGATTGGCGCCATTTCTGCATACGGACGGCAGTCGGCTGGCTCAGGAACCAGGTCTTGCCCAGCAGTGCCTCCACGGTGGTTTCGACTTCGTCCCGTAGGCTGTCGATCACCTGTCGCATCCGTTCGATCCGTTCCGACCGGCCGGTGATTTTTTCCAAGCTATCGCGGATCGGTTGCTCCCGCGGGATGTTTGATGTCGCGCCAAATATCGTTGCGAAAAAGCCGGGCGGTTTGCGCGGGTTGTCGGCGCTGCCGTCTGCGTTGCGCCGACCGAAGCGGAAACTTGGGCGGCCGGGCTTTGGGTCAATATAGACAAAGCGTCGGTCGACTTCGCGGCGCGCGGGGCGGTTGCGCAGGGCGGCAATCGCTTGATTAAACGGGGCATTGGCGAGCACGGAACCGTCAATCAGCATTGTGTCTTCCGCTGCATTGGCGGCAAATTGTTGCGGCAATATACGTTTTAGAAATGCGTTCCGCCCCAGCCACGGCACATTCTCGCGCGCAAGTAATCGGTCAAGTTCCCGCACCGAAAAGGGCGGAAAGGCCCCCGGGAAGCTGGCGGTCGCCCGTGCCGCAAAGATGAGTTCGGCCATATCGGCAAGGCCCGTCCGCCCGCGTGTCGAAAAGTCCACGGTGATCCGGTGCTCAGACTCCGTCACCTCGGGCGGGCTGTTCAGGCGCAAGATTTGATCATGCCCGTTAAAATCGGTGACCGTCACAAACAGGTCGAGCGGTTGGTTGATGGGCAAAAGCGGTGATCCGGCTTTACTCGCCTCCATGGCCTTCAACGCATCCAACAATAGCTTGGAAAAGACATTGCCGCCAAAGGGTGGCGCGAACCAGCGGGCACGAACGAAACGCGACAGCTTGGTTGCCACCTCTTCCTGTGCTTCCTTCGCAACCGTCCGTTCAACAGTGCCGCCGCGCCGCCGCAATATCATCCACGCAATCGGTGTTGCCCAAAATTTGGAGAAGCGCGACAGCGGGCGGGCATCGGGGTCAAGCAAGACGTCCACATCCGCCATTTCAAGCCACATGTCGGTCAGCGGCTCCAGCGACTGCCCTGTGACAATCGCTTGGGACAGAAATATGCCGTTAATGCCGCCTGCACTTGAACCGGCGATAATATCCGTGAGCACGCGCAGCTTCGTCCCGCTGACCTGCGACATTTCGGCAAGGAGGTCGTGATAGACGGACTCGCTGCCCTGGGCGGCGGGCGCTGCGTCATGGAATGCGCGGCTGGCGCGGACCATATGCCAAATCTCGCGCGTGACGCCATGCATGTAGATGGCAAGGCTTACCCCGCCATAACAAATGAGCGCCAGCCGAAGTTCTTTTTCACGCATGCCTATGGTGTGACAGCGCCAACGGTCGTGCGCAAGCACCGATGCGTGCTTTTTACGGCTTGAGTTCTTGATATGTTCTGATAGTTTCTGCTTATGGCAAAGGCAAAGCGCAAATATGTATGTCAGGCATGCGGTTCAGAAGCGAACCGTTGGCAGGGGCAATGTGACGACTGCGGCGAATGGAATACGCTGGCGGAAGAAGCGAGCGCGACAGTCTTTGAACTGAAGCATCATTTGCATTCGGGCGGGCGTTCGGTGGAACTGTCGGGGCTGAACACCGACATCAAACTACCTGATCGCGCCTCGACCGGCATCGCTGAGTTCGACCGCGCGTTGGGTGGTGGCCTTGTGCCGGGGTCAGCGACGTTGCTGGGCGGTGATCCGGGCATTGGTAAGTCTACTTTGCTGTTGCAGGCGGCGGCCAATCTGGCGCGGCGTGGGCTGAGCGTTGCGTATATTTCGGGCGAAGAGGCGGTCGACCAAGTGCGTTTGCGCGCACGGCGGCTTGGGCTGGGCGATGCGCCCGTGCAATTGGCGGCGGCAACCTCGGTCCGCGACATATTGACCACCATGGGGAAGGGCGCGCCGCCCGCCTTGCTGGTGATCGACTCGATTCAGACGATGCACAGCGATTTGATTGAAGGCGCCCCGGGCACCGTCAGCCAAGTGCGGGCATCGGCACAAGAGCTGATCCGTTTTGCCAAAGAGCGCGGCTCTGCATTGATGCTGGTTGGCCATGTCACCAAAGACGGAACGATTGCCGGACCACGCGTGCTTGAACATATGGTCGATACGGTGCTGGCGTTTGAAGGTGAGCGAAGCCATCAATATCGCATATTGCGCGCATCGAAGAACCGCTTTGGCGGCACCGATGAGATTGGCGTTTTCGCCATGGCGGAAGAGGGCCTGACCGAGGTTGGTAACCCAAGCGCCTTGTTCCTGACCGACCGTGCAGAGCAAGTGACTGGCGCAACGGTGTTTCCGGCGTTGGAAGGGACGCGGCCAGTGCTCGTTGAAATTCAGGCGCTTACCGTGCGCCTATCCAGCGGTGCGACGCCGCGCCGCGCGGTGGTCGGATGGGACAGCGGACGGCTCGCCATGATATTGGCGGTGTTGGAGGCGCGTTGTGGCCTTAGCTTTTCGACTGCTGAAGTATATCTGAACATCGCGGGTGGCTATCGCATTTCGGACCCTGCGGCGGACCTTGCGGTCGCGGCGGCGCTGGTATCCGCATTGGCCGAGCGGCCCTTGCCGTCGGATGCTGTCCTGTTTGGGGAAGTCGCTTTGTCGGGCGAGATTCGCCCCGTCGCGCATGGCGCATTGCGCTTGAAGGAATCGGCCAAGCTTGGCTTTAGCCGGGCACTTGTACCGCCATCGGTGAAGGGACAGTCGGGAATTTCCACGCAAGAGTTCCGCACGCTGGCCAATCTCGTTGACCATATGCTGGGACGTCACTAAATCCGTTTTTAGGCCATGTCATATGCGACAGAAATCAAGCGGCGTAGCGGCTTGAATGGCGATATTAGCGCACTGCGGACGAGGTGCGACGGATTATAGATTGGGCAGCAGCTTCACATGACCGCATTTGATATCATTGTATTTTTCCTAATCGGCAGCGGAGCCGTTTTCGGCTTATTGCGCGGTTTTGTGCAAGAGACGCTGTCGATGATTGCATGGATATTGGTTATCGCTGCAGTCCGCGTGCTGCATGCCCCTGCCACGTCTGCACTGGCGGAAACCATTGGTTCGGAAACAAGCGCGGCTATTGTGGCGTTTCTGTCTATTGGCATCGTCATCTATGCACTTGGTAGATGGATCGCAAAATCGCTTGGCGCGCGATCACGCAAATCGCTTTTGGGGCCATTTGACCGGGTTTTGGGCTTTGGCTTTGGAATGTTGAAGGGGCTGATGATGGCGACGCTGATATTCCTTTTGCTCGTCATGGGTTATGGCATGTTCTTTGGCGCGGATGAGGAACGCCCTGAATGGATGACACAATCACGCACCTATCCGCTGCTGAACGCAAGCGGGACAGCCATGTCTGATTTCGTTCGGGAGAACCGCGGGGCCGACGACGAAGCCGCGGGAACAAACGAGTGAGCGGTTCCGCTCTCTACAATCGCGATATACTTCGCCTCGCGACCGCATTGGTCGCGAATGACCGCCTTGAAAATCCCGACGGTTCGGCAGAGGTCCGATCTCCGGTTTGCGGAAGCCGGATGCAGGCAGATGTCATGACCGACGCAAGCGGGCATATATGCGGGCTGGCCCTGCGCGCAAACGCCTGCGCCTTGGGTCAGGCCTCGGCTGCCATTTTGCGGCAGAACGCCGACGGGTTGAGCCTATCGATGCTTAATGACCTGCGCGATGGCATTGCCCAAGCATTACGGCGCGAGGGCGCGATGCCCGCCATTTGGCCTGAACTCGATCTGCTTTCGGCGGCCAGTGATTATCCGTCACGGCATGCGGCCATCTTGCTGCCCTATGATGCGGTTCTGGCTGCGGCGCAGAACATCAAAGAGAAAAGCTGATGGAGGATGCGCCGCATAATCTTGTTGCGGACGTGATGCTCGGCGGGGTTGTGTTGCTGGGCGCAGCGCTGGTTGCCGTGCTCATTTTCCGCCGTCTGGGGCTTGGAGCTGTGCTTGGGTATCTGGTTGCCGGTATCGCCATCGGTCCGGACGGACTTGGCCTGATTGGCGCGCCTGAGACGATATTGGCCTATTCGGAAATCGGCATCATATTGCTGCTTTTCCTCGTCGGGTTGGAACTATCGCCTAGCCGATTGTGGCTGTTGCGCAGGGATATTTTGTTATTTGGTCCGCTGCAGGTGACGCTCTGCGGTCTTGGCATGTTTGCGATCATTCAACTCGCCATGCCGACCTTCAGCTGGGAAGCGGCGTTGGTGCTTGGCCTCCCGCTTGCCTTATCATCCACTGCGCAGGTGCTGCCGCTGCTGCAATCGCGTGGCCGCATGAAAACCGACTATGGCGAAAAAAGCTTCTCCATCCTGTTGTTTCAGGACATTTCGATTGTCCCATTGCTGACGATTGTAGCGGCGTTGTCGCGTGCACCGGCAGACGATGGCGCCATTACGGGCTGGCGGCTGGTTCTATATGCTATCCTCGCCATATTGGGCTTGGTGCTCGCCGGGCGCTATTTGCTGTCGCCATTGTTGCGGCTCGTCGGCAAGATTTCCGAACGTGAATTGTTCATCGTCACAGGGCTGTTCACGGTTTGCGTTAGCGCGGCGGTCATGCAGTCGATTGGCGTATCGCCTGCATTGGGGGCGTTTGTTGCAGGCGTCATGCTCGCAGAATCGCCGTACCGGCATGAGCTTGAGGCGGATATTGATCCGTTTCGGTCAATCCTGCTCGGTCTGTTTTTCCTTGCGGTCGGCATGTTGCTGGATGTCGACGTCATTATCGCGCAGCCGTTGTTTGTTGCGGGGCTTGCGCTGGCATTGGTCGCCGTCAAAATTGCCATCATCTTTGCGCTTGGCCGGTTCTTTGGATTGAAGAGCAAGCCTTCCATCATCATGGCCATGCTGTTGAGCCAGGGCGGCGAATTCGCATTTGTGTTGTTCACGGCGGCGCAACAGGCATTGTTGATTGAGCCGGAGGCTGCGAGCCTATTTGGCGCGGTTGTCACGCTGTCAATGGCGTCGACGCCTTTCCTGATGATTATTGCTGGCAAGTTGGCGGCGCATAAGCCCAAAGGTGCAGCCCCGCTTGATGACCCTGCGTTGGCTTCGCAAGCCAATGTCATCATCGTTGGCCATGGCCGGTTCGGGCAACAAGTGTCGCAGATTATGCAGGCCGCAGGCCGGTCGGTCACGCTCATCGATATCAACCCACGGACAATCGACACAAGCGGCGAATTTGGTGTCAAAGTCTTCTACGGCGATGGGACCCGCGTTGATTTGTTGCAGCGGGCAGGGGGCGAGGACGCGCAAGCGATATTCTTCTGCATCGACGACCGGCACATGACCGCAGAGTCATTGATGCCCGTTCGTGAGACATTTCCACGCACCAAGCTGTTTGTCCGCGCATATGACAGGCAACAGGCGCTGGCATTGATGGAAGATGATGGAATCAGTATCATCCGCGAGCTGTTTGAATCGTCGATCCGCATGTCGGTTGATGCGCTTAAGTTCTTCGGAACCGACCGCGAGGCTATTCATGAAATCATCGCTGAATTCCGCCGCCGCGACCGAAGCCGGCTAAAGGCGCAGTTCTCCAGCGGTGATTTGCACGCTGGTAAACAGCATAGCTTTGGCGGTGATAATTCGGATGATTTCCTGATCGCTCAGGATTGAGCTTCGTCGTCGAGGAAGGCCGCGACGTCATCCAGTACAACGTCCTTGGACAGGAAGGTTTGGCCTATGCCTCGCGCCAGTAAGAAGGGCAAAGTGCCACCGCTCATCTTTTTGTCATGCCGCATATAATCCACCAGCATTGCACCGTTCGCGGTAACGCCAGCATCTGAAAGCGTGGTGGGCAAGCCCGCGGCTTTCAGCAGCTGCGATATGCGCCGGGCATCCTCTGCGGCGCATAGGCCAAGCCGGACGGAATAGCGAAACGCCAGCGCCATCCCCGCTGCGACGGCTTCGCCATGGAACAGTCTGTCCGAAAAGCCTGTGTCGGCTTCCAACGCATGGCCAAAGGTATGGCCCAGGTTCAACAACGCCCGCGTGCCCGTGCGTTCGGTCTCGTCAGCGGCGACGATGCGTGCTTTGGATTGCACCGATGTTATGATCGCCTGCGCGCGAATTGCCGGGTCACCGGCAAAGAAACTGTCCAGATTGTCTTCGCAAAATTGAAAGAAATCGGGATCATCGATCAGGCCATATTTGACCACTTCGGCAAAACCCGCCGCCAATTGGCGTGGTGGAAGAGACGATAACAATTCAGGGTCGATCAGCACCAATGCAGGTTGATGAAATGCGCCGACAAGGTTTTTGCCTGCCGCGCTGTTGATTGCGGTCTTGCCGCCGACGCTGCTGTCCACTTGTGCCAGCAAGGTCGTCGGGATTTGCACGAACGAACAGCCGCGCTTTACGATATGCGTTGCGAAACCCGTGATGTCGCCGACAACGCCGCCGCCTAACGCGATGACATGGTCGCTACGTTCCACATGCTGTGCGAGCATCCAGTCGGTTAGCTTTTCCAGCTCGCCCCAGCTTTTGCCAGCTTCGCCCGCAGGCAAAATATACACCGCGGTTTTCACGCCCGCGGCGGAGAGTGCGCCTTCAAGCGCGGGCCAGACAGCGCGGGCAACATTTTCGTCTGTGACCACCAACAACCGGTTGTCGCGCGCATAAGGAAGCAGATATTCCGGCGCCTGTGCCATTAAGCCCGCACGGACATGAATGTCATAAGGTGCATTGGTCAGGTCGACGGAAATGACGGTCATTGGGCAAGGGCCTTCAGGATATTTTCAACGGTCCGCATATGCGGCGATGTATCGCTGCGAATATGGATATTGGCCGTCGCATATAGCGGGTTTCGAATCTTGCCAAGTTCCGTCAGGACTTCAATAGGGTCCTTATCCTTTAGCAAAGGCCGGTGGCTGCGCCGACCAACGCGGTCGGCCAGTACTTTTACGTCCGCGTCCAGCCAAATCGATATCGCACGTTCCAATATCAGTGCGCGGGTGTCCGCATTGACGAACGCGCCGCCGCCTGTGGCGATAATCTTTGGCGCACCCTCGACAAGCCGCGCAATAACCCGTCGCTCGCCATCGCGAAAATAGCCTTCGCCGAACTTTTCGAATATTTCGGAAATGGAAAGTCCCGCGGCACGTTCAATTTCATCGTCAGCATCAGCAAAAGGCACATTTAACCGCGCAGCGAGGCGCTTTCCAATGCTGCTTTTGCCCACACCCATCATCCCGACAAGAACGACTGGCCGGTCTATTACCGGGTCAGTTACTGTTCGGTCGTTGCCGATTTTTTGTTCATCGTTTCCGGGCATTGCGACACCGCCTATATATCGGCTATCCCCAACCCGAAAGTAATTTGCCACTTATCCGGAAAATTGTGGAAAAGCAGTATATTACACAATGGTTCAAGAGCGGCGGACGTAAAAACCGGTTTTTGCGCTTTCTAATTGTTGCGGCAGTGGCATTTGGCTTGCTACTCTGGCTTGCATATTTAGGCGGTGAACAACCATGCAGATACGAGAAATTGCAGTGCAGCCCCAAACATTTGAAACAGGTTCGCGTCATTGACTGATAAAATAACAAAAGGCGGCCTTTTGGCGGCAGCCGCTGTCGTCCTCGCATTTGCGTTGCCCGCATTGGGGCAGCAGGGTCCGGAGTCACTTCTGCCCGAAGGCTTTGGCGACCCCGCGCCGTCAGCGCCGAATAATCCCGCGCGTCCTTCGCCTTCAACACCGTCAACCACTAAGGCCGGAACATCACCGGCCAATCCGGCATCGGGTGACGTCAGCGCGGACGCTGCGGCTGACGACGCAGAAGAGGATGAAGAAGACGCACAGGAAATGGTCGTTCGGTATGACGTTCCGCCTGCCGCGCGCCGTTCGCTCAATGCGATTGGTATCATCTCCGAAACATCGGGTGGATTTCCGGCGGCATCGTTTGGCGTGACCAATGGCGCTTTCCTGAAACAGGTGGTCGAACGCACATCGGGGCCAATCGCGTCGCGTTGGGGCACGATCATGGCACGGCGGCTGCTCGCCAGCCGGACCAACACGCCAAACGGCGTAAACGGCGCCGACTGGACCGCAGAACGGGCGTGGCTGTTGCTGCTCATGGGGGATTCGGTTGTCGCACGTGGGCTTGTTCAGCAAGTCGACGCTGGCAACTACACCAAACGGCTTCATGAGGTCGCGATGCAGACCTATCTCGCCAATGGCGATCTGGCGGGCATCTGTCCTTTGACCGAAGGCGGCGTTCGCCTTGTGAACAGCGGGCGCTGGAAAATGTCGCGCGCTATTTGTGCTTCGCTCGCTGGCGAACAAGGCAGCGCAACGGGGTTCATCAATCAGGGACGCTATCAGGGCTGGGTTCGGGGCGTTGATTATCTCTTAACCGAAAAGGCCGTGGGTGCAGGCATTAATGGCCGCCGGTCGGTTAAAATCGAATGGGATGGCGTTGAGGGGATGAACCCATGGCGCTTTGGTTTGTCTGCAGCCGTTGGTCTTGAGCCACCCGAGCAGTTGTTCAGCAAGAGCGGCCGTCAGATTGATGGATGGCGTGCGCAATTGCCGATGTTTGCACCTGCCATACGCGCCAAATATGCACCCGGTGCCGCAGCGCTTGGCGTATTTTCCAACCGCGATATGGTCGATCTTTATGCGCAGGTTCTTGACGATCCCGATGCCCCTGATGCGATGAAAACGCAGGCTGAAAATCTGGGCAATGCATATACCGCATCAGACGATTCCGGAAAAGTTTCGGCAATGGCGTCCATTTGGGGCGCAGAGCGGACGGGCGCGGACTATCTGGCGGCGCTCGTTATGACGGCGCGCGCGGCAGCGCTTATAACCCCAAGTTCAGACCATGCCGGGCAGGCCGATGGATTGATTGCATCGATGCTGACCGCAGGGCTCGATCGTTCGGCGGCGCGATGGAGCAATATCGTTTCGGGCGGTTCGCTGGGTTGGGCACTTGTCACCTTGGGCGCACCCGGCCGCATCACTCTGGCGGATTATAGCGATCTCGATGAATTTTACGGCAATGACGACAGCGATGATGGTCATAAGTCCGCGCTTTTGCTGGCCGGACTTGCCGGGCTTGGCCGCGTTGAATCCGGCGCACGCACTGATTTCGCTGGCGATCTGAAGGTAAATATTGCGCGGCAAACGGCTTGGTCAAAAGCGATTACGGCCGCAGCAAGTCGCGGTGAGCAAGGCACGGTCGCGCTGATGGCGGTTGCGGGCATGCAGGCCCCGTCATGGGCTTCGGTGCCGGCGCATCATTTGTACTATATCGTGCGTTCGCTGCGTCAGGTGGGGCTTGAGGCGGAAGCGCGCATGATTGCGGCCGAAGCGGTCACCCTTGGGTGATAATCAAGGCAGCGGCGCCTGATCGACGGATATGAGCGCGACAGACCGCGATTTGATAGCACGCTTCATCGAAATGATGGCGGCTGAGCAGGGCGTTGCTGCCAATACCAGCGCGGCTTATGCGAGCGACTTGCTTGCCGCGTCCAGCCTGACCGGCGGAAAGCTTGGCAATGCCGATGCCGATATGTTGGTGACGCTTTCAAGCCATTGGCGCGACCTTGCCAACAGTTCAGTCGCGCGCAAATCATCGGTGCTCCGGCGCTTTTTCGGCTTTTTGCATGAGGAGGGTTTTCGCGATGATAATCCCTCCGCCGCTTTGCCCAAGCCGTCGCAAGTGCGCGCGCTGCCGAAAATTCTGGATACAACAGAGGTCGATCTTTTGTTCGCCGCAATCGAGGCGAAGCTTGCGCAGCCCGCGCCTGCGTCCACCGACTATCGGCTCTCTGCCTTGATTGAGTTGCTCTACGGGTCCGGTTTGCGTGCGACCGAATTGGTTGCGCTGCCGCGCAGTGCGATCGTGTCGGACAAGCCGTTCATCATCGTCAAGGGTAAGGGCGCGAAGGAACGGATGGTGCCCATTTCCAATCGTGCGCGGCAGGCGGTTGGGACATGGCTTGCGTTCGTTCCGGAAAAATCGCGCTTTTTGTTTCCGTCGCGCGCCGGGCATATCAGCCGCATTCGGCTGTTCCAGATTATCAAGGCGCTGGCCGCCCAATCCGGTTTAGATCCCGCCAAGGTCAGCCCCCATGTGCTGCGGCATGCCTTTGCAACGCATCTTTTGGCGGGCGGCGCGAACCTGCGGTCGCTGCAGGCGATGTTGGGCCATGTCGATATCGCCACCACGCAAATTTACACGCATGTGGACAGCAGCCGTTTGGTGGAATTGGTCAACCGCAGGCACCCGCTGGCAATGCGCACGTTGACCCGTGGCGCGACAGGCTCTAACCGACAATCATGATGGTATATCTTGAATTCGAAAAACCTGTCGCCGCTTTGGAAGCACGTATTATTGAACTGCAGGATGCAGCGCGCGAAAGCGACGTCGATGTCAGCGCCGAAATTGGCAAGCTGCGCGACAAAGCGGACAAGCAGCTTAAGGACACATACGCAAACCTGACCGCGTGGCAGAAAACGCAGGTCGCGCGCCATCCTGAACGGCCGCATTTCAAAGATTTCATCGCGTCGACATTTGAAGATTTCATGCCTTTGGCCGGCGATCGCGCATTTGGCGACGATCAGGCCATTATCGGCGGGCTCGCCCGACTCAACGGCCGGCGCGTCATGGTCATTGGCCATGAAAAGGGTGACGATACGCAAAGCCGTCTTCGCCATAATTTCGGTATGGGCAAGCCAGAAGGCTATCGCAAAGCCATAAGGCTGATGGAACTGGCCGACCGGTTCGGTATTCCGGTGGTTAGCCTCGTCGATACATCGGGTGCGTTCCCCGGTATTCAGGCCGAAGAACGCGGTCAGGCCGAAGCCATCGCCCGCTCCACAGAAAAATGCCTCGCGCTTGGCGTGCCGATGATTGCCTGCATCGTGGGTGAGGGCGGTTCGGGCGGCGCGGTTGCGCTTGCGGCTGCGGACCGCGTCTTGATGTTTGAATATGCCGTATATTCCGTCATTTCGCCCGAAGGATGCGCGTCGATCCTTTGGCGGACAGGCGACAAGGCCGCGGATGCTGCGCAGGCCATGAAGATGACGGCCGATGATTTGAAAGCGCTTCGGATTATCGACCGAATCGTCAAGGAACCCATAGGCGGTGCGCATCGCGACCATGCGCTTGCGGCTGCATCGCTTGGGAAGGCGATTGATGAGGAAATTGCGGCGCTCTCTGCCTTTTCGTCGAAAGAGCTTTTGCAGCAACGCCGGGCAAAGTTCTTAGCGATGGGTGCGTAAGCCTATTTAGGTGTTGCACGGTTTGCAGCGACACAGGAATTTACGTCGGTGCACAAGATAATGTGATAAATTAGGTTTTCCTGACTTTAGGAGGACATGGATGCGCAATTCGAAAATTGTTTTGGCTACTGGCGTTGCAATCCTTGGATTGACGGCAATATTTGGCAGTCTTCCGGCAGATGCAAAAACGAAGCAGCCCGCCGCGCCGCGCGCATTCACCGCCCAGGAAAAGGCAGAGGGCGCGAAATATCATACCGAAATTCTGAAAGAATTTGGCGGTCCGATGCAGAGCCCGCAGACGGCCTATGTTGTGCGCGTTGGCAAAAACATTGCGGCGCAATCCGGCCTTGGCAATTCGCAGGATGATTTTAACGTCACCTTGCTGAATTCGTCCGTGAACAACGCTTTCGCGCTTCCCGGCGGCTATGTTTACATCACACGCCAACTGGTTGCCCTGTGCAATAGCGAGGCAGAGATGGCGGGCGTATTGGGGCATGAAGTCGGACACACCGCCGCGCGCCACAGCGAAAAGCGCCAAAGCAACGCCACATTTGCCAACATATTGGGCATAGGCGGCACGATTTTGGGTTCAGTGCTTGGCGATTCCGCTGGATGGCTTGGCGCTGTCGGCGCTGGGCTTAAGCAATATGCGGGTCCGCTGGCACAAGTTTTCAGTCTGAAATATTCGCGCACACAGGAAGAAGAGGCTGATGACTTCGGCATCCGCTATCTGAGTAAGGCCGGCTATGACCCAAGCGCATTATCATCGATGCTGAACGCGCTGGCATTGCAGACGAGCCTTGATTCACGGGTCGCTGGCCTTGGTGACAATGCGGTGCCCGAATGGGCCAGTACGCACCCCGATCCCGCGCGGCGTGTTGTCCGTGCGGCCACGCGGTCAAAATCCTATCCGGCCAGCAATGTACGCAACGCCGATGCGCACTTCGCCGCCATTGACGGCATGCTCTATGGTGACGATCCGGAGCAGGGCGTCATTGAGGGGCAGGCATTCATCCATCCGCAATTAAAAATGCGGTTCACCGCGCCAACCGGTTTTGGCATGCAAAATGGAAATGAAGCCGTCTCCATAAACGGCAATGCGGGAAAGGCGATGTTCACCGCAGCGGCGTTCGACGGCAATCGTGATGCGTATGTCAGCAATGCGTTTAAATCTGTTGCCGGCAAAAACATGACCATTCCAGTCCGCGATATCCGCAGGACAACGGTGAACGGCATCCCGGCATTTTACGCCCGCAGCGTCGTCAATACGCAGCAGGGGCAGCGCGCCGTGTCTGTCTATGCCTATGAATGGTCCCCCGGAACCGCATTTCATTTTGTGACCATTACCGCCGCCAATGCGCGCCCGTTTGACGGCATGTTTGAAAGCATGTCGCGGTTGAACAATGCGCAAGCCGCAGAAGTGAAGCCGCGCACATTACGCGTGGTGACGGTGGGGCGCACAGACACTGTGGTGTCGCTGGCAACGCGCATGGCGTACCCCTCGCTGCAGACCGAACGGTTTCTTGCGCTGAATGGGCTGACCTTCAACGCAGCGTTGCGTCCGGGGCAGAAGGTGAAGATTGTCACATATTAAATAAAAAGGGCGGGAACCGCGAAGTCCCCACCCTTTTTTAGTTGTTCGGGCTCGGCGCCTGAAAGCTAGCTTTAACTTACGTATTCGGCAACTGGGTGGCTACCTTGGTAAATGCGGTGTTGATGTCCTGCCCGATTGTATTGATTGCAGCCATTGAAGCCACGGCAATCAAAGCCGCGATCAAGCCATATTCAATTGCAGTCGCGCCGTTTTCATTCTTGAAGATTTTTTTGATAAATTTCATCTTTATTCTCCTGTTATTCTTTTATTCACCCGGGCGGTTTTGTAAATATTAACCGTCATCAGTGTGATAAATCATCAATGTTTACTAATTCGTTAATGTGTACATTAAATCTAAGACGTCGATAATTCGTTGGACACTTTATTCAAAACATCCTGTATTCCGTTTGCAACGTTCCCGAGAGAAGGAATCATTGCGATAATGATCAACGTCACGATCAAACCATATTCCACTGCCGTCGCCCCTTGGTCGCATTTTTGAATGCGTCGAATGAGTTCCAACATTTTATTGGTCCCCCTTCGATCCTTGGTTGCGGGCATCCGGAAAATCCCACACAAGCGTTAATAAATGCTTGCAACATGATGAGACTATGGAAAAAAATCCAAAAACATTGTTCGTAGTTGCGGCGGCATTAACCAACGAGAGTGGTGCAATTCTGCTGCAAAAGCGTCCGGACCATGCCTCTATGGGTGGGTTGTGGGAGTTCCCGGGTGGCAAGGTCGAAGCGGGTGAAACGCCCGAAGCTGCGCTTGCGCGGGAGCTGTTTGAAGAGCTTGGGATCTCCGTAAACCCCCAAGACCTTATACCCGAAACCTTTGCAAGCGAGCCATTGGGCGACCGACATTTGCTGCTGTTATTGTACAGGTGCGTGACGTGGGAAGGCACGCCCACGCCGCATTTTGCGTCTGAAATTGCATGGGTGCATCCAAACGACATGGCTGCGCTGCCAATGCCGCCCGCTGATTACCCGCTCGTTGAACGGCTCAACCGCATTTAGTCTTCGGGATTTTTGGACAAGATATCGGCAAGCGAAACTTGCGCGCTTCCCCTTTTGGCTGGACGGGGTTGGTTTTCAGACGGCGCCCAACCGCTCAGGAACAGATGCGTGAAATATTCCGGCACTTTACCATTGGCGTCTGCGCGTGCGGCAAAAATCCGGTCCAGCCGATTGATGACGTTCTTGCCAAGATATGCGCGCGGTCCGGCCAAGGCATTGCCTATCCCGGCGTCGCGCACATCGGACACTATGCCGCGCCAGTCGCTATACCGGACCTCCGTCATATCCTGATCGGCAACGGGCAAGGCAAACCCGGCGCGCACGATCAAATCGGCCGCGCTGCGCAAGTCGATTTGCGGGTGCATATGTGGCCGAACTTGATCGGCGTCGGATTCCAGAAACATCGATTTCAATGTGGCCAGCGTTCCTGCACCAAACATATGGCCCAGAAACAATCCATCCGGTTTGAGTATCCGCCGGATTTGGATAAGCGCGCCGGGCAGATCGTTGACGCTGTCCAACGTGCCAGCCGAGATAACCAGATCGAACGATGCAGGCGCAAAGGGCAGGCGGTCCTCTTCACATCCGTTTTGAGTGTTGTCAGCGCCGCCCCACGATATCAACGGCATATGCGTGCAACGCATGTTTGCAGGCAGTATGTCCTTTTGCCAGTCTGCAATCGGTCCAATGATCAACGCATGTTCGAACGCGCGCGTCACAAAGGTCAGGCGTTCGCCAAGGTCCTGCGCAATATGGGTCCACAGAAATTGATCGCCCTGACGCCGTGATGCACGTTCACGCAGCGCGCGGCGGCGCTGGCGATCAAATATTTCAGGCGGGTTGGTCTCGCTGGTCATTTCGGCCTTGTGCAGACACTGGCTTTATCCGACAAGTCTTCATGGCCATCACCCGCCACATTTTCCGTGCAGCGCTCAATTGGGCGCTGCCCGAACGCTGCCCATGCTGCGGCACGATAACGCCCGCTGGCGGTCCATTTTGCGTTGATTGCTGGCAACAGTTGCAATTTCTTGCCCCACCATGGTGCCATGGATGCGCAACGCCATTTGAATATGACCGAGGGGCGGATAGCTATTGCGCGGCATGTCTGGCCAAACCGCCAAAGCATGACGGCATTCGCGCTGCGGTGAAATATGACGACCTGTCTGCAAAAGTCGCACTCCGGTTAAAATATAGCGGAAAGATCGGATTGGCCCGCGTGATTGCGCAGCAGCTGGTTCGCCATTTGCCCGAGGATCGAGACAATATCATCATTACTCCTGTTCCCTTGCATTGGACGCGCATGTGGTCGCGCAGCTTCAATCAGTCTGCATTGATTGGCCGCGCGCTCTCTGCGCAAACCGGTATCGCTTTCGCGCCTGACATACTCGTCCGCCACAAACGCACGCCGAGCATGCGTGGCCTAAATGCCAACGGCCGCCGAAAGGCCGTTGGGCAGGCATTTTCCGTGCATCCCAAATGGCAGGGCCGATTAGAGGGCAGTCGCATCATTCTGATCGACGATGTCCTGACCACCGGTGCGACGAGCGATGGCTGCATATCGGTTTTGCAACGAAGCGGTGCGTCGTGGATTCAGCTTTTCTGCTGGGCACGTGCTCTGCGCGGAGAAAGCGCGGAGCAAAAGTAACTGCGCTCGATGCTTGACTTGATGGCGGCTGGACACCATTTCAGTTTTATGACCGCAAATGTTGAAATCTACACCAAATTCGCATGCCCTTATTGCGTCCGTGCCAAGCAATTGCTCGACAGCAAGGGCGTCCAATATACCGAATATGACATCACCATGGGTGGCGCAAAGCGTGACGAAATGCTGGCGCGTGTGCCCGGTGCGCGGACCGTACCGCAAATCCTGATCAATGATACGCCAATAGGTGGCTCTGATGATTTGCGCGCATTGGAAAATCAAGGGAAGCTCGACGCGTTGCTAGGGCCGCGCGGGGCATAATGATCGCGTTTGACCTGAATTGCAGCAACGGACATCGTTTCGAAGGCTGGTTTGCATCATCCGAAGATTATTCCAAGCAGCAATCGTCGGGGTTGCTGGCCTGTCCCGTATGTGATGACATCACCGTGCAAAAGGCGCTGTCCGTGCCGCATGTGCCCAAAAAGGGCAATCAACGCAGCGTGCCTGTTCCTATCGCCGATGTAGCCGCGCCAACCGCCGCAGCTGCGCCTGCCAAAACCGACGCGCTGCCCCCTGCAGTTGTGGAGTTCGTTCAAAAGCTTGCGGTTGCGCAAACCGAGATGCTGAAACAATCGCAATGGGTCGGCGGCCAGTTTGCCGAAACCGCCCGCGCGATCCATTATGGTGAAGAAGCAGATCGCATCATCCATGGCGAAACAAGCGCCGACGAAGCCAAGGCATTGATGGAGGAAGGCGTGCAAGTTGCCCCGCTGCTTTTTCCAGTCGTGCCGCCTTCTGCTAAAAATTGACCACCCGATAGCGTGCAGCTATGGCTTGGGACGCAGCACCCATAGCTCAGCAGGATAGAGCATCAGATTCCTAATCTGGGGGCCACTGGTTCGAATCCAGTTGGGTGCACCATTTACGTACCAAACCACTAACAGGGATGTTCCCGCTTAGTGTGGTACTGACAGCCTTCTCCAGGTTGGACTTTTCTCCGATAATGCGGATGGTTTTATCACCCACCTCGATGCGAGATACCACGGCGCGTAGGTAAGCTTTGCGGGCGTGGATATCACCTGTGTCGAGCTTGTCGCGCACGAGGGCTGAGAACGCCGCCAGACGTGCAGGGGTGATCTGGGTTTGGCTCGCTGCCGTATCGGTGATTCTCTCGATTGCTATTTCGGCCAGACCCCGCTCTTGCTTGATGGCTTGGATTCGGTCCTTGAGGTCTGCATCAAGTTCCACCACGCCATCTTCGATGGCTCGGTAAAGCCGGGCTAGCTTATCCTTCGCTTTGTCGCGCTGCGCTTCAAGGGCACAGCGCCGCTCGGCAACCTCAGTTTGGCGCAAGGTACGCCGTTCCACAAGCTTGCACAGGATATCCTCAAGGCGTGCGGGAACGAGGAGTTGTTCCTTGACGTTGGAGAGGATGAGGTCATCAAGCTTGGCCAGCGGGATATGCCGCCCAATGCAGACCGACGGGCCCTTTTGGTGACAGCCTCCGCAGGTGTAATAGCGGTATGAGCGATTACGGCGACGTGTGCCGGTGCGGGTCATCCATGACCCACAGGTAGCGCACACAGCAAGGCCAGTGAGTAGGATTGGGCCGTTCACTACGCGGGGTGCTGTAACCTTGGGGTTGTTGCGGGTAAGCTTGGCCTGTACCGCCTCGAACAGCGGTAAGGGAACGATAGTGGGCACGGGGATCTCAACGACGCTCTCGGGATCATTGAATTCTTGGGTCCGACCATTGCGAACGCCGTAGCGGCAAATGCCTAGCGCGTACGTCCGGTTGGTAAGGATATTATGGATGGGGCCTACGCCGAAAGCTGCACCTTTGCGGGTGCGATAGCCTCTTGCATTGAGCCACTTGGTGGTGTCCTTAACCCCAAGCGGAGGTGCGCCATCGATACCAAACGCATAAAGGGTAAAGATCAGGCGCACTAGCTCTGCCTCCACAGGGTCAACCGCGAGCTTCTTCTTGATCTTTGATCCGCGCTTTTCAGCCTCGACAATGCAATAGCCGAGCGGCGCTGTGGCACCGTTCCAAAAACCCTGCTTGGCCGACTCGCGCATCGAGCGGCTTACATTTTTGCCGTTCTCGCGGGAGGTGTATTCATCAAAGATGCCAATGATCTGTCGCATCAGCTGCTGGCTTGGATCATCGCCGGTAGGCTGGCTCATCGAGATGACCTCGACGCCCTGCTTGCGCAGCTTACGAATGGTGAGCTCCATCTCCGCACCATTGCGGTAGAAGCGCGAGAAGGCGTGCACACAGATCACATCGAACCTGCGATCAGGGCGCGATGCTTCCTCTAGCATGCGTCTGAACACTGGACGGCGGTCATCGGTGGCAGAGGCGCCAGGCTCCACAAACTCACAGGTGAGTTCCCAGCCTTGGCCTTCGCAAAACCGCCGCGTGACATCGCGCTGCGACGGGATTGAGACATCACCTTCTGCTTGGCGTCCGGTGCTTACCCGGAGATAAAGCGCCACGCGTTTGGGTTGGGCGATGGTCGGGGTAGTTGCAAATGCCATGTTGGCCTCTCAGTTACGGCTTTGGCCAGCCGCGGTGAGGGCTGGAGGGTTATTGGAGTAGTTGGTGCAGATCTGAACCAAGAAGTTGTTCCAGAGCATCAAGCTCGGCAGCAGCAATCGGGAAGTCGGATCCAAGGTCAACCAGCTCGACACACAAGTCATCCACCAACCGTCGTTGGATTTCGGTTTCATTATGCGGGCAGGCTTTCCGTGGCATGCGCAATACCTGCCAAAATTACGTAACGCTGGGATCCGCATAAGGGTCACTATTCTGCCCCCGGTTGTGCGGGCGTCATTGGCAGCTCAGGATCATCGGGATTGTTCGCATTCCAACTTTCAAGCATCTCTGGGTCGAAGGGCTGCAATTTTGGCTGGCGGTCCCATAAGGCCCAAAGGGCAAAGTCTTCCAAGGCACGGGGTACCGCATCCTCCAAGCCACTTGTTGAGACCTGGCATGCAGGGAATAGATGAGTTGATAGTGCGACCAAGCGGAGCCTTGCACTGTCCCAAAGTGGCGTTGGGAAAATTTCTTCGTAGTTTTTGATCAGGCAATACAACAGGGCGTGCCGTGCAGTTTGAACCGGACGTCCGCCTTGGCTTTTCCCAAACGTAAAAAGGTAATCGTTGAACGGCGTTTGCATAGACCGAACAGCGTTTAACATTGCCTCCCCTAAGCTCGACTCGGCCCCCGAGAATGCGAGCAAATCCCGAAGCTCCTTATCGGTTGTAACGCTAGTTATCGCTTTTTGCGTTTCCATGCTGCGCAGTTCGTGGGCCAATTTTCCAAAAAGTGTCTGAAGTTTCTTCGCTTTTTTGATAACCAATGCGCGGCCATGCTCTGCGTTAACTTGCTCGCAGAGTAAGATGGCTTGTTCCACAGATTCGGCAATCGCATCAATCTTGTATCCGGAGAGACTTTTCTCGAAATTGAACCCCAAGACGGCTTCGTCCCAAGCGTCAGCTGTTGGAGAGTGAACCTTCAGTACCTTTTGTTTGGCCATCAACCTTCTCCTCTCAGTGCAGTAATCGTTTTGACAAAACTACCATGGCCTTCCTGTGCTTTAGCCTGCCTGTAATATTTCTCGGTAGTTTGGAAACTGCGGTGGCCGAGCAGCGGCGCTGCCAACCGGACATATTCAGGCGCCTCGGTTGCCAGAGTTGAGGCTGCTGCGTCGCGGAACATGTGCGGCGAGCAGTGCTCCCCGAACCGTTCGCCTGTGTGCCGGCATATACGGCTGTAGAGACCATCCTGCGTCATCGGCGAGCCATGCTTTGATATCCAAAGGGCATTGCCTGTTGGCTTTTGCCAGCGGCCTGTGCAGGCCACCAGCATTGGGCGATAGAAGTCGAGGTAGCGCTGCAGATATGGCTCAAGGACCGGTGGCAGTATCGTCTCGAACCATGCATGGGTTTTGGTCTGCTCAGGGGTGAGTTGGATAAACCACTGACCTTGTCGCCGCACGACGCTGCTACCGATTTCAAGCGCGGTGAAGTTCTTGCGCCGGATGGGGACATAGGCAAGCAAGGCGATCATGAGCCCATCGCGATAGTGCACGGCATCCGATATGCTGTCGTCACCTTGCGCGGCATGCATGAGGTCATAGCCAAGCTGCGCCAACTCATCAGTCATCAGGATGCGGCTTTTCTCGCGGGCCGGCTTGTGACGGGCGCGGACGCGCGCTGCCAGACGGTTGATAAACGACCAGTCGCGCTCTGACGCCAACAATGAAGCCATACTACCCAGATCCTGCAGCCGGGCCATGATGGTCTGTGTGCTGTTACCTATGTCGGTGAGGTGGTTGACGTAAGACCTGACCCGCTGTGGGCTAATACGCTCGGCAGGGGCCGCCTGTAGGCAGTCAGGCTCGTATATCTTGCAGTAGGTCAAGAACCGCCCATATCCGCGCTCTACTTTGAAGTTGGTAGCAACGGACAGATACGCCAATGCCCCAAGGTGATCGTCAAGTATGGTCCCCGGGGTCAGCGCATTTTGCCAGACAGTGCGATCAGCCTCCGGCCAAAACGCAAGTGGCATGCAGCGCCGCTCCGGCGTCTTGTTCGGCCCGTACCGACCGCCGCTCATTTGTCCGACCTCCGCTTTGAGGCAATGGGCGCATGTTGCGCCCGCAGCGTGTCGACCACCTCATTGAACACCGCGCTCGCCCGCTTGGCTTCGGCGCCAGAGTAAAAGCTCGTGGTCGTATCCAACCGTTTGTGCCCAAGGACCTGCCGCACCACTTCATAATTGCCCGGCTGTTGGTCGAGGAACACCTTGCCAGCAAAGTGCCGGAACAGATGAACGTTGAACGCGAGGCCGGTAAACTCAAAGACGATCTTTTTGATTTGCAGGCCAAGCGTATGGGCAGACTTGTGCTTGCCATTACGCCCAGGGAACAAGGCGCCAGTTGGTTCACGGACCAGATATGGCCGATACTCGGCCATGTACCAGCGCAGAATATCCAAAGCATATTCCGGGATGTTAAAATCCACCGGATGCCTGTTTTTGGTCTCGCTCTCGCTAATGACCAGATGGACGCCCTTGCGCTGCGGTTTGAGGTGCCGATGGATGTCGATGGCGCAAAGATTGGCATTACGGATAGGCGTTGCCAGTAACAACGCGATTGCGGCTGCCACCTGCGCCAAGACCGCCTTTTGTGCAGGCGCCCGTTTATCACGCTCCACATGCTGCCGGATGGTGACTGGCAGGCATAGGAACTGCCTTACATGCTCAGGATCATCGAACGGCCTCAGCCGCTCCCGGTTCTTGGCCGTAAGCCCACCGGTCTGAACAGATACCCTTTTGCACAGAGCACTCATCTTTCGGTCATGCTCTTCATCCACCTTGACGTAGTGGCGGGCAACATTACGCAGACAAGATGCTATTTGCGCGACCCCTGCAGACGCTTTTCCGCCAGCCCTCTCGATGTGAAAGTGCAAAATCAGCTTGAAGTTATCGACCTCGACCAGACGGGCAATGCTAGTAATGGTCGCAGGGTCAACGCCGGACCGGGCAAGTACGGACGCTGCGGTCCGCAACTGGCGCGTACGGGTATTAATCGTCGCGGGCCGTGAAGGACGTAACGGGCCATCATCGTCCAAGTTTATATTGCGCATGCGATCAGCATAAGCGTTCACGTCCGCCTCGAACGAAGCTGGAAAGTATGCGAACGGATAGACATAGATCTCGCGCTTCTCATCGCGCGGGATTGTGATTTGCGGCCACGTGTCTGGAAATTGAGCGACCGCACGGTTCCACCCCCACAAAAAATCGTCCCATGCCTGTTCGGCATTTGCACGCATGCGATCGTTCAATATGGTATCGCGGTAGCCATGTAGATCACTCATTGACAAGGCATCTGCATCCACACCAAGGCCACTGAGATACCGCGCACCCGCCGAAACTTTCCGTTTAAGCGACGCCGGCAGCATCTTCAAAAGCGCAGCCCATTGCGGCAAGAGCGGGGTTGTGTTGCGGCTCGGATAGCTTTTGCCCACAAGGCCAACCGCGCGCGCCACGCCGGTCTTGATATTCGCCCAGCGGCCCTTTGAGTACCCAAGCGCGATATACGAGATGTTTTCTAACTTACGCCGGATATATATGGGGCTGGCAGGCACTTCATCGGGCGACAGACCCAGCGCTTTGCAGAAGGTCATCACGGCGCTGCGCGTGTCGCGCTTCTGGATGTCGGTCAGCGGCGCCTCCAACAGCGCAACAAGCGCATCTGCAAGGGTGGGTTTGTGTTGGTCGTTATGGGTCATTTGAACCTCGTGAGGACTGGAGCGGACAATAGGTAATATTCGTGAGTAAGTATACTATTATTCCAACCCCGTATGAGCCGGCGCCTATTCACGATAGGCACCTAAACCGCCAGAAATGATGGGTTTTCCGTCAAGCATCTCAAGCAGGTCTGAACGGTGGATACGGACAGCTCGTCCGATGCGTGAAGCGGGCAATTGGCCCGTGCGAATGAGGCGTGACACCGTACGGTCACACACGCGCAGATATCGCGCTACCTCTGCTCTGGTCAGTAGGTCGTCTGTGGCAGCAGCCGCGTTGTGCAGCATTGTCGCATGAGCTTCAGGCTCGGGCTTTGCGTACACCCAGGCTGGTAGGTCAGCGCGACTTATGGATATTGAAGCAGTGGCCCCACGGGATAGCCTTTTAGTATTTTTGTAAGACATACGCGGATATCGCATATGCCAAATATTGGGTAACCAGCATAACCGATAGGTTTTTGGCGTTGGTTATGCGAGCAGGGTAGTGGTGAAGCACTGTCACGCTGCCTAAGGGCCAAACTTCGTAAGCGCATCCATACGACAGGCAATTAATCCTCTCTCAGGTGCGCAGGCATGAGAGGCTTTGCTGACATTTCAACAAAGCGCAGTTTGGACGCTGAAGGCAAATTAAGTCCGCTGCTCAATGCCGATGAAGCTGTCACTGATGCAAGGGCGGCATATGTCTGTGTGTCTATTTGCCATTCGTGAAGGCCAAACACGCTGACTGGTGGAAGGTGGCGGGGTAATGCGACTATTGGGAAACGTGACCCAGGGCATAGCACAATCTCGCGCGGGTCGATGTCAAGTCCGTGTCCGGTGGATTTGAGGACAGCCTCTTTGAGCGTCCACAATCGCAAAGCCCGCAATGGCCGCGCAGCTAGGCGCGCATTTCGCACCCAGGCTACTTCATCAGCGGTCAGATAATCCGCTGCGAACTCCTGCCAATCGGTAAAATCCAGCAAACTTGCAACGTCAACACCTACATCCCCTGTTGTATTGAATGCAGCAAGCACGTGCTGACGGTCATGTGTGAGATTTACGTCGATGGGGTGAGCATGCGCATCTTTGTCCTCGACAGGTTGCGCCACGAATGGTTTGTTTGTTTTACCATAGCTGAAACGGACTTGAGACAGGCCGTAAAACTCGCGCAAACATTGACGCAGCACAAATCGTCCAGCAAGCATTCTTAACCGATCGCCGTGTTGATGGAGTTCTTGGAAACGCTTATGTTCGTCTAAGCTGAGCCATTGACGCTGGACAGATAGCGGCGTTTCTTGTTCTAACCATTTTGCGGGCAGGACAAGCTGCGCCACCAGAATGCCCCTAAGGTCAGAGCAGACCGATTTGCATACTGCCTTAACGAGACATAGCCTTCTGCAGGCTCACGGGACGCATGTCTGTCCAGTGCTCTTCAATGAAAAACAAGCACTCCGCTTTGCTTCCTATTGGACCGATTTGGTCCCAGCCCTGCGGAATGGCGATAGCAGATGGCCATAGCGAATGTTGTCCTTCATCATTAACCAGAACTATAAATTCGTCGCCATCGATTGACCAATTTTTACCATTCACAAGATAATCCTTTAATTGTTAATTATTATTTACATTTTTTAATTTCAATAGAATTTAACACTTATTGACAATTAAAAATCTCGAATATGTATTGTCGCCTAATTGTAAAATATTGCTAGCATTACTTTGAACGTTGGTCCATATGCTCGCGCAGCTGCTCAGAGCAAATTATATGAATGAAACAAGCGTTGAAGGTCATCGGCTCGAGGCCAGCAAAATAATTTTGCCTGCGGTAAACTGGTCTGCTCAAATTTATCGCTCCGTAGCTCCAACATGACCAACAACTATCTGCGTTGGCGGGGCGTCCAGGCAGCACTTGAGCTCGCACTCTCGCCCAATAGCAAGGTCGTCTTAAGCGGCAATGACAAAAGCGGCGGCATGCCGCTTACTTTTGATGGTTCCGACTGTTTGTCGGGCACGATGCCGCGCAAAAGTCGCACGGCATGTCCAAAACCGCACGCTTCGAATTCGGGTCATGCCCCTCCACTGAATAAATCAGCCTAGTGCTTATGATTGGAATATCCGAACAGTCGACCGTCTTGCCCTTGAGCGCAGCTCAGCGCGGGGTTTGGTTCGGTCATCTGCTCGATCCAAGCTCCTATGCTTATAACATCGGACAGTACACCGAGATCGGCGGAGAGATCGACCTCTCCTGTTTTGAAAAGGCCGCAGCTCATGTACTTGCCGGAACTGAAGCGCTGCGTTTAAACATTTTTGAGGCAGAAGCTGGCCTTTTCCAGTCCATTTCTCCTCAAGTAGTTGGTGTGCTAGTGGTTGTGGACGTATCGGATGAACCGGATCCCCACCATGCTGCGCTTGCAATCATGCGGGTAGAACTCGTCCGCCCGTTCGATCTGGCATGTAATCCTTTAGTGCGCTGGCGCTTGATTCGTCTCGCACCGAACCACTTCTACTGGCTTCAAGTCAATCACCATATTGCCGTCGATGGCTATGCTGGCAGCCTGATAGCTCAGCGGATGGCGCAAAGCTACACGGCGTTGGTTAAGGGCGAATCACTTCCCGAATGGCCTTGTGTCTACGAAAGTTTGATTGAAGCAGATCAGCGCTACCCAGGATCAGAGCACGAGGCCGTTGACCGGGCGTATTGGCACGCGTTGCTGGAGGACCGGGAACCGGCGCAGGCTTGGTCAGGCCTTAGCAATAGTAATGGCAAGGCGTTTGTTCGCCGGACCGTATTACTATCGCCCAAGCTGACCGAGTGGCTTCGTAAGAGTGATGGACCGGGACTTGGCGCTTGGTTGATACTGGCTGCTGCTCGGCTGCAAGCCTTGCATGACCGCAACGCCGATGTGGTACTAGGCATGCCGCTGCTTGGTAGATTTGGCAAGCTTGAGCGCGCAACCCCGTCCATGGCCTCAAATGTCGGGCATTTAAGGCTCGATCTGTCGCCTCATATTCTGATCAGCGATCTGGCCGATGATATCAATCGCCGGATACGCACCGCGCTGCGTCACCAGAAATATCCCCACGAGGCCCTTCAGCGCGAGTTTAGTCCCGAAACTAGGAGGGGTCTCGTTGCATTTTCGGTCAATTTGTCGTCATTTGATTATGGGCTGGAGTTTGGCAATCTCAAGACCTTGACCCACAATCTTTCAAACGGATCAATTGAAGGCCTGTCGTTAAATGTGTATGATCAGGCCGACAGTTCCACGCTGCGGCTCGATCTGAATGGTAATTCGGAGCTTTACGAAGAGAAAGATCTCGCATCCTATCTCGCAATGCTGGTCCAGCTGCTTGAGGGTCTGGCGGAAGTTCCGGCCCACAGTGTCGCTACCACACCTTTGGCACTGCTGGCGTTGACCCCTCCTGCCGACCTG
>NCJG01000004.1 GCA_002282385.1 Sphingomonadales bacterium 39-57-19 | reverse complement strand
TCCCCCCAACCGGTCGGTCAGGGTGTGGTTCAAACATGGGTCAAATCTCAGTGAAAACTTATGCCCCTAACGGGTCACTTCTCAACGACAATCAACAGTGGGCCCCCGAACTGATCCGAGAGGCTCCATTGGGTTAGGGGTGGGCCCTCGCGCGGGCTAAGAGATTCACGCAGAGGCGCAGAGAACGCAGAGAATTTCTAACCCCACCGTCATCCTGACACCAACCCGTCATCCTGAACTTGTTTCAGGATCTTACTTCCAACCGCCGAAAAAAAGTAAGATGCTGAAACGAGTTCAGCATGACGAAAGTAGGAGTTTACCCTCCACTGGGTAGGGATGCCCCCTCGCCCATAGCGCGCGAGCAAACCGCCCCGCCAAAGCCAGAAGCTGCGCCAATGTATCTCGCACAAAGCCACAAAGGCACGAAGAAGGGCCAGCCCGACCTGTCATTATCCTAAGCTATGGGGACGGCCCATCTGTCACGGCAGTTCCACCTGACGCTGCAGTTCCAATTTTAGCGCATCGGAAAACGACAGAAAATCAGACTTGAGCCAACTCAAGCGTAGCGCGTGCGTGTTGCTTTTCCACATGAAAGTGCGAAGAAACCTGACCCACTAAATCGGCTAAATTGCCTTTCCAATAGCAGTCAAAATCCATGATAGTAACACCAACAAGGCTATCGTCAGATTCCAAATAACGCCAGATGACACCGTCCCTGCCCTCGCGAGCATAAGAAGGGCCATTACGTTCAGTGCTAATATAAAGCACGTCTGCTCGGCCGTCGTATTTGACACGAAAATCAATCATGATCACTAACAGTAGAAACTTGATATAAAGCTTCGCCATTTACATTACCAGTGAAATAGGCCGTTTTGAGTAGCGCAGAAGTTCCTTCGATAATCTTAACTGCCACAATCAGGTGGTTGTTTCCCTTTGTATGACGCGTGCTAGCGAAACGAAAACCTGATGCGTGTTGAATAGTGTTGCTCCCAAAAACATGCGTAGGATCGGCAATGGTGTCGTGAACAGCATGTTCCAAAGCTGGAAGAAAATTCTCAAACTCGGGATGTCGGTCTGCTATGTGTTCGAGGGTCTCGTCATAACAGTGAACCTGCGAAACCTCCTCGATTACGTTTGTTGTAACAACGCGAAATACATCAGACCCATCAGTCGCAACAGTGACCACGGGTGCTGCCCTTGTGCTTTCCGAGTTTTTATCAACCATCATCGATGCTTTATGCTGTCTTTTTTTCAACGCCACCGTCTTTCGCAACTGTAGCGATAACGTTAGCGATTTCAGCAAAGTTGGCTTTACTAACTAAAATTTCAGCTATGGGCCGAGCCTGTGCGACCCCTTGCATGGCGCCGTTCACCAGCGCGTGGCCCGTGGCCGGCCTAGTGAACACCAAAACAACATCGCTACCAATATCCGCGATCTGCACCGCTGTAGCCGCCAGTAACTCAAGGCCCGTCATCGTAACTGAGACACTCGCGTCTACCGGTTGGCCTGCCTCTACTTCAATTGACATAAATTCTCCTTAGAATAACTGCTTCAAAACGCTCTCCATGATTTTTCATAGGGATGCGGTAACTAACTCCATTCCCAATCCACCCCTAATCCGCCAAACTCTCTCCACGACCGCCTATTGCGAGGCCTGCCGTAAGACCGCCAGTGTGCATTTAAGGATAGTCTTGTCGAAGCACATCCCAATCCCCGATCAAGGCTTCATATCTTTGCCTAAAAACCTGTTCCTCATCGCCTCTCAATGGCAGGCGATCTTCGGAAAATGTTTGGCCGCGAATTACATCCAACACGCGCAGTTCTGCGATTGGCACATTCGGCAAAGCTTGGCTCAATAGCCACAGCGAGAGGCGCGCAGCCTCCTCTGTTAGTTCGGGTTCGGGCGCAAAGTACGGATAAATATACCGGTCGGCATTACGAGCGTCTTTGACTGAAAGAATACTATCTACTTTTACAATTGCATCGATGCCCGGAAAGGAAAACCGCGCCCGCAGCGGCTGCGCCTGACGGAATGGTTCATTTGTCCAACGCCGTCGCTCATCCCACCACAAAAGAAAACCATCACGTAAACGTGGGTATAAATTTCTACGTTTATCATTTGAGGCAATCCGGACAGCCACTGACGCGTGGAGATCCGAAAGGCCAAATACATGGTTTTTGGCATCACTCCAAAAGGGAGCATAGAAATCGCTCCCATCGCCGGTAGAGCCCTGATTTCTTTTTATTTCTTCGCGGATATCTTTTCTAATCTCCGAAACTCTACGGTTCGCAGGTGAGAAAAGAATTTTTATCAATTTTCTGAGAGAAATTGACCTGACAGACATCCAGAACCCCCATGAATCACATGTGAAATATCTGGACCGATTGTTGCTGGTTATCTTGCCATTTGATCATTGTCGATAACATTTTGCTCCCCCCACAACCCCCCACTGTCTTGCGCCAGTCATCATCGTCTGCGATGTGTGGGCCTGAAACATTTTTGGAGAGTAAAATGCGTAAAGTGTCGCCGTTTGTGTCCGCTGGCCTGCCTTTGGCGTTGGCGTCTTGCCTGATCGGCGCGCCGGTTGTCGCGCAATATGCGGCGACGCCGGATCCTGCGGCTGCGACGGCGGCGGCTCCCCTGCCCCCTGCGCGGCCCATTGGCACGCCGCCACTGACCACCAGTGACGATTATTTAAAGGCTGGCGCAGCCGAGCTTGCCCGGTTGGAGGCGGATACGCCCAACAACCGCAAGGCGCGCAATGTCATCATCTTCATCGGTGACGGCATGAGCATCACCACCCTGACCGCCGCGCGCATTTTTGAAGGGCAGCAAAAGGGCGTCGACGGCGAATCCTATGTCGCGCAAATGGATCGCCTGCCGCACACCGCCTTGGTCAAAACTTACTCGCATGATGGCCAGGTGCCCGACAGCGCGCCGACCGCAACCGCGATTGTCTCCGGCGTCAAAACACTGAACGGCGTTCTGGGCGTTGGCCCGCAAGCGGTGGAGGACAATTGCAAGGCGACCGAACCCTATAAGGTCAAATCATTGTTCGAAATGGCCGAGGACAAGGGATATGCCACCGGCATTGTCTCCACCGCGACCATCACCCACGCCACGCCCGCATCGACCTATGCCCATGTCGCGCAACGCGATTGGGAAGTGGACGCGAATATGCCCGCCGCGGCCAAGGCCGAAGGCTGCACCGACATTGCCCGCCAAATGGTCGAATGGCCGCATGGCAATGGCTTTGAGGTCATGTTGGGCGGTGGACGCCAGCATTTCATGCCCAACACCGCGGCTGACCCCGAATATGCGGGCAAAAAGGGCAAGCGCGCCGATGGCAAGGACCTGATCGCCAGCTGGCAGGCCGCCAACCCCAAAAGCGCTTATGTCTGGAACAGCGAAGGCTTTGCCGCGGTGGACGCGAAAAAGACCGACAAGCTGCTTGGCCTGTTCGAACAATCGCATATGCAATTTGACGCCGACCGCACGGCGAGCGGATCAAAAGAACCCTCGCTCGCCGAAATGACGACGAAGGCGATCGCGATGCTGTCCAAAAACCGCAAGGGCTATGTCCTGATGGTGGAAGCGGGCAAGATTGACCATGGCCACCATGGCGGCAATGCCTATCGCGCGTTGCAGGACACGGTGGCGCTGAATGATGCGTTGAAGGCCGCGATGGACACTGTCGACCTGCGCGATACGTTGATCGTCGTCACATCGGACCATAGCCACACCTTCACCATGGCGGGATATCCCGAACGCGGCAACCCGATCCTTGGCCCCGTGGTTGACCAGAAAGGCAAATCAACCTTGGCCTTTGATGGCAAGGGATACACAACCTTGGGCTATATCAACGGCCCCGGCGCGGTCACAACATTGCCGCGCACCGACCCGTTGAAAGAAGATACGCAGGCGCTGAATTATCGGCAGCAGGCGTTGATCCCCACCGGTTCCGAAACGCACAGCGGCGAAGATGTCGTCGCCCGCGCCGCCGGGCCAAAGGCGCATTTGTTCAAGGGCACGATTGAACAGAACACGATATTCCAAATCATGCGCGCGGCCCTTGGTTTTAAATAAGGCGGCTTTATATGGGCGCGCGCTTTTAAAGCAATGCGCGCTGCCCACGACGGAGGAGCAATTAAGTGCGCCTTCACCGTAATTCCCCGCCAACGCCAAACGCTGCGCCAATGTATCTCGCACAAAGCCACAAAGGCACGAAGAAGATGCTTGCCGTCCGCCCTCATCCCACCATCCCACCGTCATCCTGAACTTGTTTCAGGATCTTAATTCCAACCGCCGACAAATAGTAAGATGCTGAAACAAGTTCAGCATGACGAAAAAGTTCAGGACGACGGGTTTGGCCTCACCCCATCGGGTACAGGATTTCTTTCGTCACCTTGTGAATGGCGGTCATCACTTCGTCGCTGAGTTTCAGGTCAATCGCGGCGAAAATATCGTCCAGTTGATCTTCGGTGCTGACGCCCACAATCGTCGATGCGACAAAGTCATGTTGCTTTGACCATGCGGTCGCCAGCGTGACCGGCGACATGCCCGCTTCCTTGGCAATTTCTAGGATCCTCATCGTGCTTTCCAGCGCCCGTGGCCCGGCAAATCGCTGTGCCATTTCGGCCTGACGTGCGCCCGTCATTTCCAGATAGCGGGAGAAACGTGCGCCTTCGGGTCGTGCGCCGTCCAGATATTTGCCCGACAAGACGCCGCCGCCCAATGGCGAGTAAGGGAGCAACGATACGCCTTCCTGACGACAGACTTGTTTCAGTTCATCTTCGAACCGGCGGTTGTTGATGGAAAAGTTGTTCTGGATGCTGTGATAGCGCGCCGTGCCCAAACGCTCCGATGTCGCAAGCGACTTCATGAGGCCGTAGCTGGTCTCATTTGAACAACCCAGAACGCGGACTTTTCCGGCGCGGACCAGATCGTCGAGGGCTTCCATCGTTTCATCATAACCGGTACCATGGTCTGGCCAATGCGTTTGGTACAAATCGATATAATCGGTCTGCAGACGGCGTAGGCTCTCTTCAACCGCCGTGACGATATTGTGGCGATCAAGCGCGGTCATCCCGCCGCGCTTTGGCGATTTGAACCATGTATGGCTTGGGCCCGAAACCTTCGTGGCCATGATGATGGCGTCGCGGTTTTTGCCCTTCATCCAGCGGCCAACAATGTCCTCTGTACGGCCGACCCATTTGATGTCCGGTGGCACAGGATAGCCTTCGGCGGTATCGAAAAAGTTGATGCCCGCGTCCAAACAGCGGTCGAGTATGCGGTGCGCCTGCGCTTCATCGGTTTGCGACCCGAATGTCATCGTCCCCATACAAATATCTGAGACGTAAACGGCACTTTTGCCAATGCGACGATGTTCCATATTCTTGTCCCCTAATATTGTCCGGCCGCGCCAACGACCAAAAATGCGAGCGCCGCGAGTAAACCCGTGATGCGGTTCGACCTGAAATGGCCAAGGGCATTGCTGCCATCCGCCTGTAATGACGCCACTTGCATGACCAGATGAAAGGCGGCGGGAACAAGCGCGACCAATGCCTGCTGTTCCGGCCGAACGCTCCATATGGCCATGCCCCAGCCGGAAAGCGAAAGGAGATAGAATATAGCCACCCCTGCCCGCACGCTGCCGCCCAAACGCAAGGCGCTCGACTTAATCCCCACCAGCGCGTCATCTTCGCGGTCCTGCATGGCATAGATCGTGTCATAGCCCACCACCCAGAATATCGTGCCTGCGTACAGCCAGAACATCGCGACATCGGCCTGCCCAGCAATCGCGACCCAACCCACCAACGCGCCCCAGCTGAACACCAGCCCAAGCCACAGCTGCGGCCACCATGTGATGCGTTTCATAAATGGATAGGCCGCGACCAGCAAAAGGCTTCCCAACGCCAAAAGCTGCGCATTCAGGTTCAGCTGCAGCAAAACAGCCAATCCGACCAGCGCCAGCATCATCAGCCACGCCCATGCCGCTTTGCGTGAAATCAACCCGCTGGCCAGCGGGCGGTTTGCCGTGCGGGCAACCTGCGCATCCAAGTCACGATCAATGATATCATTATAGACACAGCCCGCGCCGCGCATCGCCACAGCGCCAAGCAACATCCACAGCGCCAAATCCCAACGCGCAATCAGCCCGCCCGATAGCGCCAGACCGAACACGCATGGCCAGAATAATAGCCACCAGCCGATCGGCCGGTCAAAACGTGCCAGCAGTGCAAAGCCCCGCAGCTTTGCCGGGAGCAATTTCATAATGCCGGTATATTCGCTGTCGGGCACAAGTTGTGTGGTCATAGCAGTGCCCTGCCAAAATTTATCCCGTTCGTCATCTGGAAGTTGGCAGATGACGGCGCGGCGTTTTGTGTTTATGCACGCGCCATGCCCGCAACACCCGCCTGGCCCCCAAAATCAACACCGCGGCTGTTTGTCGAACAGCCGTTGGCCGAAGGCGCGACTTTAAACATCAGCGGTAACAGCGCCCATTATCTGATCGGCGTGATGCGATTGAAAGAGGGCGCACCTGTTAAATTGTTCGATGATGTTTCGGGCGAATATCTGGCGACCGTCACCGAAACGCACAAACGCGACCTTGTCTTGACCGTGGACGCCAAATTGCGCGACCGCGAATTCACCCCCGACCTGTGGATTTGTCAGGCGCTCATCAAAAAAGACCGGTTTGACTGGATCGCCGAAAAAGCCTGCGAGCTTGGCGTTGCCCGATTTGTGCCCGTGCTGACGGCACGCTGTGTCGTCGACAAGCTGAAAGAGGACCGCCTGCGGGCGCATATGATTGAGGCCGCAGAACAATGCGAGCGGACCGCCTTACCCGTGATTGACCCGCTTGCGCGCATCGACGCGCTGCTTGCGAAATGGCCAGCAGACCGAACACTATATTTCTGCGATGAACGCGGCGGTGAGCCTTTTTCGGACGCGATCCGTCCCGGCCCCGGCGCTGTCCTGATTGGACCCGAAGGCGGATTTACCGATAGTGAAAATGCTGCAATCCGCGCGCATCCGTGTGCACGGCCCGTGTCATTGGGCCCGCGCATCTTGCGCGCCGATACCGCCGCTGTTGCAGCGATTTCTGTGTGGATGTCCAAAAATGGCGATTGGACGGCTTAGTCGCCTATGATGCTGCACGCGCACGGCTTTGCGCCTTTGCCGACGCCCCGTAACCGCGCTGACGGAATTTTCTGGCAATATAGACGCTACATTTCTAAACCGCGCGCATGAGCACAAAAACTGTTTCGGACCGCCACGATCCCGTAATTGAAACGCGCGATCAACTCATCGCCGCGATTGCGAAAGGCGAAAAGCCCAAGGACCGCTGGCGCATTGGCACCGAGCATGAAAAATTCGTCTATAACCGCACGGATCATCATGCGCCGTCTTATGACGAACCAGGCGGCATCCGCGATCTGTTGATGGCCATGACCGAGTTTGGCTGGGAACCCGTTTACGAAAACGGCAAGGTTATCGCCATGACTGGCACGGATGGCGCCGTCAGCCTTGAACCTGCAGGGCAGCTTGAACTATCCGGTGCCCCGCTTGAAAACCTGCATCAGACATGCGCCGAAACCGGGCGGCATTTGAAGCAAGTGAAAGCCATTGGTGACAAGACCAACACCAGCTTCTTGGGCCTTGGGCTTTGGCCAGACAAGACGCGGGCTGAATTGCCGATCATGCCCAAAGGCCGCTACGACATCATGCTGCGCCATATGCCGCGCGTGGGCAGCATGGGCCTCGACATGATGCTGCGCACCTGCACGATTCAGGTCAATCTTGATTATTCAAGCGAAGCCGACATGGCCCACAAGTTCCGCACCTCGCTGGCGCTGCAACCGCTGGCAACCGCGTTGTTCGCAAACTCACCCTTCTTGGAAGGCAAGCCAAATGGCTTTCTTTCTTACCGCAGCCACATCTGGTCCGACACCGATCCGCAACGCACGGGCATGCTGCCATTCGTATTCGACGAGAACTTCGGATATGAACAATATGTCGACTATATGCTGAAGGTGCCGATGTATTTCGTCTACCGTGACGGCAAATATATCGATGCATCGGGGCTGGATTTCCGCGACTTTTTGAAGGGCGAACTTTCGGTACTGCCGGGCGAAAAACCGACCGTTTCCGATTGGGAAGACCATATGTCGACCGCCTTTCCCGAAGTGCGCTTGAAAAGCTTCCTGGAAATGCGCGGCGCGGATGGTGGTCCATGGAACCGCATCTGTGCGCTGCCCGCATTCTGGGTTGGCTTGCTGTACGATCAGGGCGCGCTTGATGCTGCCTGGGATGAGGTAAAGCACTGGACGATGGAAGAACGCGAAACACTGCGCAGTGCAGTGCCGGCGCAGGGCCTGAACGCTGCGATACCCGTTGGCGGCAAGCTCCTTGATCTTGCCGGACGTATTCTTGATATCTCGTCATCAGGGCTTGCTGCACGCAATTGCCTGAATGCCAGTGGCGACAATGAAACCGGCTTTCTGGACCCGCTGCGCGAGATCGTTGCCAGCGGCAAGACCATGGCGGAACAAATGCTCGACAAATATCACGGCGAATGGGCCGGTGACATCTCACGCGTGTATGACGAGATGAGCTTCTAAATTTCCGACAATATCATGCCAGAACGGGGCGGGTGTGCGAAAGCAGGCTTGCCCCGTTCGCATATCGGCGTTAAGGGCCCATTTCTTCGCTGAAAAGCGGAGTGCAGGAGTTTAGCTCAGTTGGTAGAGCATCGGTCTCCAAAACCGAGGGTCGTGGGTTCGAGTCCCCCAACTCCTGCCATTTTATTGGTTCCACCTATAATTTGGCTTCTTCGTGGATCTTCATCCGCCAGCCCCAGATACTCAAAATAAACATCGCGGCATTTGATCCGAAATCTAATGCCATCCAGCGGTTTAAAATCGGTAATTCATAAACAAAATAATAGTTGAAGCCAAAAAAGGGCAGCAGCGCGACGGCGTAAGTCAGAAACGACGCGCGCGTGAACCGGCTAAACCAAATGAACAGGCCGCCCAAAACGGCTTGTGCGCCGAAACACCCAATAAACAGCGCACTGGTCGCGCTCAAATGTTGGTACGCCGGATTGATTGTCATCCGTTCGACCATATGGGGTGCAAACAAGCACCAGCCGCCTAAGCCAAAATAGGGCAAAGCGATAAGGCGTTGAATGTGGATAGACTGCATACACTTCCTCCGTGTCATCATCCGTAGAGCGACAGGTTATGACTTCGGCGCATCGGCTGCCTTCAATGCGCTTTGCGCTTGGGCAGCGTGTGATGGGCCAAGACAATCACGGCGCCAATGGCGAGCCCGATGACACCGCATAATGCGGCATCGACAACCCAGGCCAAAGCGCCTTCATGCAGGCCGAACAACTCCGCGGGGTGAAAGCCAAAACCGTGGACGATGATTTGTCCACCGACCCACAGCATCGCCGCGGTGCCGATGGTTGATAAGGCAGCGAGCAATTTTGGCATCCCCTTCACCAGACCACGGCCGATGGCCTGCGATCCGCCATTTTCACGCTGCGCCATGTGCAGACCGATATCGTCCATTTTAACAATCAACCCAACCACGCCGTACACCGCAATTGTGATGGCAATCGCGACAAAGGCCAGAACGCCAGCCTCCAGCCAGATCGACGTTGCGGCAAGGCTTTTCACTTCGTTCAGCGCAATCGCCATGATTTCTGCTGACAAAATGAAGTCGGTACGCACCGCGCCCTTCACCATATTTTGTTCATGTTCGGTGCTGGTCAATTCAGCGAGTTCTTCGACCAAACTCTCTTCCTCATGCGGAACCAGTTTTTCCCAAACTTTTTCGGCGCCTTCGAAACACAGATACGCGCCACCTAACATGAGGATCGGCGTAATGGCCCATGGCAGGAACAGGCTCAGCAACAACGCAACCGGCAAGATGATGACCAGCTTGTTGAAAAAAGAACCCTTCGCAATGCGCCAAATTATCGGCAGTTCGCGGTCCGGCGTGAACCCAGTGACATATTGCGGCGTCACCGCCGTATCGTCGATGACAACACCTGCGGCCTTGCTGCCTGCCTTGCCAGCGGCAGCGGCGACATCGTCCACAGACGCAGCCGCAACTTTGGCGATTGTCGCAATGTCGTCGAGTAAGGCGGCAAGACCGGATGGCATGTGGACAAATTCCTTGATGTGTTGAAGCGTCGAGGGATAGCCAAAAACGGCAGCAGTTCAAGGCCGTTCGGAAAGGGTGCGGGCGATGGGCGCATTCCCAAAGCCACTTGCCTCGCGCCGAATCCATCGCTAAAGGCCTAGTCTTTCCGAAATCGGAACCTATATCGCTCTCGACCCGCCGGTCGGAGCGCTGGCGGCTATCCTCGGGATCGAACAGGAAGAAACGATATGGCAAAGACAAGCCCCGGTGAATTCATCCGTCAGGTACGGACCGAAATCGGCAAGGTAGTATGGCCCTCGAGGCAAGAAACCGTGCAGACCGCGATCATGGTATTGATCATGACGATCATCTTGGCCGTCTTCTTTTTGGGCGTCGACGCGGTATTCGCCGCAATCGTAAAGGGATTACTCGCGCTAGCCGAAGGCTAAGCTGCGGTCACTCGAAAGAGTTTTGAGGAAAAGAAGAGATATTATGGCACGCTGGTACATCATTCACGCTTATTCGGGTTTTGAAAACAAGGTCCGCGACCAGATCCTCGCTGAAGCTGAGCGTATTGGCCTCTCGCAGCTCGTAGAAGCTGTCGAGGTTCCGACCGAGCAAGTCACTGAAGTGCGCCGTGGCAAGAAGATCAAGGCCGAACGTAAGTTCTTCCCGGGTTATGTCCTTGCCAAGCTGAATATGAACGACGACGTTTATCACTTGGTCAAGAACACAGCCAAGGTAACGGGCTTTCTGGGCGCGGGTAACAAGCCGCAGCCAATCAGCGAAGCCGAAGCAGCGCGCATTTTGAACACAAAGCAGGAAATGGAAGCTGCGCCGAAGAAGCGCGTTTCGGTCGACTACGAAATCGGCGATCAGGTCAAGGTACTTGGCGGTCCATTCGCAAGCTTCAACGGCGCGGTCGAAGAACTCGACTTCGACAAGAACCGCGTGAAGGTATCGGTCAGCATTTTTGGCCGCGCGACACCCGTCGAACTGGATTTCGAAGAAGTCGAATTGATGAAGTGATGGCCTTCGCTGGCCATCTTTCTTCCCTATGACCTCTGCATTGTCGCCCGAACAGATACAGGCGCGCATTGAAAAGGCGAACGCGGCGCACAGCGCGATACCGGCTGACAAGCTGGTTCGTGGCCTTGTCCGCCTGTTCGATTTTGACGCTGCAGACGAACCCGACGAATTCACCTTTCCGGCATTCTCTCGTGCGTCGCGCGATCGCATTTTCGGCGGGCAGATTATCGCGCAAGCCATGATGGCAGCAGCGCGCACCGTTGATCCAGATAAGCAAGTCCATTCGCTGCATGCCTATTTCTTGCGCGGTGGTAGCGAAGCACTGCCGCTGCACTTTCGCGTCCACCGTGATTTTGATGGCCGCGCATTTTCCAACCGGCGCGTTGTTGTCCGGCAAGAAGGCAAGGTTATTTTCAACCTGACCGCGTCTTTCCAAAAGCCTGAAGCAGGCTTTTCACATCAAGTACCGATGCCGGACCTGCTGCCGCCCGAAAAATGTTGGGATTATTCGGACGCCATGGCGCGCAATCCCGATATACCTGATCATATGCTTGAGCGCATGGCACATCCGCGGCCGTTTGAACTCCGCAGCTTTCGGCCCGCCGCCGATGCTAAGGCGACCAGCCATTATCAATGGTTCCGCTTGCGTGCGCCGATTGAGGGCGACCAGTTGCTGCACCGCGCGCTTCTGTCGTTTGCGTCCGATATGGGGCTGCTGTCATCCGCGATGCTCCCGCACGGACTGCATTGGGTGACGCCCGGCCTGTTTTCCACCAGCCTGGACCATGCCATGTGGTTCCATAACGATGTTCAGGTCGACCAGTGGTTCGTTTACGTCATGGACAGCGATTGGACCGGGGGCAGCCGCGGCATCAATCATGGCTGGATTTATAGCCAGGACGGCACGTTGGTCGCATCCGTCGTTCAGGAAGGTCTGCTGCGGCTCACACCGCCGGCATAACCGCGCAAAGGCTTGCATTATACCTGCATTGCGGATAGTGGCACCGCTTCCCGGCGCAATAGCGACGTGATTCCGTGTGGGAGGACATCATCTGATGTCTGTTGGACCACTTAATTTGACCCGTTTCCGCCCTTTTAGGGCAGTGCGGCGATAGAATGAAAGGACGCCATTCATGGCAAAGAAAATTGACGGCTATATCGGCCTGCAGGTTCCTGCAGGTTCAGCCACCCCATCCCCGCCAATCGGCCCAGCATTGGGTCAGCGCGGCGTAAACATCATGGAATTCTGCAAGCAGTTCAACGCTGCAACCGCTGATATGGAAAAGGGCACCCCGATTCCAACGAAGATCACCGTGTTTGCAGACAAGAGCTTCACCTTTGCGATGAAGTCGCCACCAGCGACCTACCTCATCAAGAAGGTTCTTGGCCTCAAGTCCGGTTCGAAAGAACCAGGCAAGATCACTGCTGGTACAATCACACGTGCGCAGTTGGAAGAAGTCGCAACCATCAAGATGGCCGACCTCAATGCGAACGACATGGACGCAGCAGTAAAAATCATCGCAGGCTCGGCTACCGCCATGGGCCTCGAAGTAGTGGAGGGCTGATCCAATGGCCAAGCTGACCAAAAAAGCAAAATCACTCGCGCATTTGGATGCCGACAAGCTCTACGGCGTTGATGAAGCGCTGAAGTTGATCAAGGAATTGGCAACTGCCAAGTTTGACGAAACCATCGAAGTTGCAATGAACCTGGGCGTTGACCCACGTCATGCTGACCAAATGGTTCGCGGCATGGTTTCGCTTCCAGCCGGTACCGGCAAGGAAATGAAGGTTGCCGTCTTTGCACGTGGCGACAAGGCTACTGCAGCAACCGCTGCTGGTGCAGACAAAGTCGGCGCCGAAGACCTGATGGAAGACATGTTGGCCGGTAACCTTGATTATGACCGCGTTATCGCAACGCCGGACATGATGGGGATCGTTGGCCGCTTGGGTAAGACCTTGGGTCCAAAGGGCCTGATGCCAAACCCGAAGCTCGGCACAGTCACCATGGACGTTGCTGAAGCTGTAAAGGCTGCAAAGGCCGGTCAGGTTGAGTTCCGCGTTGAAAAGCAGGGCATCATCCACAGCGGCATCGGCAAGAAGAGCTTCTCTGATGCTGACCTGCGCAAGAACTTCGACGCGTTGATCGACGCCGTCATCAAGAACAAGCCAAGCGGATCAAAGGGCAAATATGTCCGCCGCGTTGCGGTCAGCTCGTCAATGGGCCCAGGCCTCAAGATCAATCTGGCGGACGTCGCTGGCGCTTAAGCCACGGCATCAAACGAATATCAAAAGGGCTGGAGGGAAACCTCCGGCCCTTTTTCTTTGCGGCGGGTGCCGTTATCCAATAGCCTTTCATGATGCGAATATTTTTGACCTTTATCATTGCGCTGTTTCCACTGGCCGCCGTTGCGGCTGATCCGGTTCAGCCAAAATCTCCAACCCCCGTCAAATCGATCGCCATTCCCATCAGGCATATCACCCCCGGGATCGAAGCCTTGCTTTCCGACCAACTGGCGTTGCTCAAGGGAAAGCGGGTCGCGCTGTTGACCAATCAGACCGGCGTTGATCGCAAGGGCGTCAGCGACGTCGATCTATTGCGGGCGCATCCCGCTATTAATCTCGTCGCGCTGTTTAGTCCGGAACATGGCGTGCGTGGCGAAGCCCAAGCCGGTGAAAAGGTGGCCTCGGGCATCGATCCCAAATCCGGCTTGCCCGTCTACAGCCTCTACGGCGAAACCAAGATGCCGACTGACAAGATGATGCACGGCATTGATATTGTGCTGGTCGATCTGCAGGACGTCGGCACGCGTTTTTATACATATTCCTCGACATTGCTGTTCATGCTGCGCGCCGCAGAGAAATCCGGAGCCGAGGTGATCGTGCTGGATCGTCCCAACCCGCTAGGCGGGGTGATGATAGAGGGACCAGTCCTCGAACCTGCATTCGCCTCTTTTGTTGGAAGCTTTGCCATGCCGGTACGTCACGGCATGACATTCGGTGAGCTCGCGCAGATGTTCGTCGGTGAGAAAAAGCTGCGCACGCGCCTGCGCGTTATTCCTATGCGCGGCTGGCGTCGCGACTTGGCGCCCTATGTCGCTTGGGATTTGCCTTGGGTGCCGCCCTCACCCAATATGCGGACACCCCAAACAGCCGCTGTATATCCCGGCACAGCCTTGTTTGAGGGCACCAACATCTCCGAAGGACGGGGCAGCGAAAAACCCTTCGAATATATCGGCGCGCCTTTCATAGATGGCCTGGCACTGGCGGAACGATTAAATGCAATGGGATTGCCGGGTGTCACTTTCGCGCCCATTTCCTTTACACCGGATTTTTCCAAATATGCCGGGCAGCCGTGTCACGGCGTGTGGGTCATCCCCACCAACAGCGCGACATTCAAGCCATTCCGCACCGGCATCGCTGTGGTGAAGGCGGTCCACGAATTGTACCCCGCCAAGTTTGAATTCCGCGCCGGCACTCCAAGCTTTTTCGACCAGCTGGCAGGAACCGACACGGTCCGTAAAGGCATTTTGGACGGAAAAACTGTCAGCGAGATTGAGGCGCAGTGGCAACCCGGACTTGACGCCTTTAGGCAGCTACGGGCGCGGCATCTGATTTATCCTTGATATCACGACCTGCGCAGCAAACAGCAAAGGCGACTGCCGTCCCGATACATAGCTGCCATGGGAAAGCCAGAGCCTTCCACGCCGCAGGCAGGCCAAGACTGTCCACGACATAATGCTGTTGCAGCAGGATCGCGACAAATCCAGCCAGCAGCGCGGCGATCACCGACCATGTCGCCCCACGCTTCGTAAACACCACGGTGCCATAAACGCCCAGCAAGCCCGAATAGGCAAAGACCATGACGCCGAGCACAAATTCGAGCAAAGGCGTGTCGCTGTAATGCTGCCAATAGAAACATAATATCGACATCGCAAACAGCGCACAGGCGAGCAATATCATCGCCGTGCGTCCGGCGTTGACATAATGCTGCTCGTTGGACGGTGCGCCACGCCGTTCCAGCCAAGGCCGGTAAAAATCGTTCACGACCACCGCCGACATTGAAATCAGTCCGGAATTGATCGCCGCCGCTGCGATGACGCCTACGGTTACCAGCCCGCGCAAGCCGGGTGGGATTTCAGACAGAATGAACGACATGAAGACCGTGATTTTTTCGCCCGCGAACGCGTTGGTAGCACCAACGCTCACGCCCATAAGGTCGGGGCGGTTGTAGAAGATGTGGAGCAGCGATCCAATCGCCATGAATAAAGCCACCACGGGGATTGCCGCCCACATGCTCGCATACAAAGCGCGCTTGCCCGATTGTGCATTTTCGCATGCCAAAAAGCGCTGCGTCGTGTCCTGATCGAGCCCGGCATTGCCGATATTGAGCAGCACCAGCCCGGTCAGGATCGCCCAAACGGTAAACGGCTTGGTAAAGTCGAACGACCAGTCAAACAAACGCAGCTTGTCCATTCCGTCCGGTGCAGATTGAAGCGCGTCCCAGATTTCCGGAGCAGGTGCAGGAATTTTCACCAGCAGGAAAATAAGCACCAGCACCGCACCACCAAGGTAGAGCACGACCTGCACCAGGTCGCTCCAGATAACGGCATTGAGCCCGCCGAACAGTGTGAACACAACACCGAAAACGACAAGCACCGCCGACGCGATAACGATATGCTGCGGCTCGACATCAAGGAAGATGATCATCGAAACCGCAATAGCGGCAAGATACAGCCGCGCGCCGCTCGCCAAAATCCGGCCGACGAGATACATCCCCGCCGCCGCGCGTCTTGCCGTCGCGTCGAAACGGGCCTCCAGCAATTCATATACCGTGGTCGCACCGATTGCGTAGAAACGCGGGATCAGGAAACGTGCGACGATAAAGGCAGCGATGATCGCGGCGAAGTTGCTTGTGAGATAGCTGTAATCACCGCGATAGCTGTTATCGGGGGCGCCGAGAAATGTTGCCGCCGACTGCATCGTCGACAGAACGGACACCGCAACCAGCCAGACCGGCGCATGATGCCCGGCGAGAAAATAGTCATCCGCCGTTTTGGTCCGCCGTGTCGCCTGATAGCCGGCAATTGCCAGCAATGCGACATAGGCAAGCAATATGCCCCAGTCATAAACGGTGAATGCTAATGGCATGAATGCTCTCCCAAGGCTGAGCCATTAGCGGAACATGCCTGTTTGTTCAAATGCGCTACCGCGCCATATATGCATCCAGCGTTTCGTGGTAATGGCGGATGCGGCTTTCCTGATAACGCGCCAATGTCACACCCGGTTTCTTCGACGCGCGCAGACCTTTTTGGATCCGCTTCAGATTGTCGGTGTCCTGATCAGCAACCATTGCAGCCGAACCAAGCTCCGGTGCGTCAGCCCATTTCTGATCCAGTCCCAGCATCGTCATTTTTGCGGGTTCCGGATGCGATCCATCGGGGGCTTTGGAAAACAGGAACATGATTTCCATGATCGAGCTTTCGGGGTCGTCGCCGTTCGGGCGGAAGCGGTAGGTGATGGGCAACGCCTGCCCGCCCCACGGCACCATATTGGGAAAAAGCATATATTCGATCAGGTCGAGCGATTCCGAATCCGATAGGGCGGACATGTCACGGCCAATCGAGCGCGAAATCTTCTCCCGCGCCCGTTCGGCCAGTTTGCCCCGCGCCGTTTCACCTGCGCCCACTTCAATGGGCTTGCCCGCAAAAAAGGGCACGTCGCGGCGCATTTCCTCTATGGTTTGTTCAGCTGTCGCTGCGGGTTTCGATGGGCTGGCGACGCCCTGCACGCTGATCATCCGGCTGACATGGCGCACACCGGGCCAAACGTCATATTGGGTGTTGCTGTCCCCATAATAGCTCAGCACCTGCCCATGCGCGAACGGCACATGATATGCCTCGACGAAAGCCTCCATCGCCAGTTTCCAATTGCATGGCATAATCTTGGCAACATGCGCCGCGACATAGCGGTCTTCCAGATTGAAGGAGGCAAAATGCTCGGGCAGATTTTCGAGATAGGTTTCAAGGGGTTCGGCATCGGCATCAAAATTAATGAAAACAAAGCCGCCCCATGTGCCAACGCGCGCTTCGGGAAGGTTCATCTTGTCCTTATCTACATGCGGGAAATCCCATTGGCCGGGAATGACAGATAATGCGCCATCCAGCTTCCAAGTCCAGCCGTGGAAGGGGCAACGAAACTGCTTAACGCACCCGCCTTCTGTGCGGAGCATCGTGCCGCGATGCAGGCATGAATTGATATAGGCTTTAATCTCGTCCGGGCCTGTTCGCACAACGATGAGCGAGTCATGCACGATGTCATACACAATATGGTCGCCAATATTCGGGATATGCTCCAGCCGGCACGCCAGTTGCCATGTCTTGCGCCAAACCTGCTCGACTTCGCGATCATGCCAGTCTTTGGCGAAGTAACGCGCAATAGAAACATCATCACTGCTTTGCCCAATGGCGGGTGATTCCACGCGCATGACCGCAGGCGCTGGATTACGATCGCCGTCGAACACTTCCTGAACCGATGGGCCTGGACGGCGCGCAATTATGTTGTCCAAAACTCTCTCCCTGATAATTCTTGCGCCATCCTGCCGTCATGGTAGCAACTGTGCAATGAACAATTTACCGCACCACCACCTCATTACCATGACGCTGACCGTTGATTTCGCAGGGATGATCAGCATTGGCCAAACCCCTGCCGGCCTGCGCCGCATTGCCCCCGTCACCGGCGGCCATTTTGCTGGCGAGCGGCTGAACGGCACGGTGCTGCCGGGCGGAAATGATTGGGTCGTCAATCGTGAAGATGGCGTGATGGTAATCGACGTCCGCCTGACGCTGCAAACCGACGACGGGGCGATGGTTTACCTCAATTATCAGGGCCGTTTTCTGGCCGAAGCCGAAGCAATGTCTCGGTTCCGGAAAGGCACATTGCTGGAGCCGCACGAATATTCACTGGCAGTCGTCGCAAAATTCGAATGTGGTGATAGCCGCTATAGCTGGCTTAACAATGTCATCGCCGTCGGCACCGGTGAACAAACCGCTGCGGGTCCGGTCTATTCGATTTTCGAAATAGGTTGAAAAAATCTCGGCCATAAAAGGCTTAACGCCAATCCGCCCATGACCAGCGCAGCGGCAAGCAATTTCCAGCTCTGTAATGGCTCGTTCAAGAGCAAGGCCGACGCCCCCATCCCGAATATCGGCACCAGCAACGCCATAGGCGCAACGGTTGCCGCAGGATGCCGGGCGAGAAGCCATCCCCAAATCCCATAGCCGAACATCGTGTTGCCAACCGCTTGCCAGACCACCGCGGCCCAGGTCGTCGCTGTTGCTGCGTGCACGCCCGCAATCAAGGCCGACGGGCCTTCAAATAGCAAGGCGAGGGTCAACAATGGCGGCACCGCAAAGATGCTGGCCCAGACCACATACGCAAGCATGTCGACCTTACCCGCGGCGCGCGAGACCATATTGCCACTCGACCAGCAAAAGGCCGCCGTTACGACGAGCATCAATCCCAATGGCGTCGCGCTGCCGTCCGAATGGGTCAGAATGACGGCCAGCCCGCTTGTCGCTAACGCCAGTGCAGCCCATTGGAATGTGCGCACCCTCTCCCCCGTCAGCCGCATGGATAGGGCAATGGTAAAGAAGACCTGGATCTGAACGACCAGTGAGGCGAGGCCCGGCGTAATATCGCCTTTCATCGCCAAAAACAGCAGGCCGAACTGCCCGGCCCCGATCAATACGCCGTACGCCGCAAGATTGGACAAAGGCACCGCTGGCCGTTTTAGGAAAAATGCCGCTGGCAGAAATGCGCACGTAAAACGCAGCGTCGCAAGCCACAAAGGCGGCAAATGGGTGAGCGCCAATTTGATGACGACGAAGTTCGTTCCCCACACCGCCATCACTGCGATCGCGAGCAGAAGGTGCAGGCGTGGAAGGGCGGCATTTTGTGGCATAGAAATCCCCCTAACCGCTCCGCCCGTTTTTGCGAACAGTTAATCCAGCGGCACAACTTCCACCGGCAGATCGCTGGCAATTGCGCCGCAATATTGTTCGGGCCAATGCGCAAAGGGACGAACGGCCCCTTCGGTGCGCCAGCGGTTCACGCGCGCAAGATCAGCGTCTGCAACGACCCACGCCCCCTGCCCTTCGGTCCCAATCGCCACGATCCCGTCATCGGGGCTATCCCCATCAGGCGGAACGAACAGCCCTGCTGCACCATAATTTTCGTCGAGCGCCGGCGACCATGGGGCCATGCCAACGGTCGGTGCCTGCGCCACAAAAATTTGGTTTTCCAATGCCCGCGCCTGCGCCCCAATCCGAACGCGGTGATAGCCTTGCAAGCTGTCGGTGCACGACGGGCAGAGAATGGCCTGTGCGCCAGCTTGTGCCTGCGCCCGCGCGATCATCGGGAATTCGATGTCATAGCAGGTAGAAATGCCCAGCATTCCATAAGATGTCCGAAAAACCCGCAGGCTTTTTCCGCCTTTAATGTCCCAGGATTCACGTTCGAACCGGGTCATCATAATCTTGTCCTGATACGCCGTTTGTCCGTCCGGCATATACAGCGTCGCCCTGTTTACAACCTGCCCATCGTCTTGGCCAAAGGGACGGGTTCCGCCGAGCAGAACGACCCCAAATTGCTTGGCGAGATCCGCATAATGGGCGTCAATTCTTGGTCCCAGTGCAACCACGGCCCGCAACGAGGCATGCAGATCGCTCGCCGTCGCTTTGTCAATTGCGGCCAATTCCATCGCCGCATATTCGGGAAACACCAACAACTGTGCGCCTTGCGCCGCGGCATCGTTCACCCAATGCCCGACTTTCGCTTGCCAACTGCCAAAGCTATCGGGTTCCCCGATGGGATATTGGGCTGCCGCTATACGGACCGACGCGGTCACAGGTCACGCATCCAAAATTGCATGAGATGTTCGCTTTCGAAATCGTCGCCCAGATCCTGCCACTCAATCGTTCCTGTCAAACCGGGCACCGGCGCATAGCCGCGAGCACGCCAGAACGGGTGCAAATCGCGTGGTGTTTCGGGCCGCATCGGATGATCGTCAGGGCGGATCACTGCGCAAAAGGCGGTTTGCCGTGCCCCTGCGGCGCGCGCTGCGTCTTCACGCGCGTTGAAAAACTGGTGTCCAATGCCTTGCCCTTGATATTGCGGCAACAGAACAGATTCCCCGAAATAGAATATCTGCGCAACATCCATTCCTTGGTCACAGAAGGGATTCTGGATGTCTGCCTTCTGCCCCTCCAATGGAGACGCCGTAGCCGCGCCGATGATTGCGTCCCCGTCCCGGGCGACGACAAGTACCGAACCCGGTTCGCGCACAAATTCGGCCATATAAGCGGCCTCATATTCTGCACTACCGTCATACAGATAGGGCCAGCTGCGAAAAACCCGGATCCGCAGATCAGACAGCGCCGGAATGGCGGCCCAGCGCTCCTCGGGATCCGTCAAGGAACGGACGGCTAAGGTCATGAAACCTGGGCAATCCAGTCGGCAAGATTATAATAGACCGAGACGCGTGTGATTTTTCCGTCTGCGACCTCAAAGAAACCGCCCGCTGGTAAGCTGTAGCTCTGGCCATGCGCTGCAGGAAAGCCTTCATCAGCCACCTTGTAAATCCCGTCGACGATGAATTCCGCCGCCGCGCGCTTGCCGTCTTCGCTGGTCATAATGACAATATCACGCAGCTGTTCACTATAGGCATGGTCCATGCGGCCAAGAAAGGCGCGAAAGGCCAGCTTGCCGGTTTCACGGTCCCCTTGATTGATATCATGCGCCACATTGTCATCCAGACATGCCAAGATAGCTTCAACATCCATGGCATTGAATGCAGCATAATATGCGCCAATCAGCGCCGCTGTTTTTTCACGCGTGTCGGGCATATATTATTGTGTCCTTTAACCTGATGATTTCCATTTCGATTAAGTCAGCGAAGCAAGGATTGTCCAGTAAGATAAATTGTCCAGACTTTCATAGGATTTTGAAACTCTGTCGCAGCGGACAGCGATCAAAGGGGCGGCCGCCCTTGACTCTGCGTCCAACCCTGCTAATGCCCGCCTCGTTCGGTGGGGCGACGGCTCCACCGGCAACCGTCCGAGACAGTTGGTGAACGGAATTTGCCGTTCTTAATTTCCAGCCTAGACGGGGATAGAGATTTCAGGATTGGCTTTTGCCATCCTTCGCCACCGCTCCCGATTTTAGATCGTGTGAGTTCGGCATGAAACTTCCCCACGGACTGAAGTCAGCGGATCGCCCAGCCGGGTGTTTCGCTTTTCGTGTTGGATTTTGTCGGTTCGCCGGCGAAGTCTGAAAAAGGAGTAATGCATGAACCGTTCTGAAAAGACCGAAACAGTTGCATCGCTGAACGCCACTTTCAATGAAGCGGCGGTTGTCGTCGTCACCCGTAATCTCGGGCTGACGGTTGCACAATCGACCGACCTTCGTTTGAAGATGCGGGATGCTGGCGCAAGCTATAAGGTTGCCAAGAACCGTCTTGCCAAAATCGCTCTTGAAGGAACGCAATATGGATCGGTAGCTGAATTGCTTACCGGCCCTACAGCGCTCGCCACATCGTCGGACCCGGTTGCAGCTGCAAAGATTGCTGTCGAGTTCGCAAAGACCAATGACAAACTTGAAATTGTCGGCGGCGCGATGGGTGACACGTTCCTTGATGTAAACGGTGTAAAGGCGCTGGCTTCGTTGCCATCGCTCGACGAACTGCGCGGCACGCTTATCGGGCTTATCCAAGCACCGGCAACGAAGCTTGCACAGCTGTCGACCGCACCTGCTGCGAAATTGGCACGCGTTTTTGGTGCCTATGCTGACCAAAAGGCAGCATAACTTTTTTGAATTAAACCGGCTGCGTCCCATGGTTTTAACCGGCTGGGCGGGCCCTACAGATATGACAGAAAATCGGAGTGTTATTTAAATGGCTGATATTGAAAAGCTCGTAGACCAACTTTCGGCATTGACCGTTCTTGAAGCGGCTGAACTTGCTAAGGCTTTGGAAGAAAAGTGGGGCGTTAGCGCTGCTGCTGCTGTTGCTGTTGCTGCACCTGCTGGTGCCGCTGCACCAGCTGCTGAAGAGCAGACTGAATTTGACGTTATCTTGACCGGCGACGGCGGCAACAAGATTGCAGTCATCAAGGAAGTCCGTGCGATCACCAACCTTGGTCTGACCGAAGCAAAGGCTCTTGTTGAGTCCGCGCCAAAGGCGATCAAGGAAGGCGTAAACAAGGCAGAAGCCGAAGACATCAAGGCGAAGATCCTTGCAGCCGGCGGAACCGTCGAACTGAAGTAATTCGGTTTCCCTTACGGGATATAAAATGGGGCGGCCTAGCAATAGGCTGCCCCTTTTTTATTGCCGCGCGTTCGGCATCAATAAACACAAATGTTCCGGCCCTTTTCTTTTGAAAAGTCTGCAGGTTGCGGCCAGTCATGACGCATGAATAGCAACGCCGACCTCGCCGCCCTGATTCGCAACATTCCGGATTATCCCAAGCCGGGCATCATGTTCCGTGACGTCTCCAGCCTGCTGCTCGACGCAGACGGCTATCGCATGACCATTGACCGGCTCGCGGCGCTGGTGGACCCCGATACGCAGCTTGTTGCAGGCATTGAGGCGCGTGGCTTTATCGTGGCGTCTGCTCTGGCTTATGTGCTCGGCCTTGGCCAATTGATGCTGCGCAAGCCCGGCAAGCTGCCCGGCGAGAAAATCGGCACGGATTATACGCTCGAATATGGCACCGACCGCATTGAAATGCATGTCGGCCATGTGCAGCCTGACCAGAAAGTGCTGTTGGTTGACGATTTGATTGCCACGGGTGGCACGGCCCTCGCTGGCGTTGACTTAATCCAGCAAGGCGGCGGCAAAGTTGAACAGGCTTTATTCATCGTCGACCTGCCGGACCTTGGCGGCGCAGCCAAATTGCGCGCCAACGGCGTACGGGTCGGATCGTTGATAGGTTTTGACGGCGATTAAGCGCGCCGAAATATTCAGCCTAGTTTTGCGGATAACGCGACGCGCATGTCTTAATTTTTGCCGGCTCAGGCCGCGTCCCGCTGACTTCAAAGCGGGCGATATATCCACCCAGTTTCAATTGCTCGGTAAAGCCGGTCAAACGATAGCCCACGGCATCAAATTCGCAGAACAGCAGCTTTGGCGGAATACCATGTTGGGCGGTGGGACGATCGCGGTCTACCACAATGACCTGTCCGCCCTTGGCGAGCGTGGGCCGCATGCGCCATAGGAATGCGTAAGGCTCGGCTATTTCATGGTACATATGCACCATGAAAACCCGGTCAAAGCTGTTTTCTGGCAACCGGGGATCATCCAGAGCGCCTTCCTTGATGGCAACATTATCGAGCTGTTCGCGTGTGACCCGCGCGCCAAGTCGATCAAGCGCATCCCGATTGATATCCTGCGCAAGCACGCGCCCTTTTGGGCCAACGCGGTCCGCCAGGCGGATGGTGTAATAGCCCTCGCCTGCCCCGATATCGGCCACAGTGGTGCCAAGCTGGATCCCGGCCCAATCCATCACAAATTCGGCCTCACCCGCTTCATCACGCGCTGCCTCAGTCGAAAATTCGGTATCACCCGCGGTGGACACCACACGTTCCGCGCGCGGAAATGCTGCGGAGCTCTCGCTTCGTTCGTCCGCGGTGTCCGCTGGCGTGCAGCCGCTCGCAAATAGCAGTGGAACCGCGATGATGGCCAGAAAGCTCAAACGGGCGTTCGTGCGCATGCTCAGCCGGTCTTACGCGCGGCCATCACGGCTGCGGAGTTCGCAGCCTGTTGATCGAAGTTTAGGAAAACGTCCTTCACCCAATGTGGCAACGGAATGGGGCGATGTGTGTCGAGGTCGACATGCACGCTGACAAGATCAACTGTTGCGCGCAAATCGTCTGAACCGTCTTCGGTAATACCATGGATTTCGACGATTTGAGTCATGCTGGTCCGACCAGTCGCAACCGTGCGCGCCATAACTTCAATAAGCTCGTCGGGCTTAATCGGCGCAAACCATGTCACGGTCGCCTTTTTGACATGAAACTCCAACGGCGCACCATCGGCATAATCCCGAAATTTCGCCGCGCGCCAATATTCGGTGACCGCGACATCGGCATAATCCAGATAGCGCGCGTTAAAGACGACGCCCTGCGCATCCGTCTCTGACCAACGCACGCGGAAACGGTGATGGAAAGCAAACTCGCTTCGCGCCATGTCAGATTGCCTTTGATTGGCCAGGGGTGTTGACCCCCATCGATTGCAGGTAACGCTTCACGTTCCGTGCGGCCTGACGCAGGCGATGCTCGTTTTCAACCATAGCGATGCGGACATAGCCTTCGCCGTCTTCGCCATATCCCACACCCGGCGCGACCGCGACCTTTGCTTCGGTCAGCAGCTGTTTGGAAAACTCAAGGCTCCCCAAATGCGCAAGCGCAGGCGGCAAGGGTGCCCATGCGAACATCGACGCCTTTGGTGGAGGAATATCCCATCCAGCACGGCCAAATGCCTCGACAAGGATATCGCGGCGCTTGTGATAGAGCTGCCGATTTTGTTCAACAATGTCTTGCGGGCCATTTAATGCTGCGCATGCCGCCGCCTGAATGGGCGTAAATGCCCCATAATCGAGGTAGCTTTTGACGCGCGTCATCGCAGCAATCAGTTCGCGGTTACCCACCGCAAAACCGATACGCCATCCAGCCATCGAATAGGTTTTCGACAATGACGTGAATTCAACCGCAACGTCCTTGCCGCCCTTCACCTGCAAAATGGACGGGGTCGGGTTGCCATCAAAATAGAGTTCCGAATAAGCAAGGTCGGACAATATCCAGACCTTGTTTTCTTTCGCCCATGCAACCAGTCGCTCGTAAAACGCCAGATCGACGGTTTCTGCAGTTGGGTTGGACGGATAGTTGACCACCAATATCGACGGCCGCGGGACTGTGAACGCCATCGCACGCTCCAGCGACCGGAAATAATTTTCATCGGGCGTCGTGGGTACGGACCGAATGGTTGCACCGGCGATGATGAAACCGAACGTGTGGATCGGGTAGCTCGGGTTTGGCGCCAATACGACGTCACCCGGCGCAGTGATAGCAGTTGCAAGGCTTGCAAGGCCCTCTTTCGAACCCATTGTCACGACGACTTCGGTTTCGGGATCAACATCCACCCCAAAGCGGCGCGCATAATAATTGGCCTGCGCCTTACGGAGGCCGGGAATACCTCTGGAAGCCGAATAGCCATGGGCATCGGGCTTTTGCGCGACTTCGCACAATTTTTCGATGACATGGGGTGGCGGCGGCAAATCAGGATTGCCCATGCCCAGATCGATAATGTCCTCTCCCGCACCACGGGCCGCCGCACGCATCGCATTAACTTCAGCGATAACATAAGGCGGCAGACGCTTGATGCGGTAGAATTCTTCGGACATTGGCTCCCGTTTCCGGTTAGTTGTTTACAGAGCCACCCTCATGCGCGAAGTTTTCGTGCATTTCCAGAAAAAGCTTTCGGTCCGCGGATTAGCGCGGCCGATTGCCTTTCGCTTTGTGCCGTACGCCATGCTTTGACGGTGGTGGCCCATCATTGCGGAATGGACGCACACCGTCACGGTTGGATCCACCGCGTGGACCGCCGCGTGGCGGTCCGTCACCACGAGGTCCATCGCCGCGTGGATTGACGCCCAGTTGGGCACGTTGCGGGCGACCACCATCGCGGCCTCCGTCGCGACCCATGCGCTTGTTTTCACGCGCAGCTTCACGTGGTGGGCCGTTGGCTTGCACGATCTCAACATCATTGTCTTCGTCATGCCCCGGCTGCGCGATTGCTTTGGCAAATTTTGCAACAGCGGCAGCAGCGATACCCACATGGGTTTCGTTCGCTGCAATCCGGATGGCACCAATGTCGTTCTTGGTCACGCCGCCACGGCGGCACAACAGTGGCAATATCCATTTTGGATCTGCGTTGTTGCGGCGGCCAACGTTGAGCTTGAACCAAACAGAATCGTCAAATCCGGCGCGATGGTCATCACGCGGACGTTCGCGCGTGCCGTCATCCAGCATGTCTTCTGCCTGTGGCATTTTGGCGCGATGCACACGGACGAGCGCAGCGGCGATGTCTTCAGCCGACATCGTTTCGAGCAGCTTTGCACCCAATGCACGATCTTCATCTTCGACTTCGACGGGTGTCAAAAGTGTTTCGAGCAGACGTTCATGGTCCTTGGCGCGGATATCTGCGGCCGTCGGAACTTTAATCCAGTCAGCCTCAATCTTCGCGCCGCGCAACATCGATTCAACGCGCTTGCGGCGCTGATAGGGCACGATGAGAACTGCGGTCCCCTTGCGACCCGCACGCCCCGTACGTCCCGACCTATGCTGAAGCCCTTCGGCATCGCGCGGCAATTCGACGTGGACCACCAATGACAGGTTGGGCAAATCAATGCCGCGTGCCGCAACGTCGGTTGCAACGCATACACGGGCACGGCGGTCACGCAGCGCCTGAAGCGCCTGATTTCGCTCGGACTGCGAATGTTCACCCGACAGCGCAACGACATTGAAGCCGCGCTCGGTCAAGCTGGCGTGCAGGCGACGTACGTTTTCGCGCGTCGCACAGAACAGGATAGCCGTTTCGGCCTCATGCAGACGCAGCAGGTTCACAACTGCGTTCTCAATGTCCGGTGGCGCGACCGTGACCACCTGATAGCTGATATCGCCATGGCCGCGGTCTTCACCGACGGTGGAGATGCGCAGGGCGTCTTGCTGGTAACGCTTGGCCAGCGACACGATTGGCTTCGGCATAGTGGCCGAGAAAAGCAACGTGCGGCGGCCTTCAGGCGTCGCGTTCAATATTTCTTCGAGTTCCTCGCGGAAACCCATGTCGAGCATTTCATCGGCTTCGTCGAGAATCGCGACCTTCAAAGCGGACAGGTCAAGTGCGCCACGCTCCAAGTGATCGCGCAAACGGCCGGGGGTCCCGACGACAATTTGTGCGCCTTGATTTAGCGTGCGGCGTTCTTTCGACGCGTCCATGCCGCCAACGCAGGTAGCGATGCGAACGCCAGCCTTGGCATATAGCCACATGAGTTCGCGGCTGACCTGCAGGGCCAGTTCGCGCGTTGGTGCGATGATGAGTGCGGCGGGTTCGCGCGCAAGGCTGACCAGTCCACCATCAAGGATTTGCGGTGCCATGGCCAAGCCAAAAGCAACGGTTTTGCCTGATCCAGTCTGGGCCGACACGACAAGGTCGCGGCCTTCGGCCTCAGCTGTCATGACAGCAGATTGAACAGGGGTTAAAGCAGTATAGCCACGAGCGGTGAGCGCTTCATCAAGAAGCGGGGGAAGATTTTCAAACGTCATTATTGCGCGCCTTTGCGCCCTTTTTTACCTAATGTCCATGCTGCGCCGCACAACAAAACAATCTTCGACAATTTTCTGACATTTGTTATGCATTGAATATGGCCGATTCACCGAAATTTCCACCCTTCATGGATCCCGACCAATTCGCCAAAATGCTTGAGGGGTCGGCAGCCTCGGCGGCTGACCCGATGAAGGCATATCGCGCCGCGATGGACGCATGGGGAACGATACTTGCGCCACTGGCCAAGGCTGGTCGCAGCAAAGTTGACCCGTCGGATCGCCGCTTTGCTGCACCTGAATGGGAACATCCCGTTTTCGACCTGATGCGTCAGGGATATCAGGTGATGTCTGACTATATGCTCGGCGCGGCTGAGCAGCTGGATGGCGTCGCCGATAGTGACAAAACCAAAATGGGCTTTGCCGTGCGTAGCATGATAGAGGCGATGAGCCCCGCAAATTCGCCCTTCACAAACCCCGTCGCACTACAACGGGCGATGGAGACCAACGGCGCAAGCCTGATGTCGGGCATGCAAAACCTGATGACAGATTTGCAACGCGGTCAGTTAACACACAGCGATTCTAATGCCTTTAAGCTGGGCGAAAACATCGCGGCAACGCCGGGCAAAGTCGTCCATCAAACGCCGTTGTATCAGCTGATCCAATATGATCCCACGACCCCGGACGTGTTGGCAACGCCGCTGATAATTTTTCCGCCATGGATCAACCGGTTCTACATTCTCGACCTGACAGCGGAAAAAAGCTTCATCAAATATTGCGTTGACCAAGGCATCACCGTTTTTGTCGTGTCTTGGAAATCTGCTGATAGCTCGATGAAGGACATCATCTGGGACGATTATATCGCGGCGCAGATAGATGCGATCGATACCGTGCGCGACGGCCTTGGCGTGCCAGATGTGCATGCGATTGGATATTGCGTTGCCGGAACGACCTTGGCCGCAACGCTTGCCGTGCTCGCCGCAACCGGTGGTGCCGGCAAGGTGCGCAGCGCGACATTTTTTACCGCGCAAGTCGATTTCAGCACGGGCGGCGAGCTGCTGAATTTCATCGACGACAATCAGATCGCGATGGTCGAAACGTTGAGCGCCCCGCATGGCTATTTGGACGGTCGCTTCCTTGCGCTGACGTTCAACATGCTGCGCGGCAAGGACCTGATTTGGTCGACGGTCGTCAAAAATTATTTGCTGGGCGAAGATTACCCCGCGTTCGACTTGCTGCACTGGAATGGAGACGTCACCAACCTTCCCGCCAAATGGCACAAAGCCTATCTGGCGGACCTCTATCGCGATAACCGTCTGGTTGAACCGGATAGTCTATCTGCGCTTGGTACGCCGATTGATTTGCGTCGCGTTCAAACGCCTTCGTATATTCAGGCTGGGCGTGAAGACCATATTGCGCCTGCCGAAAGCGTTTGGAAGCTTCAGGAGCACTTTAGCGGCCCTGTCAAATTCCTGTTGGCGGGCAGCGGACATATCGCAGGCGTGGTGAACCCTCCAGCGCAAAACAAATATCAATATTGGACCAACGAAGGCACCGCAGGCTCGCTCGCAGAATTCATCGACGGCGCCACCGAAACCAAGGGCAGCTGGTGGCCCGATTGGCTTGTTTGGCTGCTGGACAAGGGTGACAATAAAGTCCCTGCCACGGGCGCCCGCATACCCGGTGAAGGCACGTTGAAGGCGCTGGAATCTGCTCCGGGAAGCTATGTAAAAGCGCGATGAGATTCAGTTGACGTTTACGTAAACGTTCACTAGTTCTGATTCAGCTATTTTTAGGAGAATCGTGATGCAATTGGAATTCAGTCCCGAAGAAATCGCCTTCCAAAAGGAAGTGCGCACATTCATCGCCGAAAATTATCCCGAGAATCTCCGTTCGGTACAGGACGAAGGACATGATCTTTCGAAAGAAGATTTTCTGTCGTGGCATCGCATTCTTGCGAAAAAAGGCTGGATCGCGCCAGCATGGCCTGTCGAATATGGCGGCACTGGCTGGACCGCAACGCAACGCTTCATCTGGTCCGAAGAACTCGCTGCAGCGGATTGCGTCGGCACCATGCCATTTGGCCTGTCGATGGTCGGACCCGTCATCTACACATTCGGTACGCCGGAACAAAAAGCACAATTCCTGCCCGGCATCTTGTCCGGCGACGATTGGTGGTGCCAAGGGTATTCGGAACCTGGCGCAGGTTCTGACCTTGCTTCGCTGCGGACAAAGGCCGTCCGCGATGGCGACCATTATGTTGTGAACGGTCAAAAGACATGGACCACAATGGCGCAATATGCTGACTGGGGCTTCTTCCTCGTCCGCACCGATTCCGATGCCAAGGCGCAGGAAGGCATTAGCTTCCTTCTCATCAACATGAAGACGCCCGGCGTAACCGTTCGCCCAATCATCACCTTGGGTGGCGAGCATGAAGTCAACGAAGTATGGTTGGAGGACGTCCGCGTTCCCGTTGCCAATCGCATCTATGAAGAAAACAAGGGCTGGACCTGCGCCAAGTTCTTGCTGGCGCATGAGCGTACCGGCATCGCCGCCGTTGCCCGTTCGAAGCGTGGCGTTGAGAAGATCAAATCCATTGCCCGCACGGAGCAGGACGGTGACCGCCCATTGATCGCCAACCCATTTTTCAAGCGTAAGATTTCGGAACTTGAAATCGATCTGACCGCATTGGAATTCACCGAACTGCGTAGCCTCGCCGGCGAAGCAGCGGGCAAGGGCCCTGGCCCTGAATCCAGCTTGCTGAAAATCAAGGGCTCTGAAATCCAGCAACGGATTACCGAACTCGCGTTGGAAGCAGTCGGCCATTATGGCGCGCCCTATTTCCGCGGATTTGGCGAAGGCGACAATGAACATCCAATTGGCCCGGATTACGCGCATCGCGCTGCTCCGACCTATTTCAACACCCGCAAGACGACGATTTACGGTGGTTCAAACGAGATCCAGCGCAACATCATCGCCAAGATGGTGCTGGGTATTTAATCTAACATTTTGCCGTCACCCTGAACGCGTTTCAGGGTCTTAATGCGCAACGTTGACATTAAGATGCTGAAACAAGTTCAGCATGACGGACCACTGGACAGGATAATTATAATGGATTTCAGCTACACCGAAACGCAGGACATGATCCGCGAAACCCTGAGCCGCTTTCTGGCGGACACATATGACTTTGACAGCCGCAACAAGATGATTGCCAGCGGCAGCGGCCGTGACGCCGGCATCTGGAAGGCGCTGGCACAAGATCTCGGCATGCTTGGTGCATCATTTAGCGAAGCCCATGGCGGACTTGGCGGCGGCCACCTCGAAAATGCTTTGATCATGGAAGAATTGGGTAAGGTCATCGCGATCGAACCTTATCTGCAGACCGTCGTTCTTGGCGGTGGTGCGTTGAAGGCTGTTGGCGGCGCGATTGCCGATGCCGTCATTCCGGAAATCATTGGCGGTAACGTCATCATCGCTTTTGCCTATGCGGAACCACAGGGTCGCTATAATCTTGCGAACATTCGCACGACCGCGAAGAAAGACGGCGCAGGCTATGTGCTGAACGGTCATAAGGGCGTGGTTTACGCCGCCCCTTGGGCAACGCATTTGCTGGTCACCGCCCGCACCGGCGGTTCAGGCAGCGAAGCCAATGGCGTATCGCTGTTCCTGATTGATGCAAATAGCGCTGGCATCGTGCGCCGCGACTATCCAACCGTTGACGGTTTCCAGGCTTCTGAAGTCTATTTCGAAAATGTTGCTATCCCCGGCGACGCGTTGTTGGGTGATGAGGGCGCTGGCCTTCCGCTGATCGAACGGATTGTCGACGAAGCAACCGTTGCCGTCTGTGCAGAAGCCTGCGGTGTCACCGCCAAGCTGCATTCGGGCACGCTCGAATATGCGCGGCAGCGTAACCAGTTCGGCCAGCCCATTTCGCGCTTCCAAGTGTTGCAGCACCGCATGGTCGATATGTTCATGGAAGTTGAACAGTCAAAATCGATGACGACAATGGCGACCTTGAAGCTCGATTTGCCAGCGGCAGAACGTATGGCTGCGGTATCGGCATGTAAGGCAAAGGTTTCGCGCGCAGCGAAGTTCGTGGGCCAGAGCGCCATTCAAACACATGGCGGCATCGGCATCACGCAGGAACTGGCCATCGGTCATTTCTTCAAACGCGCAACGATGATCGAAAGCCAATTTGGTTCGGCTGACCATCATTATGAGCGTTTTGAACGCCTGACATTGGCGGATTAACGCGCCAATTCAACTTATTGTGCAGTGCAACATTTTTGTTGACAGTGCGTGCACGAATCTTTATTGTGCACTGCAACACAACAGAAATGGTGCACGCCATGGTACGCAAATTAGCAGCTACGTCTTCGACTGAAACCGTTGAACCAACGGCGTCGAAGGCTGCGCCTGCGAAAGCCACACCAAGCACCGTTGCAAAGAAGAAGGTTGCGAAACCTGCTGCTTTACCGGCGAAGAAAGCCGTGTCTGTTGGATCTGAACCGATTGCTCAAGGAGTGACGAATATGACTGACACTGTAAAAGCCACCGCTGAAAAGGCGACCGAGTTTTTCGCTGACGTGCGCGAAAAAGCAAGCGAAGCGACTGAAAAAGGCAAGAAGTTCGCGGCTGAAGCCGTTGAATTCAACAAAGCGAACGTCGAAGCCATCGTTGAAGCTGGCAAGATCGTTGCCAAGGGCGCTCAGGAAATGGGCAAGACCAACATGGAATTCGCCAAGAAGAACTTCGAAGATGTTCAGGTTGCCGTGAAAGAATTGACTGCCGTCAAATCGCCAACCGATTTCGTGAAGCTGCAGGGTGAACTGGCACGCAAGGGCTTTGACACTGCAGTAGCGCAGGGTTCGAAGAACACCGAAGCCATGGTCAAGCTGGTAAACGAAATGTTCCAGCCGATTTCGAACCGCATCGCGGTAACGACAGAGCTTTTCAAGAAAGCTGCATAAGTTTTCCGAGGTCATTGCGCTGGTGCATTTCGCGCCTGCTGCCTTCTCTCTCTCCTCCTTATGGTGGTGGGCAACCGAGACACGCTAGCGCAATCATAAAAGAGCCGTCCTTTCCCCTGCGGAAAGGGCGGTTTCTTTTTAGCCGATGGAAATTGATATGGAACAGGGGTTGCAGAGTCGCCCTCCCCTAACCTATTTTAGAGTGATGCAGATCTACATGGCACATGATGACGACGACAAATCAGGGGGCACACCCGGCGTCGGCCTTGCCACGCGCACACGGCCAAAGACCCAAAAGCCCAGCCTGTATAAAGTCCTGCTGCTCAACGACGATTACACGCCGATGGAGTTCGTCGTTCATGTGTTGAAGGCATTTTTTCAGATGGACACAGATCAGGCCACCCGCGTGATGCTACATGTCCATCAAAAGGGCGTCGGCGTGTGCGGTATCTTCACTTATGAAGTTGCCGAAACCAAAGTGACGCAGGTCATGGACTTCGCCCAAAAAAATCAGCACCCGCTGCAATGTACGTTGGAAAAAGACTAGGGTCAGGACCTAAGGTTTGCTCGGCGAACCAATCGACCCATATATTGTTTTGCCATCCTTAATCGTCGCAACCACTTTGATGCTGAATATTTTGGCCGCGTCCACGGTCAGCGGGTTTCCGTCCAGAACAACAAGATCCGCGCGCTTTCCTGCCGCTAGGCTGCCTTTGTCCCCATCTTCTCCGATTTGCCACGCGGCATTGATCGTCACTTGTTGCAACGCGCGATAGGGCGATATCCGCTCCATTGGCCCCAATATGTCGCCGCTCTGCGTCAGCCGGTTCACCGATGACCACACCAGCCGCATCATGTCAGGCGGCACAACCGGGGAATCATTATGTGCGGTCGGGCGCAGCCCCAGAGCCCAGCCCGTTGCCTGTGGCGAGATAAAATCGGCGCGCTTGGGCCCAAGGGCTACGTCGCGGTGCCAGTCGCCCCAATAATAAGTATGGTTGGCAAAAAAGCTGGGCTGGATATCCAGCGCCTTCATATCCTTGAGCTGATCCAGTTGAACCACTTGATTGTGAATGGCGATGGTGCGTTTGCCTGCCAGACCATTATCCCGGACTCCGTCGATCAAAGCCTGCGCGGCGGCATCGCCGTTGACATGGACAAACACCTGCCAGCGATTTTGTGCGGCATCCGCCAGTTTGCCGTTGAACAATTTCAGATCAATCGCGGGATAACCGGCATAGCCCTCTTTCTGGCCATGTGGCGGGATGGGTACCGGATCTTTCAACCACGCCGTACGTCCCTGCGGCGAACCATCGAGCGTCAATTTAATGCCGCCAATGCGCAAATGCCCGCCCGCTGGATAAGTCTTTCCAATCCGCGCACGCACCGCCGCGGGCCAATCACGTTCAAAGGAGGTTAGCGCCACGACATCAATCGGGAATAGCCCGCGCTTGTCCGCCTCCTCCATCGCTGCCCAGCTTTCCGGCATGATCCGTCCATCCTGCCCGGTGGTGATACCATTGGCGGCATAGATTTTGGCACCCGTCACCAGCGGCGCAATGCTGGCATCCATGCTGGGCGGTGTTAGCACTTTCAATACGGGATAGAGCGCCGTTTCCTCCAGCACGCCATTGGGCGTTTTGCCATCGGCCTCACGCCGGATCACCCCGCCCTGCGGATCGGGCGTCTCTGGCGTATAGCCAACCAGCTTTAGCATAGCCGAATTCATCGCCGCAAAATGCCCGCTGACATGCAGTATCAAAATGGGCACATTGCTGGAAACCGCATCCAGATCCGCCCGTGTCGGATGGCGCAGCTCGGCCAGTTGCGAATCATCGTAACCATTGCCGATAATCAGCGGCATACCGGCGGGGCGTGGATATTGGCGCAGCGCGTCCTGCAACTCTGCGATGGATGTAACGGTCCCGACGGGCGGCGGTTGCAATTGCGCCATCGCTGCATTCTGCCCGACATAGCCCATATGCCCATGCGCATCGATGAATCCGGGCAGAACGGTGCGCCCTTTCAGGTCCAGCAATTCGACCTTTTTGGCGGCAGCTTTTTTGACCGAGGCGAGCGTGCCAAGAGCGGCGATTTTACCGTTGCGCAGCAATATGGCCTCAACAAACTCCGGCTGATCGCCAGCCATGGTGAGTATCGATCCACCCGTTAAAATGATGTCCGTCGTTTGCGCCGGCACCGCAGCCAATAGCAAAGGTGCAAATGCGCACAGCAGGCCATATTTCAAACGCATTATTCTCTCCCAAGACTTTATTGGCCGACTATCGGTTGCAAATTCCGGGCTGGCAAGTCATCCCTTCGTGCAAGGAGAAATAATATGGCAGCAGCATTGATAGTTGGCGCAGGTGACGCAACGGGCGGCGCGATTGCAAAGGCTTTTGCCCGCGAAGGTTACACCGCTTGTGTCAACCGGCGTGCGCGTAACGCCGACGAATTGGACGCGCTGGTAAAATCCATTCATGCGGAGGGCTATGCTGCCCGCGCCTATCCCGCAGACGCGCGTATCGAAGAAGAAGTCGTGGCAATGGTCGACGCGATTGAACGCGATGTGGGCCCGATTGAGGTCGCCGTGTTCAACATCGGTGCCAATGTGAACTTCTCGATTTTGGATATGACCGCACAGGTTTACCGCAAGGTCTGGGAAATGGCGGCCTTTGCGGGTTTCCTCATGGGACGCGAGGCGGCACGGCGGATGGTCGAGCGCCAGTCCGGTACAATCATTTTTACCGGCGCAACCGCAAGCATCCGCGGCGGAAGCGGTTTTTCAGCCTTTTCCGGTGCAAAAGGCGCGCTGCGCATGCTGGCGCAGTCAATGGCGCGCGAACTTGGACCGAAGAATATTCACGTCGCGCATGTCATCATTGATGGCGGCATCGACACCGCCTTTATCAGGGGCATTCACCCCAATTTCGAAGCGGCCAAGGCGGCTGACGGCGTGTTGTCGCCTGATGCGATTGCGCTGCAATATGTGGCATTGCACAAACAACACCGCAGTGCGTGGACGCACGAGATGGATTTACGGCCATGGACGGAGAATTTTTGATGACCAAAAGCTTCCAATTTCTTTTCGATTTCGGCGGGCCCAACAGCTATCTCGCGCACAAGATGCTGCCCGATATCTGCGCGCGTACGGGCGCGGAAGCGGTCTATATCCCCATCTCGCTGGGGGGACTGTTCAAGCTTACGAACAACCAAGCGCCGTTCATGCGCTATGCGGAGACACCGGCAAAACGCAATTATGAGATGCTGGAATTCGACCGCTTCGTCAAAGCGCATGCACTGCCGTTCAAAATGAACCCGCGCTTTCCCATCAATTCCCTGCAACTGATGCGCGGCGCGGTTGCCGCGCAGCATCTCGGCTGCTTTGCGCCTTATGTGGACGCAGTGATGGCGGCAATGTGGGAAGATCGCGCGGACATGGGCGATGTACAGGTTGTTGCGTCGGTTCTAGATGCAGCTGGCCTCGACAGTGCAGCATTGCTCGCGAAGGCCGAGGATCCGGCGGTGAAAGCAGAATTGATCGCGAATACGGAAGATGCCGCCAAACGCGGGGCATTTGGCGTCCCGACATTTTATGTCGGCGACGACATATATTGGGGCAAAGAACGATTGGGTCAGCTTGAGATTGCACTCACGACGTCGTGACTTCCAATTCCTAAGTTGCGCCGCAATCGATTCCCGCTAAATACCCTGCGATGGATAAGATAATCGTACGCGGCGGCAATACGCTCAAGGGCAAGATCCCCATTTCAGGTGCGAAGAACAGCGCATTGACGCTGATACCGTGCGCATTGCTGACCGACGAACCGCTGACCTTGCGCAATTTGCCGCGCTTGGCGGACATTGATGGTTTTCAGCATTTGATGAACCAGTTCGGTATTTCCACGACGGTTGCCGGATCGCGTCCCGAAGATTTCGGCCGCGTGATGACGCTCGAAGCGACGCGTATCACCACAAACATCGCGCCATACGACCTTGTCCGCAAAATGCGCGCGTCGATTCTGGTCTTGGGCCCCATGCTTGCCCGTGCGGGCGAGGCGACCGTGTCGTTGCCCGGTGGATGCGCCATTGGCAACCGGCCAATTGACCTTCACCTAAAAGCGCTTGAGGCCTTTGGCGTCGAAATTGAAGTTGCCGCAGGATATGTGAAGGCGGTCGCCAAAAAAGGCATTCCCGGCGGGACCTATACCTTCCCTGTCGTGTCCGTGGGCGCGACTGAAAATGCCCTGATGGCGGCCAGCCTCGCGAAGGGCACATGTGTTCTACACAATGCCGCGCGCGAACCGGAAATCGTCGATCTGTGCAACTTGCTTGTCGCGATGGGCGCGCAGATTGAAGGCATCGGCACATCCGACCTCATCATCCACGGTAAAGACCGTCTGCATGGTGCCACATACCGCGTGATGAGCGACCGGATCGAAGCGGGCAGCTATGCCTGCGCCGCAGCCATTACCGGCGGCGATATTGAACTTGTCGGCGCAAAGGCGAGCGAAATGGACGCAACGCTGGATGCGCTGCGCCAATCAGGCGTCACGGTTGAAGAAACCGCAGGCGGGATCCGCATCGCGTCCGATGGCAAATTAAAGCCGCTCACAATCTCGACCGCGCCATATCCCGGCTTTGCGACCGATATGCAGGCGCAGTTCATGGCCATGCTGTGCATGGCAGATGGCGCAAGTGTTCTGACCGAAACGATTTTCGAAAACCGGTACATGCACGTGCCTGAACTCAACCGTATGGGCGCGCATATCGAAACCAAGGGCCGTACGGCCATTGTCCACGGCGTGAAGAAAATGACGGGCGCGCCTGTGATGGCAACCGATTTGAGAGCCTCTATGAGCCTTGTGATCGCGGGCCTGGTCGCAGAGGGCGAAACGCATGTGAGCCGCCTGTACCACCTCGACAGGGGCTATGAGCGGCTGGAAGAAAAGCTGCAGCTTGTTGGTGCAGATGTTGAGCGGGTGGGCTCAGACTAAAAAGCGCGATTTGCTTCGAACGTCGCTTTCAAGGAACAGTTGCCACATTGATAATTTTGCGGCATCTTCCATGGAAGTGAAAACGAATTTGAATCCGAAGCCAAGCCGAGCCACGCGTCATCCAGTTTTGGATTCGATCCGCTTTAGCCCCATCGCAACCGTCGTCAGCGACCCCACTAAGCCAGACAATCCCCTGATTGCGGTGAATGCCGCTTTTTGTGCGTTGACGGGATACGCAGAAGATGAAGTCATCGGTCGCAACTGCCGTTTCTTGCGCGGTCCGGACACCGAAAATGGCCAGACGGAAAAACTGCGGTCGGCCGTGTACGGGAAGCACCCTGCACTGGCAGAGCTCATCAATTACCGGAAAGACGGCTCCCCCTTTCGCAACGCGGTGATGATTGCGCCATTGTTCGACGATGATGGGAATCTTGAGCTGTTCGTCGGGTCCCAGATCGAAGTGCTGCCCGAAGAGGAAAGCATTGGGCTGGTGCGGCAACAACAGGCTGCACAGATTGTCGACCGGCTTTCGCCCCGCCAGCGCGAAATTTTGCAGCAGATGGCCCGCGGTTTCCGGACAAAGCAGATTGCGTATCGGTTGTCCTTAAGCGAAAAAACGGTTCAGATGCACCGCATGCTGATGTTCAAGAAACTGTCGACGTCGAATGCGGCAGATGCCGTCCGAATAGCGGTCGAAGCAGGGCTTTAACCGACCGGACAGGTCGATGTGACGGAACCCTTTATGCGTTCGCCATCACCCACAACCGGATCGCACTCGCCAACCCGCAGGGCGTGCCCGACTCCAGACGCTCAACATCGATTTGCGCGACCAACGCATTGACGGGCAAATCCTTCTGCTCGGCAGCCCGTTTCAACGCGTCCCAGAAAAGCGGTTCCAGACTGATGGAGGTTTGATGCCCCGCCACCGTCATGCTGCGCTTGACGGGTGGATGATAAATGTCGCTCACCCGCCGACGACCATCAATACATGTGCTGGCCACCGTTGATCGACAAAGTCGAACCGGTGATGAAGCCTGCATTGTCGCTCGTCAAAAATTCGACGCCGCGGGCGATTTCGTCTGGTTCACCCAATCGGCCGACGGGAATTTGCGCGACGATCTTTTCCATCACATTTTCCGGGATGGTCGAGAGCATTTCGGTGCCGATATAGCCCGGTGCGATTGCATTGGCGGTCACGCCATAACGCGCGCCTTCAGCGGCAAGCGATTTGGTAAAGCCATGGATGCCTGATTTCGCGGCCGCGTAGTTCACCTGACCAATTTGGCCGCCCTGACCGTTGACTGAGCCGATGTTTACGATGCGGCCCCATTTGCGTTCGCGCATGCCGGCAAACACCGCCTTGGCCATGTTGAAACAACCCGTCAGGTCGACACGGATCACTTCGTCCCATTGTTCAAAGGTCATCTTCATCATCGTAGCATCGCGGGTGATGCCCGCATTGTTGACCATGATGTCGATCGGCCCGAACTCGGCCTCAATCGCCGCGCAGGCGTCCAGACAGCTTTGGTGATCGCCAACGTCCCACTTCCGCACCGCAATGCCGGTCCGTTCTGAGAAAGCCTTAGCGGCTGCGTCATTGCCACCGTAATTGGCGATGACCATCCGGCCTTTTTCTTGAAGCTTCAAACAGATCGCTTCGCCAATACCTCTGGTTCCGCCTGTAACCACCGCAATTCGTGACATACACCGTTCTCCTGATTGTCATTTTTTGTGATGATTAATGCACTGATGTGCAAGTGCAAGTTGCCGTAAACGTTAGCACAAAAAAGCCGCAGCCACGCTGTGCCTACGATTATATCCAGCCAGCGAGTTCCTGCCCGATAATCTGTTCAAGCATATCCATGCCGATATCGCTGTCGTTCAGGCACGGCAGATAGGCATAATGCGTGCCCCCTGCTTCTTCGAACTGCTCATGCCCTTGCATCGCGAGCTCTTCGAGCGTTTCGAGGCAATCGACCGAAAAGCCCGGCGCAAAGATCGCGACTTTCTTCGTCCCTTCGCGCGCCAGCTTCATCAGCGTGTCATCCGTGGCGGGTTCAAGCCATTTTGCCCGCCCAAAGCGGGATTGGAAGCTCACAACAAGCGCGCGGCCCATGGCTTCCGACAGCAGCCGTGCGGTTTTTTGGCAGTGGCAATGATAAGGGTCACCCAAATGGAGTGTCCGTTCCGGCATCCCGTGGAAACTGATCACAAGCGCGTCGGGGACGAAATCCAGTTTCGCAAGCGACGCCTCAATCGACGACTTCAAGGCGCCGATATAGCGCGCGTCGTCATGATAAGCGGGCAGCGTGCGGATCGCCGGATGCCAACGCATGGCGGTAAGCGTGGCATATGCCTCATCCAGCACAGTACCTGTCGTCGCCCCCGAATATTGCGGATATAATGGCGCAATCAAAATCCGGTTGCACCCCGCCGCTTTCATGGCGGCCAATTGGTCAGCGACCGACGGATTGCCATAGCGCATGGCGTACCGCACATCGGCGATCCCTTCCATACGCGCCTGCAAAGCTTCCGCCTGTCCGGCTGTGAAAAATGCGAGCGGCGATCCTTTTTCCGTCCATACCTTGGCATATGCCTTCGCGGATTTTTGCGGACGGGTGTTCAAAATGATGCCGCGCAAAATCGGTTGCCACAGCAAAGGCGGAATTTCGACAACGCGTCGATCCGACAAAAACTGTTTCAAATAGCGCTTCACCGCTGACGTGGTCGGTGCGTCTGGCGTGCCCAGATTCACCAGCAGGACGCCGACTTTGGGCGTCGCTACGGGTGGGTGGTTCGTTGGTAATGTCATTATAGTCCCCGGGACAGCAATGGAAGTTCACGCAAACGTATTCCCGCTGCGGAGAATAAAGCGTTTGCAAGTGCGGGGGCAACTGGCGGCACCCCGAGTTCAGTCACACCGCCCGGTGCCGCATCGCTGCGTGCAAATTCAACGGTGATTTCCGGCACGTCTACCAATTTCGGCAGGTCCACATCGCGCAGACGGCGGGCGGTTGGCAGGCCGTTTTGATATTCGGTTGTTGAACCCAATGCTTGTGCCAATCCGAAAACGATGCCGCCCTCAATCTGCTGGCGCGCCAGATCAGGATTAATAAGCCGCCCGCAATCCGCCATCGCATGAATACGGTCGACACGCACGCCGGTTTCGCTGGTACGCGCCGTCACGATAACGGCAATGTGGCTGCCGCGCATGCTGTGGCACGCAATGCCGCGTCCGCTGCCCGAGCCGCCCCCGTCCCATCCCGCCATGTTGGCGACGCCCGTAAGGCATCGGGCAAGCCGCGTTTGGCCGACAAGCATTTGCATGCGAAACGACAAGGGCTCAACACCAGCTTTCTGCGCAAGCTCATCAATGAAACCTTCGACAAAGAAGCAGTTGTAGCTGTGCGCAAGGCTCCGCCACGGCCCGGTTGGCACCGTCATGCGCACGGGAAAATGGTCAATCGTCAGATTGGGAATCGCATATGGTATCTCCGCACCGCGCACCGCGAGCGCATCAAATTCGCCTGCGGACGCCTTGCGCGCTGCGTCAACGCTTTGCCCATCCATACGGTTTGCAAGCTCACGCATGCTGGATGCCGCCGCCACCCGCACGCTCATGGCGGTCACTGCGCCTTCGGCATTTATCGCGGCGGATAAACGGCCCAGCGCCGGTGTACGGACATGATCCCGCAGGAAATCTTCAGGGCGCGACCACACCAGTTGCACCGGTCGGCCCACTTCCTTGGCAATGACTGCGACTTGCGCGGCGATCACATTGTCAAAATTACGGTCGAAACTTCCGCCCGCCATGACGGGGTAGAGAACGACATCATTTACATCTATGCCGATGGCGTTTGCCGCGGCAACCCGCGCGGCCTGAGGCGCTTGTGATGCGATCCATAATTGCAGACGACCGTTGCGATAATCCGCCGTCGCTGAACGTGTTTCAATAGGGGCGTGCACCGCCGCACCCACCGAATAGTCGGCTTTAAAAATGCGCGTTGCCGTCTCGGGTGCCATTGCAGCATCAACGTCGCCTGATTTGAATGCACGGAAGCCGGGGCCTTTGGCGATCGCGTCGCTGAGCGACTGACCAATTTTCTGGCTGTCCGCCAGGCCACCTTTGGTTGCGAAGACGGGCTTCATTGCATCGAGCGCGGTGTTGGCTGCCCACCAGTTGCTTGCCACCGCAGCAACCCAGCTTTTGGTCCGCACAACTTGCACCACGCCGCGTATTTTCAGTGCCGCTTTTGTGTTGGCGGATTTCAACCTACTGTCGCCCGCAGGACCGCCCCGGACCGACGCGTAAAGCATATCGGGCAGACGAATATCGCCCGCAAAGCTTGCGCTGCCATCGACCTTGGCAGACAAATCGAGCCGCGGTGCGTCACGGCCCGAAAGGCGGTTGCGCGGCGATGGATGCAACGGAACCGGCGATGGCGGTGCGAGCTCTGACGCTTCAATGACAAGATCAGCAAATGCGAGGCGTTTCTTTCCAAAGACCACAAAGCCGCGGTCCGTTTGGCACTGTTCCCACGAAATGTCCCAGCGCGCTGCCGCGGCCTGACACAAGACCGCCCGGGCCGCTGCCCCAGCTTCACGGCATGGCTGTTCAAACTGCCTTATGGAGGATGATCCGCCGGTCACAACAAAGACGTCGCGTCTCGCAAGTTCGTTAATGCTGCTGGCAACAGGACCGCCATCTGCGTTGAGCGAGAGGTTTTCGGGCATGAATGCCGGGGCCCATTCGCGCGCCAATAACGTATTTGCGAATATCGGACTTGGCGGCACTGGCTGGACTGCCACCGATCGCCAGTCAGCACCAAGCTCTCCGGCGACGATCTGCGCCAATGCCGTATACACGCCTTGGCCAGACTCGCTTTGTGGAATGCCGACGACGATTTTGCCGTCTTCGGCTATTTTCAGCCACGGTCCGAAAAGATGCTCGCCCTCTACCGTCCGTAAATTGGGCGTATAGCGGCGGGGCCACAGGCCCCAAGCCACAAGCAAACCGACGCCAGCGCCGCCACCAATGAGCAGCTTTCGGCGGCTAATGCCTTCGCTTGCCGCTGCGTCTTCCGTCATGCAGGCGCGGCCTTTGGCGCGTCCATCCATGCGGATACTTGCCGGGCAATCGCGGCATAGGCATCGCTAATGGGGCCTTCATCCAGTGCCGGCGGATTGCCCGCATCGCTTGCCATGCGGATTTTGATATCCAGCGGAATGCGGCCCAAAAACGGAATGCCCAGTTCCTTTGCCGCCGCTTCGGCTCCGCCGGAGCCAAAAGGATCGCTCATTTCGCCGCAATGCGGACAGAGATAGCCTGCCATATTTTCAACGAGCCCAATGATCGGGACTTTCGCGGTGTCAAAAAAGCTGATCGCGCGGGTGGCGTCAATCAACGCCAAATCCTGCGGGGTTGAAATGATAACGGCGCCGACCGGCTTGTGCTTTTGGATCATCGACAACTGGATATCACCCGTACCCGGCGGCATATCGACCACGATGTCGCGCACATCCCCCCATTTGGCGTCGACAAGCTGCGACAGGGCATTGCCCGCCATGGGGCCACGCCACGCAATGGCCTGACCCGGATTGACCAACTGACCCATCGACAGGAAAGGCACACCGCCCGCGCCCATTACGGGTATCATATTCTTGCCTTCGGCTTCAGGCTTCACGCCCTCAACACCCATCAACCGTGGTTGCGATGGGCCGTAGATATCGGCATCGACAAGCCCGACCGATCGGCCTGCCCGCGCCATGGCGATGGCAAGGTTTGTAGACAGCGTTGATTTACCCACGCCACCTTTGCCGCTGGCCACAGCAATCAAGCGCGGCGTAATCCGTTCCGCCGTCAACATGATCCGGACCGACGTCGCGCCTGCACGTTCAACCGCGCTGCGAACATCAGCCTCCATTTGTGCACGCGCATCCGCGTTCAAGCCCGACACGTCTAGCATAAGCGAAACCGCGCCATCGACGATTTTCAAACCGCTCGCACGTGCGCCGGCAACGGCGGAAATTATATCAGAAAAATGATCAATATTTGGCATATCATGCCGAATAGATTCAGAATTGCGGGATTGACACTGTTTTTCTGAAAAACCGCTACTACATAGACTTTATGAGCAGAAAAATTGACGAGCAGGGGTCACATATTTTGGCGGTAGAAGGCAAAGGACCGTGGGATTCAGACGATTCCCACGACACCGGTACATCCGGTAACGCAAATGAAAAAGGCGGCCGATCAAAGCCTGATCCGGTTAATCCGTGGGACCCGACGCCGGAAGGTGCGGCGAAACAATCGCGGACCCGTGGCCCATCATTGGAAGAATTGCTGCGCCGCAAAGGCGGTGGCTTTGGTGGCATTCCGCAACGGCCGGATGGCAAAAGCTGGTGGCCGATTATCGTCGGTGGCTTTCTGTTGCTCTGGCTGGCTTGGTCAACGATTCACCGGATTGGCCCTGAACAGGAAGGCGTTGTTACCCAGCTTGGCAAATATTCCCGCACGGTGCAGCCCGGCATTCGTTTCACGCTGCCCTCGCCCATCGAGAATATCACCAAGATTGATACCAAGCAGATTCAGACGACCTCCATCGGCTCTCCTAAGGCAAGCAGCGAAAATCTGGTCCTGACCAAAGACCAGAGCATCATCGATATGGCCTATGACGTCCGCTGGTCGATCAAGAGCCCCTCATTGTTCCTGTTTCAACTCGACAGCCCTGAAGGCACGGTCAAGGAAGTCGCGGAAAGCGCCATGCGCGCCGCCGTTGCCAATTTTGATCTGACCCAAGCCATTGGCCCGGGCCGTGGCGCAATCGAATTGGAAGTGCGCCGCCGCATGCAGCAGATATTGGACGAATATCGCGCCGGTGTGTTGGTGCAGAGCATTTCGATCCGTCAATCAGACCCACCCGCGGAAGTGAATGACGCATTCCGCGAAGTAAACGCGGCGCAACAACGCCGCGAGAGCTATCTGAACGATGCGCGCGCGTATGCCAGCCGCGTTACCGAGTTGGCGCTGGGTGAAACTGCCGAGTTCGACAAGATTTACGTGCAGTATAAGGAAGCGCCCGAAGTCACCAAAAGGCGGTTGTATTACGAAACGATGGAGCAAGTGCTTGGCAAGGTCGACAAGACGATTGTCGAAACCGGCGGCGTGACGCCGTACCTCCCGCTCCCTGAATTTCAGAAAAAGGCCGCACAAAAGGCTGAACCCGTTGTTGTGACAGGAAAAAAGCAATGATGACGAATATCATCAGAAACCCCGTTTATCTGGCATTGATTGGGATCGGTACGCTCATTTTGTTGAGCATGTCGGTCACCATCGTCCCTGAAACGCAACAAGCGATTATCAGCAGCTACGGCAAGGTTGACCGCGTTGTGAACAAATATCGTCCGAACGAACGATTTGGCGAAACACGTGCCGGCCTCACCTTCCGTGTGCCGCTTGTTGAACAAATCCAGATTATCGACAAGCGCGTGTTGAGCGTCGAAATGGATCAGCAGGAAGTGCTTTCCACCGACCAGCTGCGCCTGCAAGTCGATGCTTTTGCCCGGTTTCGTGTCACGCAACCTGATGTGATGTATCGGACCATCCGTACCGAAGATCGCCTACGCGACCAGTTGAAGACAATCTTGGGCTCATCGCTTCGCAACGAATTGGGCAAGCGCACCTTTGTTGCCTTGCTGAGTGCCGAGCGCGGCGAAGTTATGGAAAATATCCAGACGGCGTTGAACCGTGAAGCCAAGAAATATGGCGCAGAAGTCATTGATGTCCGCATTAAGCGCGCCGATTTGCCCGCAGCGACTTTGCAGTCGGCCTATAACCGGATGCGCAGCGCGCGGAATCAGGAAGCGATTGCGATTGATGCCGAGGGCCAGAAAGAAGCGCAGATTATCCGCGCAGATGCCGAAGCCGAAGCCGCACGTATCTATGCCATCAGCTATGGCAAGGATCCGGGGTTCTACGACTTCTATCGCGCCATGCAGAGCTATCGCCAGACATTCCAGAATGGCGAAGGATCAAGCAACATCATCTTGTCCCCGCAAAACGCCTATCTTGAGAAATTCCGTACCGGGCGTTAGTCGAACGACGGATGCATTTGGCCAATTGGATGGCATCCATTCAATTGGCGTTAAGCTTTACCACGCCATCGAATGGCGGACTTTCGGGCCTGCTGCCCAGATGAATATACGAGAGGAATGATATCCGTGCGTTACGCTTATGCAGTTACCACCGCGCTTTTAATGACAGGTGCCGCCGTAGCTTTTGTCAACGACAATCCCGTGACCGCGCAAACCGGCCTTGCTGTTTCGGAACAAGTTAATCTCGCGCCCGGCGGCGCACCGTCAAGCTTTGCAGACTTGGCAGCACAGTTGCAGCCAGCGGTGGTCAACATCGCCACGCGTAAAAAGGTGCAGGTCGCCACCAGCTTTAACCCGCTAACCGGCGAAAGCCGTCCCGTAACACAGGACCAAGCAAGCGGTGGCTCAGGCTTTTTGATCTCGAGCGATGGCTATATCGTGACCAACAACCATGTTGTCGCGGGTGGCCCATCGGGCGATGCGGTTGACCGCGTGACCGTCACCTTGTTTGATGGCAAGGAATATCAGGCCGAAATCGTCGGCCGTGATCCACAGTCAGACATCGCGTTGCTCAAAATCCGTGCGACCGATTTGCCGTTCGTCAAAATGGCAGATTCCAAGAAAAGCCGTGTGGGTGACTGGGTCATTGCAATCGGTAACCCGCTTGGCCTCGGCAACACCGTGACCGCGGGCATCATCTCCGCGCTTCAGCGTAACATTGGAGCCGGTGGTGCGTATGACCGCTTCATTCAAACCGACACCGCTATCAACCCCGGCAACTCGGGTGGTCCCTTGTTCAACCTCAAGGGCGAAGTCGTTGGCATCAACAACCGCCTGATTTCACCAGTCGGCGCGAATATCGGCGTCGGATTTGCCATTCCCGCAGAAGAAGCCATTCCTGTTGTCGAATCCCTGAAAAAGGGTGTCCGTCCGGAACGTGGCTATTTGGGGATCAGCATCCGGCCCGTTGATGAGGATACCGCCGACGCACTTGGTTTGGACAAGAACCGCGGCGAATTTGTCGCGCGCGTTGTTGCTGGCGAAGCCGCTGATAAGGCTGGCCTGAAGGAAGGCGACATCGTTCTGCGTGTCAATGACCGCGAGGTTTCGCCTGAAGCCACGCTGTCGTTCATCGTCGCCAATATCAAACCTGGCACACGCATTCCGCTGGAAATCTTACGCGAAGGCAAGCCGCTGAAGCTGACCGCAACCGTCGGCGCACGTCCTCCAGAAGAGAAGTTGGCGCAAAGTTTCAATCCTGAAGAAAACAAGGATTTCGACAAGCAAAGCGACACGGCAGATTCAAAGGTTGTGCGCGATGCTATGGGCATCAGCGTTATTCCGCTTGATGCCGAAATCGCCCGCGCGCTTGGCATGACGACCGACACAAAGGGTGTCGTTATTGACGTTCCGGGCACCGGTACGGGTGCGCAGGTTGGTCTGCGTCGTGGTGATGTCATCGTATCGGCAAACTACAAGCCGGTGAGCACAGCAGCCGGTCTCGCCGATGTCGTTAAGGAAGCGAAGGCAGCCGGTCGTGGCGCGATCTTGCTGGGCGTCAAACGCCGCGGCGTCGCCACACAATATGTGACGGTACGTTTGGAAAAATAAGGCAGTTGTCGGGCGCGCCAGGGTGGTGCTAGTTAAGCTATGGACTTAATAAGCACTGACTGGCGCGACGACGCCGAAGACATCCTGCCCGACCTGATTGCGCTGCGCCGCGCCATCCATGCCGAGCCTGAGCTTGGCCTGCAAAACCCCAAGACATTGGCAAAAATCAAGGCCGCGCTTGCTGGCCTGCCGCTGGAGCTGCGTGAAGGGCCATCGACCACGGGGCTCATCGCGACCCTGAAAGGCCCTGCCAATGGCCGTACGGTGCTCCTACGTGGCGATATGGACGCGTTACCGCTCCATGAAGATACGGGCCTTGAATATAGCTCGCTGACCGAAGGCGCGATGCATGCGTGCGGGCATGATACCCATGTCGCGATGCTTGTGGGTGCGGCCAAGATGCTATGCGCCAAACGCGATCAGCTGGCGGGCACCGTCCAATTCATGTTCCAGCCCGGCGAAGAAGGCCATCATGGCGCGCGCTATATGCTCGACGACGGCTTGATTGATCCGCTGCCCGATGCGGCCTTTGCCTTGCACATCATGCCCAACGCCCCGCGCGGCGTGTTTAGCGGGCGAAGCGGACCATTATTGGCTTCATCCGACATCCTGAATATTACCGTCAAGGGCGCGGGCGGACACGCGTCGATGCCGCATGACGCCGTTGATCCCATTCCCGTTGCCTGCGAAATCGTATCGGCCATCCAGGCGATGGTGACGCGCAAGATTTCCGTGTTTAACCCTGCGGTCATCACCATTGCCAAAATCGCGGCAGGCACGACCAACAACATCATTCCGGAAACCGCGCATCTTTTGGGCACTATCCGGACCCTGTCGCCGCAATCACGCGCCCGCGTAGCCGACGAGCTGCATCGTCTCGCCCCCGGCATCGCCGCTGCCCATGGTTGCAGCGCGGAAGTCCACATCGAACAAGGCTTCCCTGTCACCGTCTGCGACGACCGTGCGGTTCAATTCGGTAAAGCCGCGGTTGAAGATATGTTTGGCGCCGAAAGCTGGCTGACGCTCGACACGCCGATCATGGGCGCCGAAGACTTCGCCTATGTCCTTGAGAAGGTGCCCGGCGCAATGTTCTTCTTGGGCGCGTCACATGAGGGCGACGACTGGCGATCCTGCTGCGGCCTGCATTCCAACCGCATGGTCCTAGACGACAGCGTCATGGCCCGCGGCGCCGCCCTCCACGCCGCAATAGCCGAGCGATATTTGTCCGAGGGCTTTTAAAAGAGGGCTCACACGAAGGCACAAAGGCACGAAGAAAATCTACAAAGAGCGATCGCTTCGGTCGCGAGTTCCTCAAGGCGGTTCATAATCTTCTTCTTGGTGCCTTTGTGTCTTTGTGTGAGATTATTTCCCCGCCGCCTTCTCGACCCCGCGCATGACGCGTAGGGCGTTGCCTTGGGCGATTTTGGCGAGATCGCTCTTCGAATAGCCACGACGTACCAGTTCCGCGAACAGAGCGGGATAGGTCGATACATTTTCCAATCCCACGGGCAGTTCATCGACACCGCCAAAGTCGCCACCAATGCCGATATGGTCAATACCGGCAACCTTGCGGATGTGGTCGATATGGTCAGCGACTTGCGCCAATGTTGCTTTGGGCTGAGGGTTTGCGGCAATCCATGCGTCTACGGTAGCTTTCTCGCCGACAGGGTTGCCGGAAAATTCCGTTTTCGCACGCCCTGCTACTGCCGACCGTTCAAATTCCCATTGGCGGCGTTCGGGCGAGGTAAAGCCGGGGACGAATGTGACCATGACCACACCGCCATTTTGCGGCAAACGCTTCAACACAGAATCGGGCACGTTACGTGGATGTGGTGTGATGGCGCGGGCGCTGCTGTGCGTGAACAGCACCGGCGCGGTCGTTTTGTCCAATACGTCATGCATCGTTGCCTCGGACACATGGCTGATGTCCACAATCATCCCCAGCCGGTTCATTTCCGCCAGCACGTCAAAACCAAATGGCGACAGCCCATCATGCTTTGGCGCATCGGTCGCGCTGTCGGCCCAATCGGTCGTCAGGCTGTGCGTGATGGTCATATACCGTGCGCCGAGCGCATAGCTTTGCCGCAGGATCTCAAGCGAGTCACCGATGGAATGCCCGCCTTCCATACCAATCATCGACGCGATCTTGCCTGCCTTCATCGCGCGCTCCACCTCAGCGGCCGTCGATGCATAGCCAAAGCTGTCTGGATAGCGCGCGATCATTTGCCGCACGACGTCAATCTGCGCGATGGTGCGTGTCACCGCCTCATGCTTCGGCAGTGCCGCATCGACATATACCGACCAAAACTGACCGCCGAGGAAACCGGCGTGCGCGGTGCGGATATCGGTATGCGTTTTGGCAAGAACATCGGCAGGCAGCGCCGAGAGGTTGAATTTCGAGAAATCCCGATCGAACAGTTCCGCAATCTGGTGCGGCGTATCATTATGTCCGTCGATGATGGGGGATTTCGCCAGCACCTCCCGCGCGGTTTCTTCAGGGGTTGCGGCATATGCCGGCGAGAGCGCGGCCAAGGCAAAAAGCGGGAGTAGTTTTTTCATGGGACCAACACGGTATCAACCGCCTCCTTTAGCGTTTCGGGATAATCGAGCGTGAAATGCAGCCCCCGGCTCTCATGCCGTGACAAAGCGGACTGAATGATCAGCGCCGCGACCTCGACCAGGTTGCGCAGTTCAATCAGGTCGGGCGTCACACGGAAATGGCTGTAATAATCGGCAACTTCGCTGCGCAACAAATCGATACGGTGCTGCGCGCGCTCCAGCCGCTTGGTCGTGCGGACGATACCTACAAAGTTCCACATGAACTGACGTATCTCGCGCCAGCATTGCGCAATGACAACTTCTTCGTCGCTGTCGGTCACGCGGCTTTCATCCCATGCGCGGATGGGCGGCGGTGGCGGCAGGCTATCCCAATGGGCATCAATATGGCGCGCACAGGCGTCACCAAAGACGAAGCATTCCAGCAGTGAATTCGACGCAAGGCGGTTGGCACCATGAAGTCCGCTTTGCGTCACTTCGCCAGCCGCATACAGCCCCGGCGCATCGGTTCGGCCATCCAGATCAACCAGAACACCGCCGCAGGTATAATGCTGCGCTGGCACCACAGGAATGGGCTCGCGCGTGATGTCGATGCCAAGCCCCATTAGCTTTTCATAAATGTTCGGAAAATGCGCCTTCACAAAATCTGCTGGCTTGTGGCTGATGTCCAAGTGGACATATTCCAGCCCGTCGCGCTTAATCTCCGCATCATTGGCGCGGGCGACGATATCGCGTGGCGCAAGTTCAGCGCGTTCGTCATAATCGGGCATATAGCGATGCCCGGTTTTGGGGTTTTTCAGTATGCCGCCCTCGCCGCGCACCGCCTCAGTAATGAGGAAGTTTTTAACCTCAAGATTGTATAGGCAGGTCGGGTGGAATTGCATGAATTCCATATTCGATACGCGGCAGCCAGCGCGCCACGCCATGGCAATGCCATCGCCCGTCGCCCCGCGTGGAGCAGTGGAGTAGAGATAGGTGCGTCCGGCGCCGCCACTGGCCAAGATCGTGGCCCGCGCAGTGAACGCTTCCACCTGCCCCGTCTTGCGGTTGAGCGCGTAGACGCCATGGACGCGTCCTGATGTTGAAAACCGTTCCTGATGGCGGCCCGATATCAAATCAACGGCAACCATATCGGGCACCAGCACGATATTGGGATGCGCTCTCGCGGCGGCTTCCAATGCCTGCTGCACTGCCCATCCTGTGGCGTCATCGACATGGACGATGCGCCGGTGGCTGTGGCCGCCCTCACGTGTCAAATGCCAGTCATTGCCCTCAAGATTAAATGGCACACCCAATTTCGCGAGCCGTTCGATGGCAACAGGCGCATTTTCGACAACAAATTCGACGGTCGCACGGTTGTTCAGCCCGGCACCCGCGACCATTGTATCTTCGATATGGTTTTCGAAATTGTCGCCGGGCTCAAGCACCGCGGCGATGCCCCCCTGCGCCCAGGCTGTCGCACCATCGGATATCGCGCCCTTTGCCAAAACGGCGACTTTTCGGCTTGTTGCGAGCTGCAGCGCCGCGGTTAATCCCGCCGCGCCCGATCCGATAATGAGGACATCGACGTCCATTTATGCACTGCTTGTGAGACGCAGGAAAACGTCTTCAAGGTCCGCTTCCTTGGTCGTCACGTCCAATATCCCAAGGCCGAGCCCCTGAATGGTCGTCAACACTTCGCCCGCGTTCATGCGGTCTTTGTTATACGTAATCTCGATTGTGCGCTCATTCACCAATTCGGATTTTTCAAATGCCTCATGGGTTGGCGCGGCGGTGACATCGCGATCCAGCGTCAGAACAACGGCTTTCTCACGCGCCATGCCGACCAACTCGCGCGTTGGCTTGTTGGCGATAAGCTGCCCATGGTTGATGATGGCGATGCGATCACACAATTGTTCGGCTTCTTCGAGATAGTGGGTGGTCAACACCACGGTCACGCCCTGCTTGTTCAGTTCAAGCACATAATCCCACAATTGTTGGCGCAGCTCGATATCGACACCAGCGGTGGGCTCATCGAGCACGATAACAGGCGGCGAATGGACCATGGCTTTGGCCACCAGCAACCGTCTTTTCATACCACCCGACAAAGTCCGGGCATAGGCATCCGCCTTGTCTTCCAAACGGACAGCCTTGAGCAGCTCCATCGTCCGCCGCTTCGACTTGGGCACGCCATATAGGCCCGCCTGCAGCTCAAGCGCTTCCTTCGGCGTAAAGAAGGGGTCGAACATGATTTCTTGCGGGACAATGCCGATCGATGCCTTGGCATTGCGCGGGTTGGCATCGATATCAAAACCCCAGATCGATGCAGAGCCGGAGCTTTTCATCACCATCCCGGCCAATATGTTGATCAATGTGGATTTGCCCGCACCATTTGGCCCCAGAAGGCCGAAAATAGATCCCTGCGCGACGTCGAAACTGACATCGTTCAGCGCCTGTTTGCCGCCGGCATATTTTTTGGAGAGATTTTTGATCGAGATAGCTTGTTCAGACATATGCATGCGATAGCGAACGCAGCCCTGCTAAGCAATCACGGGAAATGACAGATTGCCGGCGTACCATGAAATGCGCGCAATGCGTTGATGCTGCTACTTGTCCATTGCCACGCTTGATGTTGCCGCAAACCAAACACCCGGTGTCTATTCGGGAAACTGGTCGATCACGCTCAATTATTTCTGACCCGTTGCAGCCCCGCAGCGGTTTTGCTACGCGCCGCGCATGAACAACAATCCTGAAACGATCCGAGTCCGTGAACCGCGCGTTGCTTGCGACGGCAGCGGCGATATCCCTGCTGCATTGGGGCACCCCCGCGTCTGGCTTCAGATTGATGAAAAAGGCTATGTCGATTGCGGCTATTGCGACCGGCATTTTGTGCTTGTCGGCGGCCCTGCAGATAACGGCAAAGATTAAAGCCGCCTTATGTGGCGGCGGAAAGATGCTGAAGCCGCGCACGGTCTTGAATCGTCACCGTCCGGCGGTCCGGCAAGTTAATGACACCATCGGCTTTCAACAGCGATAATTGCCGGCTGACCGTTTCAATGGTTAAGCCAAGAACATCACCCATTTGTTGGCGATCGAGCGGCAATTCAAAGCTATCCAAGGCACTTTTGTCCGCCGAACAACCAGTCTCACTAAGGCGCGCAGACATTTCCAACAGCAAGGTCGCAATGCGTTCCGTCGCGGTCTTCTTCCCCAACAGCAACATCCATTCATGGGCGCGATCAAGTTCAGTCAACGTACGCCGCAGCAGCTTATGCTCCAGTTCCGGATGCTGCCGTGCGAAGCTGTCAAAAGTGGAACGGGAAAATATGCATAATTCTGCATCTGTGAGCGCAGTGACGCTGTAGGGGCTTTGCTGACCAAAGGGCCGGCCGATAAAATCAGAGGCGAAGACAAGGCCGACAATCTGTTCGCGGCCATCCGAAATGCTCATGGACACTTTAAGGACGCCTTCGATGACGTTGGCGACCACAACCGAATCATCGCCTTCCCAAACAACCGTCTGCCCCTTTGTCACGCGCTGCTTTCGACCAAGCTGCCCCAGCGCATCAAGTTCATCGGGTTCGAGGCCGGCGCAAATTGCACGGTTACGCACAACGCATTGAGAGCAATCCTTCATAACCCGAGCTTAGCCCTCGCGTGGGCATCGGGCAACAGCTCATGATAGCCGTGGCTGCAATTGTCTGGCCAATCGTATATGTGGGAGGATGGTAGCGAAGGAGGGACTTGAACCCCCGACCTATGGATTATGATTCCACCGCTCTAACCAGCTGAGCTACTTCGCCATCCAAGCGTGAATCCCGGCGATTGCGGGGAAGCACGCGGCGCTATAAGCGTGGGGGGTGCATGGGTCAAGGGCTGCGAAACGTTATTCAGCCCCGAAATGCCCATCTGCCAATCTGTTCCCACGGACCGCCGCGATAATAATAAGCAGCGAGGCCATAAATCGACAAGGATCGGGGCTGAAAATTGCTGGAAAGCGTTTCATACAGCGCTTTTGCAATAGTGGGTTCGACCTTGTTCTGGACGGTGATGTGCAGCCGTGGACGCGCTTGGTCCTGCGGAATGAGTAGTCCACGAAACGCTTCTGCCAGCGCATCGCGAATCGAGAGGAGTTCAGGGCTTTCGACGCGATAGGCAACACCGCCGCCCATCTGCATAAGGTCGCTTAAACGGGCCTTCGGAGCAGTGCATTCAGCCGCAAGGGCCGCCAAGCGGGCTTTGACCTCGGCAATATGGCCCGGGGGCAAATGGTGGAACAGCGTAATGTGCGCATCGACCATGTTGCGGTCGGCAGGATAATGCGCACGCCGCAAGCCATTGGCCCATGCCTGATCCGCTTTGCCCATTTCGGCGGTGATGATGATGGGTGCGGTCACGACCGATGCCTCGCAGGTGAATGGACATATATTAGCCGCGTCATCCTGAACTTGTTTCAGGATAACATGCGACGGTTGTGCGTTATCCTGAAACAAGTTCAGGATGACGAATTGCGTTATGCATAGGGAAAATGGCACAAAAAAGCCGCCCGGTCTTGCGACGGGGCGGCTTTTTGTTTTTTTAGGTGCGAAAGCTTACGCTTCGTCAGCCTCGGCCGACAAACCACCGGCAGCTTCAGCAGCAGCCTTGGCAGCAGCTTGCTCTTCGCGGCGCTTTGCGTTTGCAGCGGCTTCAGCGGCATCCGCAGCATCGGCAGCAACTTCGGCTTCAACCTGCGCTTCAATGGCTTCAGCAGCGATCTCGGCCTGTTCTGCTTCGAACATCTGGTCGAGAACGTTGACGCCGTCCTTCTGCAGCTCGGCTTCGTCGTCCGAACGGGCCACATTGACCTGAACAGTAACCGAAACTTCGGGGTGCAGAACAACCTTAACGTCAAATACGCCGAGCGTTTTGATGGGGCGTTCGAGAACGATCATCGACTTGGCAACCTTGGCGTCCTGGGCGACCAGACCGTCAACGATGTCCTTAACCGAAACCGAACCATAAAGCTGGCCAGTTTGCGAAGCCGCACGGATCAGAACGATCTGCTTGCCTTCGACGCCGCCAGAAGCCTTTTGCGCTTCGTCACGACGGGTTGCGTTGTCGCTTTCAATTTTCGCGCGATTGGCTTCGAAAACCTTGCGGTTTGCGTCGTTCGCACGGAGCGCTTTTTTGTTTGGCAACAGGAAGTTACGGGCATAGCCGTCCTTCACAGTGACAACGTCACCGATTGCACCAAGCTTTTCAACGCGTTCGAGAAGTATGATATCCATGTTTCGGCTCCTTACTTCACGATGTACGGCAGAAGGCCGATGTGACGGGCGCGCTTGATAGCTTGACCCAGCTCACGCTGCTTCTTTGCCGAAACGGCGGTGATGCGTGATGGGACAATCTTGCCACGCTCTGAAATGTAACCCTGAAGCAGGCGTACATCTTTATAATCAATTTTCGGCGCATCTTTACCCTGGAATGGGCAGGACTTGCGGCGACGGAAAAACGGACGTGCCATAATTTAAGCCTCCTGCTCTGCACGGGGTGCGCGATCGGGACGGTCGCCACGATCTGGACGTGGGGCACCGCGATCACGGTCGCCGCCACCGAATCCACCGCGCTCGCTGCGCTCTGGACGGTCGCTCTTGCGCATCATGACCGATGGGCCTTTTTCATGCGCGTCAACGCGAACAGTCATGTAACGAATGATGTCTTCGTTCATACGTGTCTGACGCTCGAGCTCGGCGATGGTGTCGCCATTAGCTTCGATGTCGAGCATTACGAAATGCGCTTTGCGGTTTTTCTGAATTTTGTAAGTCAGTGTGCGAAGACCCCAGGTTTCGGTCTTTACGACCTTACCTTTATTGTCTTCCACAATCTTGGTGGCAACTTCTGCCAGCGCATCAACCTGGGCCTGTGAAAGGTCCTGACGCGCCAAAAATACATGCTCGTACATTGGCATGGGCGTTTCCTTGTTCCTACCGATCGCTGACGCAGCACCATGCATACGCCCCTCCGGCTTTCTTCGATTCCACGAGGGTTACCCCAAGCGAAGTGGCGCGCTTAGGTGGGATTTGCGGGAAAAGCAAGCGATTCGCCGGAATGGCGCGACGTCGCGTTATCGCTAGGCGCCAAGCCGCGCCAAAATATCCGCTGCAAACGCGCTCAACGTGTCATCCCGCGCGCCCATGATGACGATACGGTCGCCGGGTTGCGCGAGATCGACCATGCGGTTGCCGCAATCTTCGCGCGACGGGATATATTCGGCATTTTGGCCTGCTGCAATGACAGCGTCGGTTATGCTTTGGCTGCCGATGCTCTTGTCGACAGTGCCACCGAAATAGACAGGATCGCACAGGATGAGGTGGTCGCCCTCGCCAAGCATGTCGGCAAAAACGCCGGCCAATTCAGCGCCCATCACGCGAATTGGTCCATAGCCATGCGGTTGGAAGAAGGCGATGATCCGGCCCGGGAAGGCTTTGAGTGTTGCAAGCGTTGCGGCGATCTTGTCGGGGTTGTGGCCGAAATCGTCGATGACCGTAATGTCGTTGGCGGTGCCGACAATGTCGAAGCGGCGGGCTAGGCCATTGAAACGCTCTATCGCGCGAACGGCCTGCGCAACTGTCACGCCGAGCGCGGTCGCGGCGGCGATGGCGGCCAGTGCGTTGGCGATATTGTGACGACCGGGGACGATGAGCGCGACGTCATGGGTATCGCCCATGGCGTGGAGCGTGAAACGGCTGCCCAGCGGCAAGTCCACGATATCGGTCGCGCGGAAATCAGCCTGCGCTGCAAAGCCGAAGCTGATGGCCCCTGCCAGCGCCAAGGGCTCCATGAGCGCCACAGTCTCTGCATCATCGGCGTTCCATACGCTTGTCTTTGCTTTCTTGGCAAAGTCACCGAACAGCTGCCGCAATTCTTCAAGGCTTTTATGGTCGAGGCTGACATTGTTGAGCACCGCGACTTCGGGGGTGAACAAGGCGATAGAACCATCGCTTTCGTCGACCTCCGAAACAAAAACATTCCCCTGCCCCACGCGCGCGCTCGCAAAAGGCGCGTCATCGGCGACGAAATTCTTCATCACCGCGCCGTTCATGATGGTCGGGTCCAGCCCTGCATCGGTCAATATCCAGCCGATCATGCCCGTGACGGTCGATTTCCCGCTGGTCCCGCCAACGGCAACGCTGCGCGGCGCATTATTAAACAAATCCGCGAGCAGCTCTGCGCGGGTCATGCGGGCGCAGCCCAAGGCATTCGCCTTGGCCACATCCGGCACGCTGTCTTCGATAGCAGCAGACGCAATGAGAATTTGGTCGCCACTGATGAGGCCACTGCCGTCTTGCGCAAACAGGTCGATGCCAAGGCTTTGTAACCATTCAAACTTGGCGCCTAAGCGGCCCTGATCCAGCGCGCGGTCGGACCCGGCGACGGTTGCGCCGGCATCGCGAACGATATTCGCCAAGGGCAACATGCCCGAACCGCCAATGCCACAGAAGAAATAGGATTTGTTTTTGTGCATAAGCGTCGGTTATTGGGTAGGAAGGGATTTGGCAATGGCAAGCGAAGGTAACCGCAGTCCTGAGCAGCAGTCGCATCGCGGCTGCGCCGGTCAAAGGGCGGTTATCGGCGGTGAAGCACCCTTCGACTTTTCGCCAGCGCTTGCGCGCTGACGGCTCAGGGCTACGGTGTGGGGATGGAAGGCTTTTCATGAAAATCGGGATATGCGCACCGTCGACGCCCTTTACGCGTGAAGACGCTGCACGCGTTTCGGCGCTTGCCGCCACGTCACATCCGAGCGCGGAGCTTTACTTTCATGACCAATGCTTTACCGAGGCGGGGCATTTCGCGGGCTCGGATGACGAACGGCGCGACGCTTTTGTAGAGCTTGCCAATGACCCCGGCTTTGATGCGGTCTGGTTTGTCCGTGGCGGATATGGCGCGTGCCGGATCGCCGAAGACGCTGTCGCAGCTCTAAAACCCATCGCAGCTGACAAGATGTACATGGGCTATAGCGACGCCGGCAATTTGCTCGGCGCTTTATGTCGCGCGGGCATTGGCCGCGTGTGCCATGGCCCCATGCCTGCGGACATACGACGCGCAGGCGGCGAGGCGGCCGTGCCCCGTGCGCTTGACTGGATCGTGCACCAATCGCCGCACGCGCTTGAGCCGCATGTGCAGGCCGGGGAAAAACATGCTGCGTTCAACCTGATGACGCTGGCCATGATGGCTGGAACGCCGTTGATGCCCGATCTGAATGGCCATGTGTTAATGGTCGAGGAAGTCAGCGAATATCTGTACGGATTTGACCGGGCCTTTTTCAATGTCGGCACCCATTTGCAATCGGCTGGCCTCGCCGGCTTGCGGCTTGGCCGTGTCAGCGATGTGCCCGAAAATGAACGGCCATTTGGCGAAGGCGCAGAAGAAATCGCCCGGCGCTGGTGTGCCAAGACGGGCATCGCCTATCTGGGCCGCGCGGACATCGGCCATGACGCCGATAACCGCATCGTGCCGTTCGGGCTTGCAACATCCAGCGCCGCACCATAGGCGATTTGGCACAAACACGGACTAACGGGAGCGAATATGCGCGCATTTATATTTCCAGGACAAGGCAGCCAGGCGGTTGGCATGGGCAAAGCGCTCGCCGACGCCAGCCCCACCGCCCGCGCGGTGTTTCAGGAAGTCGACGAAGCGCTTGGCCAACATCTGTTCCGGTTGATGTGTGATGGCCCCGAAAGCGAGCTTACGCTGACCGAAAATGCCCAGCCTGCGATTATGGCAAATGCCATTGCGACCTTGCGCGTGCTCGAAACCGAAGGCGGCGTCCGCCTTTCGGAGAAATGCAATTTCGTCGCGGGCCATTCTTTGGGCGAATATAGCGCGCTATGTGCCGCTGGCGCGCTGCCATTGTCTGTGACGGCGGCATTGTTGAAGCTTCGTGGTCGCGCCATGCAGGCCGCTGTTCCCGTTGGTATTGGCGCGATGGCTGCGTTGCTTGGGGCAGATATCGAGAAAGCCGAAGCGTTGGCTGCGGCTGCGGCGCAGGACGAAACCTGCACCGTGGCAAATGACAATGATCCGTCGCAGGTCGTCATTTCAGGGCATAAAGGCGCAATTGATCGCGCCATTGAGCTGGCCAAGGACCATGGGATCAAGCGCGGTATATTGTTGCCGGTATCTGCACCCTTTCACTGTCCATTGATGCAACCTGCAGCCGATGAAATGCAAAGCGCGCTTGGCACGACGACCATTCATGCGCCGCTGGTCCCGCTTTTTGCGAACGTGACGGCAGCGCCGGTATCCGAACCCGACATCATCGCCGCGCAATTGGTGCAGCAGGTAACCGGCCGCGTGCGCTGGCGTGAGTCCGCAATCGCGATGGCGGAAACTGGCGTTACCCATTTCGTTGAATTCGGCGGCAAAGTGCTATCTCCTATGGTGAAGCGCAGCACGCATGAAGACATCACCACCTCGAGCGTCATCAGCATGGATGACATCGAAGCTTTGTTGAAAGCCATATAATGACGGACCAAATTCTCCAGTCGCGCGATGGCGGCATATTGACCATCACGATGAACATGCCGGAAAAGCGCAACCCGATATCGGACGTCGGCGTCGTCGAACAGATTTGCGATGCCTTCATGGCGGCGGACCAAGATATGTCGGTGCGCTGCGTCATCCTAACGGGGGCCGGAACGGTATTCTCATCGGGCGGCGATCTGAAACAGATGCGCCCCGACAGCGGCGGCCTGCGCGCCGGATTGCCAGCTGAAACGCGGCGGAACTATAAATATGGTATTCAGCGGTTGCCGCTGATGTTTCAGGCGCTTGAGGTGCCCGTTGTTGCGGCCGTCAACGGCCCCGCCATCGGCGCAGGGCTTGACCTGACCACGATGTGCGACATTCGTATTGCGGCTGCGTCAGCCAAATTCGCGGAAAGCTTTGTGCGCCTTGGCATTACGCCGGGTGATGGCGGCGCATGGCTTTTGCCCCGCATCGTCGGCTTTTCCAAAGCGACCGAGCTTGCGTTGACAGGCGAAACCATCGACGCGGCAGAGGCGCTGCGCATCGGCCTTGTGTCCGAAGTCGTGGACGATGCCGATCTGATGAATGCTGCGCGCAAGGTGGCGGACAAGATCGCCGCCAACCCGCCACATGCCGTCCGCATGACCAAGCGGCTGTTGCGCGAAGGGCAGACGGCGGACCTGAAAAACATCCTCGAAATGTCTGCCGCGATGCAAAGCCTTGCGCATGCCACCGCGGATAATGACGAAGCCATCACCGCGTTTCTCGAAAAACGCGCACCCGAGTTTAAGGGAGAATAATATGTTTGATCTTACTGGCATGACAGCACTCGTCACCGGGGCATCGGGCGGTATTGGCAGCGCAATCTGCCACGCGCTTGTGGCGCAAGGCGCACAGCTGGCTGTTTCAGGCTCCAACGTCGAAAAACTTGAAGCCTTTCGCGCATCACTGGGCGGCGATCATGTCGCGGTGCCATGCAACCTTGGCGACAAGGATAGCGTCGAAGCGCTTGTCCCGGCTGCGCTCGAAAAATTGGGCAAGATCGACATATTGGTCAACAATGCGGGCGTGACACGCGACAATTTGACCATGCGCATGAAGGATGAGGAATGGGATGACGTCATCCGCATCAACCTCGAAGCGACATTCCGCCTCATGCGCGCGGCGACCAAACCGATGATGAAAGCGCGCTTTGGCCGTATCATTACGATAACCAGCGTTGTGGGCACCACGGGAAACCCGGGACAGGCCAATTATGCCGCATCAAAAGGCGGCCTCACCGCCATGACCAAGGCGATTGCGCAGGAACTGGCGAGCCGCAATGTCACCGCAAACTGCGTCGCGCCGGGCTTCATTGCGACCGCGATGACCGAAACTTTACCCGATGCGCAAAAGGAAGCGCTAAATGCGCGTATCCCGATGGGTCGCATGGGCGAAGGCGCGGATATTGGCGCTGCGGTGGCCTATCTCGCGTCGAGAGAGGCTGGCTATGTCACTGGCCAGACAATCCATGTAAATGGCGGCATGGCGATGCTTTGAAGCATAACCGTCGCTTGCCACTTGCCAGCGGGCAATCTGGACATTAGGGCGATTACTGAAATTCATCCTCCCAACAATATAAGGGGCACAAAAATGAGCGATACCGCAGAACGGGTCAAAAAAATTGTAGTTGAGCATCTCGGCGTTGAAGCTGACAAGGTCACGGAAGCTGCAAGCTTCATCGACGATCTTGGCGCAGACAGCCTCGACATCGTTGAGCTCGTCATGGCGTTCGAAGAAGAATTCAACGTTGAAATTCCTGACGATGCGGCTGAAAAGATCGCTACCGTCAAGGACGCGATCGACTTCATCAACAGCAACGGCTGAACCGTCTCGCGCGCTGTGTCGCGCGGGCAGTTATAAATTCCAGCGGCTTTCCGACCGGCGTCAACAGCGCTACCGTCGGAAAGCCGTTTGCATTTTGGCACTTGTTTGCGGTATTGGGCTGCGAAGATTAGCATTTTGGAGATAACGCAATGCGTCGTGTCGTGGTCACTGGACTGGGTCTGGTCACACCTTTGGGGGCTGATGTCGAAACGACATGGTCCAACCTGATTGCTGGAAAATCCGGCGCAGGCATGATTACGCGTTTTGACGCCAGCGACCATAAATGTCATATTGCCTGCGAGGTTAAGCCAAAGGACCACGCATGGGGCTTTGACCCCGACAAGCGCGTTGACCACAAGGTTCAGCGGCAGGTTGATCCCTTTATCATTTACGGCATCGATGCCGCAGGTCAGGCATTGGAAGATGCCGGCCTCACCGAATTGACCGAAGAACAAAAGGTGCGCGCTGGCTGCTCCATCGGATCCGGCATTGGCGGTCTGCCCGGCATTGAAAGCGAAGCATTGTTGCTCGCTGAAAAAGGCCCCGGCCGCGTCAGCCCGCATTTTGTGCATGGCCGGCTCATCAACCTGATCTCTGGTCAGGTCAGCATTAAATATGGCCTAAAAGGCCCCAATCACGCCGTGGTGACCGCCTGTTCCACCGGCGCGCATTCCATTGGTGATGCCGCGCGTATGATCCGCGATGATGATGCGGACATCATGTTGGCTGGCGGCGCGGAGGGCACGATCAACCCACTGGGTATTGCGGGCTTTGCGCAAGCGCGTGCATTGAACATGAGCTTTAACGACCGTCCCGAAGCCGCAAGCCGCCCTTATGACAAGGACCGCGACGGTTTTGTTATGGGTGAAGGCGCAGGCGTTATCGTTCTGGAAGAATATGAGCACGCAAAGGCGCGCGGCGCTAAAATCTATGCCGAAGTCGTGGGCTATGGCCTTTCGGGTGATGCCTATCACGTCACCGCGCCGCACCCCGATGGCGACGGCGCCTATCGTTCGATGCAGATGGCGTTGAAAAAGGCGGGCATGACGCCAAGCGATATTGATTATATCAACGCCCATGGCACATCGACGATGGCCGACACCATCGAACTGGGTGCTGTGAAGCGTCTATTTGGTGATGCGATTGCGAACGTCTCCATGAGCTCGACCAAGTCCGCCATCGGCCATCTTTTGGGCGGCGCTGGCGCGGTCGAAAGCATTTTCTGCATCCTCGCGCTCCGCGATCAAATCGTTCCACCAACGCTCAATCTGGACAATCCCGATGAAGGCACTGAAGGCGTCGACTTGGTACCGCATGTGGCCAAAAAGCGCGAAGTGAAAGCTGTGTTGAACAACAGCTTTGGCTTTGGCGGTACCAATGCCAGCTTGATCATGAAGGCTATCTGACGATATGCGCCGCCTCGCCAGATGGGCGATATTAGCGGCGGCGCTGCTGCTTGCTATCATTGCGGGCAACTTCATCTACGGCTGGACCGCACCGGGCCCGCTGGAGCGCGAAGTGACTGTCGTTATCAAGCCCGGTTCAAGCATTACCCTGGCCGCACAGCAGCTTGAAAAAGACGGTGTTATCAAGTCCGCCGATGCGTTCGTGAACCGCGCGCGAATTTTTGGCGGCACCAGCACGATTAAGGCTGGCGAATTCATCATCCAACCGCAGGCGTCGAATGCCGAGATATTATCCATCCTGACCGGCGGCAAAACCGTCCAGCGGATGGTCACGATCCCTGAGGGGATGCCATCGATCATGGTATACGAACGCTTGATGGCGAATGACCGTCTCAGCGGCACTATCGCAATGCCGGCCGAAGGCTCCGTGCTGCCCGACAGCTATGCCTTTGGCATAGGCGAGCCACGCGCTGCCGTGCTCAAACGCATGCAAGACGCGATGACAAAAACAATGGACGAGCTTTGGCCAAAGCGTAGCCCCAACACGGTCGTTAAAACGCCGCTTGAGGCGTTGACGCTGGCGTCGATTGTCGAAAAGGAAACCGCGCTGAAATCCGAACTGCGGATTGTGGCCGGGGTATATTCCAACCGCCTGCGCAAGGGCATGATGCTTCAGGCTGACCCGACTATCATTTACCCGATTACCAAGGGTAAACCGCTTGGCCGCCGCATCCGCAAATCCGAAATAGCCGACGTCAACGACTATAATACGTATGCGATGAGGGGCCTGCCAAAGGGTCCGATTGCCAATCCGTCACGCGCGGCGATTGCCGCCGTGCTGAACCCGCAAGCGACGAGCGCCTTGTTCTTCGTCGCCGATGGCAAGGGCGGCCATGTGTTTGCCGACACGCTGCAACAGCACAACGCCAACGTCAAAAAATGGTATGCAATCCGCCGCGAACGCGGGGAAATGTAATCCCTTAAGGTTCGACGATGTTGAATGCGCCCGGCATCGGGTCAAGCGCCGCCTGAAGCTTGTCAACGACCGACCGGTCGCCTTCGATCTTCAGCCCAGCCATTTGCAATTGCGCTGCCGGCATTTTCAGGAACAACAAAGCAAGGAACAACTGACGCGGTCCGGTAACGGTTACGGCTGGTGCAGCATGGCCTGTTCCCATTTCGCTGATCATCACCGCATTGCTGACTGTTATTTTCGCTGTCTCTTTCCGGTCCGAAATCACAAAGTTCAGGTTCAGCGACGTATTGCCGATGATCGTCGGATCCAATCGGGTCGCGACAGAATCAAGCAACAGGCCGGTCGGTATCGCTGAAATCATGTCGATGCTTTGCGAACTTATCCCCGCCTTTATGCCATGCCTTAGCTCGGCCGCACCGGTCAGAAACATGTTACGCCAAATCGCGGATTCAGCCTGAAAACCTTGCTGTTCGTAGCTGTCGGCGAGCAAAGCTCGGCCCTCAACATTTTTGGGATCGGCAAAGACCAATTGGTTCAACAGGTCCGAGGACCAGCGATAGTCCCCTGCCTTCATGGCCTTTTTGGCCGCCGCGAGCAGCTTCTTTGCCCCGCCCATGGCCGCGACCATTTTCGCCGCGCGAACTTCAGGCGGGTGGGGGTTAAGGTTGGCAGGGACGGCGTCATACCAACCCAGATAATATTGATATACGGCCTTCGAATTGTGGCTGTAGGTGCCGTAATAGCCTTTGTTGAACCATTGGTCGCCAATCGCTGGCGGCGCTTTCAACGCCTCGGCAATTTCGGCCTGCGTCATGCCCTTGTTCATCATGCGGACTGTCTGGTCGTGCAGATAGCGGTAATTGTCGCGCTGCCCCGACAACGATCCTTTGACTTCGGATTGTCCAAAGCGCGGCCAGCAATGGCTTGAAATCATTATATCGCTACGGTCGCCGTACAGATTGACAGCTTCGTTGAGGAAGCTGGACCAGCTTAATGTATCGCGTACCTTGGCACCGCGCGGCGTCAGAATATTGTGCAGGCTGCAGGTCGCTATTTCGGCGGCCAAAAATGTGCGCGCTGCGGGGATGTAAACGTTCATTTCCGCTGGCGCTTCTGTCTCTGGCACCATTTGAAATTCGAGGCTTACCCCGTCAATTTCGCGCACTTCGCCGGTTTTGCGAATGTCGATGGTTGGCGAAATGAGCGTGATGTCGCCGCCGCCAATGCCTTTACCGATGCCGCTGCCCATTTGACCCTGCGGCCCCGGTGCCAAGTTGGTGCCAAATTGGAATGTCGCCCGCCGTCCCATCGCCGAACCGGCCATCACATTTTCAGACGCGGTTTCAGCCAGAAAATGTTCGGGCGCGATAATGGCGACTTTGCCGGCTTTAACATCGGCTTCATTGACGATGCCGCGCACCCCGCCAAAATGGTCGCCATGGCTATGGCTATAAATGACTGCAGATACAGGGCGTGTACCCAGCTTTTCATTCACAAGCTTCATCGCTGCCGCCGCCGTATCACGGCTGGTCAATGGATCGATGATAATCCAACCCGTTTGCCCTTTGATGATGGTCATGTTGGACACATCAAACCCCCGCACTTGCCACATATTGTCGGTCACCGCATATAGGCCATGCTTGCGCAAAAGCCCCATGTGCCGCCACAGGCTGGGGTTTACTGTGTCCGGCGATGCCGAATTGTCCATCCAGTCATATGCGCCCAGATTCCAGACAGGCTTGCCATCTTTGTTGGTGATGATGGGGTCCGCCAGACTTCCAAGAAACCCGCGATCTGCAAATTCGAGGTCACGGCCATCTTCGATCGGAAGCTGCGCCGCCATGCTGCGCTGTGCGGCAATGGTCGCGTCCGATGCTGGCTTGGCGTCTTGTGCAAAAGCGCCTGTGGCCGACGCCGTGCTCAATAAAATGGCGCATAAGAATTTCTGCATGTTGGTCTCTCCCCCAAAATTTTTTTGGACGATGCATCATAAGGCGGCGCAGGTAAATCAGGATTTTCGACCCGGGATTATCCAGCCATCAAAATTTAAAAGAAACTATAGGGATCGACGTCGACCCCGACCCGAACGCTCCGGGGAAAATGCAGGCTGCCCAGCCATTCGCGAATGATGGTCTGTACCTCGACCGAACGTTGTGCATGGACCAACAGCCGCTGGCGGTAACGGCCACGCAGCATAGCGAGCGGCGCTGGCGCAGGGCCATAGACATACATGCCGTCAACCTGCGGCGCGGCGCCACCGATTGCGCGCGCGGCTTCAATAGCCTCCCGTTCGTCTTCTGATGAAATGATGATCGCCGCAAAGCGCCCGAACGGCGGCGCGCCTGCGGATTTGCGTTGCTCGGTTTCCGCATCGTAAAATGCGTCGCGGTCCCCTGCGACCAACGCGGCGATCACGGGGTGATTGGGATTACGCGTCTGAATGAAAACCTCACCCGGTTTTTCACCACGCCCTGCCCGGCCCGCCGCTTGCGCAATTTGCTGGAATGTCCGTTCAGCCGCACGCAAGTCGCCGCCTTCAAGTCCAAGATCGGCATCAATCACGCCCACCAAGGTCAGTTCAGGAAAGTGATATCCCTTGGTCACCAACTGCGTGCCGATGATGATATCGACCGCCTTATTTTCAACCCGCGAGACGAACTCGGCGGCTTTTTCCGGTGACCATAATGTGTCCGATGTCGCAACGATGGTGCGCGCATCGGGCAACAGGCGATTTACCTCATCACAAATGCGTTCAACGCCGGGGCCACAGGCCACAAGCGTATCGCTCTCGCCGCATTCAGGGCATTCCTCGGGCGGCGGCATGACATGGCCGCAATGGTGGCACGCAAGCCGGCGAACTAGCCGGTGTTCGACCATCCAGCTTGTGCAATTGGGGCATTGGAAGCGGTGGCCGCATGTCCTGCACAAGGTGAGCGGCGCAAATCCGCGCCGGTTGAGGAACAGCAAGCTTTGCTCGCCGCGCTCCACGCGCTCTTCCAACGCCTTGAGCAATGTTGGCGCAATCCAATGTTGACGCTCCGGCGCGTCCAAGGTGAGGTCAATCGCCTTAATCTCCGGCATTTTGGCCGCGCCGAAACGGGACGGGATTTCCAACCCCTTATAGCGGCCGATCGTGACCATATGGCGCGATTCCAAAGCGGGTGTGGCCGACGCCAGCACCACGGGAAAGCCTTCAAAACGGCCACGCATCACGGCAACATCGCGGGCGTGGTACCGCACGCCATCTTCTTGCTTGAAACTGCTCTCATGCGCTTCGTCGACGATGATCAGCCGCAAATTGGCAAAGGGCAGAAACAAAGCCGACCGTGCACCGACAAGGACCTTTGCACTGCCGTCAGCCACCGCGCGCCAAACTCGACGGCGCTGCGTTGACCGCAAATTGCTATGCCACACGGCAGGCTCCACCCCGAAACGCGCTTCAAAGCGGGCCAGAAACGGTGCCGTCAGTGCGATTTCGGGGAGCAGCACGAGAACTTGTTTGCCCAAACGAATAGCCTCGGCAACCGCTTCAAAATAGGTTTCGGTTTTGCCAGACCCTGTCACGCCGTCGAGGACAAAGGTATCAAACCCGCCCGAACGGACGGCGGTGACCATTGCGCCTGCCGCCACCATTTGCGCGTCATTCAATTTTGGCGCGTCGAAATCTGCGAGCGGTTCAGGCAGCGGAGAATCCACGCTGATCGTGACAGGTTCAAAGGCCCCTGCCTTTATCAGCCCGCGGATGACAGCATCGCTGACCCCCGCTTCTGCGGCAAGCTCACGAACAAGGCCTTGCGCCCCCTCCAACGCGTCAAGCGCCGCGGCGCGTTGCGGGGTGAGCCTGGCGGGTTCAAAGCCGGTGCGGCGATATTCAATGATCGTACCAGACACCGTAAACGCCGCAGACGACGCCAATACCATACGTAACACCGCGGCATGGCTGGTCAGATAATAATCGGCGACCCAGTTGACGAGGCGGCGCAGCCCGTGCCCAAGTGGCGGACAGTCGAGCAGTTCCAACACCGGCCGAAGTTTGCTGGCATCGACAGCTTCATCGCCAAAAACATCGTCATCCCAAATAACACCGGGCAATTTACGCGGCCCCAGCGGGACCATCACCACGCACCCGGGGCCTGCCTCCATGCCCGCAGGTAACCGATAGTCGAGCGGACCAATCGCTTGCGTCAACAGGACAACACGGACACGGTTGGTGGGCGGATTCATCCCGTCGATATAGGCAGACAAATGGGGGACGTCACCCACCTATCCCTACCAGTTCAAAAGCATGTTCTTTTAGCGTGATATATTGCGGCAATTCCGCACGGAATATTGCCTGTCATTTCCACGTTAACTTTGCCAATAGGAAATCATCCGAATCTACTATCAGGAATAACGTGCCATGAAATTTTTTGCCGACACCGCTGACATTGCCGATATCAAAGATCTGGCAGCGACTGGCTTGCTTGATGGCGTCACCACCAACCCAACATTGATTGCCAGATCGGGCCGCGATTTCATTGAAGTCACCCGCGAAATTTGTGCGCTGACCGATGGACCTGTATCCGCCGAAGTCGTTGCGCTGGATCATGCAACGATGATGAAAGAGGCGGAAATCCTCCGCAAGATCGCAAGCAACGTCTGCATCAAGGTGCCATTGACGATTGATGGTCTGAAAACCTGCAAAGCGCTGACGTCAGAAGGGACCATGGTCAATGTGACCTTGTGCTTCTCTGCCAACCAAGCGCTGCTTGCTGCCAAAGCTGGTGCAACATTTGTATCGCCCTTCGTTGGTCGTCATGATGACAATGGCTTTGACGGCATGCAGCTGATCAGCGACATTCGCCTGATTTACGACAATTACGCATTCGACACTGAAATCCTCGTCGCCAGCGTGCGCCATGGTGTGCATGTGCTTGAAGCGGCCAAAATCGGCGCTGACGTGATGACTGCACCACCTGCAGTCATCAAGGGCCTGTTCAAGCATATCCTGACAGACAAGGGCATTGAAGGCTTTTTGGCGGACTGGGCGAAGACTGGCCAAGCCATCGGCTAAAGCTATCGGCGCGGCTGTGCTTGAAGCACTAGCCGTGCATCAATATGATATCGCATCATGGTGAAATGCCTATGGGTTATTCGCCGTATAGTTTTTAGAGGCGGGCGGGCCTATTTTTGGGAATACAAATGGCGGGCAATTAAGACCGCTGGAGACCCAAGATGAACCAGCCCGAAAAGGTGTTTCCCATCGCACATATACATTATGAAGACGAAATTGGTGAGAACGGCAAAATCGTCGTTCCTGACGACGTTCAGGACGCCATTCGCACCTTAATCCGTTGGTCCGGTGATGACCCAGCCCGTGAAGGCTTGCTGGACACACCAGCGCGCGTTGGACGGGCTTGGCGCGAATATTGCGGTGGCTATGCGGAAGACCCAGCGGCGCATCTGTCGCGGACATTTCAGGAAGTCGGCGGATATCACGAGCTGGTTCTGCTGAAGGATATCCCGTTCCAGTCCCATTGTGAGCACCATATGGCGCCGATCATTGGCAAGGCATCGATTGCCTATATGCCAACGGATCGCGTTGTCGGCATTTCAAAGCTGGCGCGCGTGCTGCATGGCTTTGCTCAACGGCTGCAGGTTCAAGAACGCCTGACCGCTGAGGTCGCAAACTGCATTTGGGAACATCTGAAGCCAGAGGGCGTCGCGGTTGTCATTGAGGCGCAGCATGGTTGCATGACGGGTCGCGGTGTGAAGGTGCATGGCGTCGGCATGGTCACGTCAAAACTTATCGGATGTTTCCTTGACGACCAATCGAGCCGCAAGGAAGTCATGAGCCTGATGGGCTACTGATTACGGCATTGCTGCCCGGTTCGAACGCACTTATGGGTGGGGGCAACCCCATCCGATAAGAATCGCCGGACTGCACTGACATGGCCTTTACCCTTCCCCATTTTGATCTCGACGCCTTTGTCCGCGCGACGCTTGCCGAAGATCTGGGGCCAACCGGCACCGACGTTACATCACAAAGCGTTATCCCGGCAGATGTCCGGTTTGAAGGCACGATGGACAGCCGTGACGCCATCGTCGTGGCCGGTCTGCCGATTGCCGTTGCGTTCTTCACATCGCTCGATCCCGCGATGGAAATCGACCTGCTTGTCGAAGAAGGACAGCAGGTTGCCGCTGGAACGGACCTTATGCGCCTTCGGGGCAATGCCCGCGCGATGCTGACGGCGGAGCGGTCGGCACTAAACACGGTCCAACATCTTTCGGGCATCGCGACGCTAACACGACAATATGTCGACGCGATTTCGGGCACCGGCTGCACCCTGTTGGACACGCGTAAAACCATTCCCGGGCTTCGCGTGCTCGAAAAATACGCCACGCGCATGGGCGGGGCAACGAACCACCGCATGGGCTTGTGGGACGCCGCGATGATCAAGGACAATCATGTGGCGGTCGCAGGCGGCGTTGCAGAGGCGGTACGCCGCGCACGCGAAGCAGGCGTCGAACGCATCATATTAGAGGTCGATAGCATCGCGCAGATCGAACCCGGGCTTGCGGCGGGCGCGAGCCATTTGCTGCTCGACAATATGGACGCAGATACGCTGCGCACCGCAGTTGCGTTAATTGCTGGCCGTGTGCCGACAGAGGCGTCGGGCGGTGTCACGCTTGATAGCATTCGCGCGAAGGCAGAAACCGGCGTTACCTACATCTCGGTTGGACGCTTGACGCAAAGCGCACCCGCTGCGGATATCGGCCTGGATTTTGCGCAGGCTTAGCGGCCTCGTCCTTTTAGGCGCGGCCGCGTGCCTGTCGCCAGCACCGGCGCTGGCGCAAGCATGGCAGTGCCAGCCCACACATTATCTGCCGCGCCCAGCATTGGAGCTTCCGTCACCTAATCAGGTCCGGCGCACCGCGATTGCGGGCTATATTCTGGCATTAAGCTGGAGCCCCGAATTTTGCCGTGGACGGGAACGCGACCCGGCGATGCGGTTCCAATGTTCAGGCACAATTGGCGACTTCGGCTTCATCCTTCATGGCCTTTGGCCCGAAGCAAAGGGCCCAAATTATCCGCAATATTGCCGGCCGGTGGGCGTGCTGCCACGGCAGACCATTAGCAACAACATCTGCCTGAGCCCTTCCCCGCAATTGCTGCAGCACCAATGGGCCAAGCATGGCAGCTGCATCGCCAAAACGCCGGAGGCCTATTTCGGTGCAGCCCGTCTGCTGTTCCATGCGCTTGAGTTTCCCGACATGGCGCGGCTTTCGCGCGAGCCGGAACGTGGAACGCCATTGACCGCAGCAACGATTGCCGAGAGATTTGCCGAATTGAACGATGGGATGCCTGCGGACTCGGTGACGGTAAAGGTCAGCCCGAAAGGCTGGCTTCAAGAAATACGCATTTGCCTAGACCGCGCATTCAAACCGCGAAGATGCCCCAGCTTTAGCCGGGCTGCATCACGCACAGCGCAAGTCAAAATCTGGCGTGGGCGTTAACGTTCGATAATCCGCGTGGACGGATGATGTTTGTCGAGATGTTTGCGGATGATCTTCAGGTTCTTCGTATTTGAACGCCACACCAAGTCAAAGGCATCGCCCAAAAATGGCACCGCGCCAATTGCGGTATCAATGCCGATATTCGCACTCATGCGCAGCAGCTGCCATTTTGACATGCCCAGATTGCGGCCTTCCCAGACTATATAGGCGCCCATGGCTGCGGTCACGAGATCGCCAAGCACCGGCACCAAGCCGATGACGGTGTCTAAACCCACCGGAATTTTTGTGCCGGGAATATGAAACGCCCGTTCAAGCACCTTTTCGAGTGCTTCGACGCGCATGCGAACGGCCTGTGGGTCGTTGCCCATTCCGGGCAGATCCTTGGCAATTTGTGCGAACTGGTCCTGCGAAATCGGCACTGGCATAACTCCTTTGGACCTATGTTGGGTCCAGCCCGAGATATTGCAACAGGTGCCAGCCCCGTCCGTTGGCAAAGTGCCCCAAAAGCCCCGGCCGCACGACCGACCAGCGCAGCGGATTGGCAATCGGAATAAAGCCAACCGTGGATTGCATTTCGGCTTCCGCCTGCCCCAATAATTGCGCGCGCATCGCCATGTCCTGTGTCATGCGCGCCTCTGCGACGATTGCGTCCGCCCGCGCGCTGCATATCGCGGCAAATTTGCAGGACAATTGGTCCAGATACCATGCAGGGCTGGATTGCTGCGCCGTCAGGTCAATCAAACGCAGGTCATGCGGCCGGTCGGCGGTCACCCGCTCAATATCGATACCCACGGCCGCCAGATCAGCGCGCAGGCGGGCAAAAAATATGCGGCTGCCATACCCACGCGGCAGCGCAACACGCAAAGGCCGGATAGCCCCGTTCGCACGCTTCCAGTTTGCAATGCTTGCAGCGGCCATAGACCGTCTTTGGTCCATGGATGGCGCCGCCCAATCGGGGCGGGCGATGTCCGCGCGGTTCGGTAAGCTTTCGGGCACGAGCGTGACCGTTTCGCGCCATGCGACGATGTCGAAAGCAGTGAGCAGCTTTGGCCGGTCAATGGCCATCGCGATTGCCGTCCGGTTGTCCTTGTCCGCTAAAAAGGGCCCAGCCTGCACCACCATTAATCCAAACAAACCCGGGACCGCATCAAACTGGATTTCATTGGCATTGATCTTTGCCGCTTCGAGCAACGGGAAGGTTTCAAACCGGCCGCCCTCAATCAAATCGGTCTGCCCAAGCACATAACGCGCGAGCACCAACGAGGCTTCGCCCCGGCGCAGCGTAACCGTTGCGGTGCCAAGAACCGCCGTCCCCTCTGCATCCATTTCATTGCGCCGCAACTGCATGGCCTGACCCAATTTCTTGGCCTGCATCGGGCCGGACCCGGCACCGCGACGTAACAATCCGAATTCAGGCAAAGCAAGCAGCTCAAGCAAATAAGGCATCGGGGCCTTCAGCCGGATTTCAACGACCTTGCCTGTCATTGCGACGACGCGGTCGATGACCGCAAGCTCATCGCCCCAACGGCCCTTTTTGAGTTCGCTTATGCGCCGGGTCAAAAGCTGCGCAACCTCTTGCGAATCCAATTCGCGCCCATCGTTCCACCGCGCTTTGTTCAGGCGGAAGATATAACTCATACCGTCGTCATTAACGATCCAGCGGCTCGCCAACCCCGGCGCAACGCGGCCTTTTTCGTCAAAGGTGACCAACCCCTGTGCCGTTGCACTGCGCAGATAGGCAGAGGCGAGCGGTAATGGTGAGGCGGACACGTTAAAGGGCTTGGGACGATCCTCAATCACATCGACGCGGACCCGTTCATTGTCGACGCCCTGCGAACAACCGGCAAGTGTAGCCGACAGCAACAAAAGCAAAAACGGCAGCAAACGGGTCATGCGGCCACCATAATCAGAATGTCGCGGTGCACAATCCACGATTCAACGGTCAGTGCAGGTGAACAGCAATATCTCGTTCGGGGCGGGCGGCAATTGTGCGGCAATCGCCTTATTCATATTGTCGATATTGGTCAGCTGACTGGCGTCCGTTGTACATGTCTTCACGTCATAACGCTGACGCGCTTCGCGGGCGGAGCGCATGGCATCTGTACCCGGCAGAAAACGCTCAATACGATAGATATTGGTATCGGGGGCATAACTCGTCACCGAAATCTGTGCATCATTGTTCGGCACAAAGCTTCGGACCCATCGCCCGCCGCTTTCGACATATTGCGTCCGCCCATTGACGCATCCGTCCGGCCGCCACGTGAAATCAACATCGGCGGTATCGGACATGGTGATACGGCTGCGTTCGGGCTGCAGCACGCATATTTTGGCCGCTTCCGTCACGGCCGCTTTGACCGCTTCGTCCTGCGGCGCATCCGCAGTCAGGGCCGCACGCACCCTGTCATCGACTTCGTTGAAAGAAGGGCGCGCTGCAAAAATACCGACCGCCGAAACCAATAATATCGCGCCCGCCGCGGCAGCCGCCTTGAAACGATCATTCTGCCCACGCTCCGAAAATTGCCACGCTGCGCCACCGGCGACGGCACTTAAGACCAGCAGCAAAACCGCAAGCGCAATATGGTTTTCGCGGGCAGATATGACTGCGTGTTCGGCGTCACTGCGCACTTTGCCTTCACGGCTGCGTTGCAATTCGGCGGCGACGCGTGCTTCTTTCTCGACCTTGGCGCGGGTCGCCGCTTCCAGTTCTGCCTCAGCGCGGGTCAATTCCGCGACCGAGCGGCAATCGCCACGAACCGTCCGGAATGTGACGCCTTGATTGTCGAGAAATGCCGCAAGCTCGCGGGTTGAAATGGCGAAGTAGAACTCGGCACCGCCATCGTTCGCTACTGATCCAAAGCTGTTGATGCCAACAACGCGGCCACATGCATCGACAATCGGCCCGCCGCTATTGCCCGGTGCAATGGGCGCGGTGTGTAAAAGCGATTCAACGGACTTCGATGTCCGGCCCGATGAAATCGTGCCCCGCGTTTTAACGGGCGGTTGAGGGCGCAGCACGTCCGCCTCGCTTTGTTCAAGCGCGACATCCACGCTGGCCGGATAGCCAATTGCGAAGACATCCGCGCCATCGGATACCGCGCCCGCAAATATGCTGGCGGGGACCAACGCGCCCTTAGAAATCTGCAGAAGCGCAAGGTCCTTGCGCGCGACCACGGCGGACACCGTGGCGCGATAGCTTTGTGTCCCGTCAGAGGGCACAACGACAATTTCGACGCTGTCGTCAAAGCGCGCCTGTTCCACGACATGAGCGTTAGTAATGACCTTGTTGCGGTCAACAACCACGCCAGAACCAATGCTGACAATGGTCTGCTGGCCATCTGCTGAGCTAAAAACGATAATGCGCACGACACTGCGTGCAGCAGCGCTAATATCACTCGCATCTGCATAGACCGGGGTCGCAACCACCGCGCCGAGAACACATGCCAGCGCGAGCGCGAGTTTTTTAATGCTTGGATATAAGGACCGAACGACCATCATCGCGAGCCTTGCGCTGGTCGCGTTTCGGGCGGCGCAGGCTGGATATTCACACCGCCGCGGTCAAGCTTGACCTCCACCGGCATGCCACCGACCTCGGCATTCACCGTTACACCTTGGCCTTGGTCAATCCGGACTTCCGCGTTGCCAACATCGACTGGAAATTCGCTAAGTTCTGGCAAGTCCAACGGCTCGATCGGGCCTTCAGGGTCAGGCTGCTGACGCAGCTTCGGCCTTGCCGCAGGCGCCGCATTGCGGATCGACTGCGCCATGAAATCGCGCCAGATGCGCGCCGGTAAACCGCCGCCGTTAACGCCGCGCAACGGGCTGTTGTCATCATTGCCAATCCAGACACCGACCACGAGGTTACCCGCAAATCCGACGAATAATGCGTCGCGATTGTCTTGGCTCGTTCCGGTTTTGCCATAGGCCGGGATGGACAGCCGCGCCGCGCGTCCGGTTCCCTTATTGACCGTCGCGCCCAGCAAATCGAGCAACATCCCGTGCGTACGGCTGCTGAATGAACGTGGTCCGGAAAACAGCCACTCTATCCATCCTTGCTCTTCGCGTTTGATGGCGTGCGGTTCAACGGGCCATTGGTTCCCCGCCACGCCGGCATAGGCAGCCGTCAGCTCAATCAGGGTCAGGCCCGAACTGCCCAGCGCCATGCTCTGGTCCATCGTCAATGGGCTGCGCACGCCCAGATCCGTTGCCGCGCGTGCCACCGCTTCGCCGCCAACTTTTTGATACAGGCGCACCGCAGCCACGTTGCTGGACTGGGCAAATGCCTGCTCAAGCGTAATGTCACCGCGGTAATTCTGCCCCGAATTTTTGGGGCGGTACGCGCCTTCATTAATCGGCGTATCGGCAATCAACGATTCCGGTGTCATCCCCGACCGGAGCGCCGCCAGATAGACAAACAGTTTGAACGTGGACCCGGGCTGCCGCTTTGCCTGCGTCGCGCGGTTGAACGCGGAGTCCTTATAGCTTCGGCCACCTACCATCGCGACGACTTCGCCATTGGGGCGCATCGCAACGAGCGCGATTTGGGCATTGCCAACGGCGGATCGCGCCACGACCTTGCGGGCGATGTTCTGCAATCGCGCGTCCAATGTCGTGGTAATCCTGACGTCAGCATAGCCGCTGTCGGTCAGCAGCCGTGCCTGGGGAATGGCCCAGTCCGCAAAATAGGTGCCAGTCGGCAGCGTTTCGCGCACGCGAACGTCAAGGCGCGCGACCGGGGTCGCGTCGGCCTTGGCCCGCGTAATGACATTATTGGCGACCATTGCATTCAGCACCAATTGTGCCCGCTTGGCCGCCCGTTCGGGGTTCTTTGTCGGGGCAAGCCGCGACGGTGCCTGTACAAGGCCGGCAAGCATCACCGACTGGCTGAGCGTCAGGCGCTCGGGTTGCCGGTAGAAATAATGTAAGGACGCTGCGCGCAGGCCGTAGACATTGTCACCGAAATAAACGTTCGACAGATAGCGCTCAAGAATTTCGTCCTTCGTCAAACGCCCCTCCAGCCAGAAGGCAATGAGCATTTCGCGCGCCTTGCGCGTCAGGCTGCGCTCCGGCGTCAGAAAAGTGAATTTCGCAAGTTGCTGCGTAATCGTGCTTCCGCCCTGAGTCATTCCGCTGCCAAAAGCATTGGACCAAAACGCCCGCGCAAGGCCGCGGGGGTCGATACCGAAATGCGAATAAAAGCGGCGATCTTCGATAGATAAAAACGCCTGCACGACGTGCGGCGGCAGCGTGCCGACATCAACCGGTTTGTCGACGATAGCCCCGTTCCGCGCGATTGGCGTGCCATCCGACGCCAGCAGCGTAATGCGCGGCGGTGCGATGGGCTGAAGCGATTTGGACAATGGCGCCGTGATCGCAAGCCACAATATCAACAATATGAACAGGCCAAGCAAGGCCGCACTGGTTCGGCTAAACCACCACCAGCGGGTCTTGCCGAGGATCAGGCGCCGTGTCGACGCTGGCTTAGCATCGGGATTCCAAGGCTGCGGATCATCGGGAAAGCGCTGCGCATAGCTTTCATCGAAGGCCGCAAGCCGGCCATCAATATCCGAAGGAATGTCAGAAGAGGAGCGCCGGAAAAGCATCGCGTGGCTGTATTATATCGATATAACGGTGAATGCGAGGGTATATTTACGCTTTTCGCTGAACGTCAGATGAAGGCGCTTTTTTAGCGTCCGCCGGCATCCAGCCAATGTTGTCCAAATTCTCTGCCGATTGGCCTAGGCCCTGCCGAGGTCGCCTTTACCGACGGTCCCGCTCGCCATTTCAAGCATTCGGTCGAGGCTCTTCTTGGCTCCCAAACGAACGGTTTCGTCGAGATGTATCTGCGGCTGAAGATCGCGCAGCGCGAGATACAACTTCTCCATCGTGTTGAGCGCCATATAAGGGCAGATATTGCACGCGCAGTTGCCGTCAGCCCCCGGCGCACCGATGAAGGTCTTGGTGGGCTCGGCCTTTTCCATCTGGTGGATGATGTGCGGTTCGGTTGCGACGATGAGCGTGTCGCCGGTTATCGTCTGCGCATATTGCAAGATACCGCTGGTGCTGCCGACATAATCGGCGTGATCGATAATATGCGGCGGGCATTCGGGGTGCGCTGCCACAGGAACGCCGCGATGCTGCGCTTTCAGTTTCAGCAATTCAGTTTCCGAAAACGCCTCATGCACAATGCACACGCCCGGCCACAACAGCATGTCACGGTTGAACTTACGGCTCAAATAGCCGCCCAAATGCCGGTCGGGTCCAAAAATGATTTTTTGTTCGGGTGGAATCTGACTCAAAATCGTTTCGGCGCTTGAGGAGGTGACGATGATATCAGACAGCGCTTTCACTTCGGCCGAACAATTGATGTAAGTCAGCGCGATATGGTCGGGATGTGCTTCCCGGAACGCCTTGAATTTGCCGGGGGGGCACGCATCTTCCAATGAGCAGCCCGCCGCCATATCGGGCAAAATAACGGTCTTTTGCGGGCTCAATATTTTCGCGGTCTCGGCCATGAACTTCACGCCGCAAAACGCGATGACATCCGCGTCGGTTTCCGCCGCACGCTTGCTGAGTTCCAGCGAGTCCCCGACGAAATCGGCAAGGTCCTGAATTTCCGGCTTTTGGTAATAATGCGCGAGAATGACGGCATTGCGTTCTTTTTTCAGCCGCTGAATTTCAGCGAGCAGGTCAAGTCCTTGCAGATTTTCGCGGGCTACAGGGGCGTTCATTCTGTCGTACCTTTGCGTTGCAGCATTGTCATCTGCGTCTCGAGTGAAGCCCTATGTGGTCCATAAGGCCCATCGAAACAAGTTCTGGCGGGGGCTTTTACGGTCTTTTTTGCGGGATTAAATGCCAACCTTCGCCTTGGGCAGCGACCCGGCCCTGATTTTGCAAATCGATGAGATGCGCCAATACCGACCGGCCGGCAGCGCCCGTCAAACGCGGATCGAGGCCCTTATACATCGCAGCGACCATGTCGGGAATGTGCCCCTCGCCTGCTTCAAGCAATTTCAGAATCTGGCGTTCCCGCTGACGCCGGTGACCAATCATGCCGCGCACAAGCTGCCTTGGGTTTTCGACCGCTGGCCCATGTGCGGGGTAATAAATACGATCCGTGCGTTCATATAATTTTTGCAGCGACGCCAGATAGTCACTCATATCACCATCGGGCGGGCTGACGACGCTGGTGGACCATTTCATGACATGGTCGCCGGTAAACAGCGCCCCGCTTTCAACCAGTCCGTAACATATATGGTTGCTGGTGTGGCCGGGGGTCGTGACGGCTTCCAAAGTCCATCCGTCGCCTGAAATACGCTCCCCATCGGCAAGGATGCGGTCGGGGGCATAATCAGGGTCAAAAGCACTATCGGAACGCGGGCCGTCGTCGCGCAATACCAGCGGCGCGCAACCGATGATGGGCGCGCCTGTCGCGGCCTTCAACGGCGCTGCCGCTGGCGAATGATCGCGATGGGTGTGCGTGCACATGATGGCGGCAACACGCTTACCGGCAACAGCGCGCAAGATCGCGTCAACATGCCCCTCGCCATTGATATCAGCCGGATCGCCGACGCTCATCCCGGTACCGACTGGGCCCGGGTCAATCACCGCGACATCGGATCCTGCGCCCACCAACCAGGTTTGCGTGCCTGTATAGGTGTAAGGTGAGGCATTGGGCGCAAGCACGCGGCGCACGAGGGGTTCGTGCTGCTCGGTTTCGCCAGCTTCTATGCTATCGGGCCAGTTGCTCATGAAATGGCTATGGCGCAATGTGGCGCAAAGAAAAAGGGGCGGTTCGCAAAAACCGCCCCAAATGTTCTGTCATAAGCCGAGCGTGGCAGCCCAGCGAATGGATTGGCGTTTATTCCGCTGCGTCGCTTTGCGTTTCAAGCTTACGAATTTGCAGATCAAGTTGTTTCACAACATCTTTGCGAACGCCCTTGGGCATTTCCTTGTCCTTTGCAATTTCGTTACGCGCCTCACGCAAGCCTTTGATCGCTTCGGCCCGTGCTAATTTGGCTTGCCCTTTGCCGCACATAACCAGCCGGACGCGCGATTTTTGCTTGCCGTCGAACCCGCTGACATCGGTGGTCACTGGCTGGGCGTCACGACAGTCCTTGGTCATTTCACGAATATCGATTTCGGGGATGTAGGAGGCTATATCCATGTCGCCCATGACGCGGATAGTTTCCACGCGGCGGGTTTTGGCGGGTGCGGGCGTATCACCTTCAGCGCCCTTGGCACTGTCCGCCTGCGCCACAGCATCTTCAGCCTCTTCCCGCGATTGTTCGGCCCCATCGATCAATTTTTCGACTTCTTCCGGCGACAATTTCTTATCGGTGCGGAAGATGAACGTTTTCCCGTCACGTTCGACCTTGGTCACTTCGCCGCCCAAGGCGTCCTGACCGACTATGTCCATCGTCTCACCGTCGCGTTTCACCTTAATTACCCGGACCTCGCGCTTGACCACTTCAGGCTTGCTTTCTTCAGCCGCCACTTTGTCCTGCGCAACGACCGCGGGGACTATTGTTGCGGTCAGCGGCAATATGATTGCAGCGGCTGTTATTATGCCAATCTTGCCAAGCGAACGGCGGGTATGGCTGGTGTCCTTCATCGTTATTCTCCTCAATCGCTCAATTATTGTTTTCGGTGAATTCAGTGCCGTCGCAAAGGTCGGCACGCCGTCAAATGCGGTTTTCGCCAACGCCTGACCGTATATCGCGCGTTCTTCCGGACCCTTGCCGGCAAGCACACGCGCATCGCACGCCGCTTCCTGATCAAAGCGGAATGCGCTCCAGCTGATCCACGCAACGGGGTTGAACCATTGCAGACACAGGATGGTGAAAGCGGCCAGATTGGCGAACAGGTCGCCCGATTTGTGATGCGCCATTTCATGCGCAATCGCCAGGTCGCGTTCGGCAGGCGAATAGGCTTTGGTAAAATCCTGCGGCACCGCGATCACGCGATGAAAAAGGCCAAACGCCAATGGTCCGGCTACCTGATCGGATGCGACGATTTTGACGCCATCGACAACGGCGATGTCTGTGGCTTCGGCCAAAAGGTCATCGCGCATTGCGGCGTAGCGGATCATCTGGATCATGAACAACAGCACCGCGCCACCAAGCCAGATCATCAGACCAAGTGCGACAAAATCAATCGTGGGGAGCGCATGTACCGGGTTCGCCGCAGTCGCCATAGCATCTGGGGACGACAGCCCCGCGAGCACAGCATCCCTTACCGCGTTTTGGATGGCAATGCCGCCGTCAGCTGTTGAAATGGATGGCCCTTCGATCGTGGGCATGCACACACGGGCAGCGGGTATAAGCCAAAGCGCATATGCGATGGTCGGACCAAAATATTTGGCGACAGGCCGCCGTACAATTAAAATGGCGGCCATCAGCAATGTTGTGGTCAATAAGGTATCAAACAGCCAAGCGCCCATGAAGTCTATGTTCATGATTTCATCTCCCTCAACAGTCTCTCGATTTCGGAAATGTCAGCGTCGCTGAGCTGTTCCTGCTCGGCAAGATGCGCAACAAGCGGCATGAACCGCCCCCCAAAAAGCCGGTCGACCAGCCGCTTGGATTCATGCGAAACATAATCCTCGCGATCGATGAGCGGCGAGTACAGGAACCGGCGTCCGTCGGCGCGATGTTCAACAGCGGCTTTGGTCAGCAGGCGCGACAGCAAGGTTTTCACGGTTGGTAACGACCAATCACGATCATCGGGCAATCGCGCAGCAACGTCTGTCGCCGTCAACGGCGCGCGTTCCCATAGGATTTCCATGATTGTTAATTCAGCGTCGCTGATACGGTCTGATGACATTTTGGAACCTCCGACTACAGACGTAGTCGTTTCGACTACATCTGTAAACGTCATTGGTCTGCCATTGTCGGTTTTTTGTCGAATTCCTTTTACATCTGGGCATCGGGCAAAGGACGGGGTGCTATGCTTATGGTCTCGCACCGCCCGTCCTCGCTCTCTCCCCTGAAATTTGAAAACAAAAAAGGCTGGAACCCATTGCGGATTCCAGCCTTGTTTTAAGTTTTCGTCGCGTGTTGGATTACATGCGGAAGCGCAAGCTTGCACCCATGTAACGATCTGCATCACGTGGAATATGCAGACGCTGGCCAGCGCTGGTATTCAGCAGCACGTAGCTTTCGTCTGTGATGTTGCGGACGATGAAGGTCAGGCGCCAGTTGTCTTCGGCGTCCGAATATCCAACACTTGCATTCCACAGACCATAGCTGTCGATTGGTCCGCTCTGGCCCAGATCCGAGAACTGGCTGCCAACATGGTTGTAGCTCGTCCGCAGATAAACCTTCGCATCTTTACCGAACATATTGAACGGCGATTCGTACGATGCGCCGATGTTCCAGCTCCATGTTGGAGCCAAAGGCAACTTCGTGCCGTTGCGGGCGTCCGGTGCGTTGGTCAGCGGGTTCGGGTTGAACCGGCGTACCTTGGCATCTGCATAAGCAACGCTGCCGAACAGGTCGAGACCTTCAACAGGGTTGGCAAGTGCATCCAGTTCAAAACCCGTGCTGCGCACTTGGCCAGCATTGGTCAAGTTGGTAACAACTGCACCATTCAAAAGCACGAAGTTGTTCGCTTGGAACCCGTCATAGGTCACTTGGAATGCCGACGCATTCAATTGAATGCGGTTGTCGGCAAACTGGCTCTTAATGCCAGCTTCAAACGAATCTGATGTTTCTTCATCGATCGGCACTGCGTTGACGGGTGCCGTGTGGTTGAAGAATACGTTGAACGCTGGGCCCTTATAGCCACGCGTGTAGCTGCCGTAGACCATGACATCGTCCGTTGGCTTCACAGTAAGCACTGCCTTGCCGGAGAAATTGCTGTTGCTAGACGATCCGGTTGACAGCGCCGTTCCGTTACCGCCGGATGCAACTGTGCCACCAGCAGGCGAACCCGAGATACCGGCACCCGTTGCCGCCGCGCCATTGGTGCGGTTTACGCCTGGTGCACGGTTGTGCGTGTAATCGATAGCGTCGTGCGTCCAGCGCATGCCAACGGTTAGACCGATGCGGTCGGTGAAATCATATGTTGCCTGACCGAACACAGCATAATTTTCGATATCAACTAAGCTGTTTGATGTGGCCGTCGGAAACAATGTATTGACGGTATCTGTAAGGTTACAGGGACGGGCACCCGTAAGCGCATCAACAGCCGAAGTGGATGTTGTGCACGTGGTAACGTCGCGCGTGAAGTCCTGCGTATTTTCGGATTTCCAGTAAAACGTCCCGACCTGATATTTGAACGCCTTGCTTTGGTCTGACGCCAAACGCACCTCAAGCGAGCTTTGGTTGGTTTCGACAAAGCCACGGTCATGCAATTGTGGTGTACCAACAACAGCACGGGGCAAGAAATCGCCTTCGCGGATTTCTGTATTGTTCCAGTCACGATATCCGTAAATCGCGCTCAACGTGTAGTCAGAAAATACATCGAAATCTGCGTTTATCGTGACGCCGACTTGACGATCCAACGACTCCGTTACGAGATTATGGTTCACGAAGCGCTGATTTTCACCTTGGGCCACGCCCAATGGCAGGTTCAGCTCTGCGTCCAGCGCCGCACCGCGCGAAACGCCGGTGACTTCGCCGCAGCAATCATCATCGGCTTCATAATAATCTGCGATGAGCTTGATCCGTGCGGGACCATTGTCAAAATCGAGCAATCCGCGGAAACCGACATGCTCATAACCATTCACTTTGTTATTCGTACCGCCAAATATGTTGGTGATATTGCCTTCATAAGTGCCGTAAAATGCGTTTGCGCGGAAAGTCAGGCTTTCTGCGACTGGGCCGGAAACGGTTGCACGGCCACGATATTCGCCGCCTTCAAAACCCTCTACGGTAACTTCGCCCTCAAGCGTGTCTGTACCACCCTTGGAAACGACGTTGATAAGACCAGCCGACGCGTTCTTGCCAAACAAGGTGCCTTGCGGCCCGCGCAGCACTTCGAGGCGCTCGATTTCGACGAGATCAGCAAATGCCTGACCTGAACGACTGAGGACCACACCGTCGACAACGGTCGAAACACTTGGTTCTGCAGCGATTGAGAACGAAATCGTTCCAACGCCACGCAACACAACAGCGGAGTTGGCGTTGGTCGTGCCCTTGCGGAATGTGACCGATGGAACGAGCTGGCTCAGATTCTCAAGGCTGGTTGTGCCTGCCGCCGCCAAGGCGTCACCAGAAACGGCGGTGATGGCGATTGGCACATCCTGCAAATTTTCTTCGACCTTCTGGGCCGTAACAACAATTTCCTCAACCTGCGCAAACGCTGGTGCGGACACTCCTAGCGCGATTGCGCTGGTGCCGAGCAATGCTGCGCGAACAAGGTTCGTCTTTTTATACGTTGAAAAATGCATCCTGTGCCTCCCTTAATTGCCGCCCGCTTGTGGCAGTTTCAGAGAAGTTGGACCCCTGAAACCATGCAGGTCGACGTGATAGTCGTTGATAACGGGGTTGATGTAACCAACACCGCTTGATATGTCTAGCGGTGTCATATAGCGACAATATTTAGGCAAAGACTGTGGCAATCATGCCATAGTGCTTGCCGTGACGGCGAAAAGGATCCGCGTTGCCATTTTCAATTATCATGCATCCTGAAGGCTTCGACCTGCTGCATGGTGATGTCAGCATATTGTCGCACCGGAATGATGCGCCTGTTATCAGCATTGGCATTGGCGCGCCTGATCTGGAAATGGTCCGTGGCAATTTTCGCATCAACGACATCGTTGAAACACGATTGCCGCTTGATTGTTTCGCCCAAGTCGATGGCTATATCCGGCTTTGGAACGCAAAGAGACCTGACGTCGTCGCAACGCTGGTGCTTGAGGAACGGGCGCTACAATCCATCCTCACATTTCGCTGCACAGATCCGGCCTTTAACCGGCTTTGGATAGATATGCAGTGCGCAACATCCGAAGCCTTTTGGGGCGGCGGCGAACAGATGTCCTATTTGCGCCTCAACGGCAGGCGGTTTCCGTTCTGGACATCAGAACCCGGCGTTGGCCGCGATAAGTCGACCGCGCTTACGCAGACGATGGATGCAGATGGGTTGGCCGGTGGTGATTATTGGACGACCAATTATCCGCAACCGACATGGCTGAGCAGTGCGCGTTATGCGGTGCACCTCGAAACGGCAGCTTATTCGGTGCTTGATCTGACGGACGCGGGCCGGGTTGGGGTCGAATGTTGGTCGGCAAATGTCGATCTGGAGCTTTTTGACGCGCCTACGCTGCCCGCGCTTGTTACCAAAATGTCGGATCGCTTTAGTCGCCAGCCCGCCCTGCCAGATTGGGCCATTTCCGGTGCCATCGTCGGGCTGAAGGATGGTGTCGACACCTTTGACCGGTTCGAAAAAATTGCAGCTTCTGGCGCCGCGATTACCGGCCTGTGGTGCGAAGATTGGATCGGCATTCGTCAGACCAGCTTTGGCAAGCGATTGTTCTGGGACTGGAAATGGAATGCCACGCGCTATCCGGATTTACCCGCACAAATCGCGGCGCTTGCCGAACGGGGCATTCGCTTCCTTGGCTATGTGAACCCCTATCTGGCGGTGGATGGGTCGCTGTATCAAGAGGCACGCGCCGCCAACTTCCTTGCGCTGCGGCAGGACAGCGACACGCCTTATGCCGTCGATTTCGGCGAATTTGACGCAGGCGTTGTGGATTTCACCAACCCTGCCGCCGCGGCGTGGTTTGCCGACCGCATCATCGGTCAGGAAATGCTCGACTTCGGGCTTTCGGGATGGATGGCGGATTTTGGCGAATATCTGCCGACCGATGTGCGCCTGTTCGATGGGTCTGACCCGATGGAGGCGCATAATCGCTGGCCCGTGCTTTGGGCGAAGGTGAATGCCGACGCCATCGCATCGCGCCGCAAAACGCATGATGCGACGTTTTTCATGCGCGCCGGTTTTTCGGGCGTGCAGGCGCATTGCCCATTATTATGGGCCGGAGACCAATGCGTCGACTTCACCCGCCACGACGGGATCAACACAGTCATCACGGCGGCATTATCCTCGGGCTTGCTAGGCAACGCCTACCACCACAGCGACCTCGGCGGATATACCAGCCTGCATGGCGTCGTCCGGACCGCAGAATTGATGCACCGTTGGATTGACTTGGCCGCCTTTGCACCCGTCATGCGCAGTCATGAGGGCAATCGTCCAGCAGACAATCTGCAGCTCGATAGCAGCGCCGAAATACTCACCCATTTTGCCCGGATGAGCCAAGTGCATGCCCGCCTTGCGCCATATGTCCGCGCCTTGTCCGATGAGGCTGTTGCGACCGGCCTGCCGCTTCAGCGTCCATTGTTCCTGCACTATGACGACGCGGCCTATTACGACCTTCAAGACCAATATCTCTATGGCGCGGACATGATCGTCGCACCTGTGGTCGAAGAGGGCGCAAGCAGCCGCAATGTGACTTTGCCAGATGGGGATTGGGTCCATCTTTGGTCCGGCGACATTTTCGCCAAGGGCATATATGACATCGCGGCTCCGCATGGGCAGCCACCCGTGTTCACGCGCAAGGACAGCGCGCACGCATCGCTGTTCAGCGCTATCACACAAGAATTCAGGTCATGAACAACCGATCCAATATCCGTGATGTTGCAAAGCTTGCCGGTGTGGCCGTCAAAACCGTTAGCCGCGTCCTCAACAATCACCCTTATGTCAGCGCAGAAACCAAAGCGAAGGTCGATGCCGCGATGGCGGAGCTGCGGTTTTCGCCCAGCATTGCAGCGCGCATATTGGCGGGCACGAAGTCCGGCCAAATTGCGCTGATTTATGACAATCACAGCCCCTATTATATGCACCAGATCATGCAGGGCTGCTGGGACCGATGCCATGAAGAAGGCATGCGCCTGATTGCACAGCCCGTCGATGTGTCCGACCCCGATGTGGGCGAGCAGGTGCGCGGCATGGTCCGGCAAACGCATGTGGATGGCGCGATATTGTCTTCACCCGTCACCGATTGCGGCCCCGTGCTGAACGTGCTTGAAGCGATGAACATTCCCTTCGTGCGCATTTCGCCCGGCACCAACCACGCGCTTACCAGCTCGGTATTCATGGATGATATGCAGGCCGCGGACGACATGACGACGCACCTCATCAACATTGGTCACCGGCGGATTGCCTTTATCAAGGGCCATGCGAACCATATGGCCAGTGCCGAACGTCAGGCAGGATATGAACGCGCACTTAGCCGTGTTGGCATATCGGTGGATCCCGACTTGATCGCCGACGGCCATTTTGACTTTGAAAGCGGCGTTGCGGCGACCGAGCAATTTCTATCGCTTAAATATCCGCCGACGGCGGTCTTTGCATCGAACGATGACATGGCCTCAGGTGTCCTTGCCGTCGCCCATCGCCGCGGCATTCAGGTACCAGAACAATTGTCTGTCGCCGGGTTCGACGACACCACGCTCGCCCGCGTTGTTTGGCCGCCCTTAACCACCATGCGCCAGCCTGTACGCGATCTGGCGTCAACCGCTGCCGACCTATTATTTGGCGAGGGCGGAATTGAGCATCGCCGTCTTCCACACGAACTGATCAGCCGCGAGTCGGTTGCACCACCTTATTCACCTTCCATAAAAAAGAGCAAAAACACATGACCCTTCCAACACCTCCGTCCACGCGCCTTTTGGGCAAGAGCGGTATTGAAATTTCATCGATTGCCTGGGGCATGTGGCGCTTTGCGGGTCTCGAAATCTCCGCAGCCCGCGCGGCCATTGATGCGGCGTTCGAAGCAAGCATCACCCTTTTCGATACGGCGGACATCTACGGCTTTGGTGAACAAGGCTTTGGCAAGGCTGAGGAACTGCTTGGCCGCGTATTTGCAGAAGCGCCGGAATATCGCAACCGTATGGTGCTGGCCACCAAGGGCGGAATTACCCCGCCGACGCCATATGACAGCAGCGCGGAATATCTGACCAAGGCGATTGACGACAGCCTGTCGCGTTTGGGCACTGAATATGTCGACCTGTGGCAAATCCACCGTCCCGACATCCTTACCCACCCGCAAGAAATCGCACGGACCATCGAAGACGCGCATAAAGCCGGAAAAATCCGCGCTTTTGGTGTGTCGAACTTCACGACCGCGCAAATAACGACCTTGGCACAGTTCAGCAGCGTCCCGATTGTCTCGACACAGCCGGAGCTTTCCCCATTGCGGATCGATACCATCGAAAATGGTGAGCTTGATCAAGCCATCGCCATGGATTTGGCGGTGTTGGCATGGTCGCCACTTGGCGGCGGACGGATCGGCGACCCCGGCGACATGCGTGAACAAAATGTAGCGGCGGCCTTGTCGGGCGTTGCAGCCGCGCATGGCGTTTCGCGCACCGCAGCGGCCTTTAGCTGGATTATGGCGCACCCTGCCCGCCCAATCCCTATTGTCGGATCGCAAAACCCGGCACGCATCACAGAGGCTGCCGATGCCTTCAAAATCACATGGACCCGCGCTGACTGGTACAGCGTGTTGGTCGCCGCGCGAGGAGTTCCCCTGCCATGAAAAACCCAATCGAAGTCAGCTGGTTCTCCGCATTATGCGACGATGATTACGAATTTCTTGGGCAACCCGACCCCATGCTCGCGTCGAGTTGGGAGCATTGCCGCAATATCGTGCTCGCCGCTGAAAAGGGCGGGTTCGACAATATATTGCTCCCCTCGGGCTACACGCTTGGGTTGGATACCACTGCTTTTGCCAGCGCCATTGCGACGCTGACCACACGTATCAAGTTGCTGATGGCGGTGCGTATTGGCGAAAGCTGGCCCCCGCAATTGGCGCGACAGATTGCCACGCTGGACCAGATTTCGGGTGGGCGGTTGAACGTCAACATCATCTCGTCTGACTTGCCGGGTGACAAGATGGACAGCGAACCGCGCTATCGCCGGACGGTTGAGGCGATGCAGATCCTCAAGACATTGTTGAACGGCGAACATCTGTCGATTGATGGCGAACATTATAAAATCGATCTCGATCCGCCACGCATGAAGACCGTCAGCGGCAAATGCCCGCCGTTATATTTCGGTGGTCTCTCGCCCGCGGCTAAAGACGCTGCTGCCGAAGGTTGCGATGTATATTTGATGTGGCCGGAAACGGTTCAGGGCGCAAAGGACCTTGTCGAAGACATGACGGCGCGCGCGGCGAAATTTGGACGGACGTTGAAATATGGCTTCCGCGCGCATGTGATCGTGCGTGAAACCGAAGCTGAAGCCCGGGCCTATGCGAACCGCCTCTTGTCCAAGCTGGATGCGCAGCAAGGCGACGCAATCCGCAACAAATCCTTGGATACGCAAACCTTCGGTGTTGCGCATCAGGCCGAATTGCGCGCGCAATCGGAAGCGAACGACGGATATTTGGAAGACAATCTGTGGACCGGAATTGGCCGCGCCCGTTCAGGCTGCGGCGCTGCGATCGTTGGCGACCCGGACCAGGTGCTTGCCAAAATTGAGGCATATCGCGCAGTGGGCATCGAAGCGTTCATTTTATCGGGGTACCCGCACATCAACGAATGCGACATGTTCGCACGTTATGTCTTGCCGAAATTGGACCATGGGCGGTTGGTGATCGACTGACCCATATTCTTCCCGAACCGTCATGCTGAACTTGTTTCAGCATCTTACTTTCGACGATGGGAATTAAGACCCTGAAACGAGTTCAGGGTGACGGGAGAGAGGTTACCGGCTTAATCCGACAGACCTGCCATGCGCTCGGCTTGGTCTTCGGCAATCAGCGCCGCAACCAATTCACCAAGGCCACCGCCCTCCAATATCTCCGGAAGCTTATGCAGCGTCAGGTTGATCCGGTGGTCGGTGACGCGGCCTTGCGGGAAATTATAGGTGCGGATGCGTTCCGAACGGTCGCCTGAACCAACCATCGCTTTGCGCGCCTCGGCCTCCGCGCCTTGGGCTTCCTCGCGCTCTTTTTCGTACATGCGCGCGCGCAGCACCTGCATCGCTTGGTCTTTGTTCTTGTGCTGGCTGCGCCCGTCTTGGCAGGTCACAACGATGCCCGTCGGCAAGTGGGTAATGCGCACGGCCGAGTCCGTCGTATTGACGTGCTGTCCGCCTGCACCCGACGCACGGTACACGTCGATTTTCAGGTCGCGCGCCTCGATCTGGATATCGACTTCGGTCGGCTCAGGTAGCACCGCGACCGTCGCTGCGCTGGTATGAATGCGGCCGCCGCTTTCAGTGACAGGCACGCGCTGCACCCGGTGGACACCGCTTTCATATTTCAGCTTGGCGAAAACGCCATTGCCCTTGATCGCGACAACAACTTCCTTGAACCCGCCAACATCAGACGCGCTGACGGAAATAGGTTCGATCTTCCACCCCTGCCCTGCGGCATAGCGTTCGTACATGCGGTACAAGTCACCGGCAAACAACGCCGCTTCATCACCGCCCGTGCCAGCCCGGATTTCAAGCATGGCAGGCCGGTCATCAGCGGCATCTTTCGGCAAGAGCGAGATGGCCAAAGCGGTTTCAGCTTCGCCCAACTGATGACTGACATCCTCCAGTTCCTCAATCGCCATTTCGTGCAGGTCGGGGTCAGAGGAATCCTTCGACATATGCTGCAAGGTTTCGATTTCCTTGCGCAGTCGCCGGACATTGGCAGCCGCTTTGGCGACCGGTTCCAGCTCCGAATATTCCTTGGACGCCGTGACAAAGGCATCGCCCTCCAACTGCCCCGACGCCATCCGCGCCTCAAGCTCGGAAAAGCGCGATTCAATAAGTGCGATACGTTGGGGGGAGATTTTGGTCATGCGAGCGACTGAAGTACGCTCGTAAGCCGGTCATTGTTACCTTCACCGGACATCCCATAATACCCGTCCTCATTGACGCGCAGAATTGCAGCCGGGCTTTGCTTGACGGCCTTGTCGTACCGCTTTTTCGGTGAGCCAGTTGCAATCATGTCGGCCGAAATTCCGGCTTGGCGCAGCTGACGCAAAAGCGCGAAGGCATGCCCAAGACCCGCGTCATTCTCCAAAACAATCATGGCTTCGATCTGCTGTGTTGGCACGGCGTCAATCAACATGCCCAACCGCTCAATGCCAGCCGCCCAGCCGACCGCTGGTGTTGCCGGTCCGCCGAGATTTTCGATCAAGCCATCATAGCGTCCACCACCCAGCACGGTGCCCTGTGCACCCAGCCGGTCGGTCACAAATTCAAACGCGGTGTGGCGATAATAATCGAGGCCGCGCACCAGCGCGGCATTGCGTGTCCAAGCCACACCAGCGGCATCAAGGCCTGCTGTGACCGCGCCGAAGAAATCCTGTGCTTCGCCAGACAGATAATCGTCGATCACCGGCGCCGTGTCGGCAATCGGGCGGTCTTTGGGGTCTTTGCTATCCAGAATACGCAGCGGATTTTTCTCCAGCCGCGCGAGGCTATCTTCGGACAGCGCACCCTTGTGATCGTTGAAATAGCCGACCAATGCCGCCCGCCACGCGTCGCGGCTTGGCGTGTCGCCCAATGTGTTGAGCTGCAACGTCACGCCGTCATTTATGCCCAATTCCTTCAGCAATTGGTCCGCCATCACCAGCAGTTCCACATCGGCGGCAGGCTCTGCTGCGCCGATAATCTCCGCGTCAATCTGGTGAAATTGACGATAGCGGCCCTTTTGCGGGCGTTCGTAACGGAACAATGGGCCGTGCACCGACAGCTTCATCGGCGCAAATTGCTGCCAGCCATTGGTAAGATACGCGCGCGCAATGCCCGCCGTAAATTCGGGGCGCAGCGTGATCGAATCTCCGCCGCGATCTTCGAAGCTGTACATTTCCTTTGAGACAACATCGGTCGCCTCACCCAAGCTACGCGAAAATACCGCCGTTGGCTCAATGACGGGCAACTGAAGTCCCTTAAATCCATAAAGCCTGCGCACGCGCTCAAATGTTGCGACGACATGCGCAAAACGTTCTTCTGTCTCGCCGAACATGTCCTGAGTACCGCGAACGGCTTGGGGTGTCTGTATCTTTGCCATATTAAAGCGCCCTAGCGGCTAATTGTTGTTAGTGGAATAGGGCTGGACGCGCCAATCGGCTTTCGCCAAAAGTCTGGCCCATGAATCCACGCACATTGTCGCGCGCTATCGCCGCATTCGCCCTTTCCGCCAGCCTCATTTCCGCAGCATCTGCGCAAAACAGTGCGCCGCAGCCTGTGCCTATCGTCTCGAATATCCCTGAGCCGCAAGATCGCCCCTTGTCGGAACCGATGATCTTGTCTGTGGACGCTACCGATATTGATCGCGCTATTTTCCAAGTGCGTCAGGTCATTCCTGTAGAAAAAGGCAAGCCGCTGATCCTGCTTTACCCGCAGTGGCTGCCCGGCAAGCATGGTCCACGTGGTGCACTGGCCGAAATGACGGGGCTTATGATCCGCGCAGGCGGGAAGACGCTGCGTTGGACCCGCGACCCGGTTCAGGTGTACGCCTTTCATGTCGATGTGCCTGCCGAAACATCGTCGGTCGATGTAGAATTCCAATTCACAGCGCCTATCCGCGAAAGCGAAGGCCGCATCAACGTCACGCCCAATATGATGAACGTACAATGGGAACAGGTGGCCCTGTACCCCGCGGGACATTTCACCCGCGCTATTCAGGTACAGCCATCGATTACACTGCCTGAAGGCTGGACAGGCGTGGCCGCGCTTGATGGCGCAAAGATTACCGGCAACCGGATCGAGTATGGCGTGACGAGTTTTGAAACCTTGGTCGACAGCCCGATGTTTGCTGGGCCACATTATAAGAAATGGGATCTGGGCAACAATGTCACACTGAACGTATGGGCGGACGACGCCAAATATCTTGCCGCGAAGCCAGAGCACATCGCTGCACATCGCGCATTGGTGGATGAATCGCTCCTGCTTTTTGGATCAAAGCATTTTGATCGCTACGAATTTCTGCTCGGTCTGACCGAAGAGCTTGGCGGCATTGGGCTTGAACATCATCGCAGCTCTGAAAATACGCGCGAGACCGACTATTTCATCGAATGGGATGACAATATGTCCGAACGCGGCCTGTTGCCGCACGAATTCACGCACAGCTGGAACGGCAAGTTCCGCCGTCCCGATACGATGTGGACGCCCGATTATTCCACCCCAATGCGCGACAATTTATTGTGGGTCTATGAAGGGCAGACCAGCTTTTGGGATCTCGTCCTTGGTGCGCGCTCGGGCCTACAATCCAAAGAAATGGTGATGGGCGAATGGGCCAAATATGCGGGATTTTACGCAGAGCAGCCCGGCCGCACATGGCGTTCGGTGGAAGATACCACGCATGATCCCATTTTTGGCGCACGCAAAGCCAAGCCATTCTCAAGCCACGCACGCGGCGAAGATTATTATAATGAAGGCTCGCTGATCTGGCTCGATGCGGACATGACGATCCGCACGCTTTCAAAGGGTAAGGAATCGCTCGATGATTTCGCCAAGGCTTTCTTTGGCGTGCGCAACGCCGACTGGGGCGTGCTCACTTATAATTTTGACGAGATTGTCCGCACGCTGAATGCTGTGCAGCCTTATGATTGGGCGACGTTTCTGGATACCAAATTGCGCCAACCGGGTCAGCCCGCACCGCTGAACGGTTTTGAATTGGGCGGGTACAAACTTGTCTGGAAAGAAGAGCCGAACATCTTTGACAAAGAACTGATGAAGGAAGGCAACAACTTCAACCTCACGCACTCGCTGGGGCTGACGTTGGACAAAGAAGGCCGCGTCACGTCGGTATTATGGAACGGTCCTGCTTTTAAGGCCAATATTGTCAACGGCACCAAAATCATTGCCGTCAACGGCTATGCTTACTCCAAAGACGGCCTGAGTGCGGCAATCAAGGCTGCAAAGGGTGGGGAAAAGCCCGTGCGCCTTATATTGGAACGCAACAAACGTTTTGAGCAAATAGACATCGCCTATTCGGGCGGCTTGCGCTATCCGCACCTCGAAGCCACGGGCAAGGGCGAAACGGCGATCGATCGTTTGCTGCGTCCGCGGCGGACCAACTAATAACCATTTGAAAGCATTCTCCCATGCGTATTGATTTGATTCCAGCAGGCGACAATGTGCCTGAAAGCCTTAACGTGCTGATCGAGGTTCCCATTGGCGGTGAACCTGTAAAGTATGAATTCGACAAGGCTTCTGGCGCTCTTTTCGTAGACCGTTTCCTGCACACCCCCATGCGTTACCCCGCCAATTATGGCTTTGTTCCGCATACATTGGGTGAAGATGGCGACCCGTTGGACGCACTTGTCGTCGCGCGCTCGCCTATCGTCGCCGGCGCGGTGGTCAAGTGCCGCCCGATTGGCGTTTTGATGATGGAAGATGATGCTGGCGGTGATGAAAAATTGCTCTGCGTGCCGGTCAACAAGACCTTCCCTTATTATTCCGACGTTGTGACGTACAAAGATATGCCGCCAATCGTCCTTCAACAGATCGAGCATTTCTTCACCCATTATAAAGACCTGGAGCCCGGCAAATGGGCCAAGTTGAATGGCTGGGGTGATGAAAACGACGCCAAGCGCATTATTATGGAATGCGTCGAACGTGCGAAGGAACATGGTGTATGAATCGGGCAGCGCTGGTCACATTTGTTGCACTAGCGCTCTCGGCATGTGCCACCCCTGAAACACGCGTAAGAACCGCGCTGATGGATGCCGGTCTATCCCGTCCGATTGCAGCCTGCATGGCTGACCGGATGGTCGACCGGCTTTCACTTGTGCAATTGAATAAGCTGAGCGGCCTTAAAAAGCTGCGTGGTCAGGACATGCGCAAGATTACCGTCGAGGACTTTCTGAAGCGCACACGCTCGCTGCAAGACCCCGAAATACTCGGCGTCGTAAGCTCGTCCGGGCTTATTTGCGCAATTAAGGCGTAAGCAGCCTAAGTTATAATTGTCATCTCGGACATGGGCCCGGGATGACAGTTATTTAGCTTAAAGCCTTCACCAACATCGCGAACCAACCGGTATCGGCCTTTGCCGTCGCGGGTGCGCCAAAATCCACGCATTCAAGACATTTGGCCTGCGCGCCACGCACGCCCGTGAGCATATCCAAATCTGCCGAAATCCGTTGGAACAGCAACTGCTGCTGCCATGATGCTTGCGCAAAAATATCCATCGGCGCTGTAGCCTGCGCCCGCTTTGGCATCAGGCCACTGATGAGCGTGTCTGCGAAGCTCGTTGGTGGTTCAATATATTCGGCATGCCATCCATCGGGTTTCAATCCGGCACGCTTTGCCGCTTCCGCAAACGCATCATTCATACCACCGGTCCTGTCGACAAGGCCGAGCTGACGGGCCGTACCACCCGCCCATACACGCCCCTGTGCGATAGCATCGACTTGTTCGGGCGTTTTCTTGCGCGCCGTGGCTACGCGGGTCAGGAACTGACGATAGCCATTCTCAATGGCGCTTTGGGCCACGCGGTCAAATTCGGGGCTGAACCCATTCAAGATATCCGGTTCGCCGGACAATGGCGTCGTCTTCACGCCGTCGGCATTCACGCCGATTTTCGCAAGCCCAGCCTCCGCGCTTGGAATGACACCGAAGATACCAATGGATCCGGTAATCGTGGCGGGATCGGCAAAGATGACATCGGCAGGAAGCGATATCCAATAACCGCCGCTTGCAGCCAAATTCGCCATCGAAACGATGACCGGAATCTTTTTCGCCTTCGCCGCTTCAATCGCCAGACGGATTTTTTCAGACGCTGTGACCGAACCGCCCGGCGAATCCACGCGGACCACCAACGCTTTCAAATCCTTATTGTCGAGCGCATCATAAATAAGACCGCTGACGGTGTCGCCCGCTGCGGTTCCGGGACCACCCTCTCCATCGACGATCGTACCCGCAATGGTCACGACGCCAATCTGTGCACCCGCGGTTGCTGGACCGTAGCTCGCAAGTAACGCGTCCATCGGTGTGTGGGCAAAACCGCCAGTCGTTTTCTTGTCATCCGCGCCAACCTTGCCGGCGATGAATTTGCCGAATGCGATACGGTCACCCAGCTTGTCGACCAGACGCGACGACAGCGCCAATTGCGCCAGATCACCTTTAACAGACTCCACCGCACCGGCCGGGTCGGTCAACATGCGGTCCAGCTGCGCCTGAGGGCGCGCCTTTGCTACGCCCGCTTTCCACTGGCTCCAGACCTCATCATACACGCCCTTGATGGCCATTTTGGATTCAGGCGATTGCTCGGTCCGCATATAAGGTTCAACGGCGCTCTTGAAGGTACCGACACGGTAGATGTTGGCTTTCACCCCAAGCTGGTCGAGCAAGCCTTTATAATATGGCTGTGATCCGCCGGGTCCGGTTATCATGGCGCCGCCCAACGGGTCCATCCAGATTTGCGTGGCATGGGCCGCCAGTTGATAGCTGTCGTCCGAATAGGCCGTGGCGAAGGCATAGACTGGCTTGCCCGCCTTTTTCACCGCCTCAAGGCTGTTGCCGATTGCCGCAAGGCTCGCCTGTCCGCCGCCCATGAACCGTTCCATGTCGACAACGACCAATTTCACCCGCGTATCTTTTTCCGCGAGCTTTAGCGCGCGAACGACGTCGCGTTGCCGGATTTCACCGGTTGGCATGGCTGAGGATGTGAGCGCTGTCAGCGGGTCAACTTCTGCAGGCTGTTCGGAAATAACGCCATCAAGTTTCAGCAACAATGCACCATCGCGCACGACCGCCGGATTGGGGCTGGCGTTCAGAAGCGCGAATATCGCGAGGAAGAACAATAACAGGAAAAAGAGCACCAGCAGGTCCTTAAACCCGACCAATATTTTCCAGCTGACGCGCAGAAACTGCATAATGTGATGCCCCTTTTGATCTTTGTTCTGATGTAAGCATTCGAACGTCATTTGCCACTATTGTTCGACAAAAAGATGTTGCGCGCTGATAAGACCAGCGAAACAGAAAAGGGCCGCTGGAATGATCCAACGGCCCTTAAACATGGGTCAGCGGTCGGATGTGCCGCTGCCGGAAGTTGCTTTCATGCCGTGACCGGCATCGCCGATATCATCGGCGGCCGATCTCCCGAACGGAATTCCCCGACCTCTTAACTGAACCATGAGACATCGGATCACCTCCTTTCGTTGAATGGAAATTGCTTGCTTCAAACATATATCTGCCCTCCGCAGGACTGAAGTTGAATCAAAGGGGTGACGTAAACAAGTCTTGTATTAAATTATTTTTCGGGCAAATATTGGGGTTCCGCGCCGCAATATTTGACATCGTCAAAAGGCTAATTGCGGCAATCTTCGACAATGCGTGCTATCTCTGCCCATGCGGGCAAAATGATGGGCGGATGCCCGTCCGTTTCCAATAATATCCGCCCGCGGCTAAACGCCATCGCATCCAATATCGCGTCCATCGGCATGATTTCACTGGCCAGATAGCCGGGCGTTCCGCCGGTCGGCTTTGCGACAAATTCCTTCATGGACGAAGATGTCCGTATGACAATGCGTTGCCCCGGTGCAGTCGCTTCACGCGACACATATATGCGCCGATTTTGCAGGTCGCAGCGCAGGCTGACGACTGCATTTTGGTCAGTCGGTCCAAATACAGCAATTGATCCGCGATCATCGCGCCGATACAACCAATCACCCACGGCAAACGGCCAGTCATTCCAATCCGCCGACAGACGCGGCGTTGGCGCAGGCGTGGCGGCCACCGGTGGCGGCACGGGCGCTGCCCTCTGCGCTGGCGGTGGCGGCGGCGCAACGCAGGATGCGAGCAGCAACATTGCAATCAGGGTCAGGTTACGGGTTTGCATGACTTTGTCTTATGGCCAAATCGCATCTGCTCCGCTAGCGCGTTGCGACATGGCGACCAAAAAAACACGACTAGACCAATTGATCGTTGATCGCGGCCTTGCCGAAAGCAAGACGCGCGCGCAGGCATTGGTCATGGCGGGCCATGTCTATATCGGTGATGCCAAGGCACTAAAGCCAGGGCAGCAAATCGCCGAAGATACCGAAATCAGTGTGAAGGGCAGCGATCATCCGTGGGTGTCGCGCGGCGGCATTAAGCTTGCCCATGCCCTTGATGAATTTGCCATCGATGTAACCGGCATGGTGGCCATTGATGTGGGTTCCTCAACCGGCGGCTTTACCGACGTTATGCTGACGCAAGGGGCAACGCGCGTTTTCGCCGTCGATAGCGGCACGAACCAGCTTGCGTGGAAACTGCGGCAACACCCCCGCGTTGTGGTTCATGAACAGACAAGCGCGCGCATATTGACCGACGTGCATATTACCGAGCCCGTTGATCTTATCGTTTGTGACGCAAGCTTCATAGGCCTCGCCAAAGTGCTTGAGCGGCCTTTGACCTTTGCCAAAAGCGGCGCGCAATTGATCGCCCTTATCAAACCACAGTTTGAGGCTGGCCGCGAAGAAGTTGGCAAAGGCGGCGTCGTGCGGGACCCTGAAGTCCATGAACGCGTTTGCAACGAGGTACAGCAGTGGTTGGTCGAAAAAAACTGGACGATACGCGGTTTGACCACCAGCCCAATTACAGGGCCGCAAGGCAATATCGAATTTCTTATATGGGCGCAAAATGCATAGCGCCCCACCGGGGAGCAGTCATATGAAAATCCGGTCGGTAGAAACGCGCATCAAAACCCAACCCCGGATCCGTTCCGGGGTCAGTGCATGGCTGGACGCGAAATAAGCAAACCGACACAACGTCGCGACGCGTTAGTCCTTGTAAAGGCCATTGACGCGCGCGGCGTAACGTTCGCGGATGACATGGCGCCGAATTTTCATGCTCGGCGTCATTTCGCCATTTTCGATTGTGAAAGGCTCATCGGCAAATTCGAACTGGCGGACCTTTTCGGTTACCGACACATCGGCGTTGACGCGGTCAACCGCGGCACGAACCGCAGCCCGAAACTGAGGATTGGCCTGCAAGGCATTGAAATCATATTTCATATCTTGTGCACGCGCCCATTCCAGCGCCCATTCGGGATCCGGAACGATAAGGCCAACGATGTAAGGCCGCTTGTCCCCTGAAACCATCGCCTGCAAAATTTCGGGCTGCAGCGTGAGCATGCCCTCAATCTTCTGCGGCGCGATGTTGTCGCCCTTGTCGTTGACGATCAGGTCCTTTTTGCGGTCGGTAATGGCAATACGTCCGCAATCATCAATGTGTCCGATGTCACCAGTGTGCAACCAACCATCCTTGATGACCCGGTCGGTTTCCGCCTTGTTCCGCCAATAGCCCTTCATCACCAAAGGACCGCGCACAAGGATCTCGCCATCTTCGGCAATCTTGACCTCAGTATTCTTCAGCGGCGGGCCAACGGTATCCATCTTGATACCGGCTTGCGGCCGGTTGCAGCTGATGACGGGGCCGGACTCGGTCTGCCCGTAACCTTGCAGCAAAGTAATGCCCAAGGATTGGAAAAACACACCAATGTCGGGGTTGAGCGGCGCACCGCCCGATACCATTGCCTTCATCCGGCCGCCAAAGCGCCCCTGGATTTTGGGCTTAATCGTCCGCGATAAAATCAACCGCATCGGCGCATCGGAAAGCCGCTTGCGCCCCGAATAGTCTCGTTCGCCGATGGTCAGGGCTTTATTGAGCAAGTAGTTTGGAAACTTACCCTGCTTTTCGACTGCCTTGATCATTCTTTGACGCAGGACTTCAAACAATCGGGGAACGACTACCATCACGGTTGGCCGTGTTTCCTCGATATTGGAGGCGAGCTTTTCCAGCCCTTCCGCATAATAGATTTGCGCGCCGACACTGATGGGAAGGAATTGCCCACCGCTATGTTCGTAGGCGTGCGAGAGCGGCAAAAATGACAGGAAGACTTCTTCTTCATCCAGCCCAAAATCCTCGCGCAGCACCTCAGCGGCTCCGTCGACATTGTGCAATATCGCGCCATGATGCTGCATCACACCACGCGGCGCACCGCCGGTGCCGCTGGTGTAGATGATGCACGCCAAATCGTCGCGCGTTACTGTGGCCATAGCCGCCTCAGCAGCCCGTACATCGGCATCATTGCCCTGAACCATGTCGGACCATTGGTGCATCGACAATTGGCCATGCTGCACCGCTGGCTGCGGCTCCATAGCAATGATGAATTCCGCTTGCGACGACCGCAATGCCGCCGGCATCAATGTCTTTGCCAGTTTTGCGGTCGACACAATCACCGCGCGCGCGGCGCTGTCGTCGAGAATATGTTGATGGTCGCGTTCGGTATTGGTGACGTAAGTCGGCACGGTTACGCATCCAGCCGCCATGATGCCCAGATCGGCGATACACCATTCGGGGCGATTTTCCGACACGAGCATGACCCGGTCGCCCTTTTCCAGCCCAAGCTGGCGCAGCGATTTGGCAAAGCCCGCAACCTGGCGCGCGACCTCAGCCCAGCTTAAGGATTGCCACGTACCATCATATTTTGCCCACAAAAAGGGTGCGTCACCGCGATACCGCGCGCGCGCAAAAAACATGGTGACGAGGTTGGGGAAGCTGTCAAAATCGTCAAATTGCTCGGCAGCCACTTATTCTCTCCTAAACAACATTTTGCGGTCCATTATGGGACTCTGAAAAATTACGCTAGCGCGCCGATGCGTTAGGCGCAACGTGCCGTTAGCGTTAACCGACATCCTCGGTCGGTGCCTCATCAACCAATCGCGGCACGGTTACTTTCACTTTGCCCTTGGCGTCGATGGTGGACGATGTCCCCTCGCTGCGTGGGTCGGAGGCCCCGGTCCAGCTATTCCCGATAAATTGCGCGCCGTTAACTTTTGAACCCAAATCGACAGGGCGAACCGTCTGTCCAAATTTGCTGAGGCCATCAGACATCGCCGAAAGCATGGTATTTTGTTCAACCTCAAGACCGCCACCGCCAAAATAGATATTCGGCAGCGCAATCGCTTGATCGAGCGGAAGGCCAAAGTCGATGACGCCAATCAGCGTCTTGGTCACATGCATGATGATGCGTTTTCCGCCGGCTGAACCAAGCGCGAGAATCGCGCGGCCATCGCGATCAAACACAATCGTAGGGGACATGGAAGACAATGGCCGCTTTCCGCCCATCACGCGGTTGGCAACTGGCGCGCCATTTTTTTCGGGTGAAAAGGTGAAGTCGGTCAATTCGTTGTTCAAGAAAAAGCCGCCCGCGACCAGCTGGCTGCCAAATGGCCCCTCAATCGTCGATGTCATATTGGCGATATTGCCGTTGCGGTCGACTGCCGTGAAATGCGTTGTCCCTGCGACTTCACTTGAAATGGCCGCCGTGCGCGGCATCGCGCCGGGTGGGTTCCCTGCGGGATAGTCCGTGCGCGCCTTTTCAGGGTCAATAAGCGCGGAGCGTTCTTTGATATATTCGGGGTTCAAAAGCCCTGCGACCGGCACATTTACAAAGGCATCATCCGCCAAATATTTTTCGCGGTCGGCATAAGCCAGCTGCATCGCCTGACCAATCAGGTGCCAGCTTTGGGGGCTGTTTTTGCCCGACGCCGCCAAGTCAAACCGTTGCAATGTGCCCAATATTTGCAAGACCGTTGTCGCGCCTGATGAAGGGGGGGCCATGCCGCACACCACATAGACGCGGTACGGCGCGCAAACAGCCTGCTGTTCCTTTGCGCGATATTGCGCAAGGTCCGTCATGGTCATGTCGCCGGGGCTAAGCTTGCTCGTCGTGACCGCACCCACAATCTGGTTGGCGATGGGGCCGGTGTAAAATGCATCGGGTCCCTTTTTCGCGAGCAACTTTAACGTCGCGGCAAGTTGTGGATTATTAAGCTTCATACCTGCGGTCACGGGCGCGCCGTTGCGCCAATAAATCGCGCGCGCAGCGTCAAAGTTAGACCACAGTGGCTGAATGCCCTTCAGCCGTGATTCAAGCGTCTTGTTGACGATGAACCCTTTGTCGGCAAGGCGGATGGCGGGCTTGAAAATCGTCGCCCAAGACAGCTTGCCCCATTTGCGGTGGGTTTCCGCCATAAGCTGGATATTGCCGGGAACGCCCACGGAACGCCCGCCCTGAAAGGCCTCCAAGAAACCGAGCGCTTTGCCGTCTGGTCCGACAAAACGATCGGGTGTCGCCGCAGCTGGCGCCGTCTCGCGCCCGTTGATGGTTGATAACACGCCCTTTGCGCTGTCTTGATACAAAAGGAAGCCGCCGCCACCAATGCCGCTGGATTGCGGTTCAACGACGGTCAGCGCCAACATCATGGCCATCGCCGCATCGGCAGCAGAACCACCCTGACGCAACATTTCCATCCCTGCTTCGGTAACACGGGGATCGGCCGATGATGTGACGCCGACATTTTCGGCAAAAACCGGTTGAGCGGCAAGGACGAGTGCGCTGATCGCGAAGGACAATTTTTTCATGCCCGATACCTAGCCCCGTTTACACGGCAATGCCAAGTCCGGATTTACGCGTCAGTCCCCACGGCGTCCGAGATATTGGCAAACCCGTCGCGCTGCAAAAGTTTCAGCAATTGCCGGTTGATTTTAAGCGCCAGTCCGGGGCCATGATACACAAGCGCACTGTAAATTTGCACCAAAGATGCGCCCGCACGGATGCGCGCATATGCATCTTCGGCCGAAGCAATGCCGCCAACGCCAATCAAGCCCAGCTTGCCCCCACTCGCCTTGCGAAAATCGATGAGGCGTTGCTGCGCAAGGTCACGCAAGGGCGCACCCGACAGGCCGCCGGTTTCGCCGGCATGTTTCGATTGCAGGTCGGGCCGCGAAATGGTTGTGTTCGATACGATCAAAGCCGCAACGCCGCGTGCCATCGCCACGCTGACAATATCGTCAATGTCGGCGGGTTGCAAATCAGGCGCGACTTTCAGGAAGACCGGCGTTGCCCGCGACCGCGCAGCCATAACCTGCGCCAACAGATCATCCAGCGCAGCCTTGTCCTGCAGCGCACGTAGCCCTGGCGTATTGGGCGAGCTAATGTTGACCGTCAGATAATCGGCCAAAGGCTCCATATTACGCACGCCGATGACATAATCAGCAATGCGGTCCGCGCTGTCCTTATTGGCGCCGATATTGATGCCCAGCGGCCCTGCCAATGCCGTGTCCGGAATATTCTGCAGCCGCGCGATGGCCGCCGCCTGTCCTTCGTTGTTGAAGCCCATGCGGTTGATGACCGCCGCATCCTCGACCAACCGGAACAAGCGCGGTTTTGGGTTACCCGCCTGCGGCAAAGGCGTTAACGTGCCGACCTCGGTAAATCCAAAGCCAAGGCGCATGATCTCAACGGGTACTTCGGCGTTTTTGTCATAGCCCGGCGCCAACCCAACGGGATTTGCAAAGTGCAGCCCGGCAAAACTTTGCTGTAAAGCAGCGTCCTGCGTTCCCATAGACGGGATCGGCAACATTTTCAGCGCCGTAAGGGACATATTGTGGGCGGTTTCGGCATCTGCCTGAAACAAAAACGGGCGTGCAAGTCGGTAAAACATTGCGGTGCTATTCACGAGTCGCGTGCAAGGTGCAACGGCGGGATGACGTTCATGAAGCGTACCAAGATGATTTTGGCCACAAATGCCCGAATGTTATGGGGTGGTGACGATTCCATCCAAACCGATTTTACCAAAATTTTTCATAGCCGTGGTGCGACCCGAGGGCTCCGCCGATGAAAAACGGGCGTTCTTTCCATTTTGGACCCGTTTCACGGCAGTCATCGTCCCTGACGGGCCGTTCGGCTGCTAATCCTTCGGTGCATCCGGTTCTGGACTTTGCGGTTTCGCTTTGCGGCGGCGGAGATTGGCACGCAGGGCTTCGCGCAACCGTTCGGCCTTAATCCGCTCTTTGTCTTGCGCGTCTTTTGCCAAGTGCCTTCTCCGATCCATTCTGCCTGCTCGCGCACCCGATGCCAAATCGCCCACAAAGGCGCAAGCCGCTTGACAACCGCCCCGTCCCTTCGCATAGGGCCGCACCTTCGGTGTATGCTGCTGTAGCTCAGTGGTAGAGCGCGTCATTGGTAATGACGAGGTCGGGAGTTCAATCCTCCCCAGCAGCACCAGGAAGTCCCCAATATTTTTAGCAATTTCAGACTTCTGGCTTAGAGCAGAAATTTTCGCCTAACTTCCGTTACTTGCGAGCATTAATTTTGCAGATCTGCTGCGAGAGACACCTTTTGGTGGCGTGATCTTGCCAAAAAGCCCCGGAATTCTCCGGGGCCCTATTTCGTGGCACCACTTTTGTTTTGGCCGGTGCTAGCTAAACCCGAGGAAGTGCCGCTGCTGCTGCCATTCCATAGGGATATCTGCACAGCGCATCAGGTGCCGGGCAGTCAGTTGAACAGGCTGCCGACCATCGAGAATGGCGGTTATGATGTCCGGCGCTAGCCAAGACATCCTCGCAAGCCGATGCAAGTGCCGCTTTTCATAACGTGATACTGCTGGAATTTCTGCGCCGGTTAGGAGATGCTCTCTTGCTGCAAAACCCTGAACCACGAGGCGAACGAGGGCAGCATCAGCATTTTTGTCATTGGCGGATTCGCCATCAGGCGACAGGACAATCCGAACCTCATTTCCTCGGCGAACCATTTGTGCAGGCGTCGTTATAGTAACTGCATCTTCATTCCCAATCACAACGTCGATCCGGTCAGCGGCAACATTCACCTTCACAAGACGGTCGATCAATATCGCACGCAACTCGCTAGTTGTAATATGATCAAGGCTGTCAGCTAACGCAGCTTCGGCTTGGCAATTGGCCTGCCATTCAACCTTGCATGTTGATGCATCGGGTTCAGCGGGCTTTTTGAGATATGTCTTCAAGGTTTTTATGACAATCTGATCGAGAGGGCCAGCTGGCAGTCTGCAGATAGTTGAGCGGTCTTCGCCTGGTTTCAACCGGGTGACATAATAGCAATATTGCTTCGATCCCTTCTTTCCGCGTGACGGCGACATTGGCCTGCCATCCGGATCAGTGACAAGGCCTGCCAAAAGACTTGGCGACTTTGCATGCTTCGATATCAGCTTATCGCGAGTGTTACCCGCAAGCGTAGCCTGGACGCGATCAAACGTGTCTTGATCGATTATCGGATCATGCTCACCGTCATAAACGGCATCCTTATGTTTGATCTTGCCTATAAACACGGGGTTCTTGAGCAGGAACCCCAGTGGTCCCTTTCCAAAGCAGATATTGCCGATAGTACCACCCGCCTTGCGATGGCGTGTTCGGGTGCGCATGCCGCGTCGTGCGAGGTCGTCTACCAGTGCCGGAACGGATTTGAGCTCAAGATAGCGGTTAAAGATATAACGAACGTCTTCTGCTTCCTGAGGCTCGATAAGTAACTTGCGTGCTTCCACACGATAGCCATGGGGGACCGTACCTCCCATCCACATGCCTTTGCGCTTGGAGGCCGCTATCTTGTCTCGGATACGTTCGCCCGTGACCTCGCGTTCGAACTGCGCGAACGATAGCAATACATTGAGCGTCAAACGACCCATGCTGTTCGTGGTGTTGAACGCCTGTGTAACGCTCACGAACGACGCGCCTTTTGCATCAAGGATCTCGACGATCTTGGCAAAGTCCGCAAGCGACCGGGTCAGCCGGTCAACCTTATAGACCACGACAATATCGACCTTGCCTGCCTGTATGTCGTCGAGCAGCTGCTTAAGTGCAGGACGGGTCATGGAACCTCCTGACCAGCCGCCGTCATCGTATAGCTCGCCAACTTGTTCCCATCCCTCGCCTGCCTGGCTCAATATATAAGCCGCACATGCTTCGCGCTGCGCATCCAGGCTGTTGAAGTCCATCTCCAGCCCCTCCTCGGTCGATTTGCGCGTGTAGATGGCACAGCGTTTGCGGTTAGGTGATATCATGGCCCTACTGCCCTTCTCCGTCGCCTGGTGACTAGGGCAAAGAACCGTGGCCCTGACCAATGTGTGCCGGTGATGTCGCCTGCGATCTGGGTGAGCGATGCATATCTCCTGCCGTCGAACTCAAACCCCTCATCAAGAACAAGTACCTGATGCATTTTCCCATGCCACGAGCGCACCAGACGGGTTCCAGGCTTTAGGGAAGGCGCAATCATCGCTTCTCCATCATCCTTGCCCAGCCTCTTTATCTGGCGTTCAATGTCACGACGTGTGGAACTGGTCAGGGTTCCCTGCCCGCGTTCCTGCAACCGATAGGCGATGCCGCGCCGCAGCAGATCGGGTCCGATGTCCGGTGCCACGTTCCGATAGACCTCGCGCCATCGAGAACGCAGTTTGGCAGGCTTCATGGTGGAGAGGCGACCCAGTTCACAACTGAGACTGTTTGTCATGACCACCGCCTTACGCCTCGGGCGACGATGATAGGCGGTAGCGGCGAACGCCATCCACCTTGTCGCTATCGATGACGTGCCCCTTCTTCCTCAGGCCGGTCAGATATGCCCGCGTCGAATGCGGCAGCCAGTTTGCAAGTGTCGCGAGTTCTGCGAGCGTGGCACCGCAATCCCGGATCAGCAGATCCAAGATCTGCTGAGGCTTTGAGGGGACTATGATTGTTTCGCTAACCTGAAGCTTTTTGGTCTTTGTCATGGGTGGTTCTCCTTAATCGATGCAGCATCATGCTACCCCACCACCCAAAGCCCAGCTAAATGCCTAGCCGGGTCTATCGCCGCCCTATGTCGGGGCGCTTGAATATGAACAGCAATGCTCGACTGCGTGCAGAAGTCGAATGGATTGTGCGCTCGATAGGCAGAAATTTAGATTGTTTGAGCACTTCGAGCCGTCATTGCGGCTAAGTCAGCTAAACAAGGCCTCATCGCAGGACGAAGCTTAGTTTAGGCATTGAAAAGGATGTCCGCTTTGCGCCCAGTTTCGGTCATTCGAGGTCCTTCCAGAACCCGCTAACAGCAGAATATAAATACTTTGGAGGGCTACTCTACTTTGTCTGAGCAGCCCTCGCCATAAAGCAATTTTGCTAATCACATCGCCCAACGGATCCTTGCAAATCCGGAGCGACGCGCCCCGGGAAGGCGCGCGCCCAAAGCCACGTCAGAACCTGTGATCCGATTATAACCAGCCAGGTGCTCGAGATAATAGGTATTGAAAAGATTCTCGACGCCGAAATCCATTCGGACGCCGTCGCGGATCAACCAATGGCCGTATAGATGGGCGAGCACGTGACCTTTGCTGGCAGCTTCGTTGTTGATTGCCGATACCTTGCTCTGTTTGGCAACAAATTGCCCTTCAATTGACAGCGACCAGCGCGCCGCCTCCCAGCTTATGCCAAGTCTGCCATTGGCGGGTGCTATGCGGTAGAGATTATAAGTGATGTCGCGCCGCTTTGCCCGGACATAGCTGGCAACCCCGTCGAACCGTAACGGTCCGATAAGCTTTGCACCAAAAGCAATATCAGTGCCCCAAATGGTTGCATCGGTATTGGTAAAGCGCAGCGGCGTGGGATCGCCGCTGGCGGCCGCGACCATTTCGACCGGCGTATTGATGACGCCCGGGCTATTATCGAATGGCACACCCTGAATGAAATCATCGATCCGGCGATAAAATATGACGGGGCGGGCATAGGCATTGTAACCCTGCCAATCGAAGCCGATTTCACCGACCCATGCTTTTTCAATCTTCACATTTTCTGAACCCACATAGATATTGCCATCAGCAAGACCGCCGCTCGCTTCAGTTGGCAACCAGGAGAAGCGCTCCACCAAACTTGGTGTGCGTGTTTTGCGCGCCAGCGTCAGTCGCGGCGTAAAGGCACCGATATTTGCCCATAGTCGCAGCGATGCATCAACGCTTGTGTCGGACCAATTACGGTCGGCGGCGGCAAAGGCATTGGCCAGATTGACTGGGCCTGCCGGAACGCCGGGACCATATCGGGGAGCCTCGGTAGAAGCGCCGTGCCGATCAACCCGTAATCCCAGTTCGGATTCGACTGCGCCAAATCCTGATCGCCATTCAATAAACGCTCCAACACGGTCACTTTTCGCGCGGTCGAGCGGGTGGATGAAGAACGCCGGTGTGAAAGGGTTGTAGAGCATATAGCCCTTATCGATAATTTCGAAATCGGCACCGACCCGGATATGGCGATCATCCGTCCCAAACCGAATATTGGCGTCTGCGCCCATCGTGTCGGCGTAGGTATCCGATTGCCGGGTCATCGCGGTGACCGGCGCTGGCCGCGATTCATAGTTGTTCATTCGGTGGTTGACGCTGCTATAATTCGCATGCGCCTCCAGCCGAAGTTCATTCCCCAGATCGCCTTCATATCCGACCCGGGCGAAGTCAGTTTCGAAATACACAATATCCATAGCAAAAGGTGGATTGCCGGACCGGCCAGTGTCCTGACGACGATATTCGATGCTGAGCTCACCCGGCCCAGCACGAAAGCCAGCATGAGCGCCATAAACAGCCCTTTCGAACGAAGTGCTGGCAATCCGGCCGCCTGGGAAACGCAGGGCATCGCCTTTCTCATAAGAGCCAATGATACCAACACGAACCGTATCACTGGCCAAGCCAAGCATCCCACCTGCGGCCACACTGTCGTCGACACTGCGATACTGGCTTGAGATATCAACCTGCGGCGAAAGATTACCGCTATCACCGAAGCCGGAATATTTCAGAATCGTATTAACCCCGCCGCCAAGCCCCGGACCGTCCCTAACGGGCGAAATGCCTCGTGCAATTTCAACACGTTCGATCAATGTCGTCGGCGCATAATGCATGGCGGGGTCCATCGCATTTGGACCACCGGTTGCGAAATGTTGGCCATTGATACGCAAAAGGATGCGTTCGCCAAAAAGGCCGCGCATCTGCACTTGGCCCGACAACGCACCATTGGCGACAAGCGCGGCACCGGGTTGGCGTGCAACGAAGGCCGCGCCATCCGGACCGGTGGACAGTTCATCTTCGGTCTCGCGGGCCTCGTCTGTTGCCGTCAGACGCGGAGCGGTCACAATGATAATATCAGCGGACTTTAGGTCGCCGTCACTGGCGAAAGCAGGGTGTGTGGCTGTCAAAGCGGCAGCCAAGGAAAGAATTGAGCTTTTCATATGGGTAAATCATTCGCATGTTATGCAAATCCACACCCGTTAGCGAGACAGTCGCACGGCATGCGTCTATGCACGAAAGAAGATAATACAGAGCTAAAGCGATAGGCGCCCCAGCCTGTACCGGTTCAATCAATAAATCAGGCGAATAAAGGCGGGCCGCGAAGTGGCGGGCGTATATGGTGTGCCTGCCTCTGCAATTGCGGAGCGCCATTTGTTATAATTGTGGTGACAATGGTTGCCAACGCAACGATCAATAGCGGCCCGTGGTCCCCTGTAATCGATGCCATGGATAGTGATGAAAAAGCGCACGGCGCGCTTTTTTGTCCATGGTTGCTCGTATCGCGCTGTCCGCCACTGGACAACGGAACCTGGATATCGACACTGGTTAGCCCTGACGCCCCGTCTGCGCAAATCTGGACTGTCAGGGTTAACGATGATGGCGCAACCATATGGCCCGCCGGGATTAATGCCCGAACGAAAAATGTAAGCGCGAGGATCATGATAAACCATGACCGCCTTTGCAAAGTTAGGACACGTATTGCTCTCATCTTGCGCGGCCCCTAGACCTTGTCCCGCGCTGTGTCACCTTCGAACAACGCAACAGCGGGTGCAGGCGATGCAATGCCTTGAGGTATCTCCTCGACCGTCAATCCTTCGCGGATGTTGTAAAGCCGCTTGAAGGTCGGGATGATTTTCTCGTCGTGGGTGACAATGATAATCGCCGTGTCAAATTGTTGTGCCATGTCGTTAAGCAGCGCCACAACTGCCAGCGCGCGTTGGCCATCAAGAGGCGCTGTGGGTTCATCCGCGAGGATGACGGGCGGGCGATTGATCAGCGCGCGGGCAATCGCAACGCGCTGTTGCTCGCCGCCGGAAAGCTGCGAGGGCATGGCGGCGGCGCGGTGCCCGACATCAAGTGCATCGAGCAGGTCCCGTGCCATTTTGCGCGCCACCGCATTGGGCTTACCAGCCAGCATGGGGAGCAACGCGACATTGTCGGTCACATCGAGGAACGGGATCAGATACGGCGCCTGAAAAATAAAGCCGATAAGATCTCGGCGCAACGCTCGCAAGTCGCGCACTTTCCAGCCATTATCGTAAATGCACTGGTCACCAATCGTCATTTTACCCGAGGTAGGCTCGATTACCGCCCCAAGGCATTTGAGCAAAGTGCTCTTGCCCGAGCCCGATGGTCCGATGAGTCCCACAACTTCGCCTTTGGCGACTGACATATTAACGCCGCGTAGAGCATGAACGGCGGTGTCACCGTTGCCATAGGTCTTCACGACATTCTCGAGGGTGATGCCGTCAGCCACCGATGGCCTCCGCTGGATCGACCTTGAGCGCTGCCTGAATGGCCAAAACACTCGCCAAGGTGCAAATCAGCATCACCGCAAAAAAGCCCCGGATCGAATCCGCCGGCAATAACAGCACATATTTCGGGAAGAAGGGCGCCCAAAGGCTGGCAGCGATTTTACCGACGACAAAGCCGATCAGCCCAAGCCCCAATGCCTGCTGGAGGATCATCCACGAAATTGTACGATTACGCGTGCCGATCAGTTTCAGAACCGCAATTTCGCGGATTTTGCCGATTGTCATAGTGTAGATGATGAAGGCCACGATGGCTGCGCTGACGATAGACAGGATGACAAGGAACATGGCAATTTGCCGCGCCGAATTGGCAATCAGTTTCTGGACGAGTATCTCCTCCATCTCCGCGCGAGTATATACGGTTAGACGCTGCCAACGACGAATCGCATCGGCGACTAGATCGGGATCGGCATCGGGCGTTATGGTAACCAGGACGGCGTTGACATTGGTGTTGCCCGACTGAACCGCGTTTACTGCCGCAGCGACCGCCGGATTGCCCGGCGGGTTCAACTGTGGGTTGGCTTCAGTGCGTGCCCGCTGCCTGACAATCGCATCGCTGTCTTTCTGGAACTGGGCGGCCTGCGCATCTTTTAGTGATAGAAACAGCATCGGGTCACCACCCGATGATACCATTCGGCTCGTCAATCCGACGACAGTATAGAAATTCCGCCGAACTTTAACGCGGTCACCTAAGGCAAAGCCGCTCTTCACATCGGCCACTGCCTCATAATGGCCTCGCACAATCTGACGTCCGGCAATCAAGTGCGTTGGTTGGCCTGGCATCCCGGGCTCGCCCATCTCGGTTCCAACAACCATCACCCGTACGTCTTTATCGCCTTGGGCAATCTGCATCGTGAGGTAGGTGACGCCCGCCGCTTGCGCGACGCCGCGCATGGCCTGGATCGGGCGCTCGCTGTCTTCGGGCAGGCTCGATGGTTCCGCATAAGGGCCGAGCGTATCTTTTTGCACCACCCAAAGGTCGGCATGGCTGTTATCGAGCAGCGCCTGGGCATCATCAACCATCCCCCGGTAAACTCCGGCCATCGATAATGTTACGCCAATCAACAAACCCAGCCCGACACCGGTGAGCACGAATTTGCCCCAGCCATGCAGGATATCGCGGCCGGCCAGACTGATCATGGCAATGATTTGACGATGCTAAACCGGCTGTTTGCCGAAAGCGCCTTTGCGCTGTGGAGAATAATCTGTTCGCCGGTTTTGAGACCATCCAGAATTTGAACCCAGCCATCCAGATTCTGTGCGCCGATCTTAACCTTTACAAAGTCCAGATCGCCACCGCGGATCACCCAAACGCCGACCTGACCATCGACGCGGTGCACGGCTGCATTAGGGATGGCCGGTGTCCGGGCACGGGCTGGCAAAGCTACCGTTACTTCTGCAAGCTCGCCAATCGACGGAATCCCTTCGGCAAGCGAAAATAGTGCTTTGGCTAGCACTTCTTCGGTCAGCGCGTCCGCCATCGGCTCTACGCGTTCAATGGTGCCTGCCACTTGGCTTTCAGGACGCGAACGCAGGGCGATGCGCACCGGCAATCCGGCTGCAAGCCCCGCCGATTGTGTCTGGTCGAACCTTACATTGATCCACAATTGGCTCGGATCGATGATTTCAATCACTGCTTGCCCTGCAACTACGGTTGTCCCGGGTTCAACCGCCCGCCGCACCACAAGTCCCGCGTGCGGCGCAACCAAGCGCAAATTGGCCTTTTGCTGAACCAGAGCAGCCCTTTCGGCACCGAGCCTTCCGCGATCTTGCCCAGCGGCATTGCGGTTGGCCTGGGCAGCCGCAAGGCTTGCGCGGGCTCCGGCCAGCTCTTGTCGACGCTGATCAACCATCGCATCAGTGACCCAGCCACCTTCCTTCAATTTTTCTGTTCGAGCAGCCTGGCTTTGCGCAAGCGCAACGCGGGCGGTTGCATCAGCAATCTGTGCAACCGCCGCTTGTTCCAATGCAGCTGAGCGCGCGGATCCTCCGGCAGCCGCATCAATCCTTTGGTCAAGGTCGATAGGATCAATTTGCGCAATCAACTGCCCTTCTTTCACAGTGTCGCCTACATCGACTGCGACCATGCTGACCCGGCCTGCAGCGGTTGGACCAACTTTCTGTGTGTAGCGGGCTTCAACCGTGCCGATGCCAAATAAGGCTGGCGAAATGGCGCGGTCTTCGACCTGCACAACTGTGACGTTCACTGGCGCCAAGGGGCCCGATCGCAAGGCCACCCATGCAAATAGCAAAAGAAGCGGCAGCAGAACGGCCAATAGCAGCCAGCCCCTTCGGCTCGTCGTAAATGGCAAAGTCATCTCGCCGCGCCCAACGCATGAAGAAATAAGTCGAACAGCCGCAAGGACACTGCAGGCATGCTATCGAAATCATCGGCCGCCATCGCTTGCATGGCTAGCCCCTGCACCATGCCCAAAAACATCGTGGCGGCCGCCGGGCAGTCGGTTGTCTCTTTTATCAGCCCTTGGGTCTTGGCTTGGTCAAGCAGGCTTATCACCCTGTCTCGATATCCGGCCATTAACGCGCGTACCCGCGCCTTGCCGGGGGCATCGCCGTCTCGCTGCAGCTCGCCAAACAGGATCCGGGGTACACCCACATGTTCGACAACAAATTCGATGTGCGTGGTAAAAATGGCGCGTAAACTGTCGATGGGTGTCGCGCCCGTAGCTGCGTCGAAGCGGGCCAGAAGCGTATCTGCTGTCCAATCCATCACCGCTGCCCAGACGGCTTGCTTATCTGCGAAATGACGGAAAAGGGCACCTTGGGAAACCCCCATATGCGCTGCGATTTGCGCCGTCGTTATATCGGTAGGATTTGTTTTTGCCGTTAACGCAATCACCGCCTCAACGGTCACGGCGCGCCTCATTTCAGCGGGAAGTTTTGTTTGATACATGCTTCATAAACTACATTAACGATAGTAATTAGTCACTATCTTTAATGTAGCGTTTGATTGGTGCCAAATGGTTCATCACGGGCAAGTGTATCGGCCGGGCCAGAGCTATAACCAATTTAGCCTATTGGCGCTTCCCCGCCTCTGGCGTCGTTGCCGGATCGCCAAGCAAAATGCCATCGACGCGCGTGCCATAGCGGGAAAATGCCGAGTCGTGGTGCAGAGCCCTTGTCGCCTGAGGACTTTTTGCGAAACGTGGGTCCTGCGGCCGCACACGGCCGTCGATATAGGTCGCGACGTCCCATGCCTCCTGAACGGTCAAGCTGCCCTCCTGTCCCTGCGGCATGTTGGCGCGGATAAACGCGGCGGCTTTATCAATTGTCGCCATGCCCGCTCCCCAATTATAGGATTGCGGGCCCCATAATGCAGGATAGACCATGTCTTCTGATATGCGCTGGCCAGCTCCGTCGGCCCCGTGGCAGGCGCTGCACTTTTCCGAATAGATTTGGGCACCGCGACCATCATCACCGGCTTTTGCGGGAGCAGCGAGGTTCGGGAATCCTCGGCCGGGAGGTGAAATACCGCTCGGCAAACCACGTGCCATGAACGCTGCATAGCTTTCAATTGCAAGGAGTTCACGGCTGCCCAGCGGTGGCGGCGTCCCGTTCATACTATATAAAAAACAGTCCTGAACGCGCTTCTGAAAACTATTGATCTCGCCATTTTTCTTCCGAAAAGCTGGGAAATTGACAAACGCTGCCCAAAGCGGAGATGCACCCGCTTTGCGTCCCTCGTCAAGGTGACAGTTGCTGCACGCCAGTCCGTTACCGACATATTGTGGGGCCTCCTGCGCCGTATGTGTCATCAGCCGCGCGCCCAGCCGGATGGCATCACCGAGCGCATCGGCCGGAGCCGATTCAGCCGAAGGCGGATCAAACACTTTGGTCGCTAGAGGAGCGGCCTGGATAGCGGGAGGCGGAGCAGGAGTTTCCTGTTGGGTTCGACTATAAATAGCCATCCCGAACGCTCCCGCCGCGAGCCCGACAATAAGGGCAGATGTGACCTTTTTCATAGAAGCTGAATCCTAAAAACATTGACATCTTCTGCAATGTCTATTGCTATATGGCCGAACAATCCTTGTCCAAAGTCAAAACGGGAACTGCAAATCATGCGCCAAATTCTTATCGCTCTAGCGACCATTTCTCTGCTGACCGGACCGGTAAGTGCCCAAACAAAATCCCGACCCGTGCCAGGCTTTGGAGGCTATAGCGAAATCACAGACCCGTTCGAAAAGCCCGACGCAAATTTACGCTACAAAATTGTTTTTGACGTAGCGCAAGCAGCTCGCACTCCTAGCACGGTGCACCAAGGTTTGGAACGCGTGGCGCGTATGGTCAATCTACTTAGCCACTATGGCGTTACGCTTCGCCCCGGTGACATTGTAGTGACGCTTCATGGACCTGCAGCCCGGACCACACTCACCGAAAAGGCCTTTTCGGCCAAGTTCGATGGCGAGGCGAACCCCAACGCAGAGCTAATAAGACAATTGACAATGGCAGGCGTTAGCGTCCGGCTATGTGGTCAGTCCATGGTCGTTATGGGGGTAACGCGCGAGGAATTGAATCCTGATGTCCGGGTCGATGTTTCGGCGATAACCACAATCGGAACATTGCAAATGCGCGGCTATTCCGTGATTCAGGATTGATTGGCGGGCGTCCTACGCTGTTAGCGACACACATTGCTCGCTTTGTTGATTGTCGTTGAGAAGTGACCCGTTATTTTCACTGAGAAGTGACCCGGGTGGTTGTCATATCCCGCGTTGCGGGTTTTGGGTCAAGAGGTTGGT
>NCJG01000002.1 GCA_002282385.1 Sphingomonadales bacterium 39-57-19 | reverse complement strand
ACCAACCTCTTGACCCAAAACCCGCAACGCGGGATATGACAACCACCCGGGTCACTTCTCAGTGAAAATAACGGGTCACTTCTCAACGACAATCAACAACTGGTCGCGACTGCGGCTCCAGATAGGGGCCTCGAAGGAAGTTGAAAACCACACTTTAGTGCGGTTGTTTCGTGACCATTATGAATCCTATCTGCTTGGAACGGTCAACTAGAACCGATTTTTAGAACGCAGTGAATGTCATTGCATTGGGATGAGGAGAACGCCGGATGAGCACCATCACACAAAATCCGTCCACCGAGACCGCGCCAGATAGCTATGTGGACAACAAACGCTATTTATGGATGTTGTCAGTTGTCTGGCCGGCAGCGCCGTTGATCGGCCTCTACCTTGTCAGTTTGACAGGGTGGGGGGTCTTTTACGCCTTTACTCTGGTCGTCTGGTATGCCGTAATTCCGGCTCTTGATGTTTTATTTGGGAATGATCCGAATAATCCTCCAGAGGCGGCTGTGGCACGACTCGAGGCAGATCGCTATTATCGCGTTCTCACCTATCTTACCGTCCCCGTACATTATGCATCGCTCATAGTCTCGGCGTGGTGGGTGGTGACTCAGCCGATGGCCTGGTTGGAAATTGTCACGCTTGCCTTGTCCTTGGGAATCGTCAACGGCTTGGCGCTGAACACCGGCCATGAATTGGGACACAAGAAGGAAGCCTTCGACCGCTGGATGGCCAAGATCGTTCTGGCCGTGGTCGGCTATGGCCACTTCTTCATCGAACATAACAAAGGCCACCATCGTGATGTTGCGACCCCCGAAGATCCGGCTACGTCCAGGATGGGTGAGAGCATCTATAAATTCTCGCTGCGCGAAATTCCGGGTGCCTTCAAGCGCGCTTGGAGCCTTGAAAAGGTGCGGCTGGAGCGCGTGGGCAAGGGTCTCTGGAGTCTCGACAACGAAATCATCCCTCCGCTGCTGATCACCGTGGTTCTCTACACATCCCTTTTGCTGGCGTTCGGACCCGACCCCAAGCTACTGGTGTTCTTGCCCATCCAGATCGCGTTCGGATGGTGGCAGCTGACCAGCGCTAATTACATTGAGCATTATGGGTTGTTGCGCGAGAAAATGGCGGACGGGCGTTATGAACGTGCTCAGCCCCGCCATTCATGGAACAGCAATCACATCGCCTCGAATCTGATACTGTTCCATCTTCAAAGGCACTCCGATCACCATGCCCACCCGACCCGCAGCTATCAGTCGCTCCGAGACTTCAAAGACCTGCCGGAGTTGCCGAGCGGCTACCCCGGCATGTTCTTCATGGCGATGATCCCGCCGGTGTTCCGGTCTGTGATGGACCGTCGCGTCGTGAAATGGGCTGATGGTGATCTTGGCAAGATTCAGATCGACCGTACGCGCAGAAAGCAGATAGAGCGCAAGTTCGGTGCGGCCTCACGCCAGTTGACGCGGTCGGCAGCCGAGTAGGCGACTGGCTTGGGCGACTATCCGAGGAGGCTCGTTCCGAGCCTCCTCAGGCCGTCATTCGCGGGCCTGCACGGCGTCCCGAAGAAAGGGATGCCGGGCGATTGCATCTTCGTCAGCGGTCTATCCCGGAAATGTTCAAATACTCAATTCGACAAAGGAGCAGGGAGCCATGGTTCGTTATCAGTGTCCCGACTGCAGCTATATCTACGACGAGGTTATTGGAGAGGTCCACGAAGGGTTCCCGCCCAATACGTTGTGGGCTCAAATTCCCGAAGATTGGGCCTGCCCCGATTGTGCGGTGCGCGAGAAACCCGATTTCATTCCCCTGGGCTCGGATGAGCTTAGAGAACAGGCCGGGCCCCAATCTGGGTCCGGAGCCGAACGATGAGCAAGGGAGTCCAGGGGCCGGAGCCGTCGTGTGCTGCTACGGAAACGGAGCCATTCGCGAAATGGCACTGCGTAACCTGCGGCCACATTTACGATGAGGCCCTCGGTGATCCCGATACGGGTTTGGCGCCCGGCACCCGTTGGGCGGACGTCCCCGCCGACTGGTACTGCCCGGACTGCGGGGCGACCAAGGAAGATTATGACCTTTGCAGGTGATCCATTCGGGCGGACAATCGGATTCCAACTCGGCAATCCTGCAAATTCCTTTAGGAGGGCCGCGTGAGCGTTCATGCATTCACCGAGACCGCCGCCGCACCGGTTCATACCGGCGTCGAGGGGGTACTCGAATCCCTGTTCGCATCGCAGCGTCGCTCTTCTTTAGAGAACAGGGCGAAATTCACGCTGAAGGCGCGACTAGCCATGTTGTCACGCCTGTGCGCGAGGATATTATCGTGAGGACCAGTTCCGGCATTATCAGCGTTAACAACAATGTCGTCCAATTCTTGCATCCCAATCTGCTGTATAGCTGTATTAACAACAGCGGCATCGGCGCCGCGCAAGGGTTCTACGGCTTCAAAGCATTCTCCCATGAACGTGCGATACTGAGAGACAAAATTTCTGTGCCGCACCTTCTCTTCTCTCCGTACACCTCGACCGTAAAAAAACTGATCAATCTAACCGTCCGCCTTTTGAGATGAATCCATAAACAATAGGGCGGCCTCGGTAGCTGCCGTCAGGAGACTAAGATGTACGATTATGTTATTGTTGGAGCGGGGTCTGCGGGATGCTTGTTGGCGGAGCGATTGTCGGCCGATCCCAAGACGAAGGTCTGTCTGCTTGAGGCGGGCCCGTCCGACCGCAGCCCGCTTATCCATATGCCCATCGGGATAGCGCTTCTGTCAAAGAGCAAGACTCTCAATTGGGCATTCGAGACGCAGCCGCAGGTCAATCTTGATGGTCGGCGGCTGTTTTGGCCACGCGGCAAAACCCTGGGAGGATCGAGTTCTATAAATGCGATGGTCTACATTCGCGGGCACCGGGATGACTATGACGCCTGGGGCGAGGCAGCCGATCCGATCTGGTCCTATGAGAACGTGCTTCCGCTGTTCAGGGCGATGGAGTCCAACGAGAGATTTGGGACCGACGCGTATCATGGCGGCGATGGCGAGCTTCACGTCAGCGACCTGCGAACCCGCAACCCCTTGAGCGATGCCTTCGTCGAGGCCGGACAACAGGCCCAGTTTCCGCATGCCGTCGATTTCAATGGGGAGATGCAGGACGGCGTCGGCCTGTACCAGGTTACCCAGCACAAAGGCCGGCGCTGGAGTTCCGCGCGTGCCTTTCTTTCCAAGGCCAAGGGCCGGCCCAATCTGCGGATTGTCACGGGCGCGCGGGCTACCCGGATCATACTGGAGGGCCGCAAAGCAGTCGGCGTGACCTATGTCGCGGGCGGCAAGCTGTTCGATGTGCGAACCAGGGACGGCGAGGTCATTCTTTCGGGCGGAGCCGTAAATTCCCCGCAAATTTTGATGCTTTCCGGCATCGGCGACGCGTCCGAGCTGAAAGCACTCGGCATTCCGGTGCTCGTCGACCTTCCGGCAGTCGGAAAAAATCTGCAGGATCACCTCGATATCACGATCATGCATGAGGCGAACGACCGTACACCGATTGGCATCGCACCCTCATTCATCCCACGGGCGCTGTCCGGAGCGTTGTCCTACGCCTTCTTTAGAAAGGGCTTCTTGACGAGCAACGTCGCCGAGGCGGGCGGCTTTGTCAAAAGCAACCCCTCGCTGAGACGGCCGAACCTGCAATTTCATTTCCTGCCCACGCTTTTGAAGGATCATGGGCGCGAAATTGCGCTCGGATATGGCTATACATTGCATGCCTGCGATCTTCTGCCTAAGAGTCGGGGCCGCGTCGGGCTCAAAAGCCCCGATCCGCTCGACGATCCGCTGATTGATCCCGGCTATCTCTCGGCCCCCGAAGATATTGAGACAATGATCGCGGCGGTGAAGATCGGTCGGCAAATTCTGTCGGCGCCGTCAATGGCGGCCTTCTCGAAAACCGAACTGGTCCCTGGGCCATCGATCCAGAGCGAGACGGATATCGTGGCGGATATTCGTCGGCGAGCGGAGACGATTTATCATCCCGTGGGAACATGCCGGATGGGACGAGACCCTCAGTCGGTCGTCGATGCTTCACTCCGAGTGCGTGGCGTGCAAGGGCTTCGCGTCATTGACGCCTCGGTCATGCCGACATTAGTCGCCGGAAACACCAATGCCCCAACTATGATGATCGCGGAAAGAGCTGCCGAGCTCATTCTTGGGAAAACGAAACTCGCATCTAGCGCGAACATAGAGGCAGCCCGCTAACTCGCAACAAAAATAAGACCAAATTTAGAGCCGTACAGACCCATCAACACATGCCGATCCAATAATGGAGGCGGTGCACAGGAAGGATAATTTCATGAAACAAAATGGAGCACACATGCACGCAAGGCTTGCGCAATACGCCACCGCGCTCGCCGTCTTGAGCGCCTGCCCTCAAGCTGCGTGGGCCCAGGATTCGGAAGAATTCAAGCGGTGGGCGGTAAGTTTGAATGCAACTCAAGTATTCGTGCATGAAGATGCACCCGACATCACCTTAGCAGGAGGGCCTGTTCCCGGCTCGAATGTGAGGATCGGGGACGCGACGTCGGCGACCATTGATATCGGATATTTCTTCACGGCCAATGTTGCTGGAAATTTGTTTCTCGGCATACCGCCGATTGCGGAAATTGACGGCGCAGGCTCACTTGATCCGCTCGGAACATTGGCCAAAGTCAGCTATGGACCAATTATCCTCTCAGCCCAGTACCATTTCAACAATCTTGGCAAGGTTCATCCCTATCTGGGAGTGGGTGTCGGGCGGATCGTCTTTCTGAATGAGCGTGACAGGGCTTTGGCTAATTTCAGCATCGACGACAGTTGGGCGCCGGCGGCTCAGGTGGGTGCACGGTACGAGCTTGGCGCAGCATGGATGCTGAACGCTGACGTTCGATACGTTCCCTTCTCCACGCACGCTACCGGTTCACTGGGTGGAGCAGCCGTCCGGACCAAGTTAGAAATCGACCCGATCTTGGCCAGTGTCGGAGTGACTTACCGGTTTTAGGTTCAATCGTTCGCCTCATTAACGGACGATTTGAATATCGATGAGGAATCTAATTGCTGCGTCTGCTAATAAACGCCCGTTGCTGATCGCACAGGTTGCCGAGCAACGCGGCTTAATTTCGTGGCAACGCCAAGTTCGTGTTCGGTCGGTCGAATGTTTGATTCATCATTATTCCTGCGCCGATGCGACCCGGCGCCCACACCAGTTCGCAATGACACGCAAAGGGGCTGGGCGATGCGCTGAGTATCCCTGACATTAAAGGTATCGCGCATTTCGGGGTAGGATGGGGCCACACGCCGCGCTGGCGGCAGAAGGGTTCATCAACGCCAATACGATCTGTTCTATCAGTTATGCAGCATTATCTCAGCTTCTCGAGGTAGCAGCAAAATCGTTCACACCGCCGTCGGTTTACTTCGATTGCCAGCTAAGCAGCTACGGCAAGTCCAATATTTTTAACCTTGATCTTCAGCCTTGCGATGACGACACCATATGTACGGCCCGCGGTATAAGATAAGCTTCTGAAATGCTGCGGTTCGCTCCATACTAAGAAAAACATAATTGCTACAATAGGATACTGACTGTTACTCCTGATCTGACTGAATGAAAATCGCAGCCCTCTCTCAAGCCGATGCATATACTAAAGTCATTTAATAAAGTCCTTTACCAACTTTAAAAAAAATGCTTATTTTGCAGTGGAGCGGCAAGACTCTCTTTTTCTCCTCTGAAAACTCACTCTTGCCACTCTCCGAACTCGGGGGCGGCTCGGCGAGTCGCCCTATTTTTGAACTATATCTGACGAGAAGCAGGACAAACCGGCTCAAGACAGAGAAGATTGACGCAGGGAGAGAAGGTAATGAATAAGAAATCCTACTGGTTGGCTAGCGCGGTCCTAATTGCGTTGCCGCAGGTTTCAAACGCTCAGGAAACCAAGTCTGAAGAGCAAGATATCAACGAGAATATCATCGTCGTAACTGCCCAGCGTCAAACACAAAGCTTGCAAGACGTGCCAATCGCGGTCAGCGCATTCAACGCCGAAGCACTTGAGAACCAGCAGATCGAAAATGCCTCAGATCTCCAATTGACGTTACCAAATGTATCGTTCTCGAAAGGCAACTTCACTTCTGCCTCCTTCACTATTCGTGGCGTGGGTGACTTATGTGTCGGCGTGACCTGCGATGCTGCGACCGCAATTCACGTGAATGGATCACCGCTATTTGGAACACGCCTGTTCGAGACCGAATATTTTGATCTCGAACGGATCGAAGTCCTTCGTGGACCTCAGGGGACCCTTTTCGGACGCAATGCCACCTCTGGGGTTGTCAACGTGGTCACCGCGAAACCCAAGCTCTCCAATTTCGAGGCTGAAACGCAATTTGAATATGGTAATTTCAATAGTATCGAAGCGCGTGGTATGGTCAATATCCCGATCGGTGATACGATTGGGGTCAGGTTAGCGGGCATCTACGTGAACCGCGATGGTTACACGACTAACCTTTTTGACGGATCTGACATCGACGATCGTGACCTTTATGCGCTGCGTGGTTCACTGCGCTTCGAACCCGGTCCTGATACCACGATCGATCTCATGGGTTATTATTTCCGGGAGAATGATACGCGCCTCAGAAACCAGAAACAGACATGCCAACGCGATCCGTTGGGGGTACTGGGATGCCTTAACAATCGGCGCGATTTCGACAGCACAAATGCAAATTCAACCGTTGGTGCTGCGCTCAGCTCGTCCGAATTCTTCGCCATTCAGGGTATTCCGGCAGTGCTCGGCCTTGGCAGCCTTTACGGCCCCGATGGATTCACCGGGTTCCAGCAACCTGCAGACCCGCGGGTCGTGAATACAGCATATACGCCTTTGTATTTTGCCGATGAGCTTCAGGTGCAGGCCCGCCTTGAGCAGAAAATCGGCGCGATGACCCTGACAGCCACGGGAATTTACCAAGATACCGAAATCGACTCCCGTCAGGACTATTTTCTCGGAATTCAGAGCAGGGCAAGTTTCGGCCCAGCGCTCAACACGCTTGCTTTTTTTGCAGCCAATGGATTACCGACTGGCCTCGCTCCGCCCGCGCCCGCTTTTATTCCGGGATCCTCCGCCTATTTCTCCCCCGTAGCCAGTGCTCTTATCCCGGGCGGTCCGCAGGGAGTGTTGTGCACTTCTGATAATGATGACGGCAATAGAGGCGCGTTCGAGGGGAACTCGTTGTGCTCCGACACACCCCTTTCCTTCGACCGATCTGCGGAGCAACGCGAATCTTGGAGCGGAGAGCTCATCCTTGCGAGCGACTTCGACGGGCCGTTCAATTTCCTGTTGGGGGGCATTTACGCAAAATCGAAAACCACCGATAACAGCTATTATGTGAACTCTTTTGCACTTGATTACGCGAGTGCAATTTTGGGTTCGTTCGGCTCCTTATCGAGTGGCCGTCCACCATCCTATTTCGCGACTTCGATGTATCGGAACAATTCTCTTGAATCGAATCTGGAGAGCTATGGCATATTTGGTGAGGTTTATTACGATATTAGCGATCGACTGAGCTTTACCGGGGGGCTGCGTTACAACAATGACAAGAAAGATGTTACGGCACGTACGACTCTGATCAGTTTCCTAAATCCATATGCAAACGACGGGGAGCCGTTCGATTCTTCCGTTACGCCTCTTGTAGGCCCGTCAGGGCTTTTCGATGCTGACCCGGGCACACCCGGCCCGCAGCTGACGCAGTTTCGGGAAGTAAGCTTCGACGAAATTACTGGACGTGCTATTCTGGCCTTCGAAGTCACGCCCGACAACTCAGTATATACATCTTACTCGAGGGGCTACAAATCCGGCGGAGTCAATCCACCACTGTCGCCGATTTTCGAAGTGAGCGAGAGTTTCGGCTCCGAAGCTATCGACGCTTTCGAAATTGGATCCAAAAACGTCTTTGCAAACGGTGCCTTGCAGTTGAACGCCACCGCTTTTTATTACAAGTACAGCGGGCTGCAGCTAAGCCGCATTGTTGCAAGAACGTCCGTAAATGACACAGTTGACGCCAATATCTGGGGGGTTGAACTGGAATCAATCATCAGACCGGACCCGGATTGGCTTATAAATCTGACCTTCAGCTATCTAAATGCAAAGGTCGCAGGCAATCAATTCTTCTCCAATCCGCGTGATCCGGGCGGCGGCGATCGGGATGCCGTGATTATCAAGGATATCAGCAATGGTGCTCACTGCGCTGTTACAGGGCCTGCTCCTGGCGTTGCCGATGCATTCGTTTCGGGAGTCAACGCAGCTCTCGGCTTGCGTGGACCACAGGAATTTCCGTCTGACGGCAATATCGCCTCAAGCGGCGCGTTCGGCATATGTGGAGTTCTGGCAAGTGCCATACCTGCAAATAGCGGCATTCAAGTACTAAGTCCTGGTGTTGAAGTTAACATAAAAGGCAACACTTTGCCCCAGGCGCCCAATGTAAAAGTCTCAATGGGCGTTCAGTACACCGCGAGATTGGAGAACGGAATGACACTTGTCCCAAGGCTCGACGTCGCTCTTACAGGCAAGCAGTATGGCAACATCTTCAACGGCAGGGTCAATCGCATTGAGCCTTTCGTGCAGGCCAATGCTGTTTTACAATTGAATAGCGCCGACGAACGCTGGTTTGTCCGAGGGTTTGTTCAAAATATATTTGATAGCAACTCCGTTACCGGACTTTATGTAACCGATGCATCGTCAGGTAATTTCACAAACATCTACACCCTTGATCCGCGACGTTATGGTGTGGCGATAGGTGCAAAATTCTGATTCTTTGAATATGGCTATGTTCCTGGAAAAAAGTATACAAGTCATAAATCAAGGCATCGGAGGGCTCTTGTTAGCTCTCCGATGTCGGCCTTCACATCGGTGCACCAACGATGGCGCTGCGGCCGGCAGCGTAGAGATTGGAAAATGTATTTTGCGACACGAGCAAGACCCGCCATAGTTCTTCGTAATGCCCTGACCGATAGGGTTCCCGAAGCAGCGGCGGCGGACCCATTCGATCTTCGCGGCGCTTCGGCGACCGCTGCGCTTTTTGGCCCCTGCACGATCGCTTCCGAAGACGCGGGACGTCGTGTTCGGTTCGAATAACCTCAGCGGCTGTTAACACGGCGATGCGCGTTTCGTCACGTTCAAACAGGCGGTCGACCATTACACAACACCCCTGCAACCGATAATAGAAGAGTTGGGCCGCATGGCGAGCGCCGAAAACCCGGCATCCCTATCACCCAAGAAGCGGTAGCGGGAATTCCGCGCCCCGAGAGCGATCGCTCGAGCAAGGGTGCGATCGGCGGCGCCTTGGCTGAACCGAGCAAAGATGGCAGAAAACTTCGTTCCAACAGCTCTTCAGAAGTGGAGGCATTTCTGGAGCCTTGGTTTTGAAAATCGGAACGCAATACGATTCGCAAATATCGTCCATCGCAAGCGACGATATTGATAAAAGCTCGCGATATTAACGCGTAACAGGGGCCTGCCATCCCAAGCCGAGAGATTTTTGCAGAGCAATCCATGACATTGTTAGTGCCGCCTTTCCACGCACGAGATCTGTAGCCGCTTGCTCCTGCTTGCGAAGAGTGCGGTTGAGGTCCGTGCGTGAGATCGCTCCTGCTGCAAAGCGTTGTCGATCGAGATCTGCTGCACCATCTGCCTGCAGCTTGATCTGCGCCAGCGCAGCCAAGGCAGCGCGCTGCTGCCCGAAGCGTGCGAGCGCTCGCTCTGCGTCCTGCAATGCCACAAGCACTGTCTGGCGATACTTCGCAACAGCCTCGTCACGGGCAGACCCAGCCTGTTCTATAGAAGCATCGATCCTGCCAAAATCGAGAAAGTTCCACTGCAGTTGCGGAATCGCGAGAACAGAAGGGCTACCCACATCCAAGAGGTCGTCCAATGATGTTCCGCCGAGCCCCAATATTCCCATGAATGACAGCTTGGGAAATCGTGCCGCTTCGGCCACGCCAATCTGGGCCGTTGCTGCTGCAAGGTTTCGTTCTGCTCCTCGGATGTCGGGCCGACGAGCGACAAGACCAGCCGGATCGCCAACCGCGACCTGTTCCGGCGGGAGGGGAACCTCGAAGTCCTTCTGCAGCGCTTCGTCCGAGGTGCCAGGGACCTTTCCTTCTAGAATGGCGAGTGCATCCAGCAAAACAGCGGTGTCGGCTTCAGCCTCGGCTAGCTGGGACTTGAGCAGTTCCAGCTCCGCATTCGCGTTGCCCAAGGGAAACAGCGGCAAGACACCTTGCTGATATTGTTGATATGTGAGCGATAGGATCTGCTGCTGCAATTCGATCTGGACCCGGGTCCGTTTGGCTCGAAACTGCGATTCGCGCAAACTGACATAGGCGTTAGCAACCTCCGCGGTCAGCTGGACTTTCGCATCCTCTGTATTCGCGACGGCTGCTGCTGCTTGCGCATTGCTCACCTCAATCCGCCGCTGGGTTCCTCCCGCGAAATCCAACTCCCAATTGGCGTTAAGTCCGACGTTGTAAATACTGAGGTTGTCGCCCTGCCCCTGCGGACCAGGCGCACCTGGTGAAGGAGGGGCGGTGTTCTGGATATCAAGGCCAGGCAGTCGGCCCTGGACTACCGTCGCTTGTGTCCCAAGCGTAGGCAACCGTCCTGCCCGTTCCTGCCTGACCGATGCCCGGGCTTGGGCAATCCGCGCTTGCGCCGCCTGGAGCGAGGGATTGTTAGCCAGCGCAGCCTCGACGAGCCGGTTCAGTTCCGGATCTTTCAGCAACAACCACCATTCTGCAAGCTGAGGTGCGGTGCCGACAACTTCGCTGCTGGCACGCACGAAGCCACCATTCGGGTTTGCCGAAACAATATCCGGAGGCCCTGTATAATCGGGTCCGGCGACACAGCCTGCCAGCAAGGCAATAGCGAGAAGCGATATTGTGGATTTTCTTATCATGTCAGGCTCAGTGCATTGAAAGGGAGGTATTCTTTGGTAGCGGCTTCAAAAAGACGACCAACGGAACTGTCGCCAAGGTCAGGATGCCCATGGCCAGAAAAACGTCGTTGTAGGTCATCACGAATGCCTCGCGCTGGATGGTGCGGCTGAGCATCGCCATGGCGCCATCCATTCCGCCGAAGTTTCGCGCGAGCCCATCGAGATGATTCTGAACCGAAACGCTATTTGCATTCAGGGACTCTTCCATGCGGCGGCTATGGTGCCAAATCCGCTGGTCCTGGAACGAAGCCAGCCCCGCCAAAGCAAAAGATCCACCAAGATTCCGGGCAGCATTGAAAATGCCCGAGGCATCGCCGGCATCGGCTTTCGCCACGGAGGCGACAGTAGCCTGGTTCAGGAACATCATTGACAGGATCATGCCTACCCCGCGAATGAGTTGGCCTTCGGTAAATACAGCGCCACCGGATTGAGCGGTGAGGCTGATGCTGACGAAACAGCTTATCGCCATCAGCAGCATTCCCACCCCGACGGCAATGCGGATGTGGATTCTGCGGATCATGAAGGGGAGGACAGGCATAAGCAGGAAGGCGGGAATACCCATCCAGAAAATGACCAGCCCGGTCTGGAAAGCATTATAATCCGAGATTATCGCAAGGAATTGGGGAATGACGTAGGTCGAACCATACATGACCATTCCCAACGCCAGGGCCATCACTGCAACGCTGCCAAACTGGCGATCGAGAAGGAGGCGGAGTTTCAGGACGGGCTTTGGGGCATTCATTTGCCCGTAGATCAACGAGCTGAAACCGATAACGGCAATAAGAGTCAGCCAGCGAATAAACGAAGATTCAAACCATTCTTCACGGTGACCTTCCTCCAGCAGCACAGTCAAAGCGCCCAAACCCAATATAAGGCCGAGAATTCCCGCCCAATCGGCTTCGGTCAGATATTCCCAATTAGGCTCCTCGTGAGGCAATCCCACGAAGAGAAACAGCAGCAGCAGGCCGCAGACTGGCACATTGACAAAGAATGCATAATGCCAGCTCAAATTTTCGGTTAGCCAGCCACCGATCAACGGCCCCATGACGGGACCGAGAATCACTGTCATGCCAAATAGCGCCATGCCGATTGGCTGTTGATGGGGTGGCAATCTTTTAGCCACAATGGTCATCGCGGTCGGAATAAGTGCACCGCCCATGAAACCTTGGCCCGTACGTCCGATAATCATTGTCGTGAGGTCGGTCGCAACTCCGCAAAGAATCGAGAAGCCGGTGAACGCGGAGACTGCAATAATGAGCAGGTTTCGAAGACCAAAGAGTCGTTCAAGCCAAGCGCTAAGCGGAATTACTACGATTTCGGCGACGAGAAACGCGGTTGCAATCCAGGTGCCCTCCGTGCCGCTTGCCCCGATCTCGCCCTGAATCACCGGGAGAGCTGAATTGACGATCGAGATATCGAGTGTTGCCAGCATCGCGCCAAGTGCGCCCGCTGCCACCGCGATCCATGCGGTGACATCGGCATTCTGCCGGTCCGTAGCGGGAGCACCAGAAGTGCTTTGCGATGCGAGCTCCGCTTTCATTTTGCGGCGCTCGAGATTTCTTTGAGCTCACCGGCAGCGTTTCGGGTGTCGACCGTTGCAACAACCGACATGCCCGGTACGAGCAAACGGCGCACTTTAGGAGAGGCCTCTATTGCGATGCGAACCGTTATCCGCTGGACAATTTTGGTGAAGTTGCCCGTGGCATTTTCGGGAGGGAGGACCGAAAATTCCGCTCCTGTTCCAGGCGAGATACTGTCCACTCGTCCGGCGATCTCGAAATCGGGAAGAGCATCGACCTCGAGTCTGACGGACTGGCCCGCGCGCATGAGGCCTACCTGCGTCTCCTTGAAATTAGCCGTCACATAAATTTCTTTCACTGGAACCACGGTCATCAATCGCTGACCGGGCTGAACGAATTGGCCGACCCTTACCGAGAGATCGCCCACGCGGCCGCCCTTGCTCGCTCGCAGCAGGGTCGATGTGACATTAAGATCCGCAGCTTCCAGCTGTGCGCGCGCCGCATCAGACTGGGCCTGGGCCTGGCCGATCTGTTTGAAAAGGGTGCCTCGTCGACTGGTGGCTGCAGAGACTGCAGCCTGGGCCGAAACAAATTCGGCTCGCGCCTGCTGCGCCTGTGTCTCATACTGCTCAAGCTTTTCACGCGGTTCCGCTCCGGTCGCGGCGAGGGGTCGATACCTGGCTACCTGCCCATTGGCGAGGTCGAGTGTCGCTCGCTTCGCTGCAAGTTGAGCCTGCGCCTGGCGGATTGCTGCGTCCTGTTCGGTTACCTGCGAGCGGATGGTGTCTGCCCCGGCAAGCGTTGCGGCGATTTGCGCACGTGCCTGTTGTGCCTGAGCGTCATAGTCGCGCAGGTCCAGCTGCACGAGCGCCTCGCCACGATTTACCTGATCGTTCTCTGAGACGAGAACCTTGTCGACGTAGCCGGCGACTTTTGACGAGACAACGACGCTGTCGGCAGCAACATAAGCGTTGTCAGTCGACTGCATATACTGCCCGTAGCTGACATACCTGAAATACCACCATCCACCTGCGATGAGGGCAGCGGCAACCGCTATGAAGATTACAATATGTAACTTGCGTTTGGATCGCAGGCTGGATGCAGGCGTGCTCTCTTGCTCCCGATCATTTGGATTATCGGTCATCTGCCTCTTTCGAATTATTTTGGTTATGTATGATACCGCCTCATGACGTAGACACTCCCACACGTATAGTAAAATTGTTTAGTACTTTGAGTTTGGGCAATCTGACGAAACCCTTTAAACAGCGGTATGAACTCGAAACTCGACCCTATGCCGCGACCGATGCCAAGAGAAAGCGCGCTTACTGACGACGACCGTATACTTTACTTGATGGACGACATCAGTCGTGGGGCAAGACGAGCTTATGATGCACGGATCGGCAAAATAGGTCTCAATCAGACGCAATGGCGAATAATCGGACAACTTCTTCGTGAACCGTTGTTGATGCAGTCTGAAATTGCAAAGCGACTCGAACTGGAATCTGCAACTATCGGCCAAGCGGTCGCCGGACTTTGTGCGAAAGGATTGATGGAAAGGCAAAGAGCCACCACAGACCGTCGGGCATGGCAACTCATCCTAACCGAGCAAATCGATAAGCTTCTGCCGGAACTGAGAGAATCTGCTGATAGGCTGCATGATCTCTTATGGCGAAATACGACGCTTGAAGAAAAACGTACATTGAGGGAAATTCTTGTTCGGGCATCATTGAACCTTGATCAGGGCCGGATCGATTCGGGATAAGAAAAATCTCTGCGTCCAGGAAAAAATTTGACATCGCACGCGCCGTCGAGACGTGGCAGATTCTTGTCCGTCGTGCAGTGAAAACTTTAAAGGGCATGCTCTGGGGTAATAGTGCATCCAAAAAGCTCCATTGATCCCGATGTACCTCATCTGGAAGACGTTTGTAGTAATCGCCCGTAGGTATTGGTCCAATCAAAATTAAGATAGGGAAGCTACTGGGTACAGATAGCCAACTGGGTGGAGACGCCATTCCAATAATCGACGCACCCGAACCCAGCAGCGATATGGTGCGTGAATAGCCACAGGTCTTTGCAACAGCGCTCGGAAGCGTTTTTCCCAATAGGTGAAGCCCCTACAATCAGTCATTTAGCCTAAAGTCTTCCACCTTGCATTTCGTCTGCACAGCAGTGCCTTTAGGTCGCATCAATATTCAGACCGTTTAAAATCGGCGGCGATAACGACAAACAGCTTCAGGCGCCGATGATTGAAGCCGTTTGGAGAGGCATTTAGCGCATGGTAGCTTTTGCAACCAAAATAAAAAATTGAACGCCAGCACGTATAGCCTAATGAGAAATTTAACCGATTAAAACGATGTCAGATGTCGCTAAAACCTATTTATCCGCCAAAGCTTCGATAAACTTCAATTTGCGACCTTTTGGCGGAGGCTGCTGTCTCCACAACCGCTTGCCGTGCTGCATTCAGCTGGCGCTGCGCATCGATCACGCCTAGAAAATCGCTAAGCCCCATGCGGTATCGAGCAGTCGATAGCGCGACCGAGTCCCGCTCAATCCCCAGTTGCGTTTCAAGCGCGGTCAGCTGGTTGCGATTGGCTTGCAAGCTGCCAAGTGCACTTTCGGCTTCACCGATTCCGGTAAACACTGCACGCCGGTACAAGGCAAAGGCCTCTTTCGCATCAGCTTGGCGCGCGTCGATTTGTGCCTCTACCCGGCCAAAATCGAGCAATGGTGCGGCAACCGAGCCTCCGAGCGACGCCGTCAGCGAGTCTGCGTTGAAAAGGTCGCCCAATGCCAATGCTGCAAGCCCAAGCGCGGCGTTGATACTGATCTGCGGAAACCGTGCAGCAGCGACTGCAGCAATTTCAGAGTTCGCTGCACCAAGCCGATATTCTGCAGCAACGATGTCGGGACGCTGGCGCAGAAGTGCCGATGGCAAGCCAACCGCAGGTAACCCCGCCAGATCATCGCTCGCGGGGAATTCGAACGCTGCTGCCACCGAAGCGCCATCGCGCGCGGTCAGCGTGACAAGCCGGCCAAGAGCCGCAGCAAGCTCTGCTTCGGCAGGGCCGCGTTGCGACCGGGCAGCAGCTTCAAGGCTTTGAGCGCGCACCAGATCCAAACCGGGCGCTATTCCAGCGCGAGCCCGGGTATCGGTGAGCTTCACCCATGACGCAGCATCGGCCAGGTCATCCTCGACAATCCTCAACTTGGCTTGCGCGGTACGATAATCCACTACAGCGCGGGCAATATCGGTGACCAGCGCGAGCCGAACCGCACGTGCATCGGCATCGGCGGCATCCAGCCGAAGGCTAGCCGCCCGTTGCGAAGCGCGTAGACGGCCAAAAAGATCGAGGTCCCAGGAAGCATTGATCCCGGTCGAAAAATTGCTGTTGGTTGGATCGATCGTGAACCCCGGCGGCAAATTGGTTACTGCATTCTCGCTGCTGCGTGCGTAGCTCGCATTACCCTCAACGCCAATATTCGGTGCCCGGGCTGTACCCGCGGCACGCAAAGCCGCACGCGCCGCATCGACGCGCGCGAGCGCAACTTGCAGGTCAGGCGCTTGCGTTTCGACCGCCGTTAGCAAGCTCTGGAATGCTGGGTCTTCATTGGGCAAAAGCACGGCAAGCGTCGCACGCGATTCTACTGGCGGTGCATAGACAAACGTCGACGGTACCGTAACCGAAGACGCCGAAGGCCCCTCGCCCACCGACGCGCACCCCGCCAGCACGGCCACCGCCAAAAGCGCAAAGGAACGTCTCATTGCTTGGCCTTTGCAGGAACAAATCCGTCAACCTGCTGCCCGACAAAGAACTGGCTACCCTCTTGCGGCAAAGCGAAGATCAACTGCAATACACGAACATCAACGCGCTCGGTCGCGCTATTGGTCAAGGACCGCTTTGGAACGATCAGTGGCTCTACGCGTACAAACACGGCCTTCACTTGCCTTTTGGCATCGCCGCGTGCGCTGATCACCGCTGGCTGGCCTATCGCGATTTTCTCGAGCTGGTTTTCGTCAATATCGAGCCGGACATGAAGTGGCTTGGTCGCGCCAAGCTTCATCAGCACCGACGCCGTGCCTTGCGTCCCTGCATATTCGCCAGCGCGGGTATCGACCTGCAACACTTCCATAGCGGTGGGCGCGCGCACGATATGACGGTCCAGTTCTACGCGGGCTTGCACGACCTGTGCTTCGGCTTGCCGCGCTTGAGCTTGCGCCACCGCCAGTTGCGCCTGCGCATCTGCCACCGCATCGCGCCGCGTGATCACTTCCTGCTGTGATACCGCGCGCGTGTCGTTAACATTTTGGTATAGCGCATATTGGTTTTGCGCGACGCGCAACGAGGTTTGCGCCGCATTTATGCTTTGCCGCGCTGTGGCGGCACGTGCGACAGCCTCGCTGACCGCTGCGCGCGCATTGCGGCTGTCGATTTCTAGCAAAGCCTGACCTGCCAAAACCTGATCACCGGGAGCCACAAACACTTTGGCAATTACGCCGGGGACATGCGCCGCGATATCGACCACTTCACTTGATGGCTCCGTGACACCCGTGCCCACAATACTACCTGTCTGGCGCTGCGATTGCGGCGTTCGCGCCGGAGTCTCCTTAGGATTACTGAGCGACGTGTCGGGCTGTGACGTCATCAGATAGACAATCGAGCCAATAATGCCGATGACGGCGATAATCGGTAGAATGATACGGGAGAAGCTGGGGCGTTTCATTGGGCGTCCTCTTGCATGAGTATGGCCTTGTCGCGGCCGTCATGAGTAATGCGTCCGTCCTCCATCGCGAGAATACGGTCAGCGAGATCGAAAATCCGGTTGTCGTGAGTGACGATGATGACAGCGCGATCTTCGGACAAAGCAACTTCGCGCAACAAGTCCATCACCCGCCGCCCCGACTTCGCGTCAAGTGCAGCGGTTGGCTCATCGCAGACAATCAAGCGCGGCTCGTGCACTAAAGCACGTGCAATCGCGACACGTTGCTGCTGGCCACCGGACAGCTGTCGCGGAAATTTGTCGGCCTGATTGGCGATGTTGAGCTTTTCGAGCAGCACTCTGCCGCGCTCGACCGCCTCATCGCGTTTCATGCCATCTGCGATCAGCGGGATGGCTGCATTCTCAGCCGCGGTCAGCGTCGGGATCAGATTATACTGCTGAAATATGAAACCGATATTGGCGAGCCGGAACATGACCAGTTCATTGTCGGAAAGGTCGTAAATTTCGGTATCGAACACCTGCACCCGGCCTTCGGTCGGATATAATATGCCGGCGATGATCGAGATCAGCGTGGTCTTTCCCGAACCGGACTCGCCGACGAGATATGTCAACTCGCCTGCATTCACATCGACATTGATGTCATGAAGCACGCGGATGTTATCGTCGCCGACAGGGAAGTCTTTGGCCACACCACGGACGGAAATTGCAAATCTGCTCATCTGAACACCGATGCCGGATCGGTTTTCAGGACAGAGCGAATGGCGATAAATCCGGTTAGCGCAATGATCGCCAACACCAAAGCCGCAGTAATCAGCGGGATTTGATATGGCATGTAGAAACCTTTGAAATCGTCGCTACCTGCGGCGCCACCGCCTATAAATCCCGCCGCCATGGTCAATCCCAAACCATAGCCAATCAATGCCACCAACCCGGATTGCGCGGCAACCATGACCATGATCTTGCGATTGGTCACGCCAATCGCCTTCAACGCACCGAACTGTTTGATGTTGTCGCGGATAAAAAGGCTGAAGGTCAGGCCGACAATCGCCACGCCGACAATCACGCCCAGGACAACGGTGATGCCGAAGTTAATCGGGATGCCGGTATTCTCGATGATGAAATCGATACCGTCGCGGGTGAATTGCTGCGTAGTCCGTGCCTTGAGCCCGGTCTGCTCGGTTATGCGACCGGCAAGCGTCTCTGGCGATACATTTGCATCGCTGCGCACGAGCACGAACGACAACCGGTTGCGGGTCCCCGGCACAAAATTGAGCGCATTCGAGTAACGCGTGTACAGCGTCACCTGGGCGGTGAAGGTCGGTGTGCTGTCGACTATGCCCTTGATGATCGCCCGCTGGTCGTTCAGCTCAAGTTGCGACCCGATGACTGTTTGTCCTGGCGCAAACAATTTGCGCGACCCGACATCGTCGATAAATACCGCATCCGGGTCCATCAAGCGCGCAGGGTCGCCCTCGAACATTCTGCGCGGAATGCCGACCAGCGAACTGTCGTCTACGCCGATGACGGTAACGCCCTCAAGATCACCCTCGGGCGTGCGGATCGACGCGTTGCTGCGAAGCAACGGCGACGCAAACGCTACGCCAGATACGCTGCGCACACGGTCGAGCGCCGTGATCGGCATGGGATAAATCACATCGGCGGTGCGGGTTGCCGGGTCCATTACCCAGACATTTGCGGTAGACACCTCCTGCACTGCAACACCGCCGCGCATAAGCAAGTTCACGAAAATGGTCAGCTGCTGCGTGATCAAAAGCGTCGAAAACGCGACGCCGAAGACAAGGCCGATGAATTTGACCCTGTCCCCTGTCAGCATCCGGATTGCGACCCAGTTCACCTCTTGCTTATCCTTTTGATTTGCCATTTGAGTCGGCTTGTGTTCATTTTGCGGTGCCTAGATAGTGAACGTAAGCGTTTAATTAAACGCTCCCGTCCAATAAGTGAATCGGAGTAGAAATGAATACGGGTAAAAGGCTAGCCCACCGGCCGGTCGATCAGGCGAAGCAGGATGCCATCCTTGCCTCGGCGCGGGATGAATTTTTCGAATATGGATTTGAATCGGCGTCGATCGAACGGATCGCTGCGGCTGCCAACGTGTCCAAAGTGACAATTTACAACCATTTCCAGAACAAGGAAAATCTGTTCTCCGCAATGGTCGGCAGCGAATGCCGCATCATGAGAGGGAATTTACCGGAAATGTCGGACGAGGAAATGCCGCTCCGCACCGAACTCGTGAATTTCGCGCAGGCGATGATGGAGTTTTTGAGCAGCCCCGATATAATCCGCTTTGACCGACGCATGGCAGCCGAGGTCGAACGCCATCCTGAATTGGGCGAACTATTCCTCAATGCCGGCCCACGATTGATGCAAAAAATGCTCATCGAAATGCTTTCATGCGAGATGGAGAAGGGAAAGCTAGCCAAGGCCAATCCACAAGAGGCTGCTGCACATCTATTTGGCAGTGTTAAAGGCTTTGCCGACGTCGAATGGCGGTTCTCCGACCCTGAAAAAGCTGCTGCTTCAGTGACCACAGCTTCTTTAGAGGCCGCGATTGATCGATTTTTGTTAGCTTATTCGACGTAGAGCTTATGCTTTAGCTCGTGGATAGATTTTAACGCTTAGTGCTCCATTTTTACAGCGGCATATCATATTGTTTATGAATTCGCCGGAAAGTCGTTCTGAAGCTTCAGTCCAGTCCGCCAATCGTCCGACTGAATGGTGGCGACAATCAGACAACATTCATTCCCACATTTTGCACTGGATTTTGGAGAATGCGTGCGGAAGCTGCCGGACATAATCCGGATAAAATACCGTTCAGTGTTAAACACTTAATATAAGAATTTGAACATATGCGGAAGCATAAAAACCGTTACCTTGCCTCTTTACCGGGGAACCAACTAAACGCGTAATCAAGAAGTCCCTTGGTTCCGTTTCGTTTCCGCCAAATGTCAGACACGCGATGAAGCTGCGGTTCTCTCCGAAGCTTTACGAGATGGACGTTGCGCGTTCCTATTTGACGCGCCCGCCCGGCAAACGTTACGGTCAAGACATGGCACTTGGAACGCATGATTTCGTCTCTGATTCGCGCAATGACGCGATCCTCATCAACGTTAATGGTCAGCTCACGCCCCGTGCGCAGGCAATGGTCTCTGTCTTTGACAGCGGCTTCATGCTGGGTGACGGGGTTTGGGAGGGAATCCGCGTTCACGCAGGGCGCATGGCCTTTTTGGACCAGCATCTTGACCGTTTGTGGGAAGGGGCAAAGGCAATTGCCATGGACATCGGCATTTCCCGCGCGGAAATGAAGGAACGCCTCTATGCCACCATCGACGCGAACCAGATGGACAAATGCCATATACGGCTGATGGTCACGCGTGGCATCCGGTCAACGCCGTACCAAGATCCGCGTGTGGTCTTATCACCCGCGACCATTGTCATTATTGCCGAATATAAAGACCCACTTCCCGCAACGGTTGATCGCGGCCTGTCACTGTTTACCGTTCACGTCCGTCGCGGTGATCCGGCGGTGCAGGATCCCAAGCTCAATTCGCATAGCAAGCTCAATTGCATCACCGCTTGCATTCAGGCGGCGCAAGCGGGCGCAGATGAAGCTTTGATGCTCGACCCGCACGGCTTTGTCGCCACATGCAATTCCACGCATTTCTTTATCGTCCGCAAGGGGGAGGTGTGGACCTCCACCGGCGATTATTGCCTCGCCGGCATCACGCGCGCCAACGTCATCCGCCTGTGCCGGGAGAATGATATTCCTGTGTTCGAACGCAACTTCTCCATGACCGATGTCTATGGTGCCGATGAAGCTTTTGTCACCGGAACCTTTGCTGGGGTTGTTCCTGCGCATACCATCGATGGCCGTGTCTTGACCGATGGAAAGGGTCCCGTCGTTGAGCGTCTGCAAAATCTCTACCGCGCCTTCATCGAGCGCGACGTCGCAGGTCAGAGCCGACCTTGACGCAGCGGATATGCATGTGGTCGGGACCACGAAACATCTCGACAGCTATGATGCGCAGCTTTTCGTCGCGCGCGGATTGCGCCGTCAGTGACGAACCCTTTTACGGCTGTTTCCTTGCACATAGCGGCGAGCCGCACCCCATGGCAGCAGAAGTCATCGCCGATATGGATTGCAACTGGTCCAGCGTAGCCGCCCAGCTTTCCGGTCCGGCACCGGGAGGTGCGCCCTTATGGTATCAAAAGCAGATGACCCACCATATGGTCGGCCCAATTCAACCCGATGATTTGACCAACTGCCGCCACGCATTTCTGGTTCGCGAACCTGCGTATATGGTGGCCAGCTACCGCGTTAAGCGAGAAAGCGTGAACGTCGAAGATCTTGGTTACGCAACCCAGCGTGCGTTCTTTGATCGTATCGCCGACCGGACCGGCCATGCCCCACCCGTCGTCGACAGCGCGGACATTCTTAAAAACCCTGCAAAGACGCTAGCTTTGCTATGCGATGCACTCAACATCGCATGGGATCCAGCCATGTTGTCATGGCCCGCTGGTATCCACCCAGATGACGGCATCTGGGCAAGCCACTGGTACGACGCGGTCGCGGGCAGCACGGGCTTCCAAAAACCAGATATACGCCCGCTCAACCTAGATGATGAAGCCCGCGCCGTCGCCGATGCCTGCATGGCCGACTACGAACATCTTGCCCAACATCGCATTGTTGCACCTTGATTATTGGCCGCGCGCGTCGTGCAGCGGCGGAACAATCGGATCATTTATCCACATGCTTTCAGCGTCCCCGCCAATATATTGACATTGATAATGTCAATATAGCGCATTACACATGATGCCGGACCATGACGGAAGGAACGACGGCCATGTACACGATCAACGGCGCACTCGGATCGCCCTATTCGATGAAGATGCGCGCGCTTATGCGCTATCGCCGCATCCCGCATTTGTGGGTGCATGGTGCTGATTCACGCGACGCACTGAGCAAGGTCAAAGCGCCCGTCATCCCCGTGATGGAATATCCCGATGGGACATTTCACAATGATTCAACGCCTTTGATCTATGATCTGGAGACGCGGCACACCGAACGCTCGGTCATCCCGCCCGATCCAGCGCGCGCCTTTATCGCGCATTTGATTGAAGATTTCGCCGATGAGTGGGTTACAAAGGCGATGTTCGGTTATCGCTGGCTGGAGGAGGTCGACCAGATCCAGATGAGCCGCTGGCTCGCGTTTGACGCCATGAAGGGCGGCGGGCTGGCGACCAGTCAGGGCTATGCCGAACAGTTCCGCGCGCGCCAGGTCGGCCGCATGGCGATTGTCGGCTGCGCGGCTGAAAACTTCCCGTTGATCGAGGCGTCCACCCGCGCAATTCTGGGTGCGCTGGAGGCGCATGTGGTGGACCAACATTGCCTGTTCGGTTTGCGGCCCAGCATGGCGGAGTTCGGGATGTACGGCCAATTGTCACAGCTGGGCGTTGACCCCACGGCGCAGGCGATGATGCGCAAAGATTTTCCCTACAGCTTCCGCTGGCTGCTCCATATTGATGATATGTCGGGAATAACGGGCGAATGGGATAAGGCAGATGCACCCTTTGCTCCCATTATCACCGCTTGGTTGCAACAGGTGGGCGAAATCTACATGCCCTTCCTGCTCGCCAACGCTGCGGCGATTGAGGCTGGCGAAGATAGCTTCCACATCACCGCGATGGGCCTGCCCTACACGCAAGGTGTTTTCAAATATCAGGTGAAGTGCCTCGCCGATTTGCGCGCGCGCTATGCCGCGTTGGATGCAAATGCGCGGGGGCGCATTGACCCGCTGCTCGCGCAGACGGGCTGTCTTGAGGCTTTGCGGAACCAATGAACCTGAAAGGACCGGCAACGCTATTGACGGCGCTGGCGTTGCTCAGCCCGGCCACGCTTGGCGCTCAGTCTGCGCCCGCAAAGGCCCCCAATATCGTCATCCTATTGGCCGATGATTGGGGCTTTAGCGATGTAGGCGCCTTCGGCGGGGAGATTGCGACGCCCAATATCGACGCGCTTGCCGCCAAGGGTGTGCGTTTTTCGAACTTCCATGTGGCAGGGTCCTGCTCACCAACGCGCGCGATGCTGCAAACCGGCGTGATCAACCACCGCGCGGGTCTGGGCAATATGCCGGAGACAATTCCGCCGGAACATCTCGGCAAACCGGGTTATGAGTCGCATCTGAACAACCGCGTCGTGACCATTGCGGACCAGCTGCGCGCGGGTGGTTACCGCACCTATCTGACCGGAAAATGGCATCTGGGCCACACGCCCGATACCTTGCCGACGGCACGCGGCTATGACCACGCGCTCGCGCTGGCGCAATCGGGCGCGGACAATTTTGAAGATAAACCCAACCTGCTGATTTATGACAAGACCAAGTGGAGTGACGATGGAAAGCCGGCCAAACTGCCGAAGCGCTTTTACTCTTCAACGCTGATTGTCGACAAGATGATCGGATATATCGATCGCGGCAGGGCGAGCGGAAAACCCTTTCTGGCGTCGGTCAATTTCATCGCCAACCATATTCCGGTGCAGGCACGCGATGCGGACATTGCGGCTTATGCCGGGCGCTATAATGCGGGTTGGACCGCACTGCGCAAAGAGCGCCGCGCCGCAGCGATTGCCAAAGGCGTGATGCCCGCGGACGTTGCGATGGTGACCATGGGCACCAGTGGTGACTGGTCAAAATTATCGGCAGCGCAAAAGCGGCAACGTGCAGGCGCAATGGCCGCCTATGCTGCCATGGGCACGGCGATGGACCGTGAAATCGGCCGGTTGATCGCGCATCTGAAGGCGATCGGTGAATATGAAAACACCATCTTCGTGTTTCTGTCGGACAATGGCGCAGAAGCGACTGACCCAATGAACATGGGCGCATTTACGCGCTGGAACGCCAATCTTCTCTATGATCAAAGCATCACCCAACAGGGACGCCCGGGTTCGCTGACCGCACAAGGTGCGGGATTTGCCAGCGCATCGGCATCGCCGCTGCGTGGATATAAGTTTACCGCGAACGAAGGTGGCTTGCGTGTTCCGATGATCATAGCCTGGCCGGGCAACCCGGCGATTAAGGGTGGCCGCATTACATCCGGTTTTGCGCATGTCACCGATATGCCGCTGACTTTGCTGAAGCTCGCCGGCGTCGCGCCGCAGCAAGGCCGTTTTTCCGGACGCCGCGTCGAACCCATGATTGGGATGGACCTGACACCCATGCTCACAGGGGCTGCATCGTCCGTGCATTCGGCGGATAAGCCATTGGGGTATGAATTGTCCGGCAACGCTGTGTTGTTCAAAGGCGATTACAAGCTCATCAAAAACCTGCCGCCTTATGGCGATGGCCGCTGGCGGCTTTACAACATTACCACCGACCCCGGCGAGACCAACGACCTGTCCGGTTCCGACCCGCAACGTTTTGCGGATATGCAATCCGATTACGCCGCCTTTGCCAAGGCAAACAACGTGCTGCCCATGCCGGACGGTTACACTGCGCCCAAACAGATACTCGCAAATGCGCTGCGCACATTGCTGATACCGCGGCTTATCGCGTTATGGCCGGTTGGCGGGCTATTATTGATGGCAACAGCGGCTATGATCTGGTGGCGCAGACGGCGGCGACGGGCAGTTTAGCCGCCGGACCTTTGCCTAGGCCGGGATGAAATTGCGGATCAACGCGACCAGCTGTTCCGGCTGATCTTCCTGACAGAAATGGCTGGCGTCTATCCGGCAATGCGGTTGCCCCTTGGCACCCGGAATACGGCGCTGAATTTCCGTATCGAGATGACCGAACACCTTGTCTTGATTGCCAAAGCAGGTGAGCACCGGTTTGTCGAAGCGTTCAAGCTGTGCCCATGCCGCGACGTTTTCGGCAACCGACAGATGGTCCGGGGTCACTGGCACGAGCACCGGAAACTGGCGCGCGCCGGCCTTGAAACTCTCATCAGGGAACGGCGCATCATAAGCGGCGATCTCGGCGCTGGTCAGTGCGCGGTTACAGCCGCCGTCAACGATCCGGCCGCTCTTGAAGTCGGGCGTGGCCTGACTGAATGCGCGCCAGCCATCGAAACCGGGACCAATATTCTCCCCAACCGGCATATAGGTGTTTGAAATCACCAACCGCGCAAAACGATCGGGAAAAGCCGCAACCAGCCGCAGCCCGATCAACCCGCCCCAATCCTGACAGAACAGCGTGATGTTGTTGAGATCAAGCTGCGTCAGCCAGTCGCTCATCCACGCGACATGGCGTTCATAGCTATAATCGTCGCGGCTGGCAGGCTTGTCAGACTTGCCAAAGCCAATCAAATCCGGTGCCAGCACGCGGTGCCCGGCGGCGGCGAGCGGGGGTATAAATTTGCGGTAGAGATAGGACCAGGTCGGCTCTCCATGCAGCAGCAGGATCGGCGCAGCGTCGCGGGGGCCTTCATCGACATAATGCAACCGCAGGGGTGGTGTGCCCTGCGTTTCAACATCAACATAATGTGCCGCGAACGGATAGTCCGGAAGTTTGGCGAAAGCGGCCTCGGGCGTGCGCAAGACCTGCATGACTATCGCACTTTTAGGATACAGTCGACGAAGCCTTGCGGATCATTTTCCTGAATGAAGTGACCGCCCTTCAACGTGCAATGCGGCTGCCCCGCTGTACCGGGAACACGGCCGATGAAACGGCTCTCGCCCCCGCGCGTGACGGGATCGCCATCGCTGAAGCAGCACAGGAACGGCTTGTCCCATTGCTCAAACACTTCCCACGCACGTTTCTGGTCGGGGATCGCGACATTATTCTCGAACGGAACGAAGCTCGGGAATATCCGCGCTCCTGCCTTGTAGCTGCTATCAGGGAACGGCGCGTCATACGCGGCGATCTCAGCCGCGCTGAGCGCACGCTTTGCCCCGGCGTTGACGATTCTGCCAATCGGGAAGAACGGGCTCCACTTGGAAAAGGCGCGCCAGATAGCAAAAGCGCGCGGTGGTGGGCCGCCTTCGGGCAATCCGCCATTCGACAGCACGACACTGGCAAAGCGATCGGGCATTTCTGCGACAAGGCGCAGACCGATCAGCGATCCCCAATCCTGACAGACCAGCGTCATATTGCTCAGACCCACCGCCTCGATCCACTGGCGCATCCAGCCAACATGGCGTGCATAGCTATAGTCGGTTTTTTTCGTGGGCTTGTCCGATTTACCGAAGCCGATCAGATCAGGCGCGACAACGCGAAAGCCGGCCGCGACGACCGGACCGATCATGTGACGGTACAAATAGCTCCAGCTTGGTTCACCATGCATCATCAGCACCACCGGCGCATCGCGGGGGCCTTCGTCGACATAATGCACACGCAATGGCGTGCCGTCCGAGGGATCGGCAATTTCCACATAATTTGGCGCAAAAGGAAAATCGTCGATTGCGGCAAAGGCGCTATCGGGTGTGCGTAGGACTTTCATGAATTCATCCCTAAAATTGGTGATATTGGCACTTAAAGTGTCATATTATCAATGGCGGGTCAAGACGTTGGCCCAGCCTTCTTCGTATCGACCAGCCGAAACCCGATATGGTCGGTGCCTAATCCGCGTTCCTGAAACTGACGCGCCGCGGGGCGATAGCGCGCGCAATAATTGGCAGCGCACAGATAGGATCCGCCTTTTATGATGTTCACCGGTTCGCTGGCATCGGCGCGCGATCCGCTGCTGCGTGTCCATTCCCAAACATTGCCGATCATATCATACAGACCGTATCCGTTCGGTTTGAAACAACCCACCGGCGCCCGGCCGATATAGCCGTCGGTGTTGAGGTTTTTGACCGGAAAGACGCCTTGATAATAATTCGCTTGCGGCTGGCCCTTCGCATCGACCGGTTCCGGCAAGGCCACCGCACCGCCGCGCGCAGCATATTCCCACTGCGCCTCGCTCGGCAATTCCTTGCCAGCCCATTGCGCATAGGCTTCGGCATCCTGATAGGCGATCTGGACAACGGGTTCGTTGTCGCGACCAACGATGGTCTCTTTAGGACCGGAGGGATTTCGCCATTGCGCCCCCACGACCCAGCGCCACCAACGCGGGTCGTCGTCCGACGGGATATTGAACACGGCAGAACCCGGGACCAGCATTTCTGGCGGCGCACCGGGCACCTTGGGCGGATCGCGCTCCGATATGGTCTTGTAACCGGTCGCTTTTACAAAGGCCGCGAATTGGGCGTTGGTCACTTCATGTGTGTCGATCCAGAACCCCTCAACAGCCACAGTCTGCGGCGGACCTTCCTCTGCATAATGCGGATCGTCCCCCATCACAAAGCTACCGCCCGGGACCCAGACCATACTGTTATCTGACAGGCCGGTGCACATTGTTTCGGGCGGCACATCAGCATCGCCGCAGCCAGACAACAGCAGCGCCAAACCGAGAACGAGACCAAAGCGCTGCATCAATCCTCCGGCATGCCGGACATGGCATCGCTCAGCAAACGCCGCACAACCGCCTTGGCATCTTCAAAAGGCAGTTCCTGATCATGCCTTAACAATCGCCATGTCTGGAAACTCAATATGACATTGAGGCTGCGGGTACCGACCACATCGGCCTTCACCGACACCGGCAAATGCGCCTCAGTGCTGTCAGATTCGAGCCGCAGCATCCGGCGATAGTCCTGCATCAAATAGGGCGATTGGAAGCGTTTGAGATTGGCCGAAATCCGATAAGGCAGAATGGTTTCGAAAACCACTGCCCGCCGGTCAGCGATGTCGAACAGCTTTTCTTTCCAGCTGGCGCCGCTTGGCGGTTCGAGGATGATCGGCATCACCTGCGCCGCAATCACCTCCCCCATTTCGCGGTACAGCTCGTCCATATCGTCAAAATGTCGAAAAACCGAGCGGAGCCCAACACCCGCAACCTCCGCAACACGCGCGGCGCTGGGTGCGACATCGCCCTTACCGACCAGATCAAGCATGGCTGCGACGATCTTCGTTCGGCTAGAGCGGCTGCGTTCCCGCCGGCCATCGGCCAGCGGCGCTTCTGCGCGTGATGTCATTTTGTGCGATGCGTTGGTCATGCGGCCATGTTTTGCGGCAAACGGCCGCTGGCGCAAGCGACAAAAGCGATTGCAAATATATTTTGGCACAATTAATGCCAATAATATTCCGCCGCTTTGTTGGGCGACGCACAAGACAATTGGGTGAAGGATAAGACAAGGATGTCAAAAGCAGTCTTCATTTTGGCGGCGTCGGCGCTGATGCTTTCAACTGCACCACTGGCGGCGCAAGACAATGTGCGCCAAGCGTGCATGCCCGATATCCGTAAATACTGCTCCGCAGAATTGGCGACTTTCAGCCGCGAAAATGTCAGCGCCTGTCTTATCAAGAATATCAAGAAAACATCACCCGCCTGTCAAGAAGCCGCAAAAGCGCGGCGCGATGCCGAGCGCGCCAAAAAGAAGGGTAATTAGGCCATGACAGCATGGATAATCTGGGGAACGGCGTTGCTCGCCTATGGGTTATTTCGGCTCTGGTATGACAATTGGTCAGGCCCACTGAAACCTGCGGAAATTGATGCGTTTCTTGCGCAAATGGCGGGGCGTTTCGAGGGCACTGGAAATAGCCCGCAGGTGATGCGCGCGTTCCTTGAAGCCGATGACGGCCGCGAGTTTGTCATGCTCAATCTGGTGAAAGCGCAGATGGAGCAGGTGGAAGACCCCAAAACCGGGCAAATGGTCCAAGGCTTTGATCTGCTCAAACGCTATTCGAAACGCTTCATGCCAGTTTTGTTCCGCAATGGCGGCCATCCCGGCATGGTCGGACGCAAGGTTGGCGGATATATTGATGCGTGGAACACCGAGGCGGATCCCGACTGGACGATCTTTGGCCTCATGCGTTACCGAAGCCGCCGCGACATGATAAAGCTGGTCAGGGACCCCGCTTTTATGGAGGGCCATCCCGATAAGCTGCTCGGTACGCTTGCGACATTTTCATTCCCGACACAGCGGGTCGTGTCGTTCTACGTCAGCCCGCGCGTCACGGTTGCGCTCATCTTGGCGCTTGCAGCGGCTCTTGCGCATCTGGCCGTCCTAACGGTCACCGGATGAACGCGCTCCTTCCACCCAGTACAAATATCCACTATCGTGGATCCCGTTACTCTGCGTGGTTTTTGGCGTTCTATGGTATTGGCTGGATTGTGCCGGGAATGATCCACAGTTTCCTGCCTGATGGCGGTGCGGGTGTCATTGCAGGGCTTGATCTCAGCCACAATCCAACGATGATTTTCGGCATGTTTGCCTGGGCGGGCGCGACGCAGATTGCGCACGGCATCGTCACCCTGCTGGTCGCGCTGCGCTACCGCACACTCTTGCCGCTATTTCTTTTGGTATCTTTGATCGAGCGCCTTTTGCTGAGCTGGTCGGGCTGGATAAAGCATGTGCCCGTCAGCGGCCATCACCCGCCCGAACATTATGCCAGCCTGATTTCGCTACCGATAATTTTATTGTTTCTGTGGCTGTCGATGCGCGGATCAAGCAAAACCCAACCGGAGAACCCAGAATGAAAAAATGGACATGGATCGGGGCATTGGCGCTGTTGATCGGCGCGGGCTATTTGGGTTTTCAGCAATATAAAATCTATATTCCCGGTATCATCAGCGAATGGCGCGAACCGATTGGCGAAAATCGTCCCATTGCATGGGCGCAGGGCCCTGCGGTCGCTTCCTCTGGCAAACGTCCGCCCAACGTCATCCTGATTGTTGCCGACGATTTGGGCATGAACGACATCTCGCTGTATGGTGGCGGCGTTGCCGGTGGCGCAGTGCCGACTCCGAACATCGACTCCATTGCCAAACAGGGTGTCAGCTTTGCCAATGGCTATGCCGCGAATGCCACCTGTTCCCCTTCGCGCGCAGCGTTGATGACGGGGCGTTATCCGACACGGTTCGGTTTTGAATTTACCTCTATTCCAGCGGCATTTGCCTCAAACCTGGCGCATAATGGAGGGAACTCACCCTATCCGACCATCTATCATGAAGAACTGAACCGCGACCTGCCGGCTTATGCCGACATGGGCGTGCCCAATGCGGAAATCATGTTGCCCGAGATACTGAAGGCCAAGGGTTATCACAATATCCACATCGGCAAATGGCATCTGGGTGAAGCCAAACCATTGCGACCAACGTCGCAGGGCTTTGACGAAAGCCTTGGCATGCGGGCGGGCGGCGATTTGTTTATGGCCGAAGACGACCCGCAGGTCGTCAATGCAAAGCTGCCATGGGACCCGATCGACCGCTTCTTATGGGCAAACCTGCCGCATGCGGTTTATTGGGGGGACAGTGCGCGCTTCCGTCCCAAAGGACACCTAACCGACTATTTCACCGACAATGCACTGGCCGCAATTGACGCGAACAAGAACCGGCCCTTCTTCATGTATCTGGCCTATAATGCGCCGCATACGCCGCTGCAGGCGCTGAAATCGGACTATGACGCGCTGCCACAGATTAAGGACCATACCCAGCGCGTCTATGGCGCAATGATGCGTCAGCTTGACCGGCGGATTGGCGACGTGCTGCAAAAGTTGAAGGACACCGGGCTAGACGACAATACGCTTGTCATCTTTACCAGCGACAATGGCGGGGCTTGGTATACCGGCATCAAGGATCACAACACGCCCTATCGCGGCTATAAAGGCACCTTCTTCGAAGGCGGCATCCATGTGCCGATGATGATGCGCTGGCCCGGCAAGATTGCGCCGGGGACGGTTCGCAGCGATGTCGCGCAGCATCTTGATATGTTCGCAACCATTGCAGCGGCAACGGGTGCGCGCATACCCACCGACCGCAAAATGGACAGCTTCAATCTGTTTGGCACCGGACCGAAACGCGAAATAACCTTCTGGCGTTCGGGGCATTACCGCGTTGTGCGCGCAGGCGACTGGAAATTGCAGGTTTCCGAACGTCCCAATAAAGTGTGGCTATTCAACCTCGCCACCGATCCAACCGAGCAAGTCAATTTGGCCGCAAAGGATCCGGCGCGCGTGGCGGAACTGCGCAAGTTGATTGAAGCGCAAAACGCCGGTTTACCCAAGCCCCTTTGGCCCGGCTTGCTCGAAGCCCCGATCCGGATCGATGTTCCGCTCAACGCGGCATGGAAAAAAGATCAGGAATATGTCTATTGGGCCAACTGATTGCGCGGTGATGTTTGCGGAAATTCAGCCTATGCGGTTTTGGGTCGCAAAGGCGTTTTTCAATGCATCCAACACAGGGTCAGCCCCGCCATTTTTCAGCGTGATTGCGCTTACGTCATAGCGTGCCGCATAGCTTGGGTGCATCGGCACGACCGTCAGGCCGAGCGCACGCGCGTCCCTATGGGCGAACGAGGCTGGCAATAATGTAATCATGTCGCTGTCGGCGACCAAGGCCAAGCACGAGACAAGACTTAGGACGCGGTAATGCGGGAAACCCGCGTTGCGATATTTTTCTTCCACGTCGGTTGGAATGGCAGAGCGGTAGATTTTCCCATAGCCGGGAATGGCCCATTTATATCGCAGCATCTCATCAATGCTAAAGTCGCGGTGCAACGCGGGATGGTCCTGACGCATAACCGCGACATAGGCCTCATCGATTATCCTGCTTATCTGAAACAACCGCTTTTCGGGAATGGCGCTGACGGTCGTTGAATGGAAAAGCAGCAAGTCCGCTTCCCGTTGGCGCAACCGTGCTGCCGCTATGTCGAGAGGAAGCGTTTCCGCCGTCACGCGAATGTTCGGATGTGACTTGTAAAATGCAGCAAGTGCCGGTGCCAATGATGCTTCGATGACCGCAGGCCCCGCAATCAGCCGAAGATGTCGGCTACCCGTTAAGACCTCATCGCCGATTTGGTCCGCTAGCGCCAAAAGCTCCTCAGCCCTTTGCGCAAGACGGTTGCCGGCATCGGTGGGGACGACGCTGCGCGTGGTCCGGTTGAACAATTCTGCGCCCAATTCTTGTTCAAGCAATTGCACCGATTTGGTCAGTGCCGAATGCGTCATGCCAAGCTCGCTGGCGGCGCGGCTAAAACTCTTGTGGCGATAAACCGCGACGAACCGGGATAACCTATTCAGATTTATGTTCATGTTCCAATAATTACATAATATGCATTTATTATTCAATTTTTTATATCGTCAACCAGACTATTCCTTGCATTAATCACGGGGGAGAATTTTGTGACAGTTACGCAGCTCATCAACCAAAATTGGTTCGTTATATCGCTTGCCGCTTTTGGGCTGGGTATCTTGTTTGAACTGGGCGCCATTCGCTTTCTCAAACGTGCGGGCAAGGTACCGGCCAAAGACTCCTTGCTGTCCATATTTCTCGGGCTCGCAAGTGATCCGGTAAATGCCATCTTTGCGTTCATCACCACCGCCGCTTTATTTGCAGCGGCGCCCTTTGCCATTGGCGAGATACCGATTACATGGGGATCGTTCTTATTGTGCTTCGTGCTCGATGATCTGCGATTTTACTTGCACCACCGCATATGTCACCGCGTCCGTTGGGGTTGGGCCATGCATGTGGTCCATCATTCATCCACCAATTTCAACATGCCTATTGCGCTGCGCCAAAGTTGGATGAAGCACTTTACCGGAACGATGATGCTCAAAATCCCGCTGATTTTAATCGGCTTTGATCCGGTATTGGTTGTTTTTTGCGGGATCCTTAACGCAACCTACCAATTTTTCCTCCACACCGAAACGATCGACCGTTTGCCACGGTGGTTTGAATATATTTTCAATACGCCGAGCCACCACAGGGTGCACCATGGCCGCAATCCAGAATATCTGGATGCGAATTTCGCCGGTACGCTGATCATCTGGGATCGCATGTTCGGCACATTCGTCGAGGAAGACCGCGCCGTACCGGTTGACTATGGCTTGGTCAAAAATCTTGAGACGTTTAATCCGTTCACGATCTTAACCCATGAATATGTCGGGATAGTGCAAGACGCTTCGCAGCGCGGGCTGAGCCTGTGGCAGCGGTTTTGTTACATTTTTGCGCCGCCAGGGTGGAGCCATGATGGCTCACGATTGACATCCGAAGACATTAAACGGGAGGCTGGTTTGCTCCCCAATAGCAATACGTCAGAATCCGTGACGAGCGTCTGATGCCCGCCCATTACGCATTATCCGACGCCGCCATTGTGTTGGTCACGATTTTTGCTGGCAATGCGCTTTGGCGAAATGGACGACATTTACCGGCATTTGCAATGGCCTGCTTTGGCGTTGCAGCCTTCATCGGCGTGGTGCGTTTTGGGGCTAGTTTGCAGGATGCACTCGCCGCTTTGCACGGTGGTGCATCTCAATTGTTGGGCCTTGCGGGTGCCGTGGCCATATTATCCAGTTATTTGTTCCGCCCAGCGGATAGACACATAATATCGATAATCGCCCTCATCCTGTGCGCGGCGACCGCGATCTTTTTGTTCGCGCAACCGCTGCTCGGCCCTGTTTTCCTATTGGCGTTAGTGATCGTATTTTTTGCTTCAATCGTGCGACCCGACCCGTCGGGGCGGACGTGGCTTGTGCCAATTGGTTGCGCCGTGATGCTTGCAAATACGTTGTTCATTCGGCGTGCGGCGTGGCTGGATGAGGCTGTGGCTTGGCACATATATCATGTGCTCATTGCCTTAGCTCTGGCTGCACTCGCCAAGGGTTTGATGTCGACCGAACGGGACGCGCACTGATCCAGCCTCGGTTTATGCGCGCCGCAATGGTCTATAATTGACGTTCGATCTCGAGCAGTTCCGCTTCGCTTGGCACCCAACCGCTCGCCATTATTCCACCCGCACTGAACAAGGCGGCAGATATGCCATGTGCCCCTGCTTGGGCCCATGTTGCTTTCAAAACCTCTGCCAAAGGATCATCGACAAAGCCATTGTCGCCGCGAATATGGCATAGCCATCCGCTGATGGCGGTCAGGATAGACGGGCATTGTTTGCCCTTCGCCTGTTGGCTGGCAAGCGTTGCCAACCAGCGCTGGGGGATTTTTTGGCTGCCATCCATCGCAATCTGAATGAGCCGGTGGTTGAGCGCGGGGTTTTGAAACCGCGCGATCAATGCGTCGGCATATGCGTTGAGATCTTGTCCCGGAGCGGGCTCCAGACTGCCAGTTGCTTCGTCGCGCATCAATGTGTTTGCCAATGCCGCCAATTCAGGATCAGCGATGGCCTGATGCACAAATTCATGGCCGCGCTTCAAACCCAAATAGGCAAGTGCGGAATGCGCACCATTTAACAGACGCAGCTTTGCCTCTTCATAAGCGTGGACATTCGATGTCATCAACGCGCCATGCTTCTCCCAAGCTGGGCGCGGCCCGGCAAAATTGTCTTCGATCACCCATTGGCTGAACGGTTCTGTGACCACCATGGCATCATCGCGCAGGCCCGTAAGCGCTGCGATGCTTGTCCGGTCAGCTTCGGTGGTTGCGGGAACGATGCGGTCGACCATCGTCGATGGGCACGCACATTTTTCCTCGAACCAGCTGACAAGCTCGGGCGCATGACGATGGAGATATGCGATCATCAGTCGTTTTAACTGAGCGCCATTTCCCGCAAGATTATCGCAACTCATCAACGTCAGGCCGGGCGATCCGACATCACGCCGCTGCCGGAATGCTTCCGCCAGATAGGCATACACCGAACCACTATCCGCGACATCAAAGTCGATTGCGCCGTCCGGCGCGCGGCAATAGCCTTTTTCGGTGATGGTGAAGCTGACGATATGGGTCGCTGGATTGGCCAAGGCAGCAATAAGCCGGTCGCGTTCCTCCGCAGCGACGATCACATCTGCAACCGAACCGATAACGCGGACCTTGCTGCCATCTGCGCTCTGTTCGACGAGCGCATAGAGGCCATCTTGCGGACGCATTTGGTCGCGCACATTGCCCGAACGCAGCGACACACCCAAGATGCGCCAATCACCGCTTTCTGCGGCCATGGCATCGTCGGTATAAACGGCCTGATGCGCGCGATGAAACGCGCCGATACCGAAATGCACAATGCCAATGCCGCGCGCTTCGCGGTCATATGCTGGCTGTGTAAACGTTACGGGCAAATGCGCGAGATTGGCGTCAGAAAGCCTCATAATTTATATGCTGCTTTTGCCAGATTATAGCTCAGGTCCACCGCGAGCTCAGCTGCTTCCCATTCTTCCATGCGGTGTTCGGCAACCAATTGCGCCAGAAAGCCGCAATCGATACGGCGGGCAACATCGTGGCGCGCTGGTATCGACAAGAATGCCCGGGTGTCATCATTGAAGCCGACCGTATTATAGAAACCGGCAGTTTCCGTCATCTGGTTCCGGAAGCGACGCATCCCTTCAGGGCTGTCATGGAACCACCATGCGGGCCCAAGCCTCAGCGCTGGATAGTGCCCCGCCAACGGTGCCAATTCGCGCGCGTACGCGGTCTCGTCGAGCGTAAAGAGGATGATCGTCAGGTCGGGATTATTGCCATGCTTAGCCAGCAATGGGTGCAGTTCATGCACATAGCCAGTGGACGTCGGAATATCTGCGCCCTTGTCGCGTCCGAATTGATGGAACAGCGACGGGTTATGGTTGCGGAACGCACCGGGATGGATTTGCATGACCAACCCGTCGTCGACGCTCATTCCCGCCATTTCGGTCAACATCTGCGCGCGGAACAATTCTGCATCCGCGGCAGAGCATGATCCACGTACGACACGGGCGAACAGCGCCTCTGCCTCGGCATGAGACAAATCCGCCGTACGCGCGGTAGGGTGACCATGATCGGTGGAGGTCGCCCCCATCGATGCAAAGAAGGCGCGGCGCTGGCGGTGCGCGGCCAGATACCCCGTCCAGCTAAAACAATCCTCACCGGTCAAGGTCGAGAGGGTTTTGAGATTATCGACAAAGCCTTCGAATTCGGGGTCAATTACCGGATCAGGGCGATAGGCCGTTATGACACGACCGGACCAGCCGCTGCCGCGTATCGCTTGATGGTGACGCAAATCGTCGAGTGGGTTCTCGGTTGTGGCGATAACCTCAATATTATAACGCTCAAACAATGCCCGCGGCCGGAAGGCACTGGTTTCGAGCTTTGCGGTAATCGCGTCATAATAATGATCTGACGTGTCTGCCGACAATAGAACATCCAAGCCAAAGCTTTCGGCAAAGACCCAATCGAGCCACATACGCGACGGCGTTCCCCGAAACAGATGATAGCGTTCGGCGAACAGCCGCCAGCTTTCACGTGGGTCCGCATCGGCATTGCGGATACCCAGCGCCTCAAGCGGAACACCTTGCGAATATAACATCCGCAGGACGTAATGATCGGGATGCAGAAGCAACTCCGTCGCATTGCCAAAAGACGCATCGGTCGCCCACCACTCCGGATCGGTATGGCCATGTGGGCTGATGATCGGCAATCCAGCGACTTCGGCATATAGCCGGCGGGCGATATCCCGAACGGCAGAGTCCGTCGGGAAAAGCCGGTCAGGATGAAGTTTCAGGGGCGTAGTCAAGGTAAAGCCTCATAGGTAAAATTGCGAAAGCGGACTTCGCCTTGTCCGGCGGCATAGAGCGCTGGACGCAGCGAAAGGAAGTCGTAAGCGACATTATGGTGATAGCCCGATACTTCCATTTGGACGTCGAACTTGCGCCATGTCTTGCGGCCATCATCGCTGGTGTGAATGGTCAGGATGTTGCGGTCGTTGGTCAGACGTATCGACAGTTTTGACACAGCGCTGCCGCCGGGGTCGCGCTGTCCTGGAATGGCGCCGCGCGGCCGTTGCAGGCCGTAGCGATGCATGAGAACGCCCTTACTGCCAAAACCCAATCCTGCATAAAGTCGGCGATTGTAGAACAGCAATATACCACCTTCCGCTCCGGGATCGGCTTCAATATCCACAATGACGCGGTACGCCTGATCGCCGGCCAACGCGCATAATGGCGCGCAATCTGACGGCGTCTTGCCCTTGGCCGCCATATGCAAGGTGCCGCCAACCCGTTTCAGCCTGTTGGCTTCGTCATTGGCCGGATCATAAAACGCCCATTGCGTACCCATTTTGTCCGTCGAAAAATCATCCGACAATGGCGCACCATGCGGTTGAGGGCCAATATCGCGCGGCTTCTTAATCGGCCGGGACAGATCACCACCCAATGGACGCGGCCAGCCATCGGCGTCCCATTTTACGGGCTCAAGCAGCGTCTGCCGGCCCAAGGTCCAATAGCCATTTTCATAGCCATGATACATCATCCAATATGTGCCGCCCGGGCCTTCGAACAATGTCGCATGGCCGCGCGACCACCATTTTTCACGCGCTGATAAAGTCCGGATTATCGGATTGCGCGGACAATTCTCCCAAGGGCCAGCCAGCGATTTGCTGCGCGCCATAATGACCATATGGCCAGTCGGCGGGCCAGCGGTACCGCCCACCGCAGTCGTCATATACCAATAGTCACCGCGCTTCATGATCTTCGGACCTTCGGGCGCGAATGTTTCAACCACCCATTCTTCCGGATAACGCCACGGGTCGTAAACATGCTCGACAGAACCGACGGTCGATAAGCCGTCGCCTGATAGCTGAACACGGTCTCCACCGGACAGAAACAGCCAACGTGTGCCATCGTCGTCTGCCACATGCGCGGGGTCGATATGCAGGGGCAAATTCAGGTCAACCGGGTCGCTCCACGGCCCCTCGATCTTGTCCGCAGTAATGACATATATGGATTTCTTTTCAGGCGTTCGCGCCGGAATGTAACAATAGAAACGGCCGCCATGTTTCACCAAATCAGGTGCCCACACCGAACCAATTGGTTTTGTCAGTGCAGCGGTAACGGGTCGCCAGTTCACAAGGTCTCGGCTGTGCCAAATGACAATGCCGGGATATGCGTCAAAGGTGGAGAAAGTGAGATAATAATCCTCTCCGTCACACACCAATGACGGATCGGGATGATCGCCGGCAAAAATGGGGTTGAGGAAACGACCGTTGCCCAAATCGGCACGGCGTTGGCCTTCAAATCCCTTCGCCCAACGCATCGCTGCATGTGGATCAAGGCTGGAGGTAGCGGCCGATCCTTGCGCGCGGGCGGCGTAAGGCAGCAGTGGCGTGGAACCCAAAAGCAAAAGGCTCGTGCGGCGGCTGATCATCGCTTCATTCCTTTGAAATCGGACTAAGGTAACCGGTGTCATTCGCACTTTGCTGTGAAGACTTCTGCCTGTCAATGGAACACCGCATGAAGATTTAGCTCCAAGCCTCAGAAGGGTTCAAGCGGCCTCGGTTGCTGTGGCATCGGCCAGTGGCAGTTCGATAATGAACCGTGCGCCTTTGCGGCTCGATTTGGCGCGCAACACGCCGCCCATGTCGCGGATGATGCCATAGCTGATCGATAGTCCAAGCCCGGTCCCTTCCTTGGGCGGCTTAGTCGTAAAGAAGGGCTCGAATATCTTGGGCAAGACATCCGGGGGGATACCGGGGCCGTTGTCCGCCACAGTGATCACCGCTGACCGATCGTTACGATCAATGGTGATTTTTATCTCACCTTCTGCGCTATCGCCAGCATCATGCCGGCTATGAATGGCATCATTAGCATTGATGAACAGGTTCAGAAGAACCTGCTCCAGCATCACGGGCAACGCCCGGACGTAGATGTCGGATGCTTTCACTTCAGTGACCAGTTGTGTCCCGTCAAGCTCCATCTGTGGTTCGGCCATTAAGATGGCCGCTTCAACCGTATGTTGAATATTGATCGCGGACGGTGCTTCCTTCGACGTCCGGCCAAATATCCGCATCTGCAGCAATATGGCAGAGGCACGTTCGACCTGCGCCAGAACATTTTCAAGCTTGGGAATGAACTTTTCCGCCTCCAAGCGCCCCCGAACCGCGTTTTCACGCAGGTTTGATGCTGCCATTTTGATAAAGTTCAACGGCTGGTTTAACTCATGCGCCGTACCCGAAATCATCCGGCCAAGGCTTGCCATCTTGTCCGATTGCAAAAGCTGATCCTCGGATGCCTTCCGTTCGGAAATATCCATGATGATGCCAACGGCTTCTTGCTCTGCCCCCTGCGCCGTGGGCTCAACCGATAGCGTGTCATATACCCAGACATAGCTGCCATTTTTGTGCCGGAGGCGATATTCAGCCGCGTACACTTTTCCCGGCTCCAAATGTCTAAATGCAGCCATGCAGTACTCATAGTCGTCCGGATGAATGGAACTGCTCCACCATTTGTCCGTCAAACCTTCGGCCGTCGAATAGCCCAGCATTTGTTCAAGTGACGGGCTGACATAGGTCATGTCCGTCCCTTCCCCATTCGCAACGTCGACAGCATAGACGATGATCGGGGCGTGCTGCGCAATGCTGTTCAACCGGCGTTGATAGCTTGCCAACGCTCCGCGCTCGCGTCCAAACGAAGCCGCTGCCATCGCTATAGTTCCCGAAATTTCGCTAACTTCCTCAATAAATATCTGGTCGGACGCAGGTTGCCCCGCCTCAAACTGCGTAAGGTCTGCTGCTGACTGCGACACTCGCCGCAATATTTTCGACGCCTTCTTGCTCATACGCGATGCAAGCAGCCCAATCAGAAAAACAAATGCGATGAGCGCAACAAATTGAAGCAGTTGTCCCTTGCGCGCTTTCAGCACCGCCGGTGCCAGCGGAAGCACTGACGCAACTTGCCATTCAGGCAGCGCAGCGATGGGTCCCACGCGAACGATTTGCGATTCACGCAGATCGTAAGTGATTGCACGCCTATAATCGACGTCACTTATAAGAACGGGTTTCGTAACTGCAGTCGCCTGCTGACTTTGGGGCATGGAACCGACAAGGGTGCGCACGTTCGTGGTGACATGAGTCAGGGCGAACGTCCCTTGGGCAGGGCTGATCACAAAAATATTGTCCATGAAATGCTGGCCGGGGATTTCGACAAGGTCATGCAACGTTGCCGGTCGTAATATTGCGACAATATAGTCCGCTTTGCCGTTTCGAACATGTGGAACGACCAATGCAAAATCGACATTCGATCGCCCTTGCCCAAGATTTAACGCAACCAAGCGCGCACGCTTGTCCGTCAAAGGCGATAAATCCGCTTTGGCCCTCGTTGCTCCGATAACCGAACCACCTTCAGCCGATGCAAATTCCGCCAGGCTTTGATTGGGGAGCAAGACAGCAATTTTTTGAAATTCAGCCGAAAATTACTTCGGCAAACGAACATCGGATTGGCCGCGGGGAAGCGCACCATTATCTGCATAGCCGCGCAGCAGCATAGTTCGGGAATCGACCCATGCACTCAACTTCGCGTCCGCGACGCTCATGCGCGATTCAAGGTTTCTGTTAACCTCGTCCATCGCGGCACGTTCACGCGACGGCGCATCCAGCGCCATATACACCGTCGCCGGGATCAGCACCGTTCCCATGAATAACATGACCGTAAAGCATTCAACCCTGAGCTTTGGCCAATGTCCGAATTTTCCGAACGGATTTCCGCTCAGAAGGGAGACATAAATCAACTCACCAAGAACGACGTTCAATATCCCGTTCGCGACCTGCTTTGCGACCACAAGGGCAAGCGACAGCTGATCCATTTTCAGGATGCCGCCATAGAATAGGAACATCAAAGGCGCGCCTGCCACTATCCAGTAAATGACGACGCTGCGGACAGGTGAGGTGCGGCGCGCAACGATCGCGATAAATATCGCCTCGCATACCCATACGATCCAAGCCCATGGGTGGTTCCACAAGATGATCGACCCGATACTTGACACTGAAACCGCAAGCACCAGAGACTGCGGCGCCAGCATCCGCACAAATGCATATACCAGCACGTTTCCGAGTACAAAGTTCATGCCCCAGCCAAGCTTGAGCTCGAAAATATTCAGGAAAAGTCCTACAACACCCAGCAATAGGGCAATCAGAAGTTCTGTTTTGGGAATATCCCGGGTCGCCGGGAATTCGGTCCAGCGGCGGTTCAACACGCCAATACCGTGCGGATAGCCGCGACCAATGCGTCCGTGTCCGCTGGCTTTAGAAAGATGGGAATGTCGGCCAAATCGTCGCCTAGCTGCGTGCTGGCGTCACCCGTCAAAATCATGAAATCCACATGACGCCCTTCCGGCAGGGCAGCGCGCACGCCTTTAATCATGCTGATGCCATCCAAATGCGCCATGCGCAGGTCAGTGATGACAACTGCAATATCCGGCATTTCCAGAATCATTGCCATGCCTTGAACGGGATCAGCACAGGTGAACGTTCTGAACCCCGCGAGTTCGAAAAATTCCTGATATTCGGGCAGGATTTCGTACTCGTCATCGATAAGCAAAATGCTTGAGGACGAATGAAATGGTTGGGCGTCAGCCCCTTTCAGCAGTGAATTCATGAAGCATCCCAACTATGCATTTTCTGCTAGAGGATATGCATAGCTGATTTCAACCGGTTTTGCACCCAAAACAGGCATCGCAGCGCAAGCGGCGCTCGCGTTTTAGGGTTTCCTTTATTTACCCGTTGATATTCGGAGAAAACAACCGGCTGACACCGAACCGCCACATGATCACATTCGCATAAATTTGCCCTGGGCGAAGAACAATTGAAGCAAAAGAGGGGTGGTTGAGTGCGTCCGGAAACATTTGCGGCTCAAGCGCAATCGCATCGCCGATGCCATAGCTTTTGCCGGCCTTTCCCGACGTCGTTCCATCAAAGAAGTTGCCAGAGTAAAACTGCAACCCCGGCTGGTTGGACAGCAACGTCATCGTCCGGCCGGACACTGGATCTTCCAAATGTGCCATCAATCTGGGTTCGCTGGCGGTTTCCGCACCCATGATCCAATTATGGTCATATCCGCCGCCATGGGTCAGTTGAATGTCGGTGTTGCTGCGAACATATTTGCTGATCGGCATGGGTTCACGAAAATCAAATGGCGTCGCAACAACGCTGCGGCGTTCTCCCGTTGGAATAAGTGTCGCGTCCACCGGCAGAAATTGTTCGGCGGCGATCGTCAGCACATGGTCCATTGCATCATAGGCAGCCCCCTCGCCGCCCAGATGCCAATAAGCATGGTTTGTCAGGTTCACGCAGGTCGACGCATCGGTGACGGCTTCGTAATGCACCGACAGCACATTGTCGGGGTGCAATTGATAGGTTGCGGTAACCGTCAATATGCCCGGATATCCCTGATCACCATCGGGGCTAATATGCGAGAGCGTCACCGATAAAGCCTCGTCATCACACGCCGTGACCGTCCAGTTCACCTTGTCGAACCCGACATCGCCCCCGTGCAGCGAATGCACACCGTCATTGGCGGGAACGCTGTAGACCTTGCCATCAAGCTCAAAACGCGCACCGGCGATACGGTTGGCGACCCGGCCAACGGTCGCGCCGAAATATTGCCGCTGCGCGACATATTCCGCAATATCGGCATAGCCCGTTGTAACGTCCGCAAAGTTACCGTTGGCGTCGGGCACACAGACCGACTGGATAGAAGCGCCATAGCTGATGATCCGGACCGACATGCCGGCGGCATTGGTCAGCGTCACCGCGTGGACAGCTTCACCGCTGGCCAGCGTTCCAAAAATGTCGCGTTGTAAGCTTGGTTGGGTCACGCCGTTTTCCTGTGCATGTCGTTACCAATCTATAGCGACACGCGCTTTCATGATTGAGCGCTTATACGCCCTGACCATTTTCGGCAGCGTTATCATAACGTATTTCAAGATACCGGCCACGCACCGCCAATTTATCGAGCTCACCGCGCGAAATCTGGCCGGTCATCGTTTCGATTTCGCGGTCTATGGTCTTCAGGCCATCAACCAGCTGCTGCGCGGGTGTCTTTCCGGCATGCTCTTTGTGGCGAAGGCTGTCGGGAATGCGCTTATACCCGTTAATCAGCTCGGGCAGATGTTCTCCCACAAGTTTCCGGACTTCACGTGCCGCAGGATCATTGTCGTCAAGCGTTTGCAGTTGCGGTGCAAGCTGGTCCAACCGGACGCCGATATCCTGCATCAACGTCACCGCTGGCGCGGGCAATGCAGGACGCTGCGCCTCAAGCCAAATCTCTGTTTTTCCCGCCAATGTGCCGAGATCGGTGATCTTCAGACTCTCCGCCGTGGGCATCGGCATTTGCGGAAAGCGCATTAGGACATAGGCGGCGGTTGTCATCAGCAGCGCTGTAATCATCACGCCCCAAAAACCGATGCCGCCAATAATGCCGCCGATGATGCCTGCACCAATTAAAACAGCACCGACCGCCATTGTCGCCTTGCTGAGTTTACCCCAGAAATGTGCGCGGCGCAGCGCCTGCGACTTTGTCCCGATGGGGGCAAAGCGGACATTGCGCAGCGACCGCGCCGCGCCGTTAAGGATGTCGTCAGAATTGGATGCGGGGCTGTTCATATTGTACCTTGATATGCACAGCATAGTGCTGAGCCTGTCGAAGTACGTCCAGCCGACAAGCGCCCTTCGACGGGCTCAGGGCTACGGTGAAATATCGTCACGATACCTCAAGTGACAGCAAACCGCTGTCCTGCACCGACTGGGTCGCCTGCGCCTGCCCTTCGGCCCGCGCGATATAGCCTTTGGACTTCTCGACTTCTTTCTCGAGCGCCTCGGACGTTTGCTTCATGCTGTCGAGCGCCTTCATCTTGAAGGTGTCGATGGCATCCATCGTGTCGTAAATATTCTGGAACGCACGGCTCAACGTTTCCAACGGGATGGTGGCGCCGGCGGCTTGTTCATGAATAAGGCCCGTATTGTCGCGCAGCAACTGACCGGTGCTGTCGATGATATTCGCGGTCGTCGTGTTGAGCGCGGTAATCTGATCCAAAACGAGCCGCTGGTTGGTCATCGCCTGCGCCACGGTAACTGCTGTGCGCAATGCGCCAACGGTGGTGGTCGATGCACGGTCAACGCCTTTGACCAGTTCGACATTGTTCTTTTTAACCAGATCAAGCGCGAGATAGCCCTGCACCGTCACGGCCATTTGCGTCAGCAAATCCTGCGTACGCTGGCGCACATAGAACAACGCGCTTTCCTTTATCGCGCGCGCTTTGGCCGGGTCGGACAGTTCAAGCTCAGCGGCTTTTTCTTCCAGTTTCGTGTCCAACTGCTTGGACATGACAATCATCTGTTCCAGCTTGCCCATGGCAACCCACAGATTCTGCCGTTCAACGTCAATCGCGGCATTGTCCATCAACAGCTCGTCCTTGCCATTGCCAAGACGCGCGAGAACCGAACTGATATGCGTTTGCGAACTTTGATAGCTGTCGAAATAATTGCGCAGCTTATTGCCGAATGGGATGATGCCAAACAGCTTTTGCTTGGTCATCAAATTGCGCTTTTTGGACGGGTCGAGATCTTCAACAACGCGGCGCAATTCGGCGAGATCCGCGCCGACGCCTGAACTTTCATTCATGCGGCGAATGGGCTTATCGAGGAAGCGGTTCGACTGCGCCGATGCTTCCATAATTTCCTTGCGGCCCATGTTGGTCAATTGGTCCACGCGCTTGCCAAATTCAGGGCTGTTCACATCCTGCGCCACCAAGTCAGCGACATAGGCTTCAACGCGCTGCGCAAGCTTGCTTTGCTGTTCATCGGTCACCGGGACCAAGCCCATCGCCTGTTGCGGCGCGACGGTCGGCACGGGGTCGGGCGGCGTCAGCTTCAGCTCTGGTACGGTTTGGGTAACGGTTTCAGTCGACATCGCTAAATCCCTCAGTAATTCTATAGCACAACAGATGGAGCGCGTGCATGACCATTTCAAGCACTTAGCATCCCCAGCTGTATTATTTTTCTAATACAGCGTCGCCTTGTTCCTTCAAAGCAGCTTCGACCAGCGGCGATAATCCTTCGACAACCCGCGACACCCCTTTGGCATTGGGGTGGATGTTATCGGGCAGCATCAGCGCGCCATCGGTCACCACGCCTTCGAGGAAAAACGGATATAATGGCGCGTCATATTGCTTCGCGAGTTGCGGGAATATCGCATTGAAAGCATTGCCATAATCCTGACCCAGGTTCGGCGCGGCTAACATACCCGTCAGGACAACGGGAATTTCGCGCCGCTTAAGCTCATCCAGCATCGCGACCATATTTGCTTTGGTTTCTGCAGGCTTGATACCGCGCAACATATCGTTGCCGCCAAGGCCAAGCACAACCAAATCCGGTTTGCGCTCCAGATTATCCAGGACAAATGCCAGCCGCGTTTTTCCCGCCGCGGTTGTGTCGCCTGACACGCCAGCATTGTGGACCCGGGCATTTATGCCATCGGCCTGCAACGCTGCCTGCAATTGCGGCGCGAGCCCTTCATTGGGGGCAAGTCGATAGCCTGCGTACAGACTATCCCCAAAGGCCACGAACAGCCGGTCATATTGCTGAACCTTCGCCGTTTCCTGCGCTTGCGCATTATTTTCCGCTACAGGGTTAGACCCGCATGCAACCAGCCCTTGGATTGCGACAATAAGCGCACCATATAGCCAAAAACCTCTATTCATAAGGATGCTTCCTTGCACGCTCCGGTTAACATGAAAACGGATATGGCAATCCGTGCGGCAAATGTCACCCTAAGCCTTGGTTCCAACGATGCCGAGGTGTCGATTTTACGCGGCGTCGACCTTGAGGTGCCGTATGACAGCAGCGTTGCATTGCTTGGCCCATCGGGATCAGGCAAGTCGTCGCTCATGGCGGTTTTGGCCGGGCTTGAGCAAGCCACTGGCGGCACGGTTCTGGTCGACGGCCTCGACTTTACGAAATTGGATGAAGACGCGCTGGCACGCGCACGGCGCGGGCGTATCGGCATTGTGCTGCAGGCGTTTCATTTGTTGCCAACGATGACCGCGCTCGAAAATGTCGCAATCCCGATGGAACTGGCCGGGATGGATGATCCATTCGGCCGCGCAAAGGCCGAGTTGGAAGCGGTTGGCCTTAGACATCGGTTGACGCATTATCCATCGCAACTGTCGGGCGGCGAGCAGCAACGCGTGGCCATCGCCCGCGCCATGGCCGCTGGCCCCAAAATCATATTTGCAGACGAACCGACGGGCAATTTGGACGGATCGACCGGCACGTCGATCGTCGACCTATTATTCGCCCGCCGCGCCGCATTGGGCGCAACGCTACTGATCATCACGCATGACCCCGAACTCGCACGCAAATGCGACCGCGTGATTGTGATGCAAGATGGCCATGTGGTGGAGCGTGTGACCACGTGATGCGCACGTCGATGTCAAAAACAACCGTAGTCCTGAGCAGCGGGTGCGAAGCAGCCGCGTCCGTCGAAGGACGCCCTTCGACCTTGGAGCAAAGTTCTGGACGCCCTTCGACGGGCGCAGCCGGATCCGGCTGCTGCTCAGGGCTACGGTTTTGGTTGAAAGCGCGCATAATATGACCCTCCCCCTCGCCGCGATTTGGCGCATATCGCGCCGGGATCTATCCGCACGCATTCGCGGGCTTCGGCTGCTCGCGATTTGCCTGTTTCTGGGCGTGGCGACATTGGCGGCGATTGGCAGCCTGACGGCAGGGATTTCAGACGAGCTTTCACGCCGCGGCCAGACGATCTTGGGCGGGGATATTGAAATTGGCATTGCACAACGCGAGGCGAACGCCGCCGAAATGGCGGCGATGCGCAAGGCGGGTGCGGTTTCCGAAACCATCCGCTTGCGCGCAATGGCGATTGGCAACGATAGCCTGCTTGCGGAACTCAAGGCCATCGACAATGCCTATCCGCATTATGGCGTGCTCACATTGCGCGAAGGTGGTTCGGCCAAAGCTCCCGCAAAGGGTGAGATTTACATCGGGCCAACCTTGTCCGAACGGCTTGATATCGCAACGGGCGGCACCGTCCGTTTTGGCGAAGCAACGTTCAAGGTTGCCGGCATCATTGCGGAAGAACCCGACCGCTTGGGTGAAGGCTTCACGCTTGGGCCAGTCGCCATCATCAACATGGCGTCGCTGCCGGACACCGGCCTCATCCAGCCGGGCAGCATGTATGAGAGCAAATACCGCATCAAGCTAGGCCCTCAGGAAGACGCCGCAGCCGTCGCCAAAGCGCTTGAGGCCCAATTTCCGTCCGCGGGCTGGGATATTACCGACCGGTCAAACGGCGCGCCGGGAACACGGCGCTTCATTGAGCGCATGGGGCAATTCCTGACTTTGGTAGGCCTCGCCGCATTGGTCATCGCCGGTATTGGCGTCGGCAACGGCGTGGGCAGCTATCTCGCCAGCAAACGCGCAAGCGTCGCGACATTGAAGGTCACGGGCGCGGACAGCAAGACGATTTTCCGTATCTATATGCTGCAAATCCTTGCGGTCGCATCTGTCGCGATATTGGTTGGCCTTGGCGTCGGCAGCGTCATGCCGATGGCGATTGGTTGGGTCGCAGGCGACATCCTGCCCGTTGCTCCCGGCTTCAACGTGCATCCACTCCCCTTGGCGATCAGCGCCATCTACGGCTTGCTCATTGCACTCGCCTTTGCCCTGCCCCCGCTTGCGCGCGCCCGCACGGTGCCTGCCGCAGGGCTGTTCCGCGCGATCGTCGAAGGCAACAGCCGCATCGACCGCAAAAGCAGCATCTGGGTTGTTGCCGCGATTTCCGCTATTGTGGCGCTGGCGGTTGTCACAGCACGCGAACCGATGTTCTCGCTGGCTTTCATTGGCGCGGCATTCGGCCTGTTGCTTTTGCTCACGGGCATCGCATTCCTGCTGCGCTTCATTGCCATTCGTCTGCCCCGTCCAAAGGCCCCACTGCCCCGGTTGGCCCTCGCCAACTTGCATAGGCCAGGCGCGCAGACACAGGCGCTCGTCGTCGCCTTGGGCCTTGGGCTGACCTTATTCGTCACACTGGCGGCGATTCAGACCAGCATAAATAACGAGATCAAGAACAGCGTCCCCGAACGCGCGCCAAGCTTTTTCGTGCTCGATATCCCGCGCGAAGGCGCTGGCACGTTCACGCGCATGGTCAAGGACGCAGACCCTGCCGCCACGATCAACCTCATCCCCGCGCTGCGTGGCACGATCATCGAATATGGCGGCCAACGCGTCGATCAATTGGAAGAACTGCCAGAAGGCGCATGGGTGCTGAATGGAGACCGCGGCCTGACCTACAGCGCCGATATTCCAAAAGGCAGCGAGCTTGTGGAGGGCCAATGGTGGCCAGCTGATTATGAAGGGCCAGCGTTGGTCAGCCTTGATGCCGAAATCGCTAAAGTGCTGAATGTTGGTATTGGCGATAGTCTGACCATCAGCCTGCTTGGTGTCGAAGTCCCCGCCAAAATTGCGTCACTGCGCACGGTCAATTGGGAGAATTTCGGCCTCAATTATGTGATGGTCTTCTCACCCGGCAGCCTCGACGCCGCGCCGCACAATATGGTGGCGACGTTGACGGTGTCAAAGGACGCCGAGCGCGTCTTGGCCAAATCCTTACCGCCCGCATTCCCTTCATCCTCCCTGATTGAGGTTGGCGAGGTGACGGCGCAAATCACCAATTTGCTCAGCCAAATGGCGCAAGCCATCGCGGCGGCTGCGTCCATCGCGATATTGGCGGGCATCGCTGTTCTCGTCGGTGCCATCGCCGCTGCGCGCCAGTCGCGCATCTATGACGCGGTGATTACCAAGATGCTGGGCGGCACACGCCGCCAGATATTGGGCGCACAGGCGATGGAATATGGCATCTTGGCCGTGGTACTCGGATTGCTGTCCCTCGCGCTTGGCATGGGGGCGGCATATTATGTCGTGGTGCACATCTTCGATTTCAGTTTCGCGCCCGATTATGGCATGTTAATGCTGACATTGGTCGGCGGCGCGGGGATGACATTCATACTCGGGATTGTCGGCTCATTGCCAATATTGGCCGCGCGGCCATCGGAGGCGCTCAGGAGCCTTTAAATATTCACCGTAGAACTAAGGTTTTTTATCCGCAGCCAAATGCGTCGCCATGGGTGCAGACAATATCAACTGCGCCATATGGTACGCCAGCGTCGGTAACAGCACCATGCCAGCAATCGCTGGTGGGAATATCGTGGCGGCCAGCGGCGCGCCAATGGCGATGCTTTTCTGCCCGCCTGAAAACAGCATCGTAATCCGGTCACCGCGCGGCAGTTTCATGATCCCGCCCAGCAACCACGCACCGCCAAAGCCGATAACAAGCATGATCGAAAGCGCCACCGCCAACCAAGCCAATTCATCGCCGCGCACAATGCTCCAGATACCCGCAACCACTGCGCCTGAAAATGCGACATAGACCGCAATGGCAATCGACACGCGGTCCATCCATGTCGCGAGCGATTTGTGCCCATCAACCCATGGCTTGAACCAACGCTGCATCATCTGGCCAAGTGCAAAGGGCAGCAGCAAGATCAACGCAATCCGCCCCACCGCTTCACCCGACACGCTGCCTTCGCCCACATGCGCGAGCAAAGCGAACAGCACGGGCGAAAGGACCACGCCGACAAGGTTAATCAACGCGGCAGCCACCACCGATGCTGCAACATTGCCTTTGGCCAATGCGCAATAGGCAGCGGCCGACTGCACCGTTGATGGTAAAATGCCGGTGAACAATATGCCGAGCGCCAGCGTGGCCGGCAGAACATTGTCGAAAATATGCGACAGCATTAATCCAGCAGCGGACATCACGCCAAATACAAACAGGAAAATCGCGCCCTGCAGCCGCCAATTGCGCACGCCGTTGACCACCTCTTGCCGCGGCAACCGGACACCGTTCAGGAAAAAGAGCACGAAAATCGCAGCGGACGAGATCATAGCCGCAACATTTGCCGCCGCCCCACGCACGGGTAGAAAGCTTGCCAGCAATATCGTGCCAAGCAGCAAAAGAACGAAGCGATCAGCAAAGATACGGGCAATCATCGCGACGCTTTGACCTGAACAATCGCCTATTGCAACACCAGCGATGTTGCGCCGCAACACATATTGGGTTAAGGGCCCGCGAGAATCTGGTGGCATGTGGCTACCATGACGACCTTCCAAAAGGCCCATTTCTAAATGTCATTGCGTAATATCGCCATCATCGCGCACGTCGATCACGGCAAAACCACCCTTGTTGACCAACTGTTTCGTCAGTCTGGTACCTTCCGCGACAACCAGCGCATCGAAGAACGCGCCATGGATTCGAACGACCTCGAAAAAGAACGCGGCATCACCATTCTTGCCAAGTGCACATCGGTCGAATGGAACGATACCCGCATCAACATCGTCGACACCCCAGGCCACGCCGACTTCGGCGGCGAAGTTGAGCGCATCCTTTCGATGGTCGACGGCGTTATCCTGCTTGTCGATTCGTCCGAAGGCGCGATGCCACAGACGAAGTTCGTTACCGGCAAGGCTTTGGCCCTTGGTTTGAAGCCAATCGTCGTCGTCAACAAGGTTGACCGTCCTGACGAGCGTATTCAGGAAGTGTTGGACGAAGTGTTCGATCTTTTCGTTTCGCTGGATGCGACCGATGAACAGCTCGATTTCCCCGTGCTCTATGCATCGGGTCGTAATGGCTATGCGTCGGCAGACCCAAGCTTGCGCGAAGGCACGCTGACCCCGATGTTTGAAACCATCGTCAGCCATGTTCCAGAGCCAAAGGCCGACGTTGATGGCGAGTTCAAGATGCTTGTCACCTTGCTTGACCGCGACAACTTCCTTGGCCGTATTCTGACTGGCCTCGTGCTGTCGGGTACCGTCAAGGTGAACCAGCAGATCCACGCATTGAACCCGGACGGCAAGATTGTCGAAACCGGCCGTGCATCCAAGATCATGTCCTTCCGTGGCCTTGAGCGCGTTCCTGTTGACGAAGCGAAGGCAGGCGACATTATTTCGATCGCCGGCATGACCACCGCGACCGTGGCAGACACGATTGCCGAACCAACGGTGACCGAGCCATTGCAGGCACAGCCTATCGATCCGCCAACATTGTCGATGCGCTTTTCGGTGAACGACAGCCCAATGGCTGGCCGTGAAGGCACGAAGGTTACGAGCCGCATGATCCGCGACCGTTTGATGCGCGAAGCCGAAAGCAACGTCGCCGTCCGTATTACCGAAGCCGAAGACAAGGACAGCTTTGAAGTGGCTGGCCGCGGCGAACTTCAGCTGGGCGTTCTTATCGAAACGATGCGCCGCGAAGGCTTTGAACTTGGCATCAGCCGCCCACGCGTGCTGTTCCGCGAAGACGAAAAGGGCCAGAAGACCGAGCCATATGAAACGGTCGTCATCGACGTTGATGACGAATATTCCGGTACCGTCGTTGAAAAAATGGCCGTGCGTAAGGGCGACCTTACCGACATGCGTCCTTCAGGTGGCGGCAAGACCCGCATCACCTTCAGCGCGCCATCACGTGGCCTAATCGGTTACCATGGCGAATTCCTGTCCGACACGCGCGGCACGGGCATCATGAACCGCTTGTTCGAAAAATATGGCCCACATCGTGGCGCAATCGAAGGCCGCAAGAACGGCGTTCTGATCTCAAATGGTGCTGGTGAAGCCGTTGCTTATGCGCTCGGCCCATTGGAAGAACGTGGCATCTTGATGGTATCGCCCGGTGAAGCGTTGTACGAAGGCATGATCATCGGCGAAAATGCAAAGCCAGACGATTTGGAAGTGAACCCAATGAAGTCGAAGCAGCTGACGAACTTCCGTTCGACCGGCAAAGACGACGCGATCCGCCTCACCCCGCCAAAGCGTCTCACGCTTGAGCAAGCCATTGCTTATATCGATGACGATGAAATGGTTGAGGTCACGCCAAAGAACATCCGCTTGCGCAAGCGTTTGCTGGATCCGAACGAACGGAAAAAGGCATCACGCGCCAAACAGGCTGCATAAATAAAAAGGGCGCCGATTTGGCGCCCTTTTCTTATTCGGACTATCCGGTTCGCGTAGAAACGGAATGCCGCCGTCATACCAAAACGCTAAACCGCTTCACCCGCAGCGACGCCGCTCGCCCATGCCCATTGGAAGTTATAGCCGCCCAGCCAGCCCGTGACATCCACAGCCTCACCGATGCAAAACAGCCCCGGCATTTTCTTGGCTTCCATTGTTTGCTGCGACAGGCCGTCGGTGCTTATCCCGCCAAGCGTGACCTCCGCCTTGGCATAACCCTCACTGCCATTGGGCACGAATGGCCAACAATCGAGCAATGCGCCTGCCTCTGCCAGCTTACGGTCGCTTTGGTCGGCAAGGTTCCCGTGTAGCGCAAGCTTATCCGCCAAAGCCTCCGCCAATCGGGCTGAAAGGACCCGATCTAGTGTCGATTTGATGGTAGCCTTCGGTCGGGCGCGCTTTTCGGACAACAGCCATGCCGGCGCATCATGATCCGGCAGGAAATCGATCCCAACGCGATCACCGGGCCGCCAATAGCTGCTGATCTGAAGAACGGCAGGGCCACTCAGTCCGCGGTGGGTGAACAGGGCGGCTTCGCGGAATGCCGTTTTGCCATGCTGCGCAACGACCTCAGCCGATACACCTGACAATTCACGGAACAGGACATCATCCCCGCCAAGCGTCAGCGGGACCAAGGCCGGCCTTGGCTCGACAATCTTCAATCCAAATTGTCGGCCCAAATCATACGCAAATGCCGAAGCACCCATTTTCGGAATGCTTGGGCCGCCCGTGGCAATGACCAAAGACGCGGCAGACGCGCGCAGGCCGTTATACATCACGTGGTAGATGCTGCCGTCGTGCGATATCTCACCAACGGGTGAATTGAACGCAAAGTCCACACGGCCGCCAAGCGTTTGTGACCGGTCGCATTCTTCCATGAGCATTTCGACAATCTGGCGCGCGGATCCGTCACAGAACAACTGCCCAAGCGTTTTTTCATGAAAGGCAATGCCATAGCTGCGCACCAGTTCGATAAAATCCTGCGGTGTGTACCGTCCCAACGCCGACTTCGAAAAATGCGGGTTGGCGGACAAATAGCGTTCTTGTGCATGGACCGTTGTCGCATTGACGTTGGTGAAATTGCACCGGCCACCGCCCGAAATCAGGATTTTCTTGCCCGGTCCCGTTGCATGGTCAATGATCAGCACGCGCCGTCCGCGTTGCCCTGCGGTCAGCGCACACATCAGTCCAGCGCCGCCAGCGCCCAAAATTATTACATCATAGTTGTTCGAAATTGCCATTTTGAAGTCCCTGCACTGCCCGCGCCATATTGCCAAGTGCTATGCTTTGCGGCAAAGCCGCGCGCATGACTGAAGAGACCAAAGCTGCAGGGGCAGATACCCCACCTGATCACTTGTCGATTAACCCGATGAGCCCGCATTTCGACGGCGATTTGTTGTCGCGCGGCGTGGGTATTCGTTTCAAGGGCGAAATCCGCACAACCGTTGAGGAATATTGCATTTCCGAAGGCTGGATCAAGGTTCAGGCCGGCAAATCACGCGATCGCAAGGGCAACCCATTGCTGATCAAGCTGAGCGGACCTGTCGAAGCTTGGTTCGAAGACCTTGGCGACGACGCACCGGTGGCCAAAGCCTAATTTTTAGACTTTGTCATTTCGGGAAAACCGAAATGAGCTTGGCCAATTGGTCGTTGACCGGACCCAGTTGATCATCGGGCGTCATCCCAAGCCGCACGATCGTCAACCGATGCTGCGGTGACACCACGACAAATTGGCCCAGATGCCCAAGCGCGGCGAACACATCCGACGGCGCTTTTCCGGGGAACAGCACCTGATTGCGTGCGTCATTTCCCGTGCGATTCAGCCAGATATGCGCGCCATAGCTGCGGTTATTCGGGCTTGGCGTTTTCATAAAGCGCATCCAGCTTGTCGGCATCAGCTGTGCGGCCTGAACCGACCCGTTATTGCGCAGAAATTCACCGAACTTCGCCCAGTCGCGCGCCGTGCCGTGGATCATACTTCCGCCCAGCATGGTGCCATTCCGGTCAAATTCCGGGACAAAGCTCGTGAGCCCTAAGGGTTCGAACAACCGCCCACGGGCATATTCGAGCATGGCGTCGCGGCGCACCACCGGATCCTTACTGTCGGTCAGCGACCGGGTCATGATGTCCGCAAGAATATGGCTCGTTGCCGTGCTATATTCGAATTTTTCGCCGGGATTGGCCTCAAGCGGCCGTGTTTCGGCGTAACGCGCAACATTTTCCCGGCCATCCAGAAACAACATCCGCGGGGTGTCCGCATCGAAAATCTCAACATCACCTTCAGCCATTTCGGTGTGGTCGAGGCCTGAGGACATGTGCAGCAAATGCCGCAGCGTTATTTTTGCGCGGTTATCGCGCGGCGCTTGCCATTCGGTGACTATCGCGGGCTCATCCAACGCAAGGCGGCCGTCTGCTACCATCAGGCCGACCAATACAGCGGTAACGCTTTTGGCCATGGACCAGCTAATCAACCGCGTGTCAGGGCCGTATCCCGGCGCATAACGTTCCGCAACAACCCGGCCACCTTGCATGACGACCAGCGCGCGGGTTTCGCCGACAGCAGGATCTTCGAAAAAAGGCGCGATGGCAGCAGCCAGCTTCTCTTGGCTCACCACTGCGTCGTCGGCGAACTGGGTAAAGCCGGGGCCAGCGGGCTTTGCAGGCGGCTCTGCGCCGCATCCAGCGAGGGCAAGTGCCGTTAATGCACAAAAAGCGGTTGCGGCGCGGCGGAAATTGTTTCTAGGCATATCACAGTTTGATGCACCAAATGGAGGGTCTATGGCAACCGCAACTTCAAAAACTGGACCAAAAGCACGGCAGCCACGGTTCAAGACCCTAAAAACAATCGTCGCAGCATTGGCCGTGATCGCGGTTTTATGGCTCGTCTGGAACTGGAACAGCATCAAAGGGCAAGCGCGCCTCGGCGCCGCTTATGGCGCGCACATCACCTGTTCGTGCCGTTATATCGAAGGCCGCGATATGGCATCGTGTGAGACCGATAAGGAAAAGGGCTTGGAAATCGTGCGCCTAAGCGACGATCCCGAAAACAAGCGCATTTACGCGTCGGTTCCCTTTTTGGCAGAAGCCGTTGCCGAACGCCGCGGCGCAAATGGCTGCATTCAGCTCAATCAGGCAGAAATAGACGCGCTGTAACCTAGGGTCAGGACCTATTACATGCACCATCGCGGTTTGAGGCCATATTGTTCAGTGCAAGGCGGTAAGCGCCGGACTTAGTGGTTCTAAGTCCAAGCTTGCCAACGCAGCAATGGACAATATGGGCCAAATCCGAAGGACGCCAAAATGGCTTCGATCTCAAAGCAAAATGCCCTTGCAGGCAGAATAACTGCCTGCGGTGGACATTTTACTTCGATATCTTCGCCATTTTGACGCCGCGATGGTGCATGTAATAGGTCCTGACCCTAACGTTTTGCGGGCACGAGGATGAGCGCGGAACACAGCAGTTCGATTATGCCCGCGGTCAACGCAATGAACGCGGGCGTAACGCCCGGCATCCAGAACGCCATGCTGGCAATAAACATCAAAACGACGCCAAGTATGAGATACAGGCGCATTCCGTACACGGTTTGGAACACCAGATAGCGCGCCGCAACCGTCAACAAGGCGATCGAAAAGAACCATTGGCTGAATGTGCCGCTGACCAGATATGCAATGACAAGGCCGATGATCAGGAATGCCGTCGACTGCAACGCCAGCATCTCCATTGGGTTGGGTGATCGGGTTTTGCCGCGTCTATAAACAGAACGCGCCAGCAAAACCGATATGGGATGAATGGCCATGCCGCCAAAGAACAACGTCGCCATGCCAGCGATCAGGCTGATGTTCATGGTGACCAGTCCGGATAGTGTCCAGACAAGGCCCGATGCAAAGATACCGACACCGCCGTTGACATATGCCCGGCGCATGTCGCGCTGTGCTTCTCCCAAATGCATGAACTTCATCCCCCCTCAGAAGCCGGCTTTATGTCACGCGGCAGTCGCCATTTCCACCGCCATCGTTTCCTCAATCCAGCCACCGCCAAGCACGCGGTCACCGTCATATAATACCGCCGCCTGCCCCGGCGCGACGCCATATTCGGGCGCATCGAAGCGCAACCATTCGCCATCCATGCGCGCGGGAACCCGGCGGGACATTGACCGTACCTTTGCCATCACGGGCCGGTCTGCGATATCTGCCAACCAATTGGCATCGATAACGCGCGCAGCCTGCACCGCCAGCGCTTCGCGCGGCCCAACGATCACGCGCTGCGTGGCGGGATCAAGCCGGATGACATATAAAGGCACTGGCTGACCGCCGACCTCTAACCCTTTGCGCTGCCCGACGGTGTAATGGATCAGGCCCTTGTGCTGGCCAAGCGTACGGCCGTCGAGATGGACGATATCGCCGCCGACCTCTGCATCTGGACGGATTTTGCGCACCACGCTGGCATAATCGCCATCGGGCACAAAGCAGATATCCTGACTGTCGGGCTTCATGGCCACGACGAGGCCCATTTCCTGTGCAATCGCGCGCACATGCGGCTTGGGCATGCCGCCCAATGGGAAACGCAAATAATCAAGCTGATGCTGCGTCGTTGCAAACAGGAAATAGCTCTGGTCGCGTGCAGGATCAAAAGCGCGATGCAATTCCGCACCGGCCAGTCCTTCAACGCGGCGCACATAATGGCCGGTGGCAAGGCAATCTGCCCCAAGCTCGCGTGCCAGCCGGAACAGGTCGGTAAACTTCACGCCCATGTTGCACCGAACGCACGGAATGGGTGTGCGGCCTGCCATATATTCATCGGCGAAATGGTCGATGACCGATTCGCGAAACTGGCTTTCATGATCGAACACATAATGCGCGATACCCAATTTATCGGCAACGGCGCGCGCGTCACGAATATCCTGCCCCGCGCAGCAGGCACCGGCGCGTTTTACCGCGCTGCCATGGTCATATAGTTGCAGCGTCACGCCAATGGTTTCGGCGCCCGACCGCGCAGCCAACGCCGCGACCACAGACGAATCGACGCCACCCGACATCGCAACAACGATTCGTTTGCCGGCAAGATCGGGCCCGAGTTGAAAATCAGAATGATAGATATCGTCAGTCATGCGAGTGCCTCCCTAATGGCTTGAACTTCTAAAAGCCAGTTTTCCATAAGAATCCACGCGCGACCGCGAACGGAGAGGGCGGCGGAAGGCAATGACTGTTAACCTTGCCTAACATCTTTTGAAGATCGCCTTTACCCATTGTTAGAACATTTGATGCTATAACAGCGTCATGGAAATGAACTTTCCCCATCACGCGTTACGCCACGATTCGGATATCAGCCGGAAGGACAGAAAATCCGCCCTTGATGCTGCCCGCCTGCGTCAAGCGAACAGCCGGACGGTCCGGTTCCTTCACCAGGCCGATCAATGTGGCGCGCCGGAACCCGACGATCTCGCTGCCCGAATTCACTGTTTCGCGGCGGCCCCCAATGCCGAACGCGCCGTGGGGGGCTCATTTTGGCAAAAATCCGGACCAGAAAAAACTAATGAACCATCTGTTTACCATACTGCTTTAGGCAATATCAAAGCCCACCTCCTACCTATCGATGCAACAGGAACCGAGTTAACGCTGGCGGGGCATGGAGCAGGAAAAGAATCATGATTGAGAACCAGAAATTCCGTCCATCGCAGGTCATTGGTCCCTTGGGCGAGCCGCTGACGTTGGACAGCTTGCCACCTCCCGGCACAACGCGGTGGGTTGTCCGCCGCAAAGCGGAAGTGGTCGCGGCTGTGAATGGCGGGCTATTGTCCATCAATGACGTGTGCGAACGCTATGATCTGACGCTCGAAGAATTTGCGTCGTGGCAGCGGGCAGTCGACCGATCGGGTATGCCCGGCCTGCGCGTGACCCGTATTCAGCATTATCGCGACTTGTACGAGCGTCAGCAGAAATACTAATCGCGCGCCTTCAATTGCCAGCGAAATGACAGACCCCGCCTTGTGCGGGGTTTTTCGTGCGCACGGATCATGGTTTCTTTTTGGTGGGGTGCTTGTTCCGGCGTCCGCAACTGTTGTTCGTCGAAACATATCGACGACAGTTCCTATTGTTGCGGACAAGCTTTTCCACTATCGTATAGAGACGAATAAGGCGGTTTAGCTGTTGGTATTCTGCTGCTTGCAGGCAGTGACTTATTAAGGTAATACAGCTCCGCTATAAAAACATTGGGTTGCTTCACGCGCGCCCGCGACAGAATTTGGAACATCGGTATGAATTACGAAACAACTTTGAGCAGTTCGCTGGGTAGCGATGTGGTGGTGGATAACGCAGAACGCAATCGGCGTCGGCGGAACATCGCGCTGATTGTTGTCGCAATTTTGGCCGTTGCGGGCGCCGCTTATTATTTCTTTGGCAGCAGCAGCGCGGCACCGACTGACGCTGACAAAGCGGGCCAAGCGCAAACCGTCACCGTTGTTGCCCCTGGTCGCGATTCTGTTGTGCGCGCCATTAACGCAACGGGCACGCTTGCCGCACGCCGCGAAATTCCCGTTGGTGTCGTTGGCGAAGGCGGACGCGTGCTTCAGGTATATGTCGATGCTGGTGAATGGGTGCGCCAAGGTCAGGTTCTCGTTAGCGTTGACCGCTCGGTCCAGACACAACAAGCCGCCGCGCTTGAGGCACAAATTGGTGTCGCGCGTGCAGACCTTCAACTCGCGCAAAATGAACTCGAACGCGCCATGCAGCTTGTTGAGCGCGGCTTCATTTCAAAGGCGGATGTCGATCGCAAGACCGCAACACGCGATGCGACACGTGCACGCGTTAACGTGGCCAATGCGCAGCTTGCCGAAACCCGTGCACGCAACGCACGGCTCGATGTCCGCGCACCCGTTTCCGGATACGTGCTGGAACGCAAAGTTGAACCCGGTCAAACGGTATCCGCAGGCAGCGGCATCCTGTTCCGCATCGCCAAAGATGGCGAGCTTGAGCTGCAGGCAAAGTTAAGCGAAGACGATCTGGGTCAGGTTGCAGTGGGCATTCCGGCAACCGTGACCCCAGTCGGGACAGATCGCGCCTTCAACGGCAACATCTGGCAGATTGCGCCGATGATTGACGCCCAAAGCCGTCAGGGCATGGCGCGTATCGCACTGCCTTTTGACACCGCATTGCGTCCCGGCGGATTTGCTTCGGTTGAGATTAAGGCTGGCACAATGACGGCACCGGTTCTGCCGGAATCCGCGGTGCAAACTGGCCGTGAAGGCAGCTTTGTCTACATTGTTGGCAAGGATAACAAGGTACAGCAACGCCCCGTGAAGGTTGGTTCTGTCACTGCAAATGGTTTGATTATCGAAGAAGGTCTTGATGGCACCGAACGCGTCGTTTTGTACGCTGGCGGCTTCCTCAATCCAGGCGAAACGATCAATCCCAAGCTTTTGAAAAAGCAGTAAGTTTTCGGCCTGTCGGGATATAAATCATGAATTTAAATAACATATCCGCATGGTCCATCCGGAACCCGGTGGTTCCGATTGTTTTGTTCGTCGCGCTCACCATTGCGGGCGTCATGTCGTTCATGAATATGGACGTGCAGAACGATCCTGACATCGAATTCCCCGTTGTCGTCGTGTCGATTTCCCAACCGGGTGCAGCGCCGACCGAAATCACAACGCAGATCACCCAAAAGGTCGAATCCGCGATCCGCAGTGTTCAGGGTGTGCGAAACATCGATGCCAGCTCCAGCGAAGGCAACACGACGGTCAGCGCCGAATTCGAAATTGGCGACGACATCAATGCGGCGGTCAGCGAAGTCAAAAATGCGGTCGACCAAATCCGCAGCGACTTGCCAGACGGCATTTTGGAGCCGCAGATTTTCAAGGTCGCAACATCCAGCGACCCGATCGCCTATTTCGCGGTCGAAGCCAGTGACATGACGCTGGAGCAACTCAGCTGGTTTGTCGATGATACCGTCGCCCGGCGGTTACTCTCGGTTGAAGGCATGGCGTCAGTTAGCCGAAATGGCGGTGTAAACCGTGAAATTCGTATCGTTCTTGACCCTGCCAAAATGCAGTCTCTTGGCGTAACCGCAAGCCAGATCAACAGCGTCCTGCGTCAGCAAAATGTCAACGCGTCGGGCGGACAATCGCAAATCGCAGGATCGCGCCAGTCGGTGCGCGTCCTTGGCAACGCAACCGATGCGTTCGCCCTGAGCCAAACGCAAATCAGCCTTGGCGGCGGTCGTTCGATTAAGCTCGCCGATGTTGCCGAGGTCACTGATGGCTTCAGCGAACAGAGGTCCATGGCATTTGCCGGCGGCAAGCAGGTCGTCACATTTGGTATGTCACGTGCCAAGGGTGCTTCGGACGTCACCGTTTTTGACGACGCGATGGTCAAAATCGCCGAGATCGAAAAAGAAAATCCCGGTGTGAACTTCATCACCCTGTTCAACAGCGTTGATTACACCAAGGGGCAATATAAAAGCTCCATGGCCGCGATGATTGAAGGCGCATTGCTCGCCATCGTCGTTGTGTTCCTGTTCCTGCGCGATTGGCGGGCGACGATCATTTCCGCGATTGCCATTCCGCTGTCCGCTATTCCGACTTTCTGGTTCCTGGACCTGTTGGGCTTTACGCTCAACACCATGTCACTGCTCGCGCTCGGCCTCGTCGCCGGGGTGTTGGTCGATGATGCTATCGTGGAAATCGAAAATATCGTCAGGCATATGCGGATGGGCAAATCCGCCTATCAGGCATCAATTGATGCGGCCGACGAAATCGGACTCGCCGTGGTCGCAACGACATTCTCGATTGTCGCGGTGTTCCTACCCGTGGGTTTGATGCCGGGTGTCGCGGGGCAATTCTTCAAAAATTTCGGCCTGACCGTTGTGGCTTCGGTTCTCATGAGCCTTGCCGTCGCGCGCATGATTACCCCCATGATCGCAGCCTATTTCCTCAAATCCGCTGGCATGGCCGAGCATGGCGAAGCTAGGTGGATAGACCGGTACATGAAGCTATTACGTTGGTCTTTAGACAGCACTAAGGCCTCTGCGATAGTCCAGCTCATTGAAAAATCACGAGCACGTTTTTGGTATTATCCGCTTTGGATAGGTATCATGTTGCTGTTCGTAGCAATTTTTGGCTCCGCTCTAGCGTTGTTGTGGACGATGATGGGGCCAGCAGAGCTTCCAACGTTTTTGAAGGTGCTATTGTCTGTTTTTGGGTCAGCCGCTATTTTGATCGGCTCAATCGTTTTTGTCGGGCTCATTGTCCGGCTCACAGAGAGTGGATTTGCAGAATGGTATACAGTTATGGGGCGGCGTTTCCGCGCACGTTGGCATGATCATCGTCTTTGGATGATGGGTACAGGGGTTGTGGCTCTGGGCCTGACCATCGCGTTGTTAATCATCCTGCCAACGCAGTTCTTCCCCGACGGCAATACCGATTTCAGCCGCGTACGTATTGAAATGGTTCCCGGTACAACGCTTGAGCGGACCCGCGAAGTGGCCAATGAGGCTGCTGCGATTATCGAAAAGCAGCCGGAGGTAAAAACCGCACTTCAAAGCGTGCGCGAAGGCAGCGCCAGTATGTTCATCACCTTGCATGAAGACCGTGCGCGGACCAGCCAGCAGTTTGAAGAAGATCTGACACCATTGCTCACAAAAATCGCCGACGCACGCGTTACGTTTCAGGCGAACGGCCCGGGCGGCGGCGGCGGCGGCGGTTCAGGTCGCGACGTTTCGGTCATGTTGTCCGGATCAGACCCCAAAATGCTTGACCGGACAGCGGCAACGCTTGTGGAGCAGATGAAGACGCTGCCCGAACTGCGCGCGCCGCGTATTTCGGCTGATTTGCAGCGTCCAGAATTGATCATTACGCCGCGTAATGACCTTGCGTCGCAACTTGGCGTATCAACCGTAGCACTCAGCCAGACAATCCGCGTTGCGACGTTGGGTGACATTGACCAGAATAGCGCAAAATTTTCGCTGTCTGACCGTCAAATCCCGATCCGCGTGATGCTTGCCAAAGAGTCGCGTCAGGACTTGGATGTCATCCGCAACTTGCCGGTGCCATTGGCGAGTGGTGGGTCTGTTCCACTGTCCCGTGTGGCAGACATCAGCTTTGGCGCGGGGCCAACCTCGGTTCAACGCCGAAACCAGAATTTCCGTATCTTTATCGGCGCGGATTTTGCACCGGATATCGTTTCGTCCGAGGCCGACAAGAAAATAGACAACCTACCCATCATGAAAAACCTGCCCACTGGCGTATCCCGCGCGCCCTTTGGCAGTCAGGAATGGGAACAGGAAATGCAGGAAGACTTCCGCACGGCGCTGATTTCCGGAACGTTACTGGTGTTCGCGGTGCTGGTGCTTTTGTACCATCGCTTCATGTCGCCTTTGGTTAATATGGGTTCGCTGCTCTTGGCTCCATTGGGTGGTTTGATCGCCCTTGGCCTTGTTGGGCAGCCCATCTCCATGCCTGTGTTCATCGGCATATTGATGCTGTTTGGTATCGTTGCGAAAAACTCCATTCTGCTGATCGACTTTGCGATTGAGGAAATGGCGCGCGGCGTTCCCAAGTTCCAAGCCATCATGGAGGCCGGCCATAAACGTGCGCAGCCAATCGTTATGACCACGGTCGCGATGACCGCCGGCATGGTGCCAACCGCGCTCTCGCTTGGCGGTGACGGCCAGTGGCGCTCGCCAATGGGCACCGTCGTCATCGGCGGCCTGATCGTTTCGACCTTGCTGACGTTGCTCATCGTTCCTGCGGGCTTCAGCCTTGCCGATGGCTTTGAAAAGCGCGTTGGTCCATGGTTGCGCACACGGTTGCTGACCTATGATCCCGACAAGCATGGCGAAGATGTCGCTCCGCCCGCCGCCACGCCCGCAAAGGCAACGGACAAAACAGGCGGCAAAGACGACCTCGGCGGACTTCAGCCTGCGGAGTGACGCTTTACTTGGCAGCTTGGCGGGCCTTGGCTAAGGCAGTGATGTGAAATCTGCCGATAAACTGGGACAGTCGGAGAAAATCCGTTACGCCGAACGCGACGATGAACTGCGTCAAATGCGGATTATCGCCACGGCCTTGCTGTTGGCGATGGCCGCTTTGTTCGTCTTCGGCAAATATATGGAAACCCGCTATGACGGCCATTGGGGCTTTCTGCGCGCCTTTGCAGAGGCTGGCATGGTCGGCGGTCTGGCGGACTGGTTTGCGGTCACCGCCCTGTTCCGCCACCCGCTTGGCATCCCCATTCCGCACACTGCGATTATTCCGAACAATAAGGAACGGCTTGGCCGAACACTTGCGAGTTTTCTGCGCACCAACTTTCTGACGACCAAGGTTGTTGCGCGCCGCGTGCAGCGTATGGATGTCGCGGGTGCCATGGGTAAATTTTTGAGCGCACCTGCCGGCGGCGAAGGCCGCATGCGCATGGGTGCCTCGCGCCTGTTGGGGGATATCATCGCCGCACTCGACGATGAACGCCTTGGCGGTGTGGCCAAGGGCGCAATCCGCAAGCAGCTCGACAAGCTCGATATTGCACCACTGCTCGGCCAGTTGTTGACCGCGATGATCCGCGAGCGCCGCCATATCCCCGTGCTGGACGGCATCATCAAATGGGCCTCGGCCACGCTGGAGGCCAATGAGCATCTCATCCGCCAAATGGTGGAGGAACGCGCCAATACGATCATGCGCTGGACTGGCCTTGACGACAAATTGGCCAATGCCATCGTCAATGGCCTCAATAAGCTGCTGCATGAAATGGCGGAAGACCCCGACCATCCTTTGCGGGAAAAGGGCGAAGAGGGCCTCGCTAGCCTTGCGCACGACCTACGCCATGACAAGGAATTGCAGGCAAAGGTCGGGCATTGGAAGGGGCAGCTGCTCGAAAACCCCGCGATGGGCAAATGGATCAACAGCCTGTGGGACCAAGGCCGCGATGGCTTGTTAAAGGCTGCACGCAACCCCGACGCCGCGCTCGCGGGCAGCTTTGGCGATGCCCTGATAAAACTTGGTGGCAGGCTTCAGGAAGATTCAGGGCTAAAACTGCAAATCAACCGCTTCGCGCGCCGCGCGATTGTCGGCACCACCGAAAATTACGGCGACAATATCGTGACGCTCGTTTCCGATACAGTCGCCCGCTGGGATGCATCAACCATCACCGACCGCGTCGAAAATGCCGTCGGCAGCGACCTCCAGTTCATCCGCATTAACGGAACATTGGTCGGCGGCATGGCGGGTATCGTCATTCATGCCGTTGGCTTGCTGATTTAGGGTCAGGACCTAAGCCAATTACAGCGCCGATATCATCCGTTCGGTTGCCTCGGCGGCCAGGCGCGCGGCGCGTTTTAGGTTGGCTTGGAAATCGCCCGAGCTGTCGCCATTGGCATTGTCGCTCGTTGCCTTGATTGCCGCCCATGGCACGTCCATGCGGGCTGCGGCTTGGGCAACGGCGGCGGTTTCCATATCGATGATGTCGCCGCCAAGGACGCGATGCAGGCGGCTGCCATGGTCGTCGTTTTCCATGAAGCAGTCATTGGTGATAATGCGCACTTTCGGAAGACCTGTCTCTGGCATGATCGCGGCGTGATAGGGTTCGGCATGCGCCTCCCCTATCGGCCATGCCCCAGCCCGATAATGCACAAACCCGTCGGCACGCGAGGCACCATAATCGCCCTGCACGGCTTGCGTGATCTGGAAACAATGGCCATCATGGTCGCTCAATTTCCCCGCAGTGCCGACCACCAAAAGCAAATCCGCATGATAATGTTCGACCAGCATCATCGCCGCCATTGCCGCATTCACTTTGCCAATGCCGCTGCAGGTAATCGCGATATTGCGGCCACCGGATTGGACCTGACGGACCATGAAACCGTGCAAGGGCTCACTATTGGCGCTTTGGCCGGGGAACAACGCAGCAGCTTCGGCGTCCACGCCGGTAATGATGCCAATGGTTTTGAACATGCTGCGTCCTTTATATCGTTTCCAACAGGATGTGGCTGTAGCGCAGCATCAATGTACTTATGATGACATAAACGTAGGCCCGGCCAAATTAATGGCTGGCGGCAATCATGTCTTCGATACGGACGAACTTTTCGCGCGGGGCGCCGTCGCGGGCGCGGGCAATCTCTGCCTCTTCAATTTTCTTCCAGTCGTTGAATGTGACAATGTCGACCTTGCGTAATGCCAGCAGCGCATCCAGACCGGCACGACCATCTTTGTCGCCGCTTATGGCCATATCTTCCGCCACGGTATCGATGATATTGTAACCGTCGGGCCGGTTCGTACCGATGGTGCCGGATGGGCCACGCCGGGCCCAGCCGACGCAATAGAGCCCCGGCAATATCCTGCCGTCCAGATTGGCAAAGCGGCCGCGGCCATGTTCATAAGGCACGCCGTCAATGGGCGGTGTTTGATAGCCAATGCAGCTGATGACCATGGAACAATCTATGGTGTAGCTCTCGCCTGTGCCGACACTGCGATACTGGTCATCCAACCGCATGCGCTCCACCCGGATGCGCTCGACTTTGCCATCACCCTCAATCGCGACGGGGGCAGCAAAAAAGTCAAAATTGATGCTGATCACTTTATCCGCGCGAAACGCCTCTGGAATGGCTGCGAATTCGCGCAGATGCGTGACGGACTTGCGAATGCCGGGTTCCAACAACGCATCTTCGCCGATGTCGGGCAAATCGTCCTTGTCGACACGCGGGGTTGCCCGCTGCAAATGCGCAAGTTCGCCCAGTTCCTTGGGCGTCATCGCAATCTGGTGCGGCCCGCGCCGACCCAAAATGGTGATGTCCTCAACAGCTGGGTCCTCCAGCACATCAAGCGCGTGGCTGACAATGTCGGAGCCGTCAAATTCGGCACGCGTTTTGGACAATATGCGCGCGACATCCAGTGCGACGTTGCCATTGCCGACAATGACGACATGCCGGCCATCCAATGGCGGCCTGAGGTCCGCATAATCAGGGTGGCCATTATACCAGCCGACAAAGGCGGCGCTGCCAAAAACGCCGGGCAGATCTGCGCCAGCGATATCCAGCGGACGATCATTCGGCGCACCGGTGGCGAGAATGACCGCGTCATACAAGGTCTGAAGCTCGTCGATGCTGACGTCTTTGCCGACGGTCACATTGCCGACAAACCGGACATTGTCGGACAAAGCGACTTTTTCATAACGCCCCGCAACGGCCTTGATCGATTGATGATCGGGGGCGACACCAAAACGGATGAGGCCAAAGGGAACGGGCAAGCGGTCAAGGATATCGACCCGCACATCGTCGCCAAATTTCTTTTGCGCGGCTTCGGCTGTGTAATATCCCGCCGGACCGGAACCGATGATTGCGATATGCCGCATGCCCTACTCCCCGTCATTGCCTGATTCGGTAGGCTAACGGGTCAGCGCCAAAAAGAAAGCGCGACCTTCACACAGAAGATCAGGCGGCTTTGCGGGCCTTGTGTGCGCCGCGGTCAAGGAAACCGCGGATCGCCTCTATGCTCTCTTCGACATGGCTCAATAGGAACAAATGCCCGCCATTTTCGACCACGAACAACTCACTGTTCGGAATGAGGAAATTCAAAAACTTGCCATTGGCGAGCGGAACGATCTGGTCATCATCGCCCATCATGATGAGCGTTTCCGTTTTCAGAAATGGCAGAAATGGCGCGCTGGTCCATCCCATCATCGCCATCAGCTGATAAAAATATCCCGTCTTCGACGGCGGCGTAATGCGGCCAATATGCTCCGCCTTGTTGCCGACCATACCGCCGTACAGCGTCTTGAAATGCTTCGCCATGAAATCGGGGTCTATATAGCGGCGCGGGTCAGCCATTTTGACCAGCGCGGCGGGATTGCCCGGCACCATCAACATGCCCGCGCTGGTCGCAACAAGGATAAGCTTGTTCGTCCGCGCGCCATTCTGCAGCGCAAATTGCTGCGCCATCGCCCCGCCCCAGCTGACGCCCATGACATCGACCACGGGCATTTCAAACCGGTCAAGCAACAGCGCCGCAATGCGCGACATCAATAAAGCGTTATAGGGGACCACCGGATCGGGCGAACCGCCAATGCCGGGCATATCAAAAGTGATGAAATCGCGATCATCCAACAGCTCGGCCATCGGCGCCATAGCCTCAATATTCGCGCCAATGCCGTTGAAGAACAATATCGGCAGCTTCTTCGTCACCTTCGACGCCCGCCAAACCGCAACCCGCAAAGTGCGACCGTCAACGGTCTCCATGCTGAATGTAGGGGCGCGGTTTTTGGTCATACGGGTTCCTAAAACGTCTAAAAATGCATTTAGGCAGCAACCTTGGCAGCTGGCGCGCCCCGTAACAATCCTTCAGTGCTCAAATCCTCGTCCACATCCGGCCAATGGATGCCATAGCCGCCCGCGCATTTCTCCCAATGGGCACGCTGTTCGACTGTCGCATTTGCCAAACGTGGGTACCAGGCAAGCGGCGCAGAGATTGTGCGACCGTCCATGAGGTCTACAATCAGACTGTGCGCGTCAAACCGCACATCTTGAACTCGCTCGTCAGCCATGGCTCACCCCTCACTCCAAAACATACAGCCCCGGTGCGGCTTCCATTGCTGGATGGGCCTTGCTGCCGAGCGTACCGGGGGCGGCGACTTCTGCGCCTGATCGCGCGTGGAGCCATTCCATCCAGTGCGGCCACCAGCTGCCGGCCACTTCTTCGGAACCTTTCATCCATTCGGTGACATCGGCGGGCGTCTTGCCGTTTGAATGTTTCCAATATTTCGCCTTGGGGTTACCCGGCGGGTTCAGGATCGCCTGCATATGGCCGGCCTGGCTCAGGATGAATTCGACATTTTTGCTGCCGAACAATTGTGTCGAGCGATAACATGCGCGCCATGGCGTGATGTGGTCCGTCGTCCCGCCCAGAACGAACAGGTCGCCTGTCACCTTGGTTAGGTCAAGCGTATGGCCCGCAATTTCGAACGTGCCCGGCGCGGCGTAGGCATTTGCCTCAAACAGCTCCAAGAAATCACCCATCAATGCCGATGACAGGTTGGTCGCATCTGCGTTCCAGAACAATATGTCGAACGCTGGCGGATCATCGCCCAGCAGATAATTGTTGATGACATAGTTCCAGATGAGGTCATTTGGCCGCAACCATGCAAAGCCGCGCGCAAGGCTGCTGCCTTCAATCACGCCTTTCTTCGCCGCGCGTTGCCGTGCCAGCGCGATGCCATTGTGCGACACAAGGCTCGACGCCTCGGTATCGCCGGGTTTGGGTTCAAGCACACACACCATCATGGTGATCGCGTTGGCGCGGGTGTCCCCCATCGACGCCAGCTTGGACAGCAGCACGGACATGGTCTGTCCGCCGGAACAGCCGCCCGAAATATTGACCTTATCGCTGCCGGTAATCTCGCAAACGACATCCAGCGCCTTGATGCAGCTTTCGATATATTCGGCCATGCCCCACACGCCCATATCGTCGGTGGGGTTGCGCCATGAGATCATGAATGGCTGAATGCCGTGGTCGGTCTGCCATTTGATGATCGATTTTTCCGGGGACAGATCGTTGATATACATTTTGTTGATCTGCGGCGGGATGGTCAGCTGCGGCGTGGCGAACACCTTGTCGGTGGTGGGCGCATATTGGACGAGTTCGAAACGTTCATCACGATAGACCACTGCCCCCTTTGCGGTTGCGACATTCTCGCCAAGTTTGAACGGCTTTTTGTTCACCTGGCTCACCATCATGTCGTTGTGAACCATGTCATTATAGGCGTTTTTCAGTCCCTTCACGAGGCTGAGCCCGCCGGAGTCCACCAGCCGTTTTTGCGCGGTCGGATTACCGATCAGCGTGTTGGTCGGTGACATCGCATCAATGATGATCTGCGAGATGAAATTGGCACGGTCGCGCTCAAGTGCGTCGAGTTCCAAATCCTCGATATAGCTTTTAACGCCCTTTTGCACCGCGAGATAATATTGCGCACCCGCTTTGAAGAAGGGGTTAAACGTCCACGCCGGGTCCATGAAACGCTTATCCTTGGGATCAGGCGCAAGGTCTGACTTTCCGGTCATGATTTTGACGACATCTTCGGAAAAGCTGCTGGTTGCCTTCCACGCCTTGTCGGGGTTGGCGGCGGTCTGGCGGAGCATCAGACCAATGGCGCCGATGAAATCCTCCCGCGCTAATCCTGCTAACGGGCCAAGCGCCATCGTGGCATCATTGGCGGCGTCAAACGCCCCTGCGACACCGGAAAATGGTGCGCCTTTCTTTTTCGCACGCTTTGTTCCGGCCTTTTTTCCAGCTCCGCTGCCCGCTTTTGTCGCCATCGGTATCTCCTCTTCCCAAGATGAAGAATTACATGCCCGGCGGACTTCGTCAATCGCGCATCAACCCCATGGGAAATGGCGAAAAAATCGCCTATAGCGACTTCGTCCAAACAGAGCGCGCATTGTTAACAATTGAAAACAAGCGCTTCTAAACTGGAGGACGGCCGCCGCGCATCTTAATGCACCGCTTAAGGAGCACCCGTATGAATGCCCGAGTTTGCTTTGCTGAACCATCAACAGGCTGCCTTTCGACGCCAATGGGCAGTGTCATTGGCCAACCCAGCGCAATGATTTTTCTGCAATGACCTCCGACATGAAAAAACTGGAAGGCTTGGGCAAATTGCTGAAGGCTGCAGGGGTTAAGCCCGCTGGCGCTGAGGCAATGGTCCGCGACCATATTGACGAAATTCAAGCCGACGCGCGCCATCATCATGCCGAACTCATCGCATCGGTGAAGGCGCTGAAAGAAGAGCTGGTCGAGCTGCAGCACAATCATGCATCGTCAGTGTCCGAAATTCGCATGGCGACCGATGTGACGCGGCGCGAAATAGAAGCGCGCAGCGTTGCGTTCGGCCGAACGCTCCAAATCGCCAAATTCGTGCTCATTATCGTCGTGGCTTTGCAGCTCATCCTGCTTGTAAGCCTACACACGACCACGGGCAGCAGCCTTGACCGCTTCATCCCTGCGTCTGAGACATCGAACGATGTGCAAGCCCCTACCCCGACGTCCAGTCCCCATGGCGCAGCTACGAAATGAACGAATGACATATATCATGTCCGCTAAGCGACCTTTCCGTTTTCTCATCTCACGCAGCCTGATTGGTGGCCTGTGCCTTGCGGCCGCGATCACGGGTATCACGGTGACCGCCAACGCGAATGACCCACGCGCAGAAAAACAAAGCGCGGGAAAGCCAAAAGCAGAAAAGTCGAGCGCGGCAAAATCGGCCCCGGCCAAACCAAAAGCCACCAAAACCGAACAGAAAAAGCCAAATGTCGCAAAGCCAAGCGCGTCGACATTCACGATCCCCAGCCTCGAAGACAAACCGACCAACGCGCCGTCCACTGCGGACGAAACGCTGCGCAATGACATCGACACGCTTTGGAAGAAATTCCCCGGCCGTGCGGGCATCGCCATTTACACACCATTTTCGGATGACATTATCGGTCGGCGGCACACCGAACGCTTTCCACAGCAAAGCGTCTCCAAAATGTGGGTCGCGCTGACGATTTTGGAACAAGAAGCCGCGGGCAAGCTGTCGCTCGACAAGAGAATACGCGTAAGCCGCGATGATATCGTGGTGTTTAGCCAGCCGATCAAACAATATCTCAGCGACAAAGATTCCTTTGAAATGTCCGTGCGCGAATTGCTTGCCCACGCCGTCAACGCCAGCGACAATCTTGCAAACAGCGTCCTGATCCGCGTCGCCGGCGGCCCGCAGGCGATCAACCAGATGCTTGACCGGCGAAAGGTGCAATCGATCCGTTTCGGACCTGGCGAAGTGCTTTTGCAAAGCGCGATAGCAGGGCTGAACTGGCAACCTGAATATCGCAAAGGCAATGCCTTTAAGGAACAGCGTTCGCGCATTCCTATGGAAAAACGGCGCGCAGCGCTCGACAAATATCTGGCCTCACCCTTGGATGGCGCTGCGCCGGGCACTATCGCACTTGTGCTAAAACGCTTCGGCGAACGCGCCCCTGATGATCCGGGGGCAAAGCTTTTGAAGTTGATGGCGGGGACCTATACCGGAAAATCACGCCTTCGTTCAGGGCTCGCACCGGGCTGGAGCCTCGCCCACAAAACAGGGACGGGGCAAGTATTGGGTTCGATTTCGACCGCGATTAACGATGTCGGGGTGATGAAAGCGCCGGATGGTTGTAGGTATCAGGTCGCCGTCATGATTGCCGAAACCCGCGCCGGACGAGAGGTCACAAACGGCCTCATGCAAAATGTGGCGCGCGCCGTGGTGCGGCATCATCGCCAAATCCACCCAAAGGCCGAAAAGACGTCCTAAAGCGATAGCTGCCTAAAGCGATAGCTGCCCAAATGTGCCTTCTTTCGAAAGGTACAAGGAATTCAGCATGTCAAATAATCGTTTGCATAAATATTCACTCCATTTTGGAGAGACCAAAACGTGCATCCATGAATTTTGTTCCATAGGACGCGTAAAGTTCACATTAGTTCACAATATAATTGTTACAAAAGTTACATTTGTGGTATAAAAATATGCAGCGATCCGGTCCAATATGTAGGGCAAAGCAATGAAGAAATTTCATATAGCTGTCGTAGAAGACGACTTAGCCTTTGCTGCGGAGCTGGAGGAATTTCTGGGGGCGTCCGGCTATACGGTTTCCATCTATGACTCATCGCAGAAATTTTTGGCGGCATTACGCCAATCGGAATGCGACCTTCTCATCGTCGATTGGTCGATTCCCGATTTATCCGGTATTGAAGTGCTCGAATATATCCGGAAGTTTCATCCGGATATGCCAGCCATCATGCTGACCGCACGCACCGAAAATATCGACATTGTGCGCGGGTTACAGGCCGGTGCCGACGATTATGTTTCCAAGCCAGTAGATCCCGACGTCCTTGCAATGCGGATCAAATCGCTGCTGCGCCGATCCAAAGGCGAAGTGAAAAACGTTTCGGAAAACGTCATCCTCGGCCGCTATTTGCTGCGTCCATCGACGTCCGCGATCTACCTTGGCGACGAAGAGATTGTGCTGCCCAAGCGTGAGTTTGACATGGCGATGCTGTTTTTCAAAAATCCGAACCGCCTTCTTTCGCGGCAATATTTGGCAGCAACCTTATGGGGTAAAGTTATCGATTACCAATCGCGGACGATTGACACCCATGTCGCACGGTTACGCAAGAACCTAAAACTCGACCCCACATGTGGCATCAGCCTGAATGCGTTGTACGGTTTTGGATATACCTTGCAGGCCGATGTGCACGCCATGAACGCAGCACACGAACACACCGCCCGGTCGGCTTAGGCACACAACCGCGCCGCTGTAGCCACGCCCGCCGCGTCGGCACTTGCGTCCCTCCGTCACGGCGCTACAGCACCCAAAATGAGCATGATTGAAATCGTCGCCGTGCTGCTCGGCATTGCCAACATCGTCCTGATTATCCGGCGATCGGTTTGGAACTTTCCCGTGGCGATTGTCATGGTCGCTTTATATTTCATCATCTTCCGCGACGCCAAACTGTACAGCGACGCCGGGCTGCAGATCTTTTTTGCGGGCATCAATCTCTATGGCTGGTGGAGCTGGAACCGCAATAAGGACGATAGCGGCGTGATTTCCGTCCGCAGGCTGCCGACAATAGGCTATGCGTTGTGGATTGCAGGCTCCATCGTCGCCATTTGGGCATGGGGCGCGGTGATGCATGCCGAAACCGACGCCAGCTATCCTTATTGGGATGCATCAGTCGCGATGCTGTCTATTGCAGGACAGATTTTGATGACCCGGCGCTTTGTCGAAAACTGGCATTATTGGATCATCGTCAATATCATCTCGATCCCGCTGTATATCGTCAAAGACCTGCATCTGACCGCCGGACTGTACGTCGTGTTTCTGGTGCTGGCGGTTGCTGGCCTAGTGGAATGGCGCAAGGCAGAACGCGCATGAAACGCATTTGTCTGCACGGCCCCGAAAGCACGGGCAAATCGACATTGGGTACGCGGCTTGCGGCGCATTTGGGATGCGAAGTCGTGCCCGAATATGGCCGCGCTTATTGCGAGGCGCATGGCACCGACATCGGCATGGCGCAGCTCGTCCACATTGCGCAAACGCAAGATGCGATGAACCGCGCCGCGGCCGCGCGCGCAGCAGAGCTGGGCGCTGGTTATGTATTGTTCGATACAGACCCGCTGATAACGTCGGTGTGGGCGCACATGATGTTTGGCGCAGCAGATGGATATTTCGGCGCGTTTGCCGGTTTTGCCGACCATTATCTGCTGCTCGATATCGACCTGCCCTTTGTCGACGACGGTTTGCGCGTTTATGCGCAAACAGCAGAGCGCAAACGCTTTTTCGACCTATGCCGCGCGGAGCTCGATGGACGCGGCGTCCGCTACACGCTGGTTCAAGGCGAAGGCGAAGCGCGTTTCACCGCGGCGTTGGCGGCGATCTCGGGCTAAGCCTTCTCCAGCGCCTCGCTTGCCGCGACCCAGCGGGCTTCAGCAGCCTCTTGCGCGGCGACAATCTTCCCGCGCCGTTGCGACAGTTCACCCATCGTCAGGTCCTTATATTCATTCGCGGCGGACGCCGGATCGAACATCGCCCGGTCAATCGCGCTCAACACAACCTCAAGCTTGGCAAGGTCCGCCTCTGCATCACTGACTTCGCGCTTAAGCTTGCTTTGCGCCTCACGCGCGGCGGCTTGGGCTTTTTTGTCTTCCTTGCGATCGGCCTTGGATACCTTCTCTTTCGCGGGGCCCTTGCCCAGGATGAAGTCGGTATAATCCTCAATCGTACCCGAAAATTCGGTTGCGGTACCGCCATCGACGAGCACCAGCCGGTCGGCCGTTAGCTCCAACATATGGCGGTCATGGCTGACCAGAACCACGGTGCCTTCATATTCATTCAGCGCCTGCACCAACGCTTCACGCGCATCGACGTCCAAGTGGTTCGTCGGCTCGTCAAGGATCAGCATATGCGGCGCATCGCGGGTAATCAGCGCCAGCGCCAACCGCGCGCGTTCACCACCCGACAGCTTGCCAACCTTCGTCGTTGCCTTTGCCCCTGAAAAGCCGAAGCGGCCCAATTGCGCGCGTACCGCGCCGGGGGTCGCGCCCTTCATCTGCTGGGTCATATGCTCCAGCGGGGTATCGTCGCCGTCAAGCTCTTCGACCTGATATTGCGTGAAATAGCCAACGCGCATTTTGCCCGACGCGCTCATCGCCCCGTCCATCGGCGTCAATTGCGCCGCAAGCAACCGCGCGAGCGTGGTCTTGCCATTGCCGTTCCGGCCCAGCAACGCGATCCGGTCATCGGGGTCAATCCGCAGGTTCAACCGCTGCAGTATCGGTTTGCCCGCGGTGTAGCCGACACTCGCCAGATCAAGCGTGACCAATGGCGGTTTCAATTCATCCGGACTTGGAAAGTCAAAGCTTAACGTCGGATCTTCGGCCATCGCGGCAATGGGTTGCATGCGCGCCAACGCCTTGGCTCTGGACTGCGCCTGCTTCGCGGTGGAGGCACGCGCCGAGTTGCGCGCAACATAATCCTGCAGCTTGGCGCGCTGTGCGTCCTGCGAAGCCTTGGCCGCCGCCAGCTGCGCCGCACGTTCGGCACGCTGGCGCTCGAACGAGTCATAGCCGCCGGAATAGAGCGTGGTGGACCCGCCTTCGAGATGCAGGATATTGTCGACCACATTGTTCAACAAATCGCGTTCGTGGCTGATCACCACCATCATCGACGGATAGGATTTGAGGAAGTTTTCCAGCCACAATGTCGCTTCAAGATCCAAGTGGTTTGAAGGTTCGTCGAGCAGCAACAAATCGGGTTCGGAAAACAAAAGCGCGGCCAAGGCAACGCGCATTTTCCAACCACCGGAATAGCTATCGAGCGGCCGGCCCTGCATTTCTTCATCGAAACCAAGCCCGACCAAGATGCGCGCGGCACGCGCAGGCGCGGTGTAGGCATCAATCGCGATCAACCGTTCGTGCAGTTCGCCCAGCCGGTCGGGGTCGGCGCAATGCTCGGCCTCTTCCATCAAAGCCGCACGCTCGACATCGCCCGCCAGCACGGTTTCGAACGGCGTTGCCGTGCCCGATGGCGCTTCCTGCGCGATATAGCCGATGCGCGTATTCTTCGGCATATCCATGCTGCCTTCGTCGGCTTCCAGCTCGCCGATCATCACCTTCATCAGCGTGGATTTGCCCGCGCCATTGCGGCCGATAAGGCCGACGCGCGAATAAGGCGGCAGCGTCGCGGTCGCGCGGTCCAATATGGTGCGGCCACCAAGGCGCACGGTGATTCCGTTTAAGTTTAACATGATGCCGCGCGCCTAGCAGAGGCGGATGCGTATGTCACCGCATACCGTATCGCACATATCGGCGGGCGGAGGACCGAGAAGAACGGAACCGTCCCCCCTTACTCCTCACCCATACGCAGTGCCGCGATAAACGCCTCCTGAGGGATACTTACGTTCCCATATTCCCGCATCCGCGCCTTGCCCTTTTTCTGCTTTTCCAGCAGCTTTTTCTTGCGGCTGATGTCGCCGCCATAGCATTTGGCGGTCACGTCCTTGCGCATCGCGGCGATGGTTTCGCGGGCGATCACTTTGCCGCCGATGGCCGCTTGGATGGGGATTTTGAACAGATGGCGCGGGATGAGGTCTTTTAGGCGCTCGCACATGCCGCGGCCGCGGGATTCGGCGGTGCCGCGGTGGACGATCATGCTCAGCGCGTCGACCGCGTCGCCATTGACCAGCACGCTCATTTTCACAAGGTCGCCTTCGCGATGGCCGATCTGGTGGTAATCGAACGAGGCATAGCCGCGCGAAATGCTCTTCAACCGGTCGTAAAAATCGAACACCACTTCGTTGAGCGGCAGTTCATAGACGATCTGCGCACGGCCACCGACATAGGTCAGTTGCTTTTGAATACCGCGCCGGTCCTGACACAGTTTCAATATGCTGCCCAGATACTCGTCGGGGCAATAAATCGTCGCCTCAATCCACGGCTCCTGAATTTCCGCGATGCGGTTAATGTCGGGCATGTCGGCGGGGTTGTGCAGCTCCATACTGCGCGCATCTTCGGTCTTCGACCGGCTCAGCTCCAGCTTGTACACAACCGACGGCGCGGTGGTGATAAGGTCCAGGTCAAATTCGCGTGTCAGGCGCTCCTGGATGATCTCAAGGTGCAACAGCCCCAAGAACCCGCAGCGAAAGCCAAAGCCCAACGCCGCGCTGCTTTCCGTTTCAAAACTGAATGATGCGTCGTTCAGGCGCAGCTTGCTGATGCTTTCGCGCAATTTTTCAAAGTCCGCGGCGTCGGTGGGGAACAGGCCGCAGAACACCACGGGCTGCACTTCCTTAAACCCGGGCAGCGGTTCGGCGGCGGGGCGCTTTGCATCGGTGATGGTGTCACCCACGCGGGTCTGCGCAACTTCTTTAATCTGCGCGGTGATAATGCCGACTTCGCCCGCCGCGATTTCGGACAGGATTTCCAGCTTTGGCCGCATACAGCCGACGCGGTCGACCAAATGCTTTGTGCCGGCGGCCATGAATTGGATTTCCTGACCTTTTTTGATGACGCCGTCGATAACGCGGATCAGGATGACGACGCCCAGATAGGGGTCGTACCATGAATCGACCAACATCGCCTTCAACGGCGCGTTGCGGTCGCCCTTTGGCGGGGGAATGCGCGTGACCACGGCCTCCAACACCTCATCAATGCCGATGCCCGACTTCGCCGAAGTCAGCACCGCATTGTCGGCGGGCAAGCCAATGATTTCCTCAATCTCGGCCTTCACCTTGTCCACCTCTGCCGCGGGCAGATCGATCTTGTTGATGACGGGCACGATTTCATGGTCATGCTCAATCGATTGATAGACGTTGGCCAGCGTCTGCGCCTCAACACCTTGCGCGGCGTCGACGACCAGCAACGCGCCTTCGCACGCGGCGAGGCTGCGGCTGACTTCATAGGCAAAGTCGACATGGCCCGGCGTGTCCATCAGGTTCAGCTGATAGGTGATGCCGTCCTTCGCGGTATAATCCAGCCGCACCGTCTGCGCCTTGATCGTGATGCCGCGTTCTTTTTCAATGTCCATATTATCAAGGACTTGGCTCGTCATCTCACGCGCCGTCAGGCCGCCCGTTTGCTGGATCAGCCGATCCGCAAGGGTCGACTTCCCGTGATCAATGTGCGCGATTATGGAAAAATTACGGATAAGCGAGAGTTCGGTCATGCAGCCGCCCCTAGCAGGGCTGCCCCGCCCCTTCAAGCATGGCGGAACGCCTGTATCACGCTAGGTGAATCGGGATAATGGATGGGGGCGTGTGTGGGAAAGTGGTTTTTTAGCTGGCTCGTGTCGGACAAGCAGGTTTCACAGCGATTTAGCAACACACTCGATAAAAAAAGCGAGATGTCATAGCCATCAAATTCACTCCTGCATCTGGTCGTAAAATGTGATTGGTGCCAGCGGCGCAACGGCGCCGCTGAACATCAGCATTTAAAACAATTCTGCCGATGCCACTCCAAAAATCTTGGGTGGGGTCGCAGTGTTGGATGGCGTGGCAATTCCGCCTTGCGGCTTGGATTGACTAAGCTCCAAATACGATCCGAGTCGTTCACCTGCCTTGAAACGAGGATATCCAGATTATCCGATAAGCTAACCAGACCTCGGTCGAACATCCAGTGAACCGTTCCCGAGAGCGCGATGCCATTAGCGACGATGTCGGGACCGTTTGCTTCGACGGGTTTGATATGGGCGGCCTCAACTTCGGCACGCCCGCCACCGTTGATGAACTTAAATCCGGTAATCGCGCATCGGCAATCATACGCATCAAGCACAATTTTTCGGAAGACCCGATCACGAACAAGGCGGTTGCTGATCGAACTTATGCGTTCCCGCTCTTGGTCAAAGATGAATGGCTCTACTGTTTCACTGAAATGGCTTTCGACGACCTTTGGCTCGGATGCGTCTGTCCTTGGCAGCATATCGTCCACATCCGGAATTCCGCGTTCCAAAATACGATTAAAGTCTTCTAGGGAGATTGGCCGGACCGCGGCTTGAGCCCTACCGGAAATCTTGCCAGATTCGTTGAGTAGACCGCGCTCAACTAAACCATCATGATCATTGAACGGAACGGTATACTCCATCGGCAAGTATGAACCGGGCTCAATTAGAGCGAGATACATATTTGCAATGGTCGGGTCTGGAACGATTTCCTCGACCCTTGCAATGGCGAAATAGCCCTTTTTTCCAGCCTTGACCGGTTCATAGTAAACGACCCAGTCCCCAACAAATTGACTTGCTCTGGAGAGATACTGGCTTGGGAATTGATACCGTTCTTCTGGTCGATCATCGTAAATGGAGTCCGCGCGGTGCAGAAATACGCCTTTAGCCAAAGTTCAGGTCCTATCCATCGATGCGCGAGTTTCGCGCGTGCACAAGACGTATCGTTAGCCGAAGTAAACGGCAACTATTCTATCGTATGTTGGCCATGTCATCCTGAACTTGTTTGACCGCCCCCGTCCGTCATCCTGAACTTGTTTCAGGATCTTAATTCTTATCCTCGGCGTCGAAAGTAAGACCCTGAAACAAGTTCAGGGTGACGAATGAAGGGTGACGGGCGCCGGTGACTGGCACGTTCAGGATGAAATGCTCGCCTCATTCCGCCACCACCCCCCCTTGAAATGTAGGATTTGCCCTGCGATCATCGGCGCGGTCATCGGTAACTGCCCCTCTGGCTGATCGGGGTTCGCACAACAGCCGCCTCAATCGTTAAAGCGACAAAGGGGACAATCATTTCATCGCCGCTGGTGCCTTTTGTATCCTTAAGGGCCAAATCCGGCCCTCTTGCGGGTGCTGCGCCGCCGCGAAATTGCTTGTGATGGGCGCAGGCCGGGGTTGACCCTCACCGCCTGCGGCCCTATACGACGTCCAACATCTGCCCCATCGGGATTGGCCTTGTCGTCGCGCAACTTGGCTAAAGCATTGAAGGGTCTGGATTTTCACATACGCGAAACGGCTGCACGGCAGGACCCGAATCTTCGGACCTTTGCCATGCGGCCTTTTCTTGTCTGGCGAAAACGAATTTAGCGCGTTTGACATTTCTAACTGAGGCAAAGCACCTTATGGCAACCCGAACCGCTCCTGCGACACTCTCGCGTCAAAAGCGTATCCGCAAAATCTTCGGTAACATCCACGAAGTTATCGACATGCCCAACCTGATCGAGGTTCAGCGCGAAAGCTATGAGCAGTTCCTGCGCTCTGACCCGTCCATTGGTTATGTATCCGGCCTCGAAAAAACGCTGCGCAGCGTTTTCCCGATTAAGGATTTTGCCGGAACGTCGGAACTCGACTTCGTCCATTACGAACTCGAAGATCCCAAATATGACGTTGAAGAATGCCGTCAGCGCGGAATTACCTATGCCGCACAGATGAAGGTCACATTGCGCCTCATCGTGTTTGAGGTTGACCCCGACACCGAAGCGCGTTCGGTCCTCGATATTAAGGAGCAGGACGTATACATGGGCGACATGCCGCTCATGACGCATAACGGCACCTTCTTCGTCAACGGTACAGAGCGCGTTATCGTTTCGCAGATGCACCGTTCGCCGGGCGTTCTTTTTGACCATGACCGCGGTAAAACGCACTCTTCGGGCAAATATCTCTTCGCCGCGCGCGTTATTCCGTACCGTGGTTCGTGGCTCGACTTTGAATTTGATGCCAAGGATATCGTCAACGTCCGTATCGACCGTAAGCGTAAGTTGCCGGTCACGACCTTGCTCTACTCGCTGGGTTTGAACGACGAAGAAATCCTCAGCCACTTCTACGACCGCGTGACATTTGAACGTGGCACCGGTGGCTGGAAAATTCCGTTCAACGCGGAACAATGGCGTGCGTCGAAACCGATGTTCGACATCGTGGATGCAAAGACCGGCGAAGTCGTGTTCCCTGCGGGCACCAAGGTTACCCCACGCGCCGCGAACAAGGCGGTCAAGGATGGCCTGACGCATCTGCTGATCCCGACCGAAGAAATCTTTGGACGTTATTCGGCATTCGACCTGATCGACGAAAAAACGGGCCGCATTTATGTTGAAGCTGGTGACGAAATCACCGCTGAAAACTTGGAAGCACTCGACAAGGCCGGCATCGACAGCCTTGAGCTGCTCGACATCGACCATGTCATCACCGGCGCATGGATGCGCAACACGCTGAAGGCTGACAAGGCCGAGAACCGCGACATGGGCCTTGATGCGATCTACCGCGTCATGCGTCCTGGCGAGCCGCCAACGCGCGAAACCGCCGAAGCATTGTTCGCTGGCCTATTCTTCGATCCAGACCGCTACGACCTCAGCGCCGTTGGCCGCGTGAAGTTGAACATGCGTCTGCAGCTTGACGTTGAAGACACGCTCACCACCTTGCGGACAGAGGATATCCTCGCCGTGGTCAAGGAACTGGTGAACCTGAAGGACGGCAAGGGCGAAATCGACGATATCGATAACCTCGGTAACCGTCGTGTCCGTTCGGTCGGCGAATTGCTGGAAAACCAGTATCGCGTCGGTCTGCTCCGTATGGAGCGCGCCGTGAAAGAACGTATGAGCTCGGTTGACGTATCCACCGTGATGCCAAACGATCTGATCAACGCAAAGCCAGCGGTTGCTGCGGTGCGCGAATTCTTCGGCAGCTCGCAGCTGTCGCAGTTTATGGATCAGACCAACCCGCTTTCGGAAGTCACCCACAAGCGCCGCGTTTCGGCCCTTGGACCAGGTGGTCTAACGCGTGAGCGCGCTGGCTTTGAAGTCCGCGACGTTCACCCAACACACTATGGCCGTATCTGCCCGATTGAAACGCCAGAAGGCCCGAACATCGGTCTGATCAACTCGCTGGCATCATTCAGCCGCGTGAACAAATATGGCTTTATCGAAACGCCTTACCGCAAGGTGATCGACAACAAAGTCACCGACGACGTGGTCTATCTCTCCGCCATGGAAGAGCAGAAGAACACCATCGCGCAGGCGAACGCCGAACTCAACGCCGATGGCAGCTTTGCCGAAGACCTGATTTCGTCACGTGAAGCTGGCGAATTCCTGATGGCACCGCGCGACCAGATCACGTTGATGGACGTTTCGCCAAAGCAGCTGGTTTCCGTTGCAGCATCGCTCATCCCGTTCCTGGAAAACGATGACGCCAACCGCGCATTGATGGGTTCGAACATGCAACGTCAGGCCGTGCCTTTGCTCCGCGCAGAAGCACCGTTTGTCGGCACCGGCATGGAAGAAACCGTTGCCCGCGATTCCGGCGCTGCCATTGCTGCACGCCGTACCGGTATCGTCGACCAAGTCGATGCGACCCGTATCGTCGTCCGCGTGACCGGCGACGTTGAACCCGGCAAATCGGGCGTCGACATCTACACGCTGCAAAAGTTCCAGCGTTCGAACCAGAACACCTGCATCAACCAAAAGCCATTGGTGAAGGTTGGTGACGTCATCGAAGCCGGCGACATCATCGCTGATGGTCCTTCGACCGAACTGGGCGAACTCGCACTGGGCAAAAACAGCCTCGTAGCGTTTATGCCTTGGAACGGTTACAACTACGAAGACTCGATCTTGATCTCCGAACGCATCGTGAAAGACGATGTCTTCACATCGGTCCATATCGAAGAATTCGAAGTTATGGCCCGGGATACAAAGCTTGGACCTGAAGATATCACCCGCGATATTCCAAACGTAGGTGAAGAAGCGCTTCGCAGCCTCGACGAAGCTGGCATCGTGTACATCGGCGCAGAAGTGCACCCCGGTGACATTCTGGTCGGCAAGATCACGCCAAAGGGCGAAAGCCCCATGACGCCAGAAGAAAAGCTGCTGCGCGCCATCTTTGGTGAAAAGGCAAGCGACGTGCGCGACACATCGTTGCGTCTGTCACCTGGTGTCGCTGGTACTGTTGTTGAAGTGCGCGTGTTTAACCGCCACGGCATCGACAAGGACGAGCGTGCGATGGCCATCGAACGCGAAGAAATCGAACGTCTTGCGAAGGATCGCGAGGACGAACGTTCGATTTTGAACCGTGCGACGTACAACCGCTTGAAAGACATGCTCATTGGTCAAACTGCAGCCGCAGCGCCAAAGGGCATCAAGAAGGGCGACAAGATCACTGAGGAAAATCTCAGCGAAGTTGAGCGTCACGAATGGTGGAAAATCGCGGTTGCCGATGACAAGGTCCAGGGCGATCTGGAAGCGGTCAAGGTTCAGTATGATGATGCCGTCAAGCTGATCGTTGAGAAGTTCGAAGATCGTCGTGAGAAGCTGGAGCGCGGTGATGAACTCGCACCTGGCGTACTCAAGATGGTCAAGGTATTCGTTGCCGTTAAGCGTAAGCTGCAGCCAGGCGACAAGATGGCCGGACGTCACGGAAACAAGGGTGTTATCTCGCGGATCCTTCCGCAAGAAGACATGCCGTTCCTGGCCGATGGTACACCTGTCGACATCGTTCTTAACCCGTTGGGCGTTCCATCGCGTATGAACGTCGGGCAGATTTTCGAAACCCACCTTGGTTGGGCCGCACGCGGTCTGGGCATGCAAATTGGTGAGGCTTTGGAAGAGTGGCGACACAATAACCCGAACCCCGAAGCCGCGACGCCGCCAGCGATCGTGCGCGAACGTTTGGCGAAAGCCTATGGCGAAGATTATGCCGACGAGATCAAGGGCCGCAGCGACGCGGACATCATTGAACTTGCAAGCAATGTCGTCACCGGCGTTCCAATGGGCACACCTGTGTTCGATGGTGCACGTGAAGCGGACGTTACCACTATGCTCCAGCTCGCTGGACTTGACGGTTCGGGTCAATCCGATCTGTTCGACGGCCGTACCGGTGACAAGTTCGACCGTAAGGTGACCGTAGGCATCATCTACATGCTAAAATTGCATCACCTTGTTGATGACAAGATCCACGCCCGTTCAATCGGACCGTACAGCCTTGTTACGCAGCAGCCACTTGGTGGTAAGGCGCAATTCGGTGGTCAGCGTTTCGGGGAAATGGAATGCTGGGCACTTCAGGCATATGGCGCGGCCTATACCTTGCAGGAAATGCTCACGGTCAAATCCGATGACGTTATCGGGCGTACCAAGGTTTACGAAGCGATCGTCAAGGGTGACGACAGCTTTGAAGCCGGTATCCCCGAAAGCTTCAACGTTCTGGTTAAGGAAATGCGCTCATTGGGTCTGAATGTTGACCTGAAGGCACATGACTTGATCGAAGGTGACGAGGGCTTTGCCGAGGCAGCGGAATAAGCAGAGCCGGGCGGACTTAGGTCCGCCCCCTGCCCCTGCCCTTAGGTTTTCATGGGCAAAAGCCCAATGAGGAAAAGATTATGAACGAACTGAGCAAATTCAACAATCCCATCGCCAAGGTCGAAACATTTGACCAGATCCAGATCGGGATCGCATCGCCGGAAAAAATCCGCAGCTGGTCTTTTGGTGAAATCAAAAAGCCCGAAACCATCAACTATCGTACGTTCAAGCCAGAGCGTGACGGCCTTTTCTGCGCACGTATCTTCGGCCCCGTGAAGGACTATGAGTGCCTTTGCGGTAAGTATAAGCGCATGAAGTATAAGGGCGTCGTCTGTGAAAAGTGCGGCGTTGAAGTCACCGTTACCAAGGTGCGCCGTGAGCGCATGGGCCACATCGAGCTCGCTGCGCCTGTTGCGCATATCTGGTTCCTGAAGTCGCTGCCTTCGCGCATCGGCCTGCTGCTTGATATGCAGTTGAAGCAGCTTGAGCGCGTGCTGTACTTCGAAAACTACATCGTTACCGAGCCTGGCCTGACCGCGCTTGAGAAGTTCCAGTTGCTGAGCGAAGACGAATTGCTCGACGCACAGGACGAATATGGCGAAGACGCTTTCACCGCCAGCATTGGTGCAGAAGCCGTCAAGACCATGTTGATGGACCTCGACCTTGAGCAAGAGCGTACTGACTTGCTCGACGAGCTTGCTGTTACCAAGTCGGAACTCAAGCCCAAGAAGATCATCAAGCGTTTGAAGGTCGTGGAAAGCTTCATCGATTCCGGCAACAAGCCCGAGTGGATGATTTTGGACGTCATTCCCGTCATTCCACCAGAATTGCGCCCATTGGTGCCGCTGGATGGTGGCCGTTTTGCAACGTCCGATCTGAACGATCTTTATCGCCGCGTTATCAACCGTAACAACCGTTTGAAGCGCCTGATCGAACTGCGCGCGCCAGACATCATCGTCCGCAACGAAAAGCGCATGCTGCAGGAAGCTGTTGACGCACTGTTCGACAATGGCCGTCGCGGCCGTACGATCACCGGTGCCAACAAGCGTCCACTGAAGTCGCTGTCCGACATGCTCAAGGGCAAGCAGGGCCGTTTCCGTCAGAACCTTTTGGGTAAGCGCGTCGATTATTCGGGTCGTTCGGTTATCGTGACCGGTCCTGAATTGAAATTGCATCAGTGCGGCCTGCCAAAGAAGATGGCGCTCGAACTGTTCAAGCCGTTCATCTACTCGCGTCTGGATGCGAAGGGTCTTTCGATGACCCTGAAGCAAGCCAAGAAGTGGGTCGAAAAAGAACGTAAGGAAGTTTGGGACATCCTCGATGAGGTTATCCGTGAACATCCTGTGTTGCTGAACCGCGCACCGACACTTCACCGTTTGGGCATTCAGGCGTTTGAGCCTGTCCTGATCGAAGGTAAGGCTATCCAGCTTCACCCGCTCGTTTGCTCGGCCTTTAACGCCGACTTTGACGGTGACCAGATGGCAGTTCACGTTCCATTGAGCCTTGAGGCCCAGTTGGAAGCACGCGTTTTGATGATGTCCACAAACAACATCCTGTCGCCTGCAAACGGTAAGCCAATTATCGTTCCTTCGCAGGATATGGTGTTGGGTCTATATTATCTTTCGATGGATCGTCGCGGCGAGCCAGGCGAAGGCATGATGCTGTCCGACATGGCTGAAGTGCATCAGGCGCTTGAAGTTGGCGCCGTAACGCTCCACTCCAAGATCATCGCCCGCGTCCCACAGACCGGTGAAGATGGCGTTGAGCGTATGGTTCGCTTTGACACCACACCTGGCCGTATGTTGCTCGCAGAAACGCTGCCAAAGAGCCACCGCGTGCCGTTCGAAACCGTCAACCGCCTTCTCACCAAGAAGGAAATCGGCGACGTTATCGATCAGGTTTACCGTCACACGGGTCAGAAAGACACGGTATTGTTCGCCGACGCGATCATGTCGCTTGGCTTCAAATATGCGTTCAAGGCCGGTATTTCGTTCGGCAAGGACGACATGATCATTCCGGAAGAAAAGACGGAAATGGTTGCTGAAACCAAGGCAATTGTTGCCGACTTTGAGCAGCAGTATCAGGACGGTCTGATCACGCAGCAGGAAAAGTATAACAAGGTCATCGACGCCTGGTCCACATGTGGTGACAAGGTCGCCAACGCCATGATGGACAAGCTGAAGGCATCGCCAACCGACGAGCATGGCCGTGAATTGCCGGTAAACTCGGTGTACATGATGAGCCACTCCGGTGCGCGTGGTTCGCCAGCGCAGATGAAGCAGCTTGCCGGTATGCGCGGTCTGATGGCCAAGCCTTCGGGCGAGATCATCGAAACGCCGATCATTTCGAACTTTAAGGAAGGTCTGACCGTTCTCGAGTATTTCAACTCGACCCACGGTGCCCGTAAGGGTCTGGCCGATACCGCACTGAAGACTGCAAACTCAGGTTACCTGACACGCCGTCTGGTCGACGTATCGCAGGATTGCACCATTGTTGAAGTCGATTGCGGAACCCAGCGCGCGCTGGAAATGCGTTCGATCGTTCAGGGTGGTTCGACCATCGCCTCACTTGGTGAGCGTGTCCTTGGCCGTACCACGGCAGAAGACATCCTTGGCCTTGATGGCAAGGTTTTGATCCCAGCTGGAACCTTGCTCGACGAGCCAATGGTTGCTGCCATGGAAGAAACCGGCATTCAGGCCCTCAAGATCCGTTCACCGCTGGTGTGCGAATCCAAGGTCGGTGTTTGCGGTACCTGCTATGGTCGTGACCTTGCACGCGGTACACCAGTCAACATTGGTGAAGCTGTCGGCGTTATCGCTGCGCAGTCCATTGGTGAGCCTGGAACCCAGCTGACCATGCGTACCTTCCACATCGGTGGTGCGGCTCAGTTGAACGAACAATCGAACCTTGATGCAACTGCATCGGGTAAGGTCATGTATCGCGATCTGCCAAGCATCGTCGACAAGCGTAAGAAGCGTCTGGCAATGGCCCGTAACGGTGAACTTGTCATCGTCGACAAGGATGGCCGCGAGATGGAAATTCACCGTCTGCCTTATGGTGCGACGTTGGCATTCCCGGATGGTGCGGAGGTCAATGTTGGTGATCGTCTGGCTGAATGGGATCCATTCACCATGCCAATCATCACAGAAAAGTCGGGTATCATTAAATATCAGGACCTGATCGACGGCAAGACGCTGACCGAGCAAACCGACGAAGCAACGGGTATCGCCCAGCGCGTCGTTATCGAAGATCGTGCCGGCAGCCGCACCAAGAAGGAAGACCTTCGCCCACGCATTACCTTGCTGGATGACGATAGCGGCGAAGCTGCACGTTATCTGCTCGGCGTAGGAACGATGCTTTCGGTTGAAGACGGTGCCATGGTTCAGGCAGGCGATGTTATCGCGCGTGTGACCCGTGAATCTGCCAAGACCCGCGACATCACCGGTGGTCTGCCACGCGTTGCCGAATTGTTCGAAGCACGTATTCCGAAGGATAACGCAATCATTGCGAAGATTTCGGGCCGCGTTGAATTCGTCCGTGACTATAAGGCGAAGCGCAAGATCGCGATTGTTCCGGAAGAGGGCGATCGTATTGAGTATCTGATCCAGAAGTCGAAGGTACTTGATGTTCAGGAAGGCGATTTCGTCCGTAAGGGCGATAACCTGATTGCTGGTTCGCCGAACCCGCATGACATCCTTGAAGTCATGGGCATCGAAGCATTGGCTGAATATCTGGTTGCAGAAATTCAGGAAGTGTATCGTTTGCAGGGCGTGAAGATCAACGACAAGCACATCGAAACGATCGTTCGTCAGATGTTGCAGAAGGTTGAAATCACATTCGGTGGCGACACAACCTTGCTTCCCGGCGAACAGGTTGACCGCGAAGAAATGGACGCAATCAATGCGAAGCTGTCCAAGGGTCAGGCACCTGCAACCGGTAACCCGGTTCTGTTGGGCATCACCAAGGCTTCGTTGCAGACACGTTCGTTCATCTCGGCAGCATCCTTCCAAGAAACCACACGCGTCCTCACACAGGCCGCTGTGGAAGGTAAGAAGGACATCCTGACCGGTCTGAAGGAAAACGTCATCGTTGGTCGTCTGATCCCTGCGGGTACTGGTTCTGCCATGAACCGCATGCGGATTGCCGCGACAAGCCGCGACGTTGCGCTTCGTGCCAGCTACAAGAAGCTTCAGGAAAGCCTGATTGCGCCTGAGACAGCAGCTGAAGAACATGCTGCCGAATTGGCACAGGGTGCTGAAGCAGCCATCGGCGATGATGTGTTGGCAAAGGTGATTTCAGATGATCTGACTACCACTGACGCCGCCATCGATGATGTTGTGGATAGCGGCGAAGAAGAATAAGCTTCGCTTCCCTTAAGGAATGACAAAAGCCCGCTGGAAGCAATTCCGGCGGGCTTTTTGCTGTGTTACGTGAATAAATCACTGGCCTAATCATTGCGCACTACATATACAGGGCTAGAAGACAATTGAGGACAGGTCGGATGTTTGAAACAATACGGGCTTGGGTGAAACGGCACCGCGTCTGGTCAGCGATTATCGCGCTTGTACTGCTATTCATTCTCTACCGCATCGTTCGCCCTACCCCGCATGACTATGAATATGTCAGCGAGACCGTCACGCGCGGCGAAGTTCTGCGCAAGGTTTCGGCCAGCGGCAAAATTCGCGCGCTGAACACAATTAAGGTCGGCACCGAGGTGTCTGGACAAGTGACCAAGGTTTACGTCGATTTCAATTCGCCGGTTAAGGCTGGCCAAGTCCTCGCCGAGATCGACTCAACGCGCGTGCGTGCCCGCGTGCAGCAGTCCGAAGCGCAAGTTGCGCTTGCCCGCGCCGGTTTGCAGCAAACGGTTGCCAATGTTGCCCGCGCGCGGTCGGAGCTTGAGATACAGGAACGCGATTTTGCGCGACAACGGGCGCTGGCCGAGCGCGGATTTGTGTCGAAGGCAGGTCTCGACATCGCGCAAAGCAAGCTTAACAGCGCGCGGAACGCCTTGCAGGTTGCACTGGCGCAAACACAAAGCGGCAATGCGCAGATCAGCCAAGGCACTGCGGAGCTTTCGTCAGCACGGCTCGATCTGAACCGCACCGTGATTGTCGCGCCCGCCAGCGGGGTCATCATCAATAAACTTGTTGAACCCGGCACCACCGTCGCCGCCAGTTTCCAGACCCCGAACCTTTTCGAAATCGCTGCCGACACCACCAAGATGCAGGTTGAGGCATCGGTTGACGAAGCAGACATCGGGCAAATTATCGAAGGCCAAGATGTGACCTTCACCGTCGACAGTTACCCCAATGATATATTCCGCGCCAAAGTGCGGCAGGTCCGCCAAGCGCCCGTCGAAACGCAGAATGTCGTCAGCTATCTCGTCATCATCGACGTGGACAATAAAGATGGCAAATTGCTGCCCGGAATGACCGCGAATGTAGAAATCATCACTGGCGCAAAGGCCAATGTGTTGCGCGTGCCAACCAACGCGCTTCGCTTCCGTCCCAAATTGGCCGACCGGGGCGAACCGAAAGAAGAAACACCCAGGGCGCCTGCAAAAAAGGAAACACCCCGGCCGACATTGTATCTGGCGGGAACCGATCTGTATCGACCGGTACGGAAACAGGTTCAGATCGGCTTACAAGGCGATGATTATACGGAAGTGACTTCGGGTATCAAAGCGGGCGACAAAGTTCTCATCCGTACAAAATCCCTGAAGCCAAAGGCCCAAACCGACGACAATGCGGACGAAGATGACAGCGCCGCTTCTTGAAACGCATGATCTGGTCAAAGATTATGTGATCGGCGGCGAGGTTCTGCACGCCGTCAACGGCGTTTCGCTGACCATAAAGCGTGGCGAGTTCGTTGCGATTATGGGTGCCAGCGGTTCGGGCAAATCGACGTTCATGAATATGATCGGTTGTCTGGATGTCCCAACGTCTGGAACCTTGTTACTCGACGGCATTGATACAAAAACGCTCGACAGCGACGCATTGGCTGAAATCCGCAACCGCAAAATTGGCTTTGTGTTTCAACAGTTCAACCTGCTCGCCCGCACGAGCGCGCTGGACAATGTGGCGGTGCCGCTCATTTACGCGGGCCTTGGCTATACCGAACGCCGGGAACGCGCGCAGGCGAAACTTGAGGCGATGGGGCTTGGCAACCGCCTGCAGAACACCCCTGCCAAGCTGTCGGGTGGCCAGCAACAGCGCGTTGCCATCGCCCGTGCGTTGGTTACCGATCCGCTCATGCTGCTCGCTGACGAACCAACAGGCGCGCTGGATACCCAAACTTCGCTCGATATCATGGGCATTTTCCAAAAGCTAAACGACGAAGGCATCACGCTCATCGTCGTCACGCACGAACCGGACATTGCCGAATATGCCGAACGGCGCATCGTGTTTCGCGACGGACGGGTCATTGAGGATGCTGCGGTCAAATCGCGACGCCGCGCGGTTGCCGGATGAGTAAGCTGCTGAACTCCATCGCTGGCTGGGGCGTCAATATTGCAATTGCGATGACGGCGCTGCGCACCAATCTGATGCGCTCCATCCTCACCACACTTGGCGTGATGATCGGAGTATTCTCCGTCATCTTGGCGGTGGCGGTGGGCAATGGCGCACAGGTCTCCGTAACGCAGCAGATCGCAACTTTAGGTTCGAATATGGCCATTGTTGTGCCGCAGCCCGACAGCGGCAGCGGCCCGCCACGGTCCACAGACCGCGGCCGCTTAACCGAGCGCGATGGCCGCGCCATTTTGCGGCAGGTATCTGGTGTGAGCGCTGTCGCACCCCAAATCCGCAGCAGCGTCCAACTGGTCACGCCGGGCCGCAGCGCCACCACACAAGCGACTGGCGCCACACCTGAATATGGCATTGTCTCCAACGTCACTGCGTCCGAAGGCCGTTTTCTGACCGATGGCGATGTCGGTGCGGCGGCACGTGTTGTTGTGATCGGACAGACGGTTGCTGACAAGCTGTTCGCGGATGCAAATCCTGTGGGCGAAACCGTGCGCATCAATCGCGTTCCCTTTAAGGTGATCGGTTTGCTTGAGAGCAAGGGCAGCAATTTGGGTAATGACAATGACGACCAAATTGTAGTGCCCATCACGACGTTGCGCCAGCGGTTGCAGACGACGGCGATGCAGGGGCCGGACGATGTGACACTGCTGTTCGTCGGTTTCGAGGATGAAGATTCGCTGCTCGCGGGGCAGCAGGACATCAAACGCATGTTACGCGACCGCTACCGCGTACCCAAAGGAAGAATTAGTCCGTTCACTGTGCGCACAACAACGGAAATCGCCGAGACGACCGGTCAAGTGACGCAGATATTTCAGGCCGTTTTGGTCGCGATAGCGTCGATCTCGTTGCTGGTGGGCGGGATCGGTATCATGAACATCATGCTGGTCAGCGTTACCGAACGCACACGCGAAATTGGCCTTCGCATGGCATTGGGGGCAAAGCGCAGCGACATCCGTAACCAGTTCCTCGTTGAGGCCGCTGTGCTGTGCGTCATCGGCGGCGCTATCGGCCTAACATTGGCGATCCTCGCTGCAGCCATTTTTCAGCAAGTGGCCGACTTTCCAGCCCCTGTCGGGCTGGACACGGCATTGATGTCCGTCGCGTTTTCCGCAGTTATCGGCATCCTATTTGGTGGCTACCCCGCCATCAGGGCATCGCGCCTTTCGCCGATTGAAGCGTTGCGCAGCGAATAATCAGAATTTCCCGGACAACGTCAATTGAAGCAGCGGATCAAGGCTGCGTTTCCGGTTCACGATCTGATCGAGCTCTCCCGATGCCCGCGTTCCCGCATAAATAAACCGGTCACGATGGAAACCCGCCATGTCGATCACTTGGAAACGCAGAGTTCCTAAGCTGAACTTGCTATATTCGATGAATAGCGTCGATCGCGTGCCCTCATGCTGGCGTCTGACCTCGTTGAAGAAATATGCGTAATTCGGTTCCTGCACACTGAAGGATGCGCCGAAGACAAGGCCAAGGTCGGCCATGTCATAACGAATATCCCATTGTTGGTGCCACAATGGACGGTGGGACATGCGACGGTTCAGACCCGTGACGGGGTCAGTCACTTTGCTCCCGTGATAATGGCCAATATATTTGGCTTCGATGCCCGCGATTCCAATGGGCTGTGTCAGCCAATCCAGTGGCAATGTTATCTCCAGCTCGGCATTCCATCGCTTGCTGTTGCCGATGTTCCCGGTGCCATCAAATTGCGCAGTGATGTTGCCATTGCTGTCACGGATAGTGATGGGCACAAGATCCTGGGTATCGCTGACCAACTGATAATCACCACGGAACTGAATGCTGCCGCGTTCCAGAAACTTGTGACGGATAAGGCCGGAGAAAGTCGTTGTTTTTTCGGGCACAAGGTCTGCATTGCCAGCATCCACTTGGTTGCCGACGGTCACATCGACCGACGTCGCAAACTCATTGAAGTTCAGCTGTGCAACCTGACGCTCGGCGCGCAATTCCAAAGTGGTTTGCGGATTGATTGTCCACGTCGCAATGGCACGGGGCTTGATAAATTGAAAGCGCCGCTCCGCTATACTGTCGCCTGACAATGTCAGTTTGGAAAATTCGGCAATGGCGCCTGCTTCAACTTTCCAAGATGGGCCAAGCGTCCATACGTCACTGACAAATGGTTCAAACCGCGTTTCTTGAACGAGGACATCGGATGCCGGGAAACTGGTCACCGCACCTGCGACCGAATTGGCGACGCTGAAACGTGCATCAAGGCGATTGTAAGCGATCTCAGCGCCGAATTGGACTGCGTGCCTCCTCACCCCACTCCAGTCATTCTGGATGCGTACAACAGCCTCTGTGGGCGTGTTGCGGCTGCGCGTTTCAAACAAAGTCACTGGCTGCCCCATGCGGGCGATTTCGATGCTACTATAGGCGCTTTCGTGCCCTGATCGATAGAGTGCGACAATTTTGGTATTCGTCTTCGGTACGGCGGAAAATTCAATGTCACCGCCGACTTCATAGCTTATGTCGCTAACGGGGCCGCCGCGCAGTAACAGCTCATCAGCGGTGTCCACGCCGGAGCCATTGAAATAATCCGCCTCCCGAATGTCGAAACTGTCATCCCAGCGCACTTGGCCATTGAGGTTGACCTTGATGTCGCCCAATTTGGTTTTGATGGCGCCGCCAAGGGCCACTTGGTCATTCCCGCCTTTGCCATTGTAAAAGCGCCGTTCCAGCAAGACAGCCGATCCCGTCTTAAAATCTTCGGGGCCAAATCCGTAGACCCGTTCCGAATAAGATGACAGGTTCAGTTCATAGCTTGTTTCGCCCCGCCGCAGCGTTGCCGATGCGTTCAATGATGGCTGGAACCCATAGCGGGTTCCAGCGATGATCGTCCCTTCATAGGTGCCGCCGACCTTTGCAGTCCGCTTACGGACGATATTTATGACTTGCCCTTGCCCCTGCGTTTCGGTGTCCGCGCCGGCCTGCTCAGACAACTCAATATATTCGACCTGACTTGCCGGAATCCGGGACAGCATCGTCCACACGTCATCAGACTTTGTGGATGGCCGGTCTCCATCGATCAAAACATTACCGGCATTTTCGCCAAAGCCGCGGCGCCCTTCGCCTTCACTGATGGAAAATCCCGGGATGCGCTTCACCATGTCCAGCGCGGTGACGGGGGCGTAGGTGGTAAAAAAATCGGGTGTGAATTGCCGACTGCCGGTCCGGACTGAAGATGCCTCGGCATTTGCGCCGCTGTCATTGGCAAGAGCTTGAGACGGTACAGTCATCACAGCCATAGCCGTCGCCAATAGTGCCAAACGTAGTTCAAAAACGCGCATTAACCCTCCACGAGACCCGCGGGTATCTTCCCATCGGTCTATGCACGCGCCTTAACCTTCAGCAGGCCTCAGGCGAAAGCTGCGTTCGACCAAATGGGTTAACAATCGACGAGATACAAAATTTTCAGACAAATCAGCCGTTTGTCGACAGTAGTTGCTGTTTGGCAGACCGATGCGCTTACCGTGCGCGATCCTGTTCCCGTTTAATTTGATCGCTGAGGTCCGCTGCCTTTTCGCAGGCCTCTCTATCACCGTTGGCACAGCGTTTGCGCGCCTTGACACGTTGACGGCCGAGTTTCCCGATAGCTTCCTCGCGTTTCCGCAATTCACGGCCTCGTTTTTCGTCAGATTCGGATTGGCTGGTAGTCAAAACATCCGCAGTCTTTGAAACGACCTTAATCGGTGCTGTCACAACATTGGACACCACAGAAGAAACGCAACCTTGGAGGAGCACAAACAGCAAAGCACAAACTATCAAACGCATTTGGAAACCCCCAATATCTCGCGCAACAGGCCTATTTTAACAAATTGACCGCAATGGCGCGAACTTCATCTGCCATATCGGGTCTTTGCAGCGCTACCGCCAAATTGGCTTCGATGTAACCTACTTTTGATCCACAATCATAGCGATTTCCGTCAAATGTGACCGCGTGGAACGGCTGCTTACCAAGCATCTGCGCCATAGCATCGGTCAACTGGATCTCACCACCAGCGCCTTTTTCTTGGCCTTCCAGAATATGCATCACTTCGGGCTGAAGGATGTAACGCCCCGAAACGATCAGGTTCGATGGCGCGTCTTCAACCTTTGGCTTTTCAACAAGGCCAAGCACCTCTGTAATCGCACCGCGCGCCGCGCCGGGGGCAATAACGCCATAGCTGGATACCGCATGGCGCGGCACTTCGAGCACGCTGATAACATTGCCGCCAATGTTCTGATAAGCATCGACCATCTGCTTCATACATCCCGGCGAGCCATGCATAAACTCATCGGGAAGGAATATGGCGAAAGGCTCATCACCAATGATGTCGCGCGCGCACCAGATTGCGTGCCCAAGTCCCAGTGGTTCCTGTTGCCGAACATACACGCAGTTGCCGGGTGTCAGGCGTGAGCTCGCCAACACCGATGTGTCTCTGTCACGCACCGCCATTGTGTGCTCAAGTTCGAACGCGATATCGAAATGGTCTTCAATTGCGCTCTTACCGCGACCCGTCACGAATATCATCTGCTCGATACCCGCTTCACGCGCCTCATCGACCGCATATTGGATGAGCGGACTGTCCACTATCGGCAGCATTTCTTTCGGAATGGCCTTTGTCGCTGGCAAAAAGCGGGTGCCGAGACCAGCGACCGGGAATATAGCTTTTCGAACAGGTTTATGTGTCATGACGTATACTTAACGCGCCAATCTGCATTGTCTATGTGGAGTCGGCGAGCCGTTGGGCAAATCCCTTTTTCAGCTTTGCCAACTTGGGCGGAATGACGGCCAGGCAATATGCGTTCCGCTGACCTTCACCCTCCCAATATTCCTGATGATAATCTTCGGCTGGATACCAAGTCGCAGGGCCTTCAATCGCAGTGACAATAGGCGCGGGCCAGTCCGCCGCGGCTTTGGCAATGCCTGCTTCAGCGGTCGCACGTTGATCATCATTCAACGGGAAAATTGCCGAGCGATATTGCGTTCCAATGTCATTCCCCTGACGGTTTAATTGCGTCGGATCATGCGTTGCAAAAAATATCTCCAGCAAATCGGCATAGCTGATGACTTCGGCATCAAAGGCAATGCGGATGGCTTCTGCATGCCCGGTTTGACCGCCGCAAACCTCTTTATATGTGGGGTCGACCGTCGTCCCACCAATATATCCGCTTTGTACGCTGTGCACGCCATTCAACTGGCCAAAAACAGCTTCGGTGCACCAGAAACAACCGCCGGCGAAAATCGCTTCATCATGTGACATCTGCTTATCCTTAAGCTTGAATGGAATCTGACGCCTTCGCGACGTCCCCGCGTACCACCAACAGATACATGGCGGGTGTAACGATACGTGATAGCATAGTCGAAGAAATCAACCCCCCGATCAATACGATCGCCAGTGGCCCGTACAAACTACCGCCAAAAAGCGCGAGTGGCATAAGTCCGCCAATCGCCGTTACCGATGTCAGCAACACCGGAAGGAAACGCACCTCTCCCGCCTTTTCAATCGCCTCACGCAGCGCATAGCCACTGGCCCGCAATTGGCTGGTGAAATCAACAAGCAAGATCGAATTTTTAATTTCGATCCCGATGAGCGCGATAAAACCAATGACGGCCAAGAACGAGAGGTTGTTGCCGGTAACAAGGAGCGCGATGAGGCCACCGAACGTACCCAACGGGATAACGCCCGCGACGACCAATGCCTCTTTGAACCGGCCAAATTCAGCCACTAGAATGGCGAAGATGCTAAATAGGGCAACGATGACAACCGGGCCAAAACCGGCGAATGTCTCATTGATTTTTTCCGCCTCACCGCCGACCGCTATGCTGTATCCCGGCTTAAGGGGGATAGCATCCATCTTCTTCTGCGCGTCCAAGTTCACCTTTGAAATGACCGCACCGTCGGATACCTGCGCCGTCACGCTGACATTACGTTGCAGATTGTAGCGGTAAATTGCAGCCGGCGTTGATTCCAAGGTCGGATTGGAAATTTCCGCCAACGAAACGGCCTGCCCGCTGCGGTTGGATACATAGATCGATTCCAGCGCCGATATGGGCTGGGTATCGATAAGCGGGTGCCGCACAATGATGGGATAGCTGTCGCCCTCCTCGTCCCTGAATGTGCCGGCACGTTCACCGCTGATGGCCAGTCGGACCGCCCGGCGTGCGGCCCCTGCGGGCACCTCAAGCAGGGCCGCTTTTGCGTCATCGACCCGGATATCCAGGTCAATACGGTCAAAGGCGACTGGGTTGTTAATGTCTCGTGCCCCGGGGGTTTCACGCAGCGCCAACTCCATTTTGGCCGCGACACGTTTAAGCTCGTCTTGGTCAGGCCCATATACCCGGAATTCCACAGGCGCGTTTATCGGCGCTCCGTTTTGGAACAATACCAGCTTGATACGCGCGCCGGATATCTCGTCGAATTTCTTACGCAGCCGGTCGACCATTGCCCGGGATTTTGACCCTTCCCAATTGTCCATGATAGCCAACACTTCGCCATGGGTCGGGTTTTCGCCGCGTTGGAAAACATTGTAAAAGACAGGCGGATTATATGCGCCAACATTTTCGGCCCGGATTTTTATCGCGGGCTCGGTCTTCAAAATCTCCGAAACTTGCCGAACGATGCGGCCGGTCTCTGCAATGCTCGCACCTTGTTCCGCTTCCACCGTGACGCGGAAATAGGATGTGTCCGCATTTGGAAACAGGCTGAAACCGAGCAATGGGATGAAGAGAAATGCCGCGCAGGTGACCGCAAGGGCACCCCACACCGAACGCCGCGGTCTATCCAACGCCCAATGCAGCATCGGGTGATAAAATCTGTCGATCTTCAACATCAGCCACTGAAGTAACGGATTGCCGCCCTCATGCTCTTCCCGCTTCAAGATACGACTGGCAAGGAACGGCACAATAGTCAGCGATACAATCATCGAGGCAGTAATCGTTGACACGATAGTGCCGATGAAGCTTTGGGTGAATTTACCCGCCCCCTCCGGCAAAAAGAACAGCGGAAGGAAGGCAAACACCAGAACACCCGTTGATCCCAAGACCGCCATGGTGATTTCTTTGGTGCCGTCGATGGCCGCTTGGTTCCGGCCTTTGCCCATCCGCAAATGCCGGGCGATGTTTTCGACAACGACAATCGAGTCGTCCACCAACAAGCCAAGCGTGAGGATAAAGCCCGCGACCACGAGCTGGCTCAGGTTAAATCCATATGCCGAAATCGCCAGCAGCCCCGACGCAACCGACAGCGGAATCGATATCATCACAATCACCGACGCGCGCCAGCCCAATGGCAGCAGCGTGATCAGCACCAAAAACAGCGCAAGGGTAAAGTCGCGGGCAAGTTCCTGAAGACGCTTGCGAATATCCCGGCTTTGATCAAATTCAACGACCGCCTTTATATCCGGCGGAAGCAGCTTCTTTTGTATCTCAAGCTCTTGGATTAACCGATTGCGAAGCTTGGTCGCGTCCGTGCCCTGTTTTTGATTGGCCGTAATGAATACCCCGCGTTGGCCATTATGGCTGACCTTTACGCGCTGTTCGGCCGATCCCATTTTAATGTCTGCAACATCGTCGACGCGCAATAAGGTTCCATCATTGGTCCGAATGGGCAAATTGCGTATGCGATCAAGGTCGCGAAACGCGCCCCCCGCTTCGATGTTAAAACGGCGTGCGCCGCTGGTGACGGCACCTGCAGGAACATCGGCGCCAGCAAGACGGATTGCGTCAACCACGGCGCTTGCGGGAATGCGCAGCTCGGCCAAACGTCCCGAGTTGATGGCGACGGTTATTTCGGGTTGAGGCAGTCCATAAATATCGGCCTGCCGGACTTCTTTGTAACGCCCCAGCGCCTCGCTGATATCCCGCGCATATTTTTCCATGCGGTACCAACTGGCCGTCTCGCTGAGCAACGCGATTTGCAAAATGGATGAATTCGTCGTTCGAATTTTCTCGAACAATAGCTTTTGCAGATCAGCCGGAAGTTGGCTGCGGATGGCCGTCACTTCACGGACGGTGTCGTTGAAATATTGGTCAGGGTCGCCGGACCAGTCGAATTCCACCCGAATGACGGCGTTGCCATCGCTGCTCGTCGAATTCACGCTTTGAACGTCTTCCAGACCCTGAACCAGCTCTTCGATTGGCTTGGTAATCGTCTGCTCTATTTCCTCTGCGTCAGCCCCTGGCTGCGCAGCGACGATGGACACGATGGGCATCGAAAAATGCGGATCAACCGCGCGCGGCACCTGTTGGAATGCAGAGAATCCAAGCGCGCACAGCAGCGTAAAAAGCACTAAGGTTAGTTGCCACCGGCGGATGGCGATTTCGGCGATATGCATCTGTTAAGGCTGCGTCGCAATAATGCGGACAGGCGACCCGGTTCGCAGTTTTTCCAACCCCGACGTCACGATCTTGTCCCCCGGCTTTATGCCACCCGATACAGTCACGAATGTGTCAGAGACACGTTCAATAGCGACATTGCGCGTTTCGACGCGATTGTTTTTTGCGACAACATATACAAGCCCTTCTCCGGTGCGGACGCCGAACAATGCGGTGGCTGGAATCTGCAGCAGGTCGCCGCTTTCCAATGCAGGTAGCTTAATATTGGCCGTTCCAATTTGCCCCGAACGCAAGTTTGCGCGCGACGGCAGCCGGAATTGGACGGTGAATGCGCCCGTTGCCTCATTCGCGCGCCCATCGATTTCTGAAATCGTGGCCGAAACCGGCGCTTCGCCCGCGGACTCGATCATGATGTCCGCCGTCATACCCACGCGCAATTTTGACGCGTCACGGTCGACGATGGGAACACGAAAGACAAAGCCCTCATCTGCTTCACCCAGAATAAGCGCTGGCATACCTGCGGCGATAACTTGCCCTGGTTGGACGTTGCGCTGCAGGACGACGCCGCTTGATGGTGCATAAAGCTGCGCCGTGCTGCGCGCAAAGCCAGCCTGCCGGACGCGGGCATCGGCGGCTTTGACAGCCGCGTCTGCCGCTTCGAAACGCGCTTTGGTTATCCAACCATCGGCATATAGCGAACGCACGCGATCAAACTCTGCCCGCGCACGGTCTCGTTCAGCGACGGACACGCTTACGTCAGCGCCAACAATCGTGGAATCCAACGCCGACAATAATGCGCCGCGCTTTACAAAATCACCTTCTTCAAAGCGAACAACGGCCACTTTCCCAGGGGTGGTGAAGCCCAGCGGTGTTTCGCGCCGATACCGCACCGTTCCCACCGCGCTAATTTCACGCTGAAGGCTTTCCTTTTCCACGGTGAACACGCGCACAACCTGTGCTGTTTCGACCGCAGCCTTTTTGCTGTCCGATGCCTCACCACAGCCGGCAAGTGCAACGATCGGCAAAAGCCCAATCAAAAATCGCTTCGATGTAGGCAATTTGCTCTCCCCTGCACTGCTATACATCACTCGATAGGCGAGAGCGCGCTTGGATGAAATAGCATTTTGATATGCAACTTATTTTTCTAGTTCGACGGACTCAACAGGATGTCCGCAGCCCATTTCACCGGATAGATGCCCGCTGCAGCCGGTCGTTAATCGCAACGCCAATCCCTTCATGCGGTATCGGCGCGACCGATATGGATAATGCGGCGCTGGCATCGGCCCTGTGCAGGGCGTCAAATAGATTGGCTGCGGCCTGTGCTAGGTCTCCGGACGCGGACAAATTATCATTGCCCTCCATTGCCCCGAACCCGATGTGCCATTCGCCCGGCTCTGGTTGGATCGCGTTTAGGCGCACAGCCTTTGACGGTGCATAATGGCTCGCCAATTGTCCGGGCGCTTCAATGTTATCGCCCGATGCCGTCAAGGGGCCAATCCCTAGAACCTGCTCAATATTGGCCGCGGTGACCGGCCCCGGTCTCAATATCTGCCAACCATGCTCGCGCACGGCAACAATGGTGGATTCGAGTCCTGCAGAACAAGGCCCTCCATCCAAGATCATCGGAACCGCACCGCCAAGCCCCGCAAGCACATGTTCGGCGCGGGTCGGGCTTATGCCCCCGCTTTTATTGGCGGACGGTGCCGCAATGTTCAGGCCGGTTTTTTTAAGCATCGCCTGCATGACGGGATGCGCGGGGCAGCGTAATGCAATGGTCGGCAACCCAGCCGTAACAGCGCCAGTGATGTCGGCATCGGCTCTGAGCGGCAGCACAAGCGTAAGTGGCCCCGGCCAAAATGCCTGCGCCAATTGATGTGCCATCGGGCTGAATTCAGCTAAGTTTTCGGCGGCGGATTGGTCGGCAACATGCACAATCAAGGGATTAAAGTCCGGACGCCCCTTTGCCGCGTAGATCTTGGCCACAGCATCGGCATTGCTGGCATCCGCCGCGAGGCCATAGACCGTCTCGGTGGGAATCGCGACGATTTGACCGGAACGCAAAAGCTCCATCGCCGCCGTTATTGCAGCGTCATCAGCGGGCAGGACCCAGCCATTCCCCAAGGTATTTGAGCCAAACATCATTCGCGGCTATAGGCCTTCGTCGACACGATTTAACAGGATTTTTTATTGATCATGGCCTTTTCTGCACCCGTTACTGAACAAGCATTTGTCCTGAAGCATATCGTAGGTATCGAAGCCTTGTCGCAACATGACCGCTTCGCCGATGCCACACCCGATATGGTGCAAGCGATTGTGGAAGGCATTGGCGCCTTTGCCGAGGGCGAATTTGCCCCGCTCAACCGGATAGGCGACACCGTTGGTGCGCGTTTGAAAGATGGCAAAGTCGTCATGCCCGAAGGTTTTGTCGCGGCCTACAAAGCCTATGTGGCCAATGGCTGGGGTTCGATAAACGCTCCGTCGGCGTTCGGTGGCCAGGGCCTGCCATTTTCGATGGCGACCGTTGCGCTGGATTCCTTGGGTGCTGCGAACATGGCATTTGCCCTGTGCCCGATATTGTCGGTTGGCGCGATCGAAGCCATTAACCACCATGGGTCAGACCGGCAAAAACAACTGTTCCTGCCCAAACTGTCGACCGGCGAATGGTCTGGCACGATGAACCTGACAGAGCCACAGGCAGGTTCCGATGTCGGCGCGCTGAAATCAACCGCGACACCGCGCGGCGATGGCACCTACCAAATCAAAGGCACCAAAATATATATCAGCTTTGGTGATCATGATATGGCCGAAAACATCGTCCATCTCGTGCTGGCACGCACGCCCGATGGCCCGGCTGGAACCAAGGGCATTTCGCTGTTTCTGGTCCCGAAATATCAGGTGGCCGAAGATGGCAGCTTCAGCAAAGCGAATGATATCAAGGTCGTATCAATCGAACATAAGATGGGCATTAATGCCTCCCCAACCTGCGTTCTCGCGTTTGGCGAAGAGGGTGAATGTATTGGCGAACTGATCGGCCCTGAATTCGGCGGCATGCGTGCGATGTTCACGATGATGAATAACGCGCGGCTGAACGTAGGATTGCAAGGCGTTCAAATTGCCGAAGCCGCAACGCAAAAAGCCATCTGGTTTGCTCGTGAACGGGTTCAATCGGCCAAAGCAAGCGGACCGTCGCGAGAGTCCGTCGCGATTGTCGAGCATCCCGATGTCCGCCGCATGCTGCTGCGTATGAAAGCGGGCACGCAAGCGATCCGGGCCTTGCTCTATCTGGCATCGGGCTATGTTGACCGCGCCACGCTGGGCGAAGCTGGAGCGCAGGAGATGGTTGATCTGCTGACGCCGCTGGCCAAGACCTACGGCACCGACATGGGCAGCGAGATCGCCTCGCTGGGTATTCAGGTGCATGGCGGAATGGGCTTTGTTGAGGAAACGGGCGCAGCCCAGTTTTACCGCGATATACGCATTGCCGCGATTTATGAAGGAACCAACGGCATTCAGGCCGCCGATCTCGTGGGGCGTAAACTCGCGATGCAAGGCGGCGATGTCATTCGGAACCATCTCGCGGCCATTTCCCAAGACGCCACCGACCAACCGGGCCTTTCGGCATTGAGCGCAGCCTGCGCTGAAGTGACTGAATATATGTTGAGCGCAAGCGTGGATGACCGTCTCGCGGGCAGTTACGCCTACACCAACATGATGTCCGTCGTGACCGCAGGGTGGTTAATGCTGAAGCAGTTGCGGGCGGCACAAACAGAAATTGACGCCGGAGATACAAGCCCGTTCTTGAAGGCGAAGATTGTCGCCTGCCGTTATTATCTGGACGTCATGGTTCCTGAAGCCTTTGCCTTCAAAGGCAGCGCAATGGCCGGTGCCGATTTGCTCTATGCATTGGATGCCGAGGATTTGGCGGCTTGAACGACCACACGCTCAAACGCATTGCTGAGGCGCTGGAGCGGCTATCACCGCCGCCAGCGCCACCGACGGACCTATCATCCCATCCGGCCTATCATTGGAACGGAACGGCATTGGCGCCGGTGCATGATTTCAAGCCACTGCCGCTCGACCTTATCGTTGGTATCGACCGGCAAAAAGCCGACCTGATCGAAAACAGCAGGCGGCATGCTTCGGGCGCTGCAGCGCATGATGTCCTTTTGTGGGGCGCGCGCGGCATGGGGAAATCCGCGCTGGTCAAATCGGTGGTCGCGGCGTTGCAAGAAGAAGGCTTCTTTATTGCGCTTGTCGAGGCGGCGGCAAACCAAATCACCAGCATGCCTGCATTATTCGACGAGCTGGCCGCATCAGGCCGCCGATATCTGTTGTTCGTGGACGATATCTCTTTCGAGCCCAATGACCAGAGCGCGCGTCTGTTGCGCTCGCTGCTGGAAGGCGGCGTTGAAGCCCGCCCGAACAATGTCCGCTTGTGCGTGACATCGAACCGCCGGAACATCGTCGAAAGAGAAAATGGCGCGGATCCAGATACCGGCGGCCGTGACGCCGTGGACGACAGCTTAGCGCTGGCGGACCGGTTTGGCCTTAAGCTCGGTTTTCAATATCCCGATCAGGATGCCTATCTGAAAATGGTTGGCAGCTACGCAGCGCATTTCGACCTCGATTGGGACGAGGCCGATGCCTTAAGTTTCGCGCAAAGCCGTGGCGGCCGGTCGGGCCGCATAGCATGGCATTACACAGTGGAACTTGCCGGCCGTGCGGGCCGACGGATTTAGCGTTTCGTCCGAACCCGCCACACAATATTGCCCACATCGTCGCTGACCAAAAGCGAACCGTCCTTGGCGATAACGAGCATCGTTGGACGACCCTGCGCTTTGCCGTCTTTGTCCAGGAACCCAGTCAAAATGTTGACTGGCTTTCCGGCAGGCTCGCCTTTTGGAAAGGGCACGAAGATGACATCATAGCCAGACACAGGCTTGCGGTTCCATGAGCCATGGCGCGCAACAAACGCACCATCGGTCAGTCCGACACCCAATTTACCCTTATAGCCAAAGGCAAGGCCCAAGGGAGCTGTATGCGCACCCAAGGCGTAATCAGGGCGGCGTTCATATTCCCGCTTTTCTGGCTTCGGTGGTGAAACGCGGTGATCGGTAAAGCCGCCCCAATAATGCTGCGGCCAACCATAATCGGCACCAAATTCCACAAGGGCCAGATAGTCGGGCACCAGATCTGAACCCAGCATGTCGCGTTCGTTGACAACCGTCCACAGGCGTCCACGGCTATCCCAATCGAGGCCAACGGGGTTGCGCAAACCGATGGCGTATGGAATTTTCTTGTCCTTGGCGATGTCATATTCGAACACCATCGCGCGGCCATTTTCGGACTCTATCCCATGTTCAGCAATGTTGCTGTTTGACCCGACCGATATGTAAATCTTCTTACCATCGGGCGATGCAGCCAAGTTGCGCGTCCAATGGTTGTTTGGCGCTTTTGCATTAAACTTTGTAAGCTCTTTGCCCTTCGCGGTAATCTTGGTGTCGCCCGTCTTGTAAGGGAAGGCCATCAATCCATCGGTGTTCGCAACATACAAAGTGTCGCCGATCAGCACCATGCCAAATGGCGAGTTCAGGCCCGTCAGGAACGGTGTTTTCAACTCCGCCTTGCCATCTCCGTCGGCGTCACGCAGCAATGTGATGCGGTTGGCAGACGGCACACCCGCGCCAGCCTTGCCCATCAGCCATTTCTCGACGAACCCTTCAATACCGCCAGCTTCGCGCGGCGGAGAATTTGTTTCGGCGACCAGAACATCACCATTGGGCAAGACATACATGTTGCGCGGATGGTCGAGACTTTCTGCAAAACGCTCGACAACCAGACCCGGCGCAGCAATTGGTGCTTCGCCGGCTTTCCAGCGATCAACCTCGGCAACCTTAATGGTCGGGAAAATCTGTTCGCGGCCCTCAGTGATATTGGGCTTAGGCCCGGTCACTGCATCCAACGGCAATTGCGCGACGTCAGGGCGCGTAATGTACCAGACGCCAGCAAGCGCCAATGCGATGAATATCAACGTAATGTTGCGAACATGCTTCCACATTTTTCTGACCCTTATGTGCTTCGTTTACGATCAAACAACCATATCGCCACCGCGATCATGCTGCCGACAGCCATACCGATAACCAATCCGGCGGATGGTTGATCCAATGCCACACCTAAAATAGCGCCGATTAACAAACCGAGAGCGACGAAAATACCGCCAGCAAGGCGGGGCTGATTGTTTTGTGTTTCAGACATAATCGCTCTTTGCCACCAAGTGCCGCAGCCTAGCAAGCCCGATGTTCATGCTTAATTTGCGCTAACCAATTGCTTTGACGGAAACGCGACACCCAAGTTGTAATAAGGCTTTGCAGATGGGCCAGTCCTCCCAGGCCCGTCTGCGCCCCAAAACAACCATCGAAAGCCGCTGTCTTTATGTATCTGCCGCTCTACGTCGAACCGCGGGACGTCGCTGAAGCCACGACGTTAATGGACACATTCGGTCCCAAAGCGGGCATCGAAGCCGCCGAACGCGCGATAAAGAGCCGTAATGTTGGCAATCATCTGCATTACTGCCGCTGGCGCCAGATCGAACGCCTCATCATCATGCTAAGCGCGAACACAACTTTGGGAACCATTCACTGACGTTTTAATCAGCTATCATCCTCAAGCGAGAGCAACGATGCGTTGCCGCCCGCGCTTGTTGTATCGACAGATGTCGTCCGTTCGGCGCAGAAGCGGAACAAATAATGCGGTCCGCCTGCTTTGGGACCAGTGCCTGATAAGCCTTCACCACCAAATGGCTGACTGCCCACAACCGCGCCAATCATCGACCGGTTAATGTACAGATTGCCGACGCGGGCAAGGTTTTCGACCAATGCACTGCTGCCCGCAATCCGGCTGTGCAGTCCCATAGTCAGACCAAAGCCCTTGGCATTCACCCGCGCGACTGTCGCCTCCAGCTCTCCAGCCTTCCATGTTGCAACATGCACCAATGGGCCAAACCATTCGCGGTTCAGGTCGTCGAGATTGTCCAGACGAATAACCGTCGGGGGCACAAACAGGCCTTGTGCGGGAACGTCTATCTCATGAACTATTCTGTCCTTCACCTCGGCCCGATAGGCCATCAGCTTGTCATAGGATTCCTGATCAATGACAGGTCCGATGTCGGTAGAGGGATCAGCAGGATCGCCAACGTTCAACATGTCCATAGCGCCGCGCAGCATCTCAAGCGTATGTTCTGCAATATCCTCTTGCAGAAGCAACAACCGCAACGCCGAGCAACGCTGCCCTGCCGATTGAAAGCCAGAAATGATGATATCGCGAACGACTTGTTCGGACAAAGCTGTGGAGTCGACAATCATGGCGTTGAGGCCACCCGTTTCGGCAATCAGCGGCACCAATGGTCGTGCGTCGTCCGCAAGCAAATTGCGCGCAATAGCCTTAGCCGTCGGAACGGACCCAGTGAAAACCACGCCCGCAATGCGGACATCGCCCGTCAGGGCCGCGCCAACGTCGCCACCGCCGGTAACAATCTGGAGCACATCTTCAGGAACGCCGGCTTCATGCGCCAGCGCCACTGCGTATTGCCCAATGGCGGGTGTTTGCGGAGCAGGCTTCGCGACCACGGTGTTGCCAGTGACCAATGCTGCCGCCACTTGTCCCAAAAATATCGCGAGCGGGAAATTCCACGGTGCGATGGCGACCCAAACACCCCTGCCTTCGTGCCGCAGAACATTTCGTTCGCCCGTCGGGCCGGGCAATTCAACGGGCATTAAATCGGTACGTGCGCGCGCGGCATAATAACGGCAAAAATCAATCGCCTCGCGTACTTCGGAGAGCGCGTCGGGGATCGTCTTGCGCGCCTCTTGCACCAAAACAGCCATTAAACGGCTGCGGTTTGTCTCAAGCAGGTCGGCCAGTCGTTCCAGACAGTCCGCGCGTTCGTCCGATGGGGTATTTGACCATGCCGGATAGGCGGCAAGCGCCGCCGTGACAGCACCTTCTGGTGAGGCTGTTGTCTGGTTGCTCAATTGAACAGGGAGCGCGATGTCCGCTGCAGTTTCTTGCAAAATCACCGCATCATCAAGGTCAATGCCAAGGCTATTCGTTCGTTCTGGCTGAAACAGATCCGCAGGCGCTGCAATCGCTGGATGCCCTGTGCCGCCAACAGACATGATTTTCTCCACCGGATCGGCGAGCAGTTCGTCCTCACTGATCGATTGGTCCGCCAGTTGGTGGACGAAACTGCTGTTGGCGCCATTTTCCAGCAAGCGGCGGACCAGATAGGCGAGCAAATCGCGATGTCCGCCCACCGGCGCGTAGGTGCGGCACTGGTAGCCTTCTTCGCGCACAAGGCGTTCAAACAGCCCTTCGCCCATTCCATGCAGGCGTTGAAATTCAAAATCGCGATTGTCCCCGGCCCACTGCAAAATCGTCGCGACGGTAAGCGCGTTATGCGTTGCAAATGCAGGGCGAATTTTGGCGGCTTCAAACATATCTTTGGCGCACGCAAGGTATGATACGTCCGTCGCCGGCTTGCGGGTAAACAATGGGAAGTCGGTCAGTCCCCGTTCCTGCGCATGTTTGATCTCGCTGTCCCAATAGGCACCTTTGACAAGGCGCACTTGCATGATGCGGGACGTGTCATGGCCCAATGCATTGGCCCAGCCGATGACGGGACGGGCGCGTTTGGAATAGGCTTGCACCGCCATGCCTAAGCCATCCCAGCCGCGCAGTGCACGATCACGGGCGACGCGCTCAATAATGTCGAGGCTCATTTCCAGACGCGCGGCTTCTTCGGCATCAATGGTGAGCTGCACGCCGAGCGAGGCAGCGGAACGCGCCAATTGCGTGATCATATCGGCCAGTTCTGGAACACATGTTGCACTCTGCGCAGTTTCGTATCGCGGGTGCAGCGCCGACAGCTTCACAGAAACGCTATGACCGCGCGCCGCATTGCGACCGACGGCTGCGATGGCCGCGGCGTAGGATTCGAAATATCGTTCTGCGTCATTTTTGGTACGCGCAGCTTCCCCAAGCATATCGAAACTCGCGGTAAACCCACGATTGTCTTTTGATTCCATCCGCTTGATGGCTTCGTCAATATCGCGGCCCATTACGAAAACTTGGCCCATGAGCCGCATCGCCGCGCCAACGGCCTGACGCACAAATGGCTCGCCTGCCTTTGCAATCAGGCGTTTCAACGTGCTTGTGCTGTCACCCAGAACCGCTTTGCCGAGAACAAGCCCCCAAGTCGCGCTGTTCACCAGCAAGCTCGACGACTGCCCCTTATGGTTGCCCCATTCCGCTTCGGTCAGCTTGTCGGCAATCAACAGATCAGCCGTCTGGGGATCGGGCACGCGCAAAAACGCCTCCGCAAGCGAAAGGAGCGCCGTGCCCTCCTCCGTTCCGAGACGATATTCCTGCAGAAACTGGTTCACCCAACCGTCGGCTTGCACCTGGCGCAAATCGGCCAGCAGGGTCCGCGCGGTGCGCACAACTTCGGCGCGCGCGGTGCCATCAACAGCAGCAGTGACCACCAATGGGGCGAGCACTTCTGGTTCAGACTTGCGATGAAAGGGCCGGATGGCAGTTCGTGCGGATTCGAGTGATGAAGTCATTGCCGCGCTTTGCCGGATAAAGCGCATGCAGACAAGTTTCAGTTGAAACGAAAAAGCCAGCCCTCGGATGAAGGCTGGCTCATGATCGTCAGGCTATCGCCTGATCGACCGTTCCGTCCAGATGTGAATGAGGTTCAGGGATCACATCCGGATGAAATGCTGTTATTTTAACGGTAGCGGCGGCAATTGCTGTCCGACTTGTCGATTGCACGGCCGGCCAAGGCGCCTACGGCTGCACCGATGATGCCGCCTTCGGTTTTGTTGCCACGGCGGGCAACTTCGTTCCCAAGCAGACCGCCTGCAACTACGCCAATGATGGTGCCGCCTGTGCCCTTGTCGCAACGCGCATTGCCGCGATAGGCATTGTTGCGATAATAGCGGTCACCACGACGATATTCGCGACGGTCATATCGGTCATAACGGTCACCGCGGCTGTAATAACCATCATCATTGCCATGACGGGCCAAAGCTGGTGTGGCAGAAAATCCGGTTACGGCCGTAGCTGCAAGTACCAGCGCACCGATGCTTTTTTTCAAATTTCTCACGTTCGATACTCCTTATTTTCCGGTCTGGCCCACATTGGGCAATTCGGCGATTTGCTTTGCCAATAATTGCCTTATGAACATGCGTGATTGACCGAATGCTGAATGTGTCTGTTATCGCTTGTTCATATTCAGCCCGTAAATGATGAACGCGCGTGGGAGTTGTATGTCACCGAAGATTAAGCGTCTTGCACTGGGCATCGGTCTCGCATGTGTCGCTGTTGGCGGCGTAAGGACGATTTATCCAAGTGACAGCCAAGATATCACGCTCAAGCCACTGGCGCTCAATCTGGACAATCCGGCCATGCGCAAGGTGGGGGAACTGGAGTTTATAGCGGCATGGGAACTGCACAGCCGAAATGGTGACTTCGGCGGAATGTCCGCGCTGACGGCACTCAAGGATGGCAGCTTTGTTGGCATAGGCGATGCCGGCACGATAATTGGATTTGGACTTACAAATCATGCCAGCACAAATCGGCCGTTTATCGCGCCGCTCCCTAACTTAAACGGACCAGAGACCAACTATAAGGATCGCGACAGCGAAGGCATTGCCTATGACCCCGACAGCGATCAGTTTTGGGTAAGCTTTGAGGCGCATCACGCCATTCGGCGCTATTCCGGTTCCTTTGCGCATTCTACTGGCATTGTGCGCCCAGCGGCCATGCAGAACTGGCCAAAGAATAAAGGCGCAGAAAGCCTGATCCGGCTTAAGTACGGCCAGTTCATCATTATCGCCGAAAGCGTAGACGACGGGACGCACCCTGCGCTGCTGTTTTCCGGCGACCCAGTGGAGCCGGGTAGCGACATCACCCAGTTCCGCTTTCGTCCGCCCGCGGGATACCGCGTCACGGACGGCGTGCAGTTGCCCGACGGACGAATCGCATTGGTCAATCGTTCGATTGGATTTCCGCAAGGTTTTTCCGCGAAAATATCGGTGTTCAACCCAAATGACATCAGCACGAGCGCGGTCGCCGCGGGAACGGTAATCGCTTCGCTGGCGTCTCCGTTGTTGGTCGACAATATGGAAGGCATTGCTGTCACGAACCAGGGACCGCAGATTTACCTCTGGCTTGTTTCCGACAATAATTTCAGCATTTTTCAACGGACGATATTGATGAAGTTCCGGTTGCCGTCTGACCCGGACAAGAAAAAACCGGAGACATTGACTGCCCCCGGCTTTGATTCGCTTTAGCTAAAGGCTGCAAAAGCAGCCGTCAGGCTTACGCCGCAGCTTTTTGCTTCTTGGCGATTTCTTTTTTCACCTTGCGCGCGTTGGTCGAGAGCTTCTCGTCCGAAGTCTTCAACAACCAGTTGTCGAGACCGCCAACATGCTCAACCGAACGCAGACCGTGGGTCGAAACGCGGAACTTGTAGCCCTGCTCAAGGGCATCCGACAACAAAGTGACATTCTGCAAGTTAGGAAGGAATGTACGCTTGGTTTTGTTGTTGGCGTGGCTCACATTGTTGCCGACCAGACGGCCTTTACCGGTGAGTTCGCAGATGCGCGCCATGATGTATGTCCTGTATAAAAAAGTGTATGCGGAATCACTGTTCCGCGAAAGTCGCTGCCCCTAACGCTCCACACCGAAAAGGTCAAGCCGATGTGTGGTCAAAAGCAGTAATCTACGCTAGCAAACTAACATGCCCTTGTCCAAAGCCCGCGAAATGATGAACGAAGCGCTCAACTTGGCGCAGGCAGCCGCCGCGCAAGGCGAAGTGCCCGTTGGCGCGATTGTCGTCAAGGATGGGGTCATTATTGGCCGTGGCGCCAACCGTCCGCTTGAGCATCACGACCCCACTGCCCACGCCGAAATCCTCGCTATCCGCGCCGCTGCGGCGCATCTTGGCAATGACCGGCTCACGGGATGCGACCTTTGGGTGACGCTGGAGCCCTGCGCGATGTGTGCAGGCGCGATCGCCCACTCACGCATCGCCCGCCTCTATTATGGCGCTGAGGACCCCAAAGGCGGCGCTGTGGCGCATGGTCCGCGCTTATTTGAACAGCCCACGGTGCATCATCGCCCCGAAATATATTCTGGCATATCCGCCGACGAATCGACAGAACTGCTACAGGCGTTTTTCAAAGACCGGCGCTAACGCAGATTTTTCCCGAAAAACGCGAGCGTGCGGGCCCAAGACAAGTCCGCCGCTGCTTTGTCAAAACGGGGTGTGCTGTCATTGTGGAAGCCATGTTGCGTACCCGGATAGAAATGCACCTGAAACGCCTTCTGGTTCGAAATGAGCCCTGCCTGATAGGGGAGCCAGCCTGCGTTGATCCGCTCGTCGGCCTCGGCATAATGGATCAACAGCGGCGCCTTAATAAAAGGAACCTCGGCCGCAGTTGGCTGCCGACCATAATATGGCACGGACGCAGCCATTTCCGGATAAGCAACGGCCAACGCATTGCAGACACCGCCACCATAACAAAAACCCACCGCGCCAACCTTGCTTGTGCTGTCGGCATGATCGCGCAGGAATTCAAAGCTGGCGAAAAAGTCTTCCAATAATTTGCCGGGGTTCAGCTTTGCCTGAAGCTCACGGCCTTTTTCGTCATTGCCCGGATAGCCGCCAAGCGATGACAGGCCATCGGGGCCAAACGCCATATAGCCGGCCTTTGCCAGACGACGCACGACATCTTCGATATACGGGTTCAACCCGCGATTCTCGTGAATCACCAATACCGCGGGCAACTTGCCGCTTGCCTTGGCTGGTCGCGCCAGCAGCCCGCTGATGGTGCCATGCCCATCGGGGCTTTGGACTGTCACCCGCGACGTGACGATTTCGGGATCGTCCGCTTTCACTTGCTGCGCCAAAGCATAATCCGGCTGCAACTGGTTGAGTATCATAAGGCCGGTTACGCCCGCAGCCGCGAATTTAGCGGCTTCGCGAATGAATTCACGCCTGGTCAGTTTGCCGTGGACATAGCCATCAAAGATTTCAAGAATATAAGGATGGAAGTCACTGGCCTTCATGCGCGGTGATGTATCGGCGTCTGCCATCCTCATTCTCCTTAATGCACAAACCTGGCTACGACGTCACGATATGAACGGCTGACTTTCACCTGTGCGCCAGATTCAAGCACAAGGAAGCATTCGCCGTTCGTATGCGGCTTCACCTGCCGCACCTGATCCAAATTGACAATTGTCGAACGGTGGACGCGCTGGAACGTGCGTGGATCGAGGCGTTTTTCCAGATCCTTCATGGTCTCGCGCAGGATGAGCGAGTTGTCGGCGGTGTAGATGCACATATAATCGCCAGCCGCATCAATGCGTTCGATGCTTTCCACATCGACGCGGAAAATCTGGCCGCGATCTTTGATATTGATAAGCTTTTCAAACCGCGTTGACGCCAAGTCATCGTCAATCGAACTCAGATTGTCAGCAGCATCCGGCGCGACTTCGTTGATAACGGTACGAAGCCTGTCCAACTCATCCGATGTGCGCTTGTCAGCAAGCCTGCTGCGCACACGGTCCATGGTGTCGGCAAGACGTTCCGGCTCGACCGGCTTCATGAGATAATCGATCGCCTGCGCTTCGAACGCCTTAATCGCATGTTCCGAATAGGCCGTCACAAAGACGAACAGCGGCGGATCAATATCCATAACGCCCTGAACAACCGAAAAACCATCAAATCCCGGCATCTGAATGTCGAGAAACACCAAATCGGGTTTCAGCGTTTTAATCTTGCGAATGGCTTCACGGCCATTGTGGCAGGTCGCGACGATTTCGATGTCGTCGAACGGCTGCAGCCTTAATTCAAGGCCTTGGATCGCCAGCTTTTCATCGTCGACCAATATTGTACGAATGCTCATGCGGATATTTGTCCTTGCTGCTTAGCCCCCGTTTGATTGTCTTCCCCTGCTATAATCCGGCTTTGATATGGTAGTTCCAGCAAAACCTCAAATCCTCCGCCCGCTTTTACATAATGTTCAAAGCGTTGATCGTCGCCATAAGCTTGTGAAAGTCGCTCGCGGGTGTTGGCCATGCCAACACCGGTGGAGAGGCTGTGATCTTGCTGCCCCGGCTGCAAGCCCGGTCCTGTATCCGATACGGTAATCCGCACTCTTTGACCGACGAGTTGAGCGGTCACGGAAATGTCAGCGCCCTCTTCTTTCGGCGTCACGGCATATTTGATGGCATTTTCCACCAATGGCTGCAGGAGAAGTGAGGGCACCAGAGCGTTTTCGACAGCGGGTTCAATCGTGAAATATGTCCGCAGCCGTTCTTCAAAACGCATCTTTTCAATATCGAGATAGAGCTTCAACGTCTCGATCTCTTGCGTCAGAGGCACCTTGGCCGCCGCTTCGTTGATGAGGGTGAAGCGCAAAAATGACGATAGCCGCGACAACATGGCATTTGCCTGCTCGGTCTGCTTCAGCAGCACGAGCGTCGATATGCTGTTCAATGTGTTGAACAGGAAATGCGGGTTCAATTGATATCGCAACATCGTCAACTGCGCGCTGGTAGCCTGCGCCTCAAGCCGCATCATCTGGTCCGCTTGTTCTTCAGCGCGCACGAAATAATTGATAGCGTAATACAGCGCGGACCAGGCCGCCAACAGCACCGAGTTGATATAGATCGCAGCCAGCCATAACTGCGCAAAGGGCGTTTCATCCACCCCATCACGAATGGTTTGAAGCACCCACACGTCCATATACGCGTAGCCAATGGTCGCCAAGGACACCGCGACGAACGTCAAGCTCCACGTAATAAATGGCCGCTGATCAATCAGAAATCGGTAAATAACCGATAGCAAAAGCGTGATCGAATAGCCGGTGACCGCTGATATCAGGATGGGCACAAGGAAGCTGACGGGCTGCCCCTGGGCAATACCCGACGCAGCGCGCAAAATGACTGCGCCTGCCCATCCGGCTGAATGGAGATTCCAAAACGCGCGATTTTTATCGGCAAAGAAGGGTTTGTCTGTAAGCTCAAGTACCGCCATAAATTCGGTCTAGCCGCATTTTGCGCGCGCATGAAGCACTTGTTTCATCACAAGGACATGATAGGGTTTTGGGGAGAGGATAAAGACCATGAACAACCACGAAGACCGCGCAAATTTCCACGACATGTCACAGAGCACGCAAGAAGATTGGCAAATCATCATGCGGCACAATATCCCGTTCTCGCAAAATGGCGGGCAACGGATATTGGACCATCTTCGACTGCTCGATGGCGATTTTGGTGGCTTCGCGGTGGACCGGTTGACCCATTCCTTGCAAACCGCGACGCGGGCCCATCGTGATGGACGCGACGAGGATTATGTCGTCATGGCGCTGCTGCACGACATTGGCGACACTCTTGGCGCGGCAAACCACCCAGACATTGCTGCGGCCATATTAAAGCCGTTCGTTTCCGAAAAGCTCCACTGGATTGTCCAAAACCACGGCATTTTCCAAGGTCACAACTTCTTCCACTATCTTGGGCTTGATCGGGACATGCGCGAAAAGTTCCGCGGTCATGAATGGTTTGCTGACACCGAAGAATTCATCGACAAATATGACTGCCCATCGTTCGATCCCGAATATGACACGCTGCCATTGGAGTTTTTCGAACCCATGGTGACGAAGCTGTTCCGCCATCCGCTCAACAGCATTTATAAGCGTGACGCAGAGGCAGTCGCTTAATCACCTCATTTCGGTGGGTGCCCTTATAACGGGTTCCTTTCGTGCATATAAATAAGGCTCACCGGACGTTCGCGTGAACGATCCGGCGCTTTGCGCGTTGTCCCCTCCACCCCCGAAAGGAAAACATCATGGCAAAGAGCCAAAAGAAATCGAACCGCGAAGTCCGCAAACCAAAGGCCGAGGGGCCCAAAAAGCAAAATGCGTCGAACCCCTCAACCAAAGGCAACCCCGCCGGGCTGGCTCCATCCAAGAGCTAGAGGCTTAACGCCCCAATAGCACCCTTGCCTGACCGGCAACCTGTGCCAGCATCGCGGGCGTTGGTATGCCTGCCATGCGGGCGCGGTCCACCATCGCCTTGAATGCGCGCACGCGCACGGCGTTGGCTTGCAGCCAATCCTGTGCATCCTCGAGCGGCTTCTTCGCGGCACGGCGGCGTAGGAAATCCAAACGCATCGTCTGGAAATCGCGCGCCAAACCCGCAACCAGCAATCGTTCCCACGGGTCATGCGGATCAATCTGCATGGCCGCCCCTTGCGCCCAGCTGAGGCCCAGCGCATCGCCTAAAGCGGTAAACGCACGCGTAAGCGCGGTCACATCACCCTTTTGAGTCGATGACAACGCCGCGAGGCCAATCGCACCATCCAACTGCGCCAATTCAACAAGCCGATCGGCAATTTTGCGTGGCGCACCATTTTCCGTGAGCCGGGTGCCAAAACGTTCCGTCTGAAGCCGCACATCATTGGGCAACAACCCTTCAAGCGCGGCAGACAATTTCTGCACGACGGGGGCATATACCGCGGTGGCGGCACTGACATCGCGCCCTTCATGCGCGTTGCGAATGATGTCCGCCATCTGCGCACGTATTTCAACGGCCGCTTGATTGAATAACATCAGCCGCGTTGCTTCCGGCATCGGTGTCGTATCGATGGCCTGCCACAGCGAAGGCAGATCATAGATGCGCTCGGCAATGGCGAACGCCGCCGCAACATCACCAAGGCCGCAACCCTCTTCCTCAGCAAGTTCAAACGGGTGCAGCATGCCCAGCCGGTTGATCATGCGGTTTGCCAATTTGGTCGCGATGATTTCCTTGCGCAAACGGTGCGACAAGATCGCGCTTTTGTGCGCCTTGACCATCGCCTCTGGAAACGCCGCCAGCAGTTCACTGTCCATTGAGGCATCTTGTGCCAAAGGCGCGTCCTCAACGCCGCCTTGCGCCGCAAGCTTTGCCGTCGAAAGCAGCACGGCCAATTCAGGCCGGGTCAGACCACGTCCTTCACTTGCGCGCCGGAACAGTTCTTCGTTCGGGGCGAGCCCCTCAACCGCACGGTCAAGCTTGCCAGATCCTTCGAAGATTTCAATGAGCCGGACATAGGCTGGCAAATCCCCTGCCCCGCCGGTTTCGGCAATGGAAAGCGCGAGCGTTTGCAGGCGATTGTCCTCAAGCACCAAATGCGCAACGGCATCGGTCATATCGGCGAGCAGCACGTTGCGCGCAGGTTCCTTCAACTTGCCGGCACGCATTTGCGCATTCAGCGCGATTTTTATGTTCACCTCATTATCCGAACAGTCCACGCCGGCGCTGTTGTCGATGAAGTCGGTGTTGATCCGGCCCCCGCGCAATGCGTAGCCAATACGCCCCGCCTGTGTGACGCCAAGGTTGGCACCTTCGCCGATGACCTTTGCCTGAACGTCCGCACCATTGACGCGGATCGCGTCATTGCCCGGGTCGCCGACATCCAAATGGCCTTCGCTTCGGTCCTTAATATAGGTTCCAATCCCGCCAAACCACATCAGCTGCACTGGCGCCTTCAATATCGCGGTCATCAAGGCCGACGGTTCAATCTCTTTCGCATTAATGCCCAATAATGCCCTGATTTCAGGTGAAATTTTGATGGATTTTTCGGTGCGCGCGAATACGCCGCCACCCTTGGAAATCAGCTTTCTGTCATAATCGAGCCAGCTCGAACGCGGCAGATTGAACAAACGCTGACGTTCTTTCCAGCTGACCGCTGGGTCGGGATCGGGATCAAAAAAGATGTGGCGGTGGTCGAATGCGGCGACCAACTTCAATGTTTTCGAAAGCAGCATGCCGTTGCCAAAAACGTCGCCGGACATGTCACCGACGCCCGCGACCGTGACAGGTTCCTTTTGCACGTCGATACCCATTTCGGCGAAATGGCGCTGGACCGAAAGCCAGCCCCCCTTGGCGGTGATGCCCATCGCCTTATGGTCATATCCAACCGAGCCGCCGCTGGCGAAAGCATCGCCCAACCAGAAATTGCGCTCAAGCGCGATGGCGTTTGCGGTGTCGGAAAATGTCGCCGTGCCCTTGTCAGCGGCAACAACGAAATAGGGATCATCCCCGTCATGAATGACGACATTGTCGGGATGCACGATACGGTCGTTGACGATGTTGTCAGTAATCGACAGCAAGGTGCGGATGAATATTTTATAGGCCTCCGTGCCTTCGGCAAACCACGCATCACGGTCGATGCGCATGTCGGGTAGCCGTTTGGGGTAAAAGCCACCCTTGGCGCCTGTCGGCACGATCACGGCGTTTTTAACGCGCTGCGCCTTCATCAAACCAAGAACTTCCGTGCGGAAATCGTCGCGCCGGTCTGACCAGCGCAGACCGCCACGCGCCACGGGGCCAGCGCGTAAGTGAATGCCTTCGACACGCGGCGAATATACGAACACTTCGCGCCATGGCAGCGGCGCAGGAAGGCCGGGAACTTTCGCGCAATCAAGCTTAAACGCCAGCGCTTCTGCTGCAGCCGCCGAAAAGGCGTTGGTACGGACCGTCGCCAAAACGATCGCCAAGAAACGGCGCAATATGCGGTCTTCGTCGATGGCCGATACTGCGGCCAAGTCTGTGTTGATCGACTTCACATATTTGGTGATCTCTTTTTCGCGGTCACCGGAATGGGCCGGGTTATGCCGGACGTCGAACAGGGCAATGATCGAACGCGTGACATTGGCGTTTTTGGCCAGGGCCGACACCACAGTCGGCATGCCGTAGGTCACGCCAGTTTGACGCAAATAGCGATACCATGCCCGCAGCCAGATAACCGACTGCGGATCGAGACCGCCGACCGTCACCAACTGGTTAAAGACATCATTTTCAAAGCTGCCATCCAAAACCTGGCTCAGCGCGCCTTCAATGACGTGCGGACGTTTCATCACCGCTGCCACATCGCCGCCGCGCAGCGACAATCGGAAATCATGGATATAATTGCCGTCGCCCAATGCGCTGGGCAATTCTTCCAAAACGTCGAAACCGAAATTCTCGAGCGCCGGGACAACATCACTGAGCGGAAGCGCGCCGCCGCCGCTGTAGATTTTTAGGCGAAGCTTATCGCCGTCGACGAACAGCCGGGTGACTTTACTGTGGTCGCGCTCCATGGTCAGCAGGCCGACCATATCACGGGCGGCTTCTTCGGTAGAATAGGTGCTGCGATAATTGGCGGGGAAACCGGCGCCGTACCGCACGAGCATGGCGGCCGCGCGCTTTTCGTCGGTCAGCGACGCGAGCGCCGCTTCGACCGCAGGCTCCCATCCGCGCACCATAAGCTCGACTTTGTCATCAAGCACGGCCTCGTCGACCTTTTGGTCGCGATCTGGCAGGTCGAGCGTGTAGCGCAGCAAGGCGACGCCGCCATCCTCCAAGCCAATCGTCCAGCCGAGCAAGCTACCGCCTGTGGCATCTATGAGCATATTCTGGATCTGCTTGCGAATACCGGTCGAGACGTCATCGCGGGGCAACCAGACGAAAATGTAGAGATGGCGGCCAAGCGGCGACCGCAGCGCAATCAGCTTCGGCCGTGGGCGATCGGTAAGCGACATCGCGGTCAGTGTGACTCGTTCCAGATCATCCAATTTTAGCGCAACCAAAAGATCGTGGGGCAGCGCCGTCAGTGCATGTGCCATCGCCTTGCCCGCGTGCCCCGAAGGGTCAAAGCCAAACCGCTCCATAAGCGCTGCCAGATGCGTTCTCAGCACGGGTATCGCCTCTGGGGTAGTTGCGAGTGCTGCGCTCGTCCAAAGCCCTGCAGTGACCGCTACGCCCGTAATGCGGTCGCCGGTTACAACGGGAATGACGATTAGATCCAGCTGGACATTACGGTGCACCGTCGAAACCCGGTTGGATTTAAGCACCAGCGGTGCGACGCCGCCGTCTTCAAACCATTTGATCGCAAGGCCAACGCTGTCTTCTGCAAGAACCGGTGCATCGGTCACGCGCGATAGACCAAGGCGGTCGGACCGCGTGCCATCACGGCTGATCTGTTCGTGCGCCAGAACCGTCATATTATTTTTGGAGAACCAACGAAGGAGCGCAGCGCCCTCGCTTTCGGGCAGGCTGTCAGCGTCAGCCGACAACGCCGCGAGCATATCGCGCCAGTCGGTAACCGCACCACGCACATCGGCCAGAACGGCGGCGAGGTGCATTTCAAGCTGCCGGCGCTCCCGCGCGTCGACCCGTTCCGTTTCGAGATAGATGAAAGATTCCCGGGCCTGACCGTCCACACGCTTCCGGCCGAGATCGGTGAGCGTCAGGGCATCATCGCGGACGACACTCAACACGGGGTGAATGATGCGTTTGACGGATATGCCATTTGCGGCAACGGCGGCGGAGACCGAATCCACCAAAAATGGCATGTCGTCATTGTTGAGCGCAATCCGCATCATCAAACGGCCCTGCGCATCGGTGAAGCTATCGAGCGCGATGGCGGCAGTGCCAGCTTTGCGATGGAGACCCGTTTCAATAGTGAACCGGGCGGCCTCTTCCGTTGCCTTGGCATCAAAACCTTCATTTTCGCCGGGCAGCGCCGTTTCAGCGAACGCCGAAATCATTGCCTTCAGCAGGCTTTTGTCCAGTTTTCCGGTAGTTTTTGCAATTTTGGCGGCCGCCATGAAATCATCTCCTGAGCCCGCAAGCATGTGGTTAAGTGCCATGTTCAACGACAAAAATACGTTGTAATTTTATTACAAGGCTTATGACGCCGTTCGAGTGCTTAAACAAGTCGCGTTTGTAACTTGTTGCGACAGTCATTACTCCTGTGTAGCGTAAGCAAAAGTTAAGAATATGGGAGGTTGTGCGTGGATAAACGGCTTACATTATGGATTTTGGTGGGGATGATCCTCGGCGTAGCCGTGGGTTACACGGTCCATGTCAGTTTCGCGCAGGACAGTATGCAGTTCGAATATCTCACCAAGACGTTCAAACTGCTTTCGGATATTTTCCTTAATCTCATCAAGCTTTTGGTCGCGCCGCTGATCCTGTCGACCATCGTCGTCGGTATTGCGCACATGGGTGACAGCAGTGCGCTGGGCCGAATTGGGTTTCGCGCCATCTCGTGGTTCGTCGTCGCCAGCTTCATCTCGATTGGCCTTGGACTGTTGATGGTGAACCTGCTCCAGCCAGGCATCGGTGCGCCGGTCGATACCATCACCAATGCCGCTGCCACGATTGGCGAGGTCAAAAAACTCGACTTCTGGGATTTCATCCTGTCGATTTTCCCAAAAAATGCGTTCGAAGCGATGGCGACGAACAATATTTTGCAAATTTTGGTGTTCGCATTGTTCGCTGGCATAGCTTTGTCCGCTCTGGGCGAAAAAGGTGCACCGCTCGTTCGTGGCGCAGAAGCCCTTGCTGAAATGATGCTACAAATCACGCATTATGTGATGCGTTATGCGCCTGTTGCGGTTTTTGGCGCACTGGCTGCCGTGGTTTCCAAGAGCGGCCTAGCGATTTTGCTGACCTATCTTGAGCTCGTGGGTGAATTCTACCTGTCGCTCGCATTGTTGTGGACGATCCTTTTGTCGCTTGGTGCGATTTTCCTCGGCCGACGCATTTGGACACTCATCCGCTATATCCGCGAGCCGATGCTCATCGCATTTTCGACCGCGTCCAGCGAAGCGGCTTTGCCGAAATTGTTTGAACAGCTTGATCGTTTCGGCGTCCCGCGCCGGATCTCGGGCTTCATGCTGCCATTGGGCTACAGCTTCAACCTTGATGGTTCGATGATGTATATGAGCTTCGCGACCATCTTCATCGCGCAAGCGTACGGCATTGATTTGCCGATCGGAACGCAGATCCTGATCCTCCTGACGCTCATGATTTCATCAAAGGGCGTGGCCGCTGTGCCCCGCGCATCGTTGGTGGTCATTACCGGCACGCTGGCGATGTTCGACTTGCCTGTCGAAGGTGTTGCCTTGATCCTCGCGATCGACCAGTTCCTCGACATGGGCCGGACCGCAACCAACGTCGTTGGTAACGCCGTGGCAACGTCCGTCATCACCAAATGGGAAGGCATGCTTGAGGTCGAAGAGCCCGAGTTTGTCGAGCCATTGCATGCGCCTACACATACGGCAGCGCACGGCAAAGCCGGGCTGGACCTTGCCAGCGACATGGTGACTGACAAGCGAAAAACGAAGCTTTAAGCGGGGTGCTTGTGCCCCAGCAAGGTGCCTTTGGCGCCTTGGCTATCGAGCGTGAAGTCCATATCATGATGCTCTTTGCGCCACCGGCGGGCGACGACACGCTCGCCGGGGCGCGCGGCATCGTCCAGCAGCACACGGCCACCGGACCGCAAATGCGAAAATAGGCTCGCCGCCGCACCGCGCACATGCGGATGAATGGCCCATGGCGGCCCGTCGACGATCAGCAGATCGATTTCAGCCGGCACATCGCTCAGTTGATACCAATGGCCCGGCCAGCCAGCCGGTGGCGGTCCCAAGGGTGCATGACGGATGTCTACATCCATATTGTTGTCACGGATCCAATCCTGCGTCGTCGACGCAAAATCCCCGTGCTGGTCAAAGCTGACAATTTTTCCGCCACCAAATAGCTGCAGTGCCCGCGCCGCGACGAAAGTGGATGCCCCGCAACCCAGCTCAACCACCTGTTGCGGGCGCATTTCTTCGATTGCAGAAACGATGTGCCACAAAAAATGCGTATCTGCTTTCCAGCTGCCCAAATTGGGCAACGCATCCTGCGGCAAATCAAGATAAGCGAGCAGTTTCGCCTTGTCCTTCTTGCGGCCCCCATCGAGGCTGCGCAGCAACCATGGCCATTGGATGGCGCCATAAGCCATGACCATAAATCGGTCGCTCAACGACAATGTGAGATCAAGATCGTCGAGGGCCAAGAAAGCCGTGGTTTCACGCGTGGTCATATGGTCCTCCAATGACGCTGTGCCGCCAACAGTCAATCACGCATTTTTCAGACTGCCCGATTTTCCGCACCCTTTGCGATGTTGGGACAATCGATTGCCGACATCATTATGTCGCTGATGCTTTACAATCCCGAAAATAGTTGAATAACTGCGCATTGGAGAAGGAGAAACGGAATGAACGATCGAGCGGCTGTGCGCAGCGGTGGGTTGGCGATCACCAATCCCAAGATAATGCTGTTCGCACTTCTGCTCGTGTACATTCTGAACTTTCTGGACCGTCAGATTGTCAATATTCTGGCCGAACCTATCAAGGGCGAGCTTGGGCTGAGCGATACACAGCTCGGTTTGCTCGCTGGCCCTGCTTTCGCGGTTTTTTATGCTGTGCTCGGCATACCAATCGCCCGCTATGCGGATAATGCAAAGACCAACCGGGTTTGGCTGATTTCAATATGCCTCGCGGTGTGGTCCGGGATGACAGCGATATGCGGTTTTGCCCAAAACTTCGCGCAACTTGCGCTTGCCCGGATCGGCGTGGGTATCGGCGAAGCTGGCTGCACGCCCGCTGCACACTCGCTGATCGCAGACAGCGTGCCACCCGAAAAACGGTCGTCAGCTATCGCCTTTTTTGGGTTGGGCATCCCGATTGGTGGACTGCTTGGCCTGATCATTGGCGGGATCGTCAACGACCAATATGGCTGGCGCATCGCGCTGATGCTGGTTGGTACGCCGGGGATATTGCTGGCGTTTCTACTGCCATTGATCATCCGCGATCCACGGCGATGCGCCGATAGCGCACACTTCAACACCGCGGACTCGCCCGTGAAGGCAAAACTGTCGATTAAAGATGCGGTGCGTGAAGTCTTTGCATCCAAGGCCTATTTGTACGTCTTTATCGCCGCATCATTCACCGCCTTCCTCAGCTACGGCAAAGGTCTGTGGACGATCAGCTTCTTCATCCGGTCCCACGGCCTATCAACGACCGAGGCGGGGCTTGCTATGGCAGTCGCGCTTGGCATTTCCGGCATCATCGGCACATGGCTCGGCGGGAAAATGGCCGATGTTTTTGGCAAGCGTGACAAGCGGCATATCTTGACCCTGCCCGCCATCGGCATGGCAATAGCCGCACCGATTTTGTTTGCTGGATATTGGGCCGAAGATTGGCGGATTGCCGTCGCCCTGCTCATTCTGCCGACCATATTGAATTCGGCTTATTACGGCCCTGCTTATGGATGCGTCCAAGGCCTTGTCCGGCCAGAGGCGCGCGCCATTGCCGCATCGCTTGTCGTCTTTGGACAAAATCTCATCGGGCTTGGCATGGGCCCATTGCTGTTCGGCATGCTGTCCGATTGGCTGCAACCCATGGCCGGCGACGAGAGCGTCCGCTGGGTGCTGTATGGTGCAGCCTGGCTTGGGCTGATCCCCGCTTTCTTCTTCTGGCGCGCTAGCTTGCGGCTGAACGCAGAGTTGAAAAGCGGTTAGTCCGCAAACGGATCGCGGACCAAGATCGTGTCTTCACGCTGTGGAGATGTCGATACCAAGGCAACGGGCGTTTCGATCAGTTCCTGAACGCGGGTGATATATTTAATCGCCTGTGCAGGAAGGTCAGCCCAGCTGCGCGCGCCGGCGGTCGTTTCCTGCCAACCGGGCATTTCTTCGTAAATCGGCTCGACTGCGGCTTGTTCTGCGGCGTGCGCGGGCAGATAATCATATACCTTGCCGTTCAGGCGGTAGCCCGTGCAGATTTTGATCGTGTCGAAACCGTCCAAGACATCCAACTTCGTCAGCGCAATTCCCGTGACACCGGACACCGCACAGCTTTGACGCACGATTACGGCATCGAACCAGCCACAACGGCGTTTTCTGCCGGTCACGGTTCCAAATTCATGACCACGTTCGCCCAGTCGCTGGCCCGTTTCATCTTCCAACTCGGTGGGGAAAGGCCCCGAACCAACGCGTGTGGTATATGCCTTCACAATACCAAGGACAAAACCAGCCGCACTTGGGCCAAGACCCGAGCCAGCCGCGGCGGTGCCCGAAACCGTGTTCGACGATGTCACAAATGGATAGGTGCCATGGTCGACATCCAGCAAAACGCCCTGCGCGCCTTCAAACAATATCCGCGCGCCTGCCTTGCGTACTTGGTTCAACCGTTTCCACACTGGCTGCGCATATTCGAGAACGAATGGCGCAATTTCCTTCAGGTCAGCGATCAGGCGGGCACGGTCTACGGGCGGTTCGCCAAAGCCGGCGCGCAGCGCATCATGGTGCGCGCACAAACGGTCCAATTGCGCATCAAGCGCATCCAAATGTGCAAGATCGCACACGCGAATGGCGCGGCGGCCGACCTTATCTTCATAAGCAGGGCCAATACCGCGACCCGTCGTGCCAATCTTGCCCGAACCGGCAGCGGCTTCACGCAAGCCATCCAAATCACGATGAATGGGCAGAATCAGTGCGCAATTGTCGGCAAGCGCGAAGTTTTCTGTTGTAATTGAAACGCCCTGCCCGCGCAGCTTCGTCATTTCGTCGCGCAACGCCCATGGGTCCAGAACAACGCCGTTTCCGATAATCGACAGCGTGCCCGTCACGATACCCGACGGCAGCAGCGACAATTTATATACATTTTCGCCGACCACCAAAGTGTGGCCCGCATTATGTCCGCCCTGAAAACGGACCACTGCGTCGGCGCGTTCCGCCAACCAGTCGACAATCTTACCTTTACCCTCGTCGCCCCATTGAGCGCCAATTACGGTTACATTTGCCATCAGATATTCCCTGTCAAAGCCAGATAGCTCTGGGGCCTTTTTCTGCGCAGGAGCTTTTTCCTGCGAAGGGATTCGCCATGTGCTCCGTTATGATTATGATTGCGCTGCGTCCACCCTAAAGCAACGTGATGGACGATTTCAGACTATAACCGCCTGCCCGTTTGCCCATATATGGGTGCAGCCCAGCACGGCGGCGCTGTCATTTTCGTCCAACGCAGCGACCGTAACCCAACCTTCGCCACGCAATTTCGCGCCGGTGGCTGCATCGGTGCCCAGCGGCAGGAACAGGCGCTGCACATTGCTTTCTTCGGCCAAGTCAATCAACGGATCGGGATACAACGAAAAGCCAGTTGCGGCTTCGGATGGACCATCGGCGCGGTCGATATAATAAGTGCCGCCACGACCGAGCGCCGCGCTATAGCCTTTCGCGAAGATCGTGAAGCCGAACCAGCTTTGATATTCGAAGCCATGGCGTTCGGTTGGATCAAGCGTCACATTGGCACGGCCAGCGACCGTTGCGGCGATGCTTTCAAGCGCCTGGATTCGCGACGCAAGTGCACCGCCAGCATCAATCGCCCGCAATTTTTCAACCGCCCCGTCAAATGGCCCCGTAGCCGCGAGCAATGGCAGATAGGCATCCGCGCCCAACACGCTCAGGCCACCAGCATCCTTCATATCGAGTTCGGAACGCACGGCATCAATTTTATCGGGAGCCAAAGGCAACGCTTTTTCAGCAAGCCTTTCGACCAAGTCAGGGAGCGTAAAATCAATGGTGATGTCTTTAACGCCTGCGGCCTCCAGCGCATCGATGGCGACGCCGACAATTTCGCACGCCGCAGCAACGCTGTCATTGCCGATCAATTCCGCGCCCAGCTGCGTCAATTCACGCTCTGGACGCAGTTGCTTTGCCTTCAGGCGCAGAACCTGACCATGATAGCACAAGCGCAGCGGCCGAGGGGATTCTTGCATCCGCGTTGTCGCAATGCGCCCGACCTGCACGGTTATATCGCCACGTAAGGCGAGCGTATGCCCGGAAACGGGATCGGTAAAACGCAAATGCTGATTCCGCGCCGCGCCGCCACTGCGTTCGGCAAGCGCGCTTTCAAATTCAGCAATGGCTGGCGCCACTCTGGCATAGCCATAGCGTGTCAGCACATCGATCATGGCACGCGACACCCGCGCCGCAACCTCCGCTTGGGGAGGAAGTCGGTCGCGGAAGCCTTCAGGCAGCAAGTCGGGCGGAATCTTCATGCGCGTTCTTTACGCGAAAAGTTCTGGCGGGGAAGCCCCGCTTAGAACTTAAGCGCCTTTACTGTCTTTACGCCTGGAAGCGACGCCAACTGCTTAAGAACAGCCTCTGGAATCGCTGCATCCATCGACAACAGCAGAACCGCCTCGCCGCCTGCACTTCGGCGGCCCAAATGGAACGTGCCGATATTCAAGCCAGCTTCGCCCAATGTCGTACCGACACGGCCAATGAAGCCCGGTGCATCTTCGTTTACGATATACAGCATGCTGCCTTCGAGCTCAGCTTCGAGGCTAATGCCGAAAATCTCGACAAGCCGCGCTTCGCTGTTGGCGAACAATGTGCCTGCAACCGAACGTGGGCCTTGCGCGGTGTTCACCGTGACACGCACCAATGTGTGATAGGCACCCGCCTTGTCATGGCGGACTTCACGGATATCAAATCCGCGTTCTTTTGCCAAAAACGGTGCGTTGACCATGTTAACCGCGTCCGAAAAACGCCGCATGAAGCCGGAGAGGACAGCTGCGGTAATGGGCTTGATGTTCAATTCGGCTGCAGCGCCTTCAACTTCAATCGCGATATTATCGAGATTGTCATGCGCAAGCTGGCCAACCAGCGAACCCAGCTTTTGCGCCAAGGTCATATATGGCTTTAACTTGGGTGCTTCTTCTGCAGACAGGCTGGGCATGTTGAGCGCATTGGTCACGCCGCCATTGACGAGATAATCCGCCATCTGTTCCGCAACTTGCAGCGCAACATTGACCTGCGCTTCGTTGGTTGATGCACCCAAATGCGGGGTGCAGATGAAGTTTGGTGTGCCAAACAATGGCGATTCCTTCGCAGGCTCCGTTGCGAACACGTCTAATGCAGCTCCGCCAACTTGGCCGCTGTCCAACGCTTCTTTCAACGCGGCTTCATCGACCAGGCCGCCGCGCGCGCAGTTGATGATGCGCACACCCTTTTTGGTTTTCGCCAGATTTTCTTTGGACAGGATATTGCGCGTCTGATCGGTCAGCGGCGTGTGCAAGGTGATGAAATCAGCCTTGGCCAGCAGCGTGTCCAAGTCCGCCTTTTCCACGCCCATTTCAATGGCGCGTTCCGCCGTCAGGAACGGGTCAAACGCAACGACCTTCATACGCAGGCCCAGCGCGCGGCTTGCGACGATGGAACCGATATTCCCTGCGCCGATCAGGCCAAGCGTCTTGCCGGTGACTTCAACGCCCATGAAGCCGTTTTTCGGCCAGAGGCCAGCTTGTGTCTGCGCATTTGCTTCTGGCAATTGGCGTGCCAGTGCGAACATCAATGCAATCGCATGTTCAGCAGTGGTGATCGAGTTACCGAACGGCGTGTTCATAACGACAACGCCCTTTGCCGAAGCGTTCGGGATATCCACATTGTCGACGCCGATACCGGCACGGCCAATCACCTTAAGGTTGGTGGCGGCGTCGAGGATGGCTTTCGTGACCTTGGTTGAGCTGCGAATGGCAAGGCCATCATAATCGCCGATGATGGCGGCGAGCTCTTCAGGGCTTTTGTCGGTAATGACATCAACGTCACAGCCGCGTTCAGCGAAAATCTTCGCTGCGTTGGGATCCATTTTGTCGGAAATAAGTACGCGTGGTTTGGTCATGTTGAAATTCCTATATGTCTTTTGTCGTCATCCCCGACTGATCGGGGATCGATGGACTGAAATGTCGGCTTGCGCGGATATGTACGTGCCCGGATTCCCGCATGCGCGGGAATGGCACGGGTGGGATTTAAGCTTTGGCTTTCTTATAAGCCCAATCGAGCCAAGGGCCGAGCGCTTCAACATCTGCGGTATCGACAGTGGCGCCGCACCAAATACGAAGGCCCGCAGGGGCATCGCGATATCCGGCGATGTCATAAGCCGCATCTTCCGCCTCAAGCAGTGACGCCATTTTTTTAATCATGGCTTCGTCCGCGCCCTCAACGGTCAAGCACACCGACGTCGTTGACCGAATAGCAGGATCAGCGGCAAGAAAGCCGAGATAGTCACGTGTCTCAACGATTTTTGCGAGCGCAGCGGCATTGGCGTTGCTGCGGTCCATAAGGCCCTGCAAACCGCCAATGGTCTTCGCCCACTCAAGCGCGAAGATCACATCTTCCACCGCAAGCATCGATGGCGTGTTAATCGTCTCGCCTTTGAAAATGCCTTCGGCGAGTGCGCCTTTCGACATCAAGCGGAAAACTTTGGGAAGCGGCCATGCCGGGGTGTAATTTTCAAGCCGTTCAACAGCGCGCGGTCCGAGAATGAGCACGCCATGTGCCCCTTCACCGCCGAGTACTTTTTGCCAGCTGAACGTTGTGACATCCAGCTTGTCCCATGGCATATCATAGGCAAACACCGCCGACGTCGCATCGTTGAAGGTCAATCCTTCACGGTCGTCGGCAATCCAGTCACCATTTGGAACACGCGCACCTGAAGTCGTGCCGTTCCATGTGAAAACCACGTCGTTGGAAAAATCTACCGCGCTCAGGTCAGGAATTTCGCCATAGGGCGCGTTCATGACGGTCGCATTCAACTTGAGCTGCTTATTGACGTCTGTGACCCAGCCCTCACCAAAGCTTTCCCACGCCATCATCGTGACAGGGCGCGCGCCAAGCATGGTCCACATCGCCATTTCGATTGCGCCGGTATCCGAACCGGGGACGATACCAATGCGATGCGTGTCAGGGACCTGAAGCACTTCGCGCATCAGATCGATCGCCAGTTGAAGGCGCGTTTTGCCGATTTTCGCACGATGCGAACGGCCAAGCGATTCGGTTTGAAGTTTTTCGGGACTCCAACCTGGCGGTTTCGCACAGGGACCGGAAGAAAAATATGGACGCGCCGGTTTAACGGCGGGGGGTACTATAGTCATGTAAGCTTCTCCTTGCAGAGAGCAGCGCGGCGTTGGGACCGCGTGGCCCGGAGCCGCGTTTAAGCGCAGCCCCGGCTTTGTCAATGACTATCGCAAAATGTGATCAGTAACCGGCCTTACGAAACAAAACTTCGCCGCGGCGACCAACGTATAATTTCTCGAGCGTTACAGGGTGGAAATAGGCTTCGACACGGTCGCCTTCTGGCGTTGTGCCGTACACTTCATAACAACCACCATCAACCTTTGCCTTGCGGACGGTCCAGCCTTCCTTGGTAAGTTTATCGGTAAGTGCCTGTTGGCTTTTCCAACCCGAAACCGGTCCAGCCTTACAGGTGATAACGCCGGTTGCCGATGCAGGCACCGATGCAAAAGCAATTGCGGTCGCTGCGGCGAGTGAAAGTGAAGTCAATAAACGCATATTCATGCTCCTTTAAATGCAGATTTACGGGGAAGAAAAAAGCGTGCCGCCACGAGCAAGGCCAATGGGGCGAAATGAACGAGCGCTGGACCTAGATTATTGTGGATGAATATCCAGTGTACCAGAACAAGCACGGCAGCGGGATATACAAGGCGTTGCAGCCGCTTCCATCCCGCTTTCAGCGCGCGCATCGATGCGTCATTGCTCGTCAGCGCAAGCGGGACAAATAACAGCATGGCCGCCCATCCCGTCCAGATACCCAGCGCCAGAAATTCGGCAATGATGTCGTCAATATTGCCCATGTCGATGAGGTAGAAAGCCAAATGGAGCACGGCATAAGCGAACGCAGCGACACCCAGCGCACGGCGGCGCTGGATCAACCAGCTGAGCCACGGGCGTGGCCCCAGCAATGACAACAATGGACTTAAAACCATCGCGACAATCATAAAACGCGCAGACCATTCACCGGTTGGATGCAGCATATCCATCGCGATGCGGTCACCCGCATAGAAGCTGCGCATCATCAATATCGCTGGCAAAGACAGCAATATCCAAAACACCCACTTCTTATTAAGAATGATTCGCAACATGCATCCGCGATAATCGCGCCAGCCACTGTGCGCAACGCAGAAATGGTATCATTATCCACGCCTTTACTGCGATACGGCTTCCATTTGGTCGATTTGGGGCTGCACCCCGCTTAGATTTCGCTATTACATCGTACATGGCCGTCGTCACTGCTCCAAGAATTCTGCTTGTCGCGAGCGCGCTATTGTTGGCGTCTTGTAGCGCGCGTGAGGCCCCGAAAACGCAACGCACGGGTGCAAACGCCACAACGAAAAATACGCGGCAGTGCATGGCAAGTTTGAAAAAAAAGTCAGTCCGCTTTGCCGGCTTGCCCAACAAAAGCTTTGACGGCGGGTGCCGCACGATCGACACGATCAAGCTCATGGATTTCGGAACGGCAACAACCAATTTGGGGGCGATGACTTGCCCGCTGGCCGCCAATTTTACCGATTGGGCACGCTATGCCGTGCGTCCCGCCGCCAAGCAGTATTTGGGCGCTGAGGTCGTCCGCATCGAGACAATGGGCACATTCAATTGCCGGAACATCTATGGGATGCGTTCCGGCAAATTATCCGAACATGCCTTTGCCAATGCCGTCGATGTCTCCGCGTTCGTTTTGCGCGATGGCCGCCGCGTGTCCGTGCTCTCAGGCTGGAACGGATCCAGCGAAGAACGCGCTTTCCTGCGCCGCCTGCACCAGTCCGCCTGCAAACGGTTCGGCACTGTGCTTGGCCCCGATTATAACGCTGCGCATGCCAACCATTTTCACTTGGACATGGCCCGATCGATGCGCAACGGGACATCCTTTTGTCGATGAGGGGCTTTTGCCGATGAGGGGTGGCAGAACACGCCCTTGCACCCTATATACAGGGTAATGACAGACACAAAAATTAACGATCGCCGCTTCTACAAGGCACAACAAGAAGCCGACTTTGCTGAACAGCAACTCTCCACCCCGCAAACGCAAAGCAAGTCATACCGGCTCGCATTTCAGGACACCGACTTCCTGTTGCGTGAGGATTTACGCCCCGTCCGTTTCCAGCTGGAACTGCTTAAAACCGAAATGCTGCTGGACGAAGCCAACATCGGATCGATGTTGGTCATCTACGGCTCTGCACGCATTCCCGAAGCCGATGGTGCAGATGCCTTGATCGCGGCGGCAACCGACGAGCGGTCGAAAATCATTGCCGAGCGCATGAAGGAAAAGGCGCGTTTCTACGACGAATCCCGTCATCTTGCGCAGCTGGCAGGACAGGCCAATGTGACGGACGAAGAAGGGCGACGCCACTTCGTCGTATGTTCGGGCGGTGGCCCATCCATCATGGAAGCCGCCAACCGCGGCGCGCATGACGTTGGCGCGGAATCGGTTGGTCTAAATATCGTGCTTCCGCATGAACAGGCGCCAAATCTGTTTGTGACGCCGCGATTGAGTTTCCAGTTCCACTATTTCGCGTTGCGCAAAATGCACTTCTTGCTGCGCGCACGTGCCGTGGCGGTGTTCCCCGGTGGCTTTGGTACGTTCGACGAATTTTTCGAACTGCTCACGCTTGTCCAAACCGGCAAGATCAAAAAGATGCCGATCCTGCTATTTGGCCGCGCATTCTGGAACCGTGTTGTGAATTTTGAGGAGCTAATGCTCGAGGGCGTCATCAGCCCACGTGATCTGGAACTTTTCCAGTTTGTAGAAACCGCAGAAGAAGCATGGAATGCTATCTGCGATTTCTACGAAGTCTCAAACTGATTTGATATAATTACTTTGCAGCAGGTGCCGCTGGCGCTGCTGCATCAGCCGCTGGCGCAGCAGCTGCTTCACCGGTTGCTGCATCAGCCGCAGGTGCTGCGGCGTCGGCTGCTGGTGGCGGTGGCAACGGCAGGTTTGAACCCTGCGCATTGAGATACGCGATCAAATTTGCGCGTTCTTCGGGGTTACCCAAGCCAGCGAAAGTCATCTTCGTGCCGGGCGCATATTTCTTAGGGTTGGCAAGCCACTTGTCCATGCCTTCAAAGTCCCAGTTGCCGGGAACGCTTTTCAGCGCGTCCGAATAGGAAAAGCCTGCAACATGGCCGTGCGGTTTACCCATCGCAGCCCACAAATTTGGGCCAATTCCATTTGGTCCGCCTTGCGCAATGGTGTGGCAAGCTGCGCATTTTTTGAAAACCGCTTCGCCCTTTGCAATATCCGCAGTGGCAAGCAATGTTGCAATCGGCACAGCCGCAGCACCACCAGCTTCGCCGCCAGCTTCCGCTGCAACTGCAAAACCTTCTTTTTCAGGCGCTTCACCGTGGAAGTACATGCCCGATACGATGCTTAGTCCGAGCGCGACGATGCCGCCTGCCAAAACCCAGCCTGCAATTGTGTTACTACGATCATCCATTGGTTATCAGCCCTGAAATGCGGTTTTAAGCCGGCGTCGGTCTGACTGCCGGATTCTCAAGCCCCTCTAATAGTGTCAGTAAGGCCGTGCAAGTGTCCAATTCCAGACTTGCCGGATAAGTTTGGCTATCCTATCGCGATAGCCATATGAACAGTTACCCCGCACCCGCACTCGCTCTTGTCAGAACCATGGCTTTAGCTGCGCATGAACAGCCTGCAAAAGCGATTGCCTTTCAAGGTGCGCCCGGCGCGAATTCCCATCTTGCCGCGTTGGAATATGATGCGGATTGCTTGCCCCTGCCCTGTTTCTCGTTCGAAGATGCCATTGACGCCGTCAAAGACGGGTCTGCGGCCAGGGCGATTATTCCGATTGAGAATTCACTGCACGGCCGCGTGGCCGACATCCATTTTCTTCTGCCGGAATCTGGCCTTAGCATCATCGCCGAACATTTCATGCCGATCCGCCACTGCCTAATGGCGAAATCCGCCGATGCGGAATTGAAAACAGCCATGAGCCACCCGCAGGCGCTTGGCCAATGCCGCCATTATCTGCGTTCGCACGGTATCATTCCCGTTGCTTATGCAGACACGGCCGCTGCGGCGGCTTTTGTTGCGGCCAATGATGACACGTCGGCCGCCGCCATAGCGCCGCCAATCGCTGCAGAGCTATATGGCCTTGTCCCGATCAACGACGGGGTTCAGGATGATGCGAGCAATACGACGCGGTTTGTCGTGTTGTCGCGTGAACCCGTTAGCAACACCGGGGTGACGGGCACATTGATGACAACGCTCATCTTTGAAGTGAAGAACGTCCCTGCAGCTTTATACAAGGCGATGGGCGGTTTTGCGACCAATGGCGTCAATATGACGAAGCTGGAAAGCTATCAAAATGGCGCAAGCTTTGCCGCGACCGAATTTTTTGCGGATATCGAAGGCGCGCCGGGTGACCCCGCCGTCGACCGCGCGCTGGATGAGCTGCGCTTTCATTGCAACTCGGTCCGCTTGCTCGGTACATATGTGCAAACCCGCAATCGCGGCTGAACGGGCTTAACCGCCCAGCCCTTCGCTGGTGTCACTGCCATTTCATCCAGCGGACGCTGATTGAATCTCTGTTCGTGCCGGAATGATGCCGGTCGCGTGCAACCGGAACCCAAAACTGTTTTCGCGCGTTAGCTTAGCTCAATCAAAAGGAGTTACGCATGGCCGACCTATCGCAGATCAAAGAACATGCCGAAGTTATCGGGGCCGATGGCGTCCATGTTGGCACTGTCGACGGCATTGATGGCAACCGCATCAAGCTGACCAAGAAGGACTCCGGCCAGGGCAGCCATAAAGGGCACCATCATTATATCGATGGCGGACTGGTCGCCATGGTTGAAGACGGCACAGTTCGGTTGTCGGCCAATGCCGACGTTGCCGTCACCTTTGAGCAAGAGGAAGACGACAAAAGCTGAAGGCACAGGGTGACGGTGCCTTAGTGCGCGGCGCCCCAGCTTGGCCCCGTCCCGATTTCGATACCGAGCGGGACTGTGAGCTTTACCAAAGGTTCGGCCGCGCCTGCCATAATCGCGCGGATGACGTCGCTTGCCGCGGCGACATCCGCCTCGGGCAGTTCGAACACAAGTTCGTCATGCACCTGAAGCAGCATCTTCACATGGCCTAAGCCAGCGGCTTTCAACACCGGCCCCATTTGCACCATCGCGCGTTTGATGATGTCAGCGCTTGTACCCTGAATCGGCGCATTGATCGCAGCACGTTCACTGCCCTGCCGTTCTGCCTGATTGGGCGACGATATGCGTGGGAACCATGTTTTCCGGCCAAACAACGTCGTCGAGTGCCCGCATTCGCGGACTGTCGCCATGGTTTCCTGAATATAATTCGAAATGCCTGGGAAACGTTGGAAATAGGCGTCGATAAGCGCCTGCGCTTCGTCGGCGGTCGATTCCAAACGCTTTGAAAGACCCCATCGGGAAATGCCATATAGAATGGAAAAGTTGATCGTCTTGGCACGGCCACGCGTGTCGCGGTTTACTTCGCCGAACAGTTCCAATGCCGTGCGCGCATGAATGTCTTCGCCCTTTTCAAAGGCATCGCGCAAGGGTTCCACATCCGCAAAATGCGCCGCAAGCCGCAGCTCGATTTGGCTATAGTCGGCAGATAGGATCACATTGCCGGGTTCGGCGACAAAAGCGTCCCGGATCTGGCGACCGGTTTCGGTACGAATGGGGATATTCTGCAAGTTCGGATCGGTCGATGACAGCCGCCCGGTTTGCGCGCCAACAAGGCTGTAGCTTGTGTGCACACGGCCGGTTTTCGGGTCAATCTGCTGTTGCAGGCTGTCGGTATAGGTTGATTTCAGCTTCGCCAGTTGCCGCCAATCGAGAACCTTGCGTGCGATATCGATGCCCTGCCCCGCCAGATCCTCCAGCACGGTTACATCAGTCGAATATTGCCCCGACTTGCCCTTTTTACCGCCCTTATATCCCATTTTTCCAAACAGGATTTCGCCAAGCTGCTGTGGGCTGCCGATCGTAAACGGCTGTCCGGCGAGGCCATGAATTTCCTTTTCGAGCCGTTCCATTTGCGCCGCGAACTCGGATGATAACCGCGCCAGCACCGCCCGGTCGACTTTAATGCCTAAGCATTCCATCTGCGACAGGACGGGCACGAGCGGGCGGTCTACCAGTTCATAGACGCTGGTCGCCTTTTCAGGGCTCATCCGTAACTTTAGGTGATGCCACAACCGCAGGGTTACATCGGCATCTTCCGCCGCATAGCAGGTCGCGTCCGACAGCGGGACGGCGGCAAAACCAATCTGGCTTTTGCCCGTTCCGGTGACGCTTTTATAAGAGATGCATTCATGCCCCAAATGCGTTTTGGCGAGTTCATCCATGCCATGCAGTTGACGACCCGCATCCAAGGCAAAGCTCATGACCATCGTGTCATCATAGGGCGTTATGTGCACATCGTGCCGCGCCAATACCGACATGTCATATTTCAGATTTTGGCCAATTTTCAGCACGCTGGGATCGCTGAGCAGCGGGCGCAACCGTTGCAAAGCTATGTTCATTTCTATCTGAACAGGCTTTTCCGCGAACATATCGGTGCCGCCATGTGCCAACGGGACATAACATGCCTCCCCCGGTGCGACCGCCAGGCTGAAGCCCACAAGATTGGCGCTCGCCGCTTGCAAGCTGTCTGTTTCGGTGTCGAAACCCAAAGTTCCTGTTTCACGGGCGCGGGAAATCCAATGGTCCAGCCGAGCGACATCCGTGACGCATTCATATGTCGACACATCAATTTTGGGCATGGCGGGCGGCAAAGCTGCTGCCCCCGCTGTGGGCGCGGATATCGGGGCGTCGCCCTTGCTTGCGGCCTTGGGGTTGCCTGCAATCGCCTTATTGGCGGCAGCGGTATTTGCGACATGGCCGATACGCTTCAAAAGCGAGTTGAACCCGTGATGCTCCAAAAATGCGGCGAGCGGCTCTTCGGGGATTGTCCCCAACACCATGTCTTCAATCGCGATGGGCAGCGGGCAATCTTCTTTCAAAGTCACCAGCACTTTTGACAGACGCGCCTTGTCCGCATGCTCAATCAAATTATCGCGCATTTTGGAGGGCTTCATGGAAGCTGCAGCGGCCAAGACGCTTTCGAGGTCACCAAATTCCTGAATAAGCTTCGTCGCCGTCTTTGGCCCGACGCCGGGGACACCCGGCACATTGTCGACGCTATCGCCCATCAGCGCCAGCACATCGCCAACGCGTTCGGGTTCAACACCAAATTTTTCGTATACTTCCTCGGCGCGAATGCGTTCGTTTTTCATCGTGTCGAACATGTCGATGCACGGTTCCACCAACTGCATCAGGTCCTTGTCGCTGCTGACGATGGTTACATGCCAGCCGGCGGCGCAAGCGGCGCGCGCATAGCTTGCGATCATGTCATCGGCCTCGACATCATCCTCTTCCACCAACGGCAAAGAGAATGCCCGTGTCGCATCCCGGATCATCGGGAATTGTGGTCTTAAATCCTCAGGCGGATCGGGTCTGTGCGCCTTATATTGGTCGTAGATACGGTTGCGGAATGACTGGCTCGATTTATCGAGGACAACAGCCATATGTGTTGGACCATCCGCTTGATTGAGGTCGTCCGCCAGCTTCCACAGCATGGTCGTATAGCCATATACCGCACCGACCGGCTCGCCATGTTTGTTGGTGAGCGGGGGCAGCCGGTGATAGGCCCGGAAAATATAGGCGGAGCCATCGACGAGATAGAGATGCTTTTGGTCTGACATGGCGGAGCGATAGCAGCCCGTTTTGGCCAAGTCTTTTCCTAATTTGCAGCGACGCTATTGGCACCCATATTGCAGGCGATTGCGGTGGAACTATGCGCGCGACTTGCGCCACAACAGAAGGCCGCTGGCGATAATGATCGCGGACCCGGCAAGCGATGTCATGTCTGGCCAATCGCCAAAAACCAATATGCCGAGCGCGAGGGCCATCAACAACTGGACATATGTCATCGGCGCGATGTCCGCCGCCGACGCACGGGTTGTTGCCATAAAAATCAGCCAGTGCGCAAAGCTAGCGGTGACCGCAACGACGGCACAGCGCGCCACGATGGTCCAGTCCGGCATGCTGATATGCAATGTCGCAACGCCCGAAAAATGACCCAAAATCGCTGCGGTCAGGATGAATGGCACCGCAAGCGACGCGACCAGAAATTGCATCAAAATCGGTGTCCCTGCGCCAGCGACGGCGCGATTACCAATCATCAAAAGCGCCATCGACATGGCCGCTGCGAGCGGCAACAAAGCAACCCAACCCAGTTCGGCAACATTGGGCCGCATGATGAGTAGAACGCCGCCAAACGCAATAAATGTCGCCATCCATTTGGTCACATTCGTCCGTTCGTGCAGAAAAATAGCACTCAAGACCGCCGTGATCATCGGGCTTGTAAAACCAATTGCCGTAGCCTCAGCCAAGGGCATGACGAAGATCGACAAAAAGAAACAGATGGTTGCCATCGCCACGGCAAATCCGCGCAGGATCTGAACTTTGGGCATGGGCAAAGCAAATCCCTGCCTGCCTTCCTTGAGGTACAACAACGTCCCCAAGCCCAGCGCACCGATCGAATAGCGCAGCGCCGCCACGGCAGTACCGGGCCAGGCACCGGCAATCGATTTGATGACCGCATCGCCCAAAGACAACAGAGCAAAGCCGCAAACGGCATATAAAAGACCCGATCGGGCCGACGATGCATGCACTGGATTTCCCTCGATTACCGCGCCCCCCCTTAAAAGTGTTTTCCGGGAATGCAAAGCGGCAGAAATCTTTGTCGGGCAACCCAACAAAAGCAAACTGTTACCGATTTATTTACCATTTGTCGGTAGCCAGAAATCCTTAGTCCATAGAATATCGGAGCGGGATAACGTGAGCGCATTTGGGAAGAAACCAGGCTTGTCTGTAGGGCGCTCATCATTTGGCGTGGCGCGCCCCATGACCGGCAGTGGGCCCTCGATTGCGCAACAGCCAGAGTACCCGCAAACGACGGGCGGTGGCGAACAATTTCCACCCATTGAATCGGCAAACTTACCCGGCGGCAGCAACGGCGGTCCACAGACCGCCATGCAGGAAGCGATGTCGCGCTTGTCAGACCGTGCAAACAACGCGGCACCAGTCGATGAAGGTCCCCAAGGATTTGAAGCGTCGGTACATAAAATCAAAGAACAGGTTCTCCCGCGTCTTTTGGAGCGTGTGGACCCCGAAGCGGCGGCATCGCTGAATAAAGAAGAGCTGACTGAAGAGTTCCGCCCCATCATTCTTGAAGTGCTGGCCGAACTCAAGCTGACGCTTAACCGCCGCGAACAATTTGCTTTGGAAAAAGTGCTCGTCGACGAACTGCTCGGCTTCGGTCCGCTTGAAGAGTTGCTCAGCGATCCGGACATTACCGATATCATGGTCAATGGCCCGTTGCAGACCTATATCGAAAAAAAGGGGAAGCTGCAGATTGCGCCGATCCAGTTTCGTGACGAAGAGCATTTGTTCCAGATCGCGCAGCGCATCGTGAACCAAGTCGGTCGCCGCGTCGACCAGACCACACCTTTGGCTGACGCCCGACTGAAAGATGGTAGCCGCGTGAACGTCATTGTTCCGCCGTTATCGTTGCGCGGCACTGCCATCTCCATTCGTAAATTTTCCGAAAAGCCAATCACAATCGACATGTTGAAGGGCTTTGGTTCGATGAGCGAACCCATGGCAACGGCATTAAAGATTGCCGGGGCCAGCCGGATGAATATCGTCATTTCAGGCGGTACGGGTTCCGGCAAAACGACAATGCTGAACGCTTTGTCCAAAATGATTGACCCCGGCGAGCGCGTTCTGACGATTGAAGATGCTGCCGAACTTCGTCTTCAACAGCCGCATTGGCTCCCGCTTGAAACGCGCCCTCCCAACTTGGAAGGCGATGGCGCGATCACGATCGGTGACCTTGTGAAGAACGCATTGCGTATGCGCCCTGACCGGATCATCTTGGGCGAAATTCGTGGCGCGGAATGTTTCGACCTCCTCGCCGCAATGAACACCGGTCATGATGGATCCATGTGTACGCTCCACGCCAACAACCCGCGCGAGTGCTTGGGTCGTATGGAAAACATGATCATGATGGGCGATATCAAAATACCCAAAGAAGCCATTTCGCGACAGATCGCGGAATCGGTCGACCTTATCGTTCAGGTGAAGCGTTTGCGCGATGGTTCACGTCGCACCACCCAGATTACCGAGGTAATCGGGATGGAAGGCGACGTCATTGTTACGCAGGATCTGTTCAAATTTGAATATCGCGATGAAGATTCTGACGGCAAAATCCACGGTGAATGGGTCGCGGGTGGCGTTCGTCCCTATACTCTGGAAAAGGCGCGGCAGTTCGGATTTGACCAGCCGTTCCTTGAGGCGTGCCTCGGCTAGGGTCAGGACCTATTAGGTGCATTTAATAGGTCCTGACCCTAAAGCCCTTTAATCGCCAACGCAGCTGCCAATACAGTAATAAGCACAGAAAATACGGTGATTCCGGTCCACGGCATTATACCGACCTGATCGAGTTTAGTGCGTTTATGGCGCCGCCGGTCCGCAACACTGCTAATCAGCACCAGTAATGCCGACGCCGCGGACAAAGAAGTCCAAAAATGGTCTTGCCAATTCATCAGGGTAAAGCTGCTCATTCCGAAATGCTCGCGGTCATTCTATTCACAAAATCTGGGTTCGCCGATTGCGCGGCGGTTTTGATGCACGGGAATTTGCCGCCGAACTTCCGCGATCTTATCGAGATTCAAATCAACAAAAGCGAGTCCGGGGGTGGTTCCCATATCAAGGACGACCTCTCCCCAAGGATCGACCACAAGCGAATGCCCGTAAGTCTCACGGCCATCTCCATGTGCCCCGCATTGCGCTGCTGCAATCACAAAACATTCGCTTTCAATCGCCCGTGCCCGCAGCAACGCGTGCCAGTGCGCCGCGCCTGTGGGCACTGTAAATGCCGACGGCAGCGTGATGATATCGACGCCCGCTTTTGCGTAAGCGCTGAACAAGTCTGGAAAACGCATATCGTAGCAAACCGCTAATCCCATTCGTCCCAACGGCGTCTCCACGATTACGGGGGTTTCGCCGCCCGCATAGGCAGAAGACTCGCGCCAACTTTCACCAGATTTCAAATCCACGTCAAACAAATGGATTTTGTCATAGCGCGCGATAATTTCGCCATTGGCCGAGATGACGATGCTGCGGTTCGCGAGTTGTGGCCCGGCGCCATGCACAACCGGAATAGATCCCAAGTGAACCCATATCTTATTGCGCAATGCAACTTCAGCGATGCGTTCGATCGACTCGGTCTGCGCCTCTTCACATATGTGCAACCGCGCTTCGTCACGCCTTCGGTTGATCATTATCGACATTTCGGGCGCAAAATACATGGCGGCCCCGCCCTGCGCAGCCGCTTCGATCGCCCCGATCATCTCAGAAACGTTCGTCGCTGGCAAAACACCGCTCGTCATCTGGTGCACCGCTACGCGCAAGGAATACCGCCGTTACCGTAACCAACCGCAGCATGATTTTGAAGAAACATGGCCATCCAAAATGGTTCGCAGTATTGAATGAAAAATGCAACAGTCCGGAAAATAGAGAAGCATTAGAAAACGACATGAACTCCGGGCGTGTCGGCAATAGCAATAACGGGAAATGCGACCATGGTACAAAAGCTGAACGTGTTGGTGACTGGAGGCGCTGGATATATTGGCAGCCACGCCGTGCTCGCTTTAATCGACGCTGGTCACCACCCTATTGTTATCGATAATCTTGTCACAGGTTTCCGTTGGGCCGTGGCTGAAGACGCCGGATTCTTCCATGGTGACATCAGCAATTCAGAGTTGGTGGAAAGCATCATTCGTGATGAACATATCGATGCGATCATGCACTTTGCTGGATCGGTGGTTGTACCGGAATCTGTTGAGAACCCGCTAAAATATTACAACAACAATACTGCAAAAAGCCGCAGTTTGATTGAGACGGCCATTTCATCCGGCGTCAAACACATGATTTTTTCGTCGACCGCGGCGACATATGGCATTCCCGAAACCAGCCCGGTGCGCGAAGATATGGCGACACAGCCCATCAATCCGTACGGAACATCGAAATTGATGACAGAAATGATGTTGCGTGATGTCGCGGCGGCGCATGATTTCAACTATTGCGCGTTGCGTTACTTTAACGTCGCGGGTGCCGATCCGCTGGCGCGCACGGGCCAGTCCACCGTCGGGGCGACACATTTGCTAAAAATCGCGGTTGAGGCTGCCCTCGGCAAGCGGGAAAGCGTGAGCGTTTTCGGGACTGACTATGCCACTGAAGACGGGACGGGCGTACGCGATTACATCCATGTCAGCGATCTCGCTGCGGCGCACGTCATCGCGCTTGAGGCACTTATCGCCGACCCCGAACGGAGCCACACGCTCAATTGCGGATACGGCCATGGCTATTCGGTGATGCAGGTCCTCGATGCTGTCGACCGCGTGACCAACAAGAAATTGCACCGCAAAATGGAGGGCAGACGCGCCGGAGATCCTGACTCGCTGATTTCTGACAACAAAGCGATCAAGGATCGCTTTGGTTGGGAACCGCGTTACGACAATCTGGACCAAATCGTCCAACACGCGCTCGCTTGGGAACGCCGCCTGACAGATATTCAAAGCACCTAAGCCCTCTCTTGCGCTTTGGCGTCAATCGACCCATATCCAAAATATGGAAAATAACTCTCACGGAAATCCGTCCACTTGGTACGGTACAACCATATTGTCTGTGCGCAAAAACGGCAAAGTCGTCATCGCTGGTGATGGCCAAGTGTCCATGGGCCAAACGGTCATGAAGCCCAATGCCAAGAAGGTTCGTCAGTTGCATGACGGATCCGTCATTGGTGGCTTTGCCGGCGCGACCGCCGATGCGTTCACGCTGTTCGAGCGGCTTGAGCGCAAATTGGAGCAGCATCGCGGTCAATTGATGCGCGCTGCGGTCGAATTGGCCAAAGATTGGCGCACCGATAAATATCTGCGCAATTTGGAAGCGATGATGATTGTCGCTGACAAAGAGGTGACATTGATCCTGACAGGCAATGGCGATGTGCTTGAACCAAATGATGGCATCGCGGCGATTGGGTCTGGCGGCAATTACGCGTTGTCCGCAGCACGTGCACTGGCGGATTATGAGGCAGATGCCGAAAAAATGGCGCGGCACGCCATGAAAATCGCGGCAGAAATCTGTGTGTACACCAACGATCAGCTGACCGTTGAGACATTGGGCAGCGCCGCATAACCTGCGCCTCACTTGAACGGTTCCAGCAACTTCCCATCTAGGCAGTAATGAAAAACGCTCTGACACCCAAAGCCATTGTGGCTGCTCTCGACGAACATATTATTGGCCAGGCCGACGCGAAACGTGCTGTCGCGGTTGCGCTGCGTAATCGTTGGCGTCGCCAGCGTCTCGGCGCCGATTTACGCGATGAAGTGACGCCCAAAAACATACTGATGATTGGCCCCACGGGCTGCGGCAAGACCGAGATATCACGCCGCCTCGCCAAGCTTGCGGGTGCACCGTTTATCAAAGTCGAAGCGACCAAGTTCACGGAAGTTGGCTATGTCGGTCGGGACGTTGAGCAGATCGCCCGTGACTTGGCTGAAGAGGCTGTCCGTCTTGAGAAAGAACGCCGCCGTGAACATGTGCGCGAGGCCGCCGAAGCCGCCGCGATGGAGAGAATTCTGAAGCCGTTGGCGGGCGACACCGCGAGCGAAGCCACGCGCGAAGCATTTCGCCAGCGCATTCGTGATCGCCACATGGACGATGTCGAAATCGAGATTGAAGTATCGGACAGCCCAACCACACCGATGGAAATTCCCGGCATGGGCGGCAATGTCAGCATGATTAACCTTGGCGAGATGATGGGCAAAGCCTTTGGCAAAGACAATCTGAAACGCCGCAAAATGAAGGTCCCCGACGCGTGGACCAAGCTGGTCGAGGAAGAGTCCGAAAAGCGCCTTGATCAAGACGACGTCAACCGCGCAGCTTTGGCGGATGCGGAAGCCAATGGCATCGTATTCCTAGACGAGATCGACAAGATCGCCGTGTCGGACGTGCGCGGTGGATCCGTCAGCCGTGAAGGCGTCCAGCGCGATCTGCTGCCGTTGATTGAAGGCACGACAGTGGCCACCAAATATGGCCCCATGAAAACCGACCATGTGCTGTTCATCGCATCAGGCGCATTCCACATTTCAAAGCCAAGCGACATGCTGCCTGAATTGCAGGGTCGCTTGCCCATCCGCGTCGAACTGCGCGCATTGGAGCATGCCGATTTCGTCCGTATCCTTTCGGAAACCCGCGCCAATCTGCCGCAGCAATATACCGCGTTACTGGCGACTGAAGAGGTCTCCCTCGAATTTAGCGACGATGCGATTGATGCCATCGCGCGCATTGCGGTGGATGTGAATTCAACCGTTGAGAATATCGGCGCACGGCGGCTGCAAACGGTTATGGAAAAGCTGTTGGAAGATATCAGCTTCGATGCCGAAGACCGCAAGGGTGACGTAATCGTGATCGACGCGGACTATGTGCACAAGCAGCTATCGGGCATCGCAAAAGACACTGACCTGTCGAAATATGTGCTTTGACGCTTTTGGCCTAAGCGGATTGTCAGGACAAAAGGAGCGTCAGCGCGAGCTTGCAGCGTCTGCATTCGCCGATTGAGGCGCGACCACAAGTTTCCACGCCTTGTCCTTGACGAAATAGCGCTTTGCCAGTGCTTGTAATATCTCGGGCGTCACGCTGTTATAATCACTGTAAAGCGTCCCCAATGCCGCGAAGCGTTCAGGATCATATGTCGACCCCTTAAGCTGGTTGAGCCAAAATGTGTTGCCTGACGCGGCGCGCTCAATGGCTTGCTTTGTTGGCTCAACCGCACGCTGCAGTTCATCGGCGCTCACGGGATGGGCGATTAAATCCGCTGCAACCGAATCCGCGAATGCAAAAAAACGGTCAACGTCGGTTGGTTTGACCTGCGTATAAGCCATCAAATATCCACCGCTGCTGTAATTGACGGGCCAATTGGCCGCCATGTCGGGACTGTAGCTTGCGGCCTGCTCCGCACGGAATTTCTCAAACAACCGGTCACGGAAAATCGCGGCTAATGTTTCCAGCTGCCGTCCTTCGCTGATGCCGGCAATTCCGCCGCCGGTGGGCCATGCCATCACCGCCGCCGCCTGATCACCCGCGCCGCGATGCGTCAGCCTTATGGGGGTCGCGGTCGGCGCTGGGAAACGGACATCGCGCGCAGCTGCCGCGACGGGCATAGGCACGCGCGGCGACAAAGCACCAAAGCTTTTTTCCAACGCCGCAACCGCCGCTGCCTTGTCAAAGTCCCCAAAGAGAAGAACCTCAACCGGGCCCTGCGCCATCAGTGGCTTCCAATATGCTTCGAACTTGGCTGCATCGACTTTCGCAACATCCTCCGGTGCCGCGGCTTTCCAGCGTGGATCGTTGTTGCGCAGCAAAAATTCCAAATCACGCTGTAACACCGATGTCGCCGACATATCGAAACTCGCATAACCCGACGTCGCGAGTGCCTTTGCCCGTTCAACCGGCGCCGGGTCCCAACCAGGATGCTCGATCTTTGTGGCAATTAAGGTCAATTGATCCGCAAGGTCGTCAGGCCGGGTATTTCCGCCAAATTGGAACGCATCATCATCAATGGAGAAGTTGAGTTCAATCCGCCGCCCATTGACCATCTGGTCAATTTCCGTGCGCTTGAGTTTGCCAATGCCATTTTCCGGCAAGACGATCGGCCCTGCCCACAGCAAGCTGCCATTGTCAGGGGTAACGGCTTGGTAGCCGCGACCAAAACGGACGAGCACGCGAATCTGGTCGCTTTCGGCCTTGTTCGGATACAGCAACGCCCGCACGCCGCTCGACAGTTCAAGCCGGGTCATCTGCAACTGCGAAATTGTCTGTTCGCTCACCAACTTGCCGGGCGCACCAAGCTTGGGCAACGCCGCAAAGCCAACTGCATTTTCGGATAAACGCGCAGTTGTATTTGCCGACACGGCTGCATTTAAGGCAGCAAGTGCACGATTGTCTGCGTCCGCGATCGGCGCGGGCGACGAGAGCATCAACCGTGTAGCGTCCGCCACGAAAAGCTTTTGGGTCGACGCCAACAGCCGCTGCGGCGTGAATTTGTCCTTCATGCCTTCATAGACCTGAACGACGGTTTTTGGCGCGGCTACCGTTTCCCGAATATCCACGGCATTGACGATATCGTCCGCTTGCTTCGCGGCGGCTTCAAACGGATAGCTATCGAGCATTGTGCGCAACGCATTTCCAAAAAGCGTTTTCTCACGCTCGATATCCGCAACCGATGGTGGCGTGGCAATGGCGTCGGCGATGACAGCGCGGACATCCCGCGTTGCCGCTTCCCATTTGTCGCCAACGGGGGTGATCGACACCAAAGTCGCGTCCGCGGTGCGCGAAATATCTTCCTGTGCGATTTCAGCGAACAGATAATTGCCGCCACTGCGCGCCTGCACCTCAAGCCTGCGATTGATGATCTGAAGCGCAAGGGCGTCAATCAACAACTGCTCATTATACGCAATCGTATCGTCGACTTTCCGCCAAGGGCGCAGGTAAGCAATGCTGACCGTGGTGGGCAATGTTGGCTCAATCAGCACGCGCGTCGGGGTGCCCTGCGGCGTTGGGTCGCCAAAGGCAGGTTCAGGCGCGCGGGCGCCTTTCCCTTTCCAGTCGTTGAAATATTTCTGCACCAGATTGGCCAGTTGCGCGGGTTCCATATCGCCAGCCATGACGACAACTGCATTTTCGGGCCGATACCAGCGGTCATGAAATGCGCTCAAACGCAAGGCGTCGGACGCCTGCAATGTTTCAGGCGTGCCAATCGTCGACCGGTTTGCCAGCCGCTGCCCCTGAAACGCGTGCTGACGCAGGGCGTCGCTATAGACCATTTGCGCGCCGCTATTTTCGCGCAGCTCCGCAAGGACAATGGCACGTTCGGCGTTCAAGGCATTGGGCGAGATACGCGGATTGCGGATCATGCCCGAAATGATTTTGACGGACTCATCTAGCTTTTCAGGCGTCGCATTGGGCAGGTCGAGCTTGTAGACTGTCTGCGTCGGGGTTGTTTGCGCATTGCTGTCGCTGCCAAAGGTGACGCCGAACCTTTGCCAAATACGCTTGGCCTCGCCATCGGGCACAAAGGTTGACCCACGGAAGGACAAATGCTCGATCAGATGGGCAAAGCCTTGCTCGTCATTATTTTCATGCAACGCGCCGGCATCAATGCGCACGCGGATGGACACCTGCCCTGCAGGCACATCATTTTTCTTCACCGCATAGCGCAGCCCATTGGGCAGCACACCAAAGGTCCAAGTATCGTCGACCGGTACGTCGCTGCCTTCGTACAACCACGGAACTTTGGCCGCCTTTGCCGCGACCGTTGCGGCGGGCGCAACATTTTGTGCGTAAGCAGATGTGGACAGCAGCAGGGCTGCCAAAGCGAGCGATTGAGTGAATTTGCGCATTACAATCCCCATAACGGAACGAAGGCTTGACTGCACATGAACGGGCTGACGAACCTGCGCTTAAATTCCACCGTCGACGGTATCATAGCCTAAACCGTGCAAACCAAGCTTGAGCGCGTCGAGGCATTTGGCGAGCTGGCCTGCGTCTGTTGTCCGGACAACGAAGTTCGCCCCGACCTTGCCTTCGCGGAAAAACGGGTAGCTGCCGATCTGGCAACCTTCATGCTGCTTTTCGGTGTCACCCAGCAATTTGGCAACTTCGCTTTCGGCCACCCAGCAACCGATTTGTTGTGACAGCAAGGGCGCACCACCCTCCAATGTACCAGTCAGGGCATCCAACATTCCGGCGGTGATATGCGGCACGCCGGCCATGATGAAGATGTTACCATGGCGAATGCCCGGCGCGCCCGACATCTTGTTAGGAATAAGGTCAGCGCCATCGGGCACGCGCGCCATGCGCAGGCGGCCGGGGTTAATGCCGCCACGTGTCTCATAATAGGCGTGCAGGACGGCGCTTGCCTCTGGATGAATGACAACATCGACGCCGAGCGCCGCTGCGATCGCGTCAACCGTAATGTCATCATGCGTTGGGCCAATGCCGCCGGTGGTGAACAGATAGTCATTGCGCGCACGCAAGAGGTTCACCGCCTCTATAATGGCATCCATATCATCGGCCACCACACGCACTTCGCGTAAGCGAATGCCTTGAATATTGAGCCAAAGCGCAATTTGCGCGACATTTTTGTCCTGTGTTCGGCCAGAGAGGATCTCGTCGCCGATGATTACAAGCGCTGCGGTATATATGCGGGAATCTGTCATAAGGACGCGATAGCATAATTCACCCCCTCGCAAAGTGCGGATTATTGCCTTATATCGCTCGCATGGAACAATATGTAAGCGTTACGCCCGAAGAGGCGATGCAGGCCCGCGACGGGGTCATCAAATTGCATGGGGCCGAAGGCTTTGAAGGCATGCGCAAGGCCGGCCGTCTTGCCGCCGAAATACTCGATGCATTGGTGCCGCATGTCGTGCCGGGTGTCAGCACCGAGGAACTGGACGATATCGTCCGCGAGATGACCATACGCGGCGGCGCGGTGCCGGCAACCTTGGGCTATCGCGGTTACACGCATAGCTGCTGCATTTCGATCAACCATGTCATTTGCCACGGCATTCCATCGGACAAGAAGCTAAAGGACGGGGACATCGTCAACATCGACGTCACGCCGCAATTAAATGGCTGGCATGGCGACACCAGCCGCATGTTCCTCGTCGGCGACGTGCCGGTAAAGGCAAAGCGCTTGGTCGATGTGACCTATGAATGCCTGATGCTCGGTATCGAAGCCGCCAAGCCCGGCAACCGCGTCGGCGACATTGGCCACGCGATCCAGACCCACGCCGAAAAGCACCGCTATGGCGTCGTGCGCGATTTCTGCGGCCATGGCCTTGGCCAATTATTCCACGACGCCCCCGAAATCGTCCATGTCGGCCGCCCCGGCACTGGACCAGAGCTGCGTCCGGGCATGATTTTCACCATCGAACCCATGATCAACATCGGCAAGGCAGCCGGCAAAGTCCTCGACGATGGCTGGACGGCCGTCACGCGGGACCGTTCGTTAAGCGCGCAATTCGAACACAGCATCGGCATCACCGAAGACGGTTGCGAGATATTTACGAGCAGCCCCAAGGGGTGGCATCAGCCGCCTTATTGAAGTCGCTAGCACGTCATGCTGAACGCGTTTCAGCATCTTACTTTTTGAGCTTTGTTGAAATTAAGACCCTGAAACAAGTTCAGGGTGACGCGGTGTTATATCCGATTGTCGCGCTTACAACCGCAACCCAATCGTTTCGTCCAATCCGGCCATGATGTTCAGGTTCTGCACCGCCGCGCCGCTTGCGCCTTTGCCGAGATTGTCGAGCAATGCCAGCAAGCGGACTTGCGCGCCGTCGGGTGAGCCGAGGACGTAGAGGTCAAGCCTGTCGGACGGTTCTTGGTCGGCGCGGATTAACAGTTCGGCTGGCGGCGCGTCATGGTGCACTTTGACGACGGGCGAATTGGCATAATGCTCAGCCAGCGCAGCGCGCATTTCGTCGGGATCATCGCTGCCGGGCATGACCGAGATGGGCAGCGGTATTTCGACCACCATGCCACGGAACGCGCGCACCACGGCGGGTGAGAATATCGGGGCCAAACCTAGCCCTGCATGTTGCTGCATTTCGGCGACATGCTTGTGGTTCAGATCAAGGCCATAAGTGCGAAAGCCGATGTCTGCGCCGTCGCCGCCTTCGAACCGTTCAATCAATGCTTTCCCGCCGCCCGAATAGCCCGACACGGCGTTGACGCTGTAGGGCCAGTCTGCGGGGATCAATCCGGCGGCGACCAAGGGTGCGACCAGCCCCAAAAAGCCAGTGGGGTAGCAACCGGGGTTACTGACAAGCCGCGCATTGGCAATGCGTTCATGCTGGCCAGTGCGATATTCGGGGAAGCCATAGGCCCAGTTCGGGTTCACACGATGCGCAGTCGATGCGTCGATGATACGCGTATGGCTTGACGTCGTCATTGCCACCGCCTCTTTTGCGGCATCGTCGGGCAAGCACAGGATGACGAAGTCGGCGTCGTTCAATGCCTCGCGTTTCGCAGCGGGGTCTTTGCGTTTGTCATCATCGAGCGTGATGAGCGTGAATTCCGCGCGGCCAGCGAGCCGATCCGCAATTTCAAGGCCAGTGGTGCCTGATGCGCCGTCGATGAAGATCGATTTGGTCATTTTATATCACCCGCTCAAATAAGACCGTAGCCCTGAGCAGCGGGCGCGCAGCGACCGCGCCCGTCGAAGGGTGTGTATCGGCGGTAGCGCAAATGTTGAAGCACCCTTCGTCAGACGCAATTGCTTCGCAACTGCTGCTCAGGGCTACGGTATTTCTTAGAACCGTATTGCCGGTCACAACGCCACCCGCTTACGCGCAACAATCGCCTCATCATGATCGGCAAAGCGTGCCGCCGCATCTGCCAGTGGTTCAACGCTCACCGCCATCGCGGTGCCATTGGCGTGGATGATGTTCTCGGCATCGGCCATGATACCAACATGGCCGGGGAAGAACACCAGATCGCCGCGCTGCAACGCGTCGCCGTCGGCTAGTTCTTCGCCAAAGTCTGCCTGCTGCATATCGGCATCGCGTGGCGGCATGTGCCCTTTCAGTCCGAACACCAACTGCACAAGGCCCGAGCAATCAATGGCGTCTCCGCTGCGTCCACCCCAGCTATAGGGCGTGCCGATCAGCTGTTCTGCCAAATCTGCCGGTGATGCCGCAACGCGTCCGATTTCGGACAAATGGGCCAGCGGCACGAAACCATTTTCGCACGCCAGATACTTACCGCATTCGCTTGGGCTGCCGCAAAGCAACTGCGCACCCATGGGGTAACGCGCTAGCACAGGCGCCTTTGTCGATGGTGCGGAAACCAGCAATGTCGCAGGCGCGCTGACGATATGCGTGGCGTCAAAATCGTCGCCAAGCTCGGCAAAGCGCACATAACCCAGATAATTGTCGTGCAAGCAATATCCCCAAGCCCATTCGCCCGCGACATCAAGCACGGCGAACTCCTCACCATGCATTAACGCGCTAACGGGCATGGATGTGGCATGGGCCTCGGCATGAATTTCGGTCACGGGCGCAATGCCCGTGCGCAGCATCGGCACGGCATAATGCGGCGCGAACAGCTTTCCGGCCAAACTGATGTCGGCAAGATCCCCGCGAATGGGCGTTGTGCGCTTGTCGCCGACAAGGCTGTGCCCACTCAATGTATAAATGGGCCGCTTCCCCGCCCCCATGTGTCCGTCTGCCAACTACTTACGCCCCCGAAATTTTAACATGTGATAGCACCTTAACGTGCCGGATATTTGTCCGCCAGATAGCCGAAGACGGCGCGTAATCCAAGCGCTTCGCCGCCCTTTGGTCGGCCAGGCTTATTGGTCGGTCGCCATGCAAAGGTGTCCAGATGCACCCAAGGCACATCATCAGGAACGAATTTCTGCATAAAGAGCGCCGCCGTTACTGCGCCTGCAAAAGCCCCGCCGCTGTTTGTCATGTCCGCGATATCGCTATCCAAAAGCTCCATATACGGTGCCCATAATGGCATGCGCCACAGCGGGTCAGCCTGCGCCTTTGACGCTGCGATTAAGGCGTCTGCTGTTTCATCATCATTGCTGAACATTGCCGGCAAATCAGGCCCCAAGGCAACGCGCGCCGCGCCGGTCAGCGTCGCGAAATCGACGATAAGTTCGGGCGCATCCTCGACCGCTTTGGTCAACGCGTCGGCAAGCACAAGGCGTCCTTCCGCATCGGTGTTGTCGATTTCAACCGTAATGCCCTTGCGGCTTTTAACGATGTCGCCCGGCCGCATAGCATTGCCCGATATGCTGTTTTCAGCAGCAGCGACGAGCATATGCAAGCGGACTGGCAAATGCGCAGCCATGATAAGCTCGGCCAGCGCAAGCGCATGAGCAGCGCCGCCCATATCCTTCTTCATCAGCCGCATGCCGCTCGCCGGTTTCATATCAAGACCGCCGCTGTCGAACGTTATGCCTTTGCCCACAATTGCGATGCGTGGGTGGCGCGGGTCGCCCCATTCCAACTCAATCAGCCGCGGGGCATGTTCGCGCGCCGCTGCTTTGCCGACGGCGTGGATGAGCGGAAAGCCCGCTTCCAACGCTTCGCCTGCTGTCACTGTCACATCTGCCTTATGCGCCTTGGCGATACGCTTAGCCTCAGCCTCAAGCGCATCGGGGCCAAGGTCACCCGCCGGACGGTTGACCAGATCGCGCACAAGCGCCGTGGCGCGCGCCTGAAGCACGATATTATGGATTTTACCGGGTTCACGCACGAGCAACACGCGCGCGCCGGTTACTTTCGGTTCGCTGAGATATTCATGGTATCGATACTGACCAAGCACCCACCCAAGCATCGCGTCACCCGCGTCGGCATCCAACAACCGATAGCTTCCCTCGGGCAAAATGTCAGATAGCTTGGCCAGGTTCCAAAGCCCAAGTGCGGCGGCATCCGCCACACCGGCGACGACAGACCATTCCCCGGGCTTATCGCCGGGAAGTATCGCACTGTCGTTTACGCTACCTTCAAACTTCTGTGCTTTTACGGCCGTGCGGACAGGGTCGGGTTGGCCAGCAAGCCATGACGCAAAGCCATTTTTATCGACTATGTGGATAGGGGTGGCCGGTTGGCCGTTGTCAGGTTGGATCAGATCGTCATAACGCATATCAGATGCGATAGCGGCAATGGGCAGAGAACGGGAGATAATTCAGAAATGTCACGTATTTTTCTTGTGTTCGTTATGTCGATGGCAGCATTCAGCTTATCGGCGTGCAACCGCTCAACCGACGCACGTCCGCCGCTGCCTGAGGAAATTGCCGCGGTCGTTAAACCTTTTTATGAGGCGGTGCGGCGCGGAGACCAAAAGGCGGCCGAAAAATATGTTGCCCCGGGTTTTATTGACGATAGCCGCGTGCAGTTTGCCGAAATGTCGCGGATTTTGAGGGACGCGCCAAGATTGGCTCCGGCCATTCAGCAGCGTCAAGGGTCTGGGGCCTATCTGACGTTCGCTGCCCAGCATCGCAAAATATGGGTTACATCCGAAGTGCGCGTCGTCCGGTACCGTAACAAGCCGATGATCGAATATTGGGATGTCACGACCACCGACAAAGCGCCCGAAATTGTCGCGCGCACGCAGGATATGAAACGCTACACCAGCTACGCGCTGATGGCGGTTGCGTTTGCTGCACTGGCCGGGCTGGCTTTACTCATTTGGGTGGTTCGCAACCGCACACATATCATCGCGCCAGAGGCCACCATAGAAACCCGCCGCGTTGCCGCGACGGTTCGCAATACAGAGGGCTGATATAGGCCCCGCCATCCGGCCGATTATTCGGCGGCTATGAGTGTTTCCGCATTCTCGCTATGCGATGCCGCGAAATGCGGTGCCGAAAAGACCATGACGCCATCGTCCACCGGATCTTGGGTCAGAATTTTCTTTTCAGCCGTGTAATTTTGCAGCACCCGCCATGGATGGCGGTCCCCGTTCTTGGGCAGCGTGTCAAAACTGCGTGCAAAATAGCCTGAGCTAAAGTCCGTCACAAAGGGCAGCTTGGGCATATCCGGATCATCAAGATGCGGGGTTGCCACAAGCGCGTTTTTGTCATCCATTTTCCACAACAAGCGGCAGACATAATCGGCAACGATATCGGTCTTCAGTGTCCACGACGCGTTGATATAGCCAAAGACGCTGGCGAAGTTCGGAATGTCGTTGAACATCACGCCCTTATAATTGAAATGCTCGCCAAAATTGACGGCTTCGCCGTCCACGCTGATCGCCGTCTTGCCCATGGTGACAAGGTTCAGACCGGTCGCAGTGATCACGATATCGGATTCAATGTGCTTGCCGGACTTCAGCTGAATGCCCGTCTTGGTGAAATGGTCGATATGGTCGGTCACCACCTCGGCCTTGCCCTCGGTTATGGCGGTAAACATGTCGCTATCGGGAATAAGGCACAGGCGCTGTTCCCATGGGCCGTATTTGGGCACGAAATGGGTATCAACATCGACGGAAGCTGGCAGCGCTTCACGCGCCATGTTGACCAGCTTTTCGCCCAGCTTCGCTGGATTGCGGCGGGCATACCAATAAGTGAACCGCTGCATGTTGATGTTGCGCCAGCGCGTCAGCGCATAAGCCAGCTTTTCCGGCATGATTTTGCGGACAAATTTGGAGAATGGGTCGATTGCAGGACGCGACACCATATAGGTCGGCGAACGCTGCAGCATCGTCACCTGCGCACCCTGTTGCGCCATTACCGGCACAATCGTCACCGCGGTCGCACCCGAACCGATAACCGTTACCTTCTTACCGCTATAGTCGAGCCCCTCGGGCCAATGCTGCGGGTGGACGATCTGACCACCAAAGTCGGCTTCGCCCGGGAAATCGGGCTTATAGCCCTGATCATAGTCATAATAACCTGCGCACATGAACAGGAACCGTGCGGCAAAGTGCCGTTCCTCGCCGCCGTCGACAGCCTTGGCCGTTACATGCCAGCGCGCATCGGGGCTGGACCAATTTGCCGAGACCACTTTGTGCCCAAAGTGGATATGCGGCGAGATGCCATATTCATCAGCCGTTTCGTGCACATATTCATGAATCGATGGGCCGTCAGCGATTGTTTTTTCATGCAGCCATGGTTTGAAGCGGTAGCCCAGGGTATGCATGTCTGAGTCAGACCGGATACCCGGGTACCGGAAAAGGTCCCAAGTACCGCCCATGTCAGCGCGTTGCTCGACAATGGCATAGCTTTTATTGGGGCATTGCATGGTTAGATGCGCCGCCGCACCAATGCCGGATAAACCGGCGCCTACAATCAATACATCTACAACCGTTTCAGCCTGCGCCATATCACTCTCCACTCTAAGATAAAAATCTTACTGACATCATTGCAAATTGCAACTGGCTTTCGCGCGCGCGTAATTGGCGCTATGGCGTGGGAATATCAAAACGGGGATTGAATAATGACGGACGGAACTGGCGACGAATATGTTTATGACGAGGCGTCTGGTGAATGGATCAGTGCGGCGGAAGCCAATGCCAAATCCGAACAGGACGGCGCAGTTGAGGTCCGCGACGCGGTCGGCAATATTCTGGCGGACGGCGACCAAGTCACGTTGATCAAGGATCTGACCGTAAAGGGCGCGGGCCAGACATTGAAGCGCGGAACGCTTATCAAATCCATCCGCTTGACGGGCGATGCGCAGGAGATCGACTGCCGGTTTGACGGCATCAAGGGCCTGGTGCTGCGCGCGGAGTTTGTCCGGAAACGTTAATCGCCGCGCACAAAAAAAGGGCCGCCTTTCGGCAGCCCTTTTTTTAAACCTAAAAGCTGATTAATCAGCAGCTGAAAGATTTACAGCCGAAGCTTTACCGTTGCGGCCAATTTCGACTTCGAAATTTACGCGCTGCTCTTTGTCGAGCGAGTGCATGCCAGCAGCTTGAACAGCCGAGATGTGTACGAAGCTGTCATCGCCACCACCATCGGGTGCAATAAAGCCATAGCCTTTATCGGCATTGAAGAATTTTACGGTGCCAGTAGGCATAATATGTTCCTTTCACGAAACAGGTGACCACCGGGCAACAGCGCCAAGTGGGTAGCCAAGTCGTGTTGGGAAAAACGTTGCACGCTCCGCTTATTTCATCAGATACGCGCCTCAAATTCCGTCGCGGTCGACGATAGCGTGTTGGGGTTATACGCCTAATTTACGGCATTAGCAAATAACAAGGTCGAATCCCGCTTTTCCCCTGCTTTACCGCCATTTTCGCCGGTGTTCAGCCGCCCGCTTTAGCCCAAAAGCCGCTTGCGGTTCGCCCTCACATGCTTGGCATAATGGTCGATACTGCCGCTGACCATGCTTTCGGGGGTAAGCCCGTGCTTGCCGGTCATCAGGTCCGCGCCAAGGGCCATGTTCGCCGCGACTTTCTCGCTGACCATCCGCTCCGCCTCACGCACCGCATTTGGCCCGCCGAGCGCCAGACTGCCCAGGCGCGCGGCAATCACCATGTTGGATTCCGCCGCGAGCGCGAAGGCATCCATGGAAATGTCAAACCAGCTGGGATTTTTCGGCTTCGTCATGATGGTTCAACTTTTGTGGGCGATGAACGCGCAGCATAACGCCGCCGGCGCGTTATGCCAGCCATTCCTATGCCGGCCGCGCATCCAAGGGCCTCCGCCCCGGCAAAAGCGACAAAAGCCACCGCGCAGCGCATTTTTCATGTCTCCCTTGTCGCTTTAACCGCCTGCGCCTGCGCCGAAAGCGCCGCGGACAGGCGGGTTTTGGACAATAACGCCGCGTTCAAAAATTTGCGGTCGGGCGCGTTCATAACCTCAACCATGCCGCCGCGCATCACGCGCACCGTGGTGACGCCGTTAATCGCCTGATCCAGCGCGGTGTGAAATTGCAGGTCCGCGCCACAGGCAATCGCAATGTCCCACGCCTCGGCAAAGCCAGCCGCCCCTGCCCGTTCGCGCAAGCGATAGGCCGAAGCCCGCCCCATGCCCACCGCCCGCGCCGCCGGGCCAACCGCCCCCATGACCGACAAAGCGGTGATAAAACGCCGCTGCCGCTCCGCGCTCCACCCATCGGCACGGCGGCGCTGCATCGGCACAGGGGTAAAGGCCAACAGATCTTCAAAATCCCCATCGGAACCGGCGTCAGGGCTTGGATTGGCGTTTGGATTGGGCGGCGATGCATCTGTCATGTCCGCAACAGAAACATAAAGCGGACCATGTAGGAAAGTTGTTTTTTCGGGCGGGCGACCCGCAACGATCGCCCGTTTGTGAAATGCCTTAGCGGCAGCGCACGTCTTTACGGTCAATGGCGCGTCCCGCGGCACCACCGGCAATGGCACCCAATATGGTGCCCAGCGTATCCGAATTGCCCGGCGCGATAATATTGCCCAGCACACCGCCGGCAACGGCACCGACGATCAGGCCCGTCGTGCCGTCGGACCGGCGGCAATAATATTGGCCGTTCTGGCCACGATAGATCCGGTCATTATCGGTCAAACGCCGTTCGCGATAACGCCGGTCTTGGCGATAATATCGGTGGGCATAATAGCCATTATATTGGGGGTCGGGCTGGTTATAATCATAATTGCCATAACGGTCGTACGACGCGCGGTCATAATAACCAAAACCGCCATCATCATATGCCGCGCCACCGCCATAAGAGGCGCAGCCACCCGTCAGCGCAGTCGCGGCGATCAATGTTGTGATAAGTGCTTTTTTCATATGTAGCTCCTTCGGTTGATCCGAACAGCCAAAGCACGTCAGCATCAGCATACGGAGAGTATCAAGGGAAGGATAACGGGCCGGAGCGCGCGGTGTTCCGTTTGGGGCGGATGGGGTGCGTGGCGGAGTATACGAACGGTTCGTATACGAGCCGCTCCTACTTGGGCCAATCTGTGATGGTTGCTACCTTCGCACTAGGTTTCGGTGACGGTGCGCTCAACTCTTATTCAGTGCACTGTCCCCGTAAATCAAGGCTAATTCGGGGATGACGCACCTGTCACCGAAATTCAAATCGCCTTCCACAATCCGGTGCGGGCAATTGGTGAATTTTGGAGGTTATTATGTCAGATAATTCAGAAACAGATGCCATCATGAATTTTGTTCGATCGGTTGGAACAATCGGAGTGGAGTCAACTGGCGCGACGGTGGTGACCTACGCAGCAGGCCTTTATAATGTGTCGGGTAGTACCAACGATCCGACACATGTGCCGGGAAATAATGGTACGGCTTGGAAGCAGTTGCTAATCAACTGCGGTATCAATGGTGGATGCTATGTCACCAACGTCCCTGCCCCTATCGGTTCCACCCATCCGAACTTTTCGGTTGGCGGACATATGACACCAAACAAAAACGGAATGGTGCCCACCGGAGGCATTTGTTATCTTATGCCCTTATGTTACTGGCACAATAGCACGAGCAATAATGGTATCCAATTCAATCATGTGAATACCAACATGTTGCAACTTACCGGATATATGCAGGGCGAGCTTGCGTTAACATTTCAGGTGCGGCTGCCCAGTAGCGAACCGTTCGCTTTACTCTTTAGCAAAGATGGCGCTTGGAACTATCGGGACATCTCGCAGTCAGAAGCTGAGAGCTTCGTTTCAGATCCAAGCGCCATCGGGACAGATCATTACGTCCTGATTGAGCGCGTCCGCGGCGAGCGGACGCTCCATTACATTCGAAACCACAATCTGCCCGTCTAAATATGAGCAATCTTTGATTGGCTTCCCCTAAAAAGGGGACGACCCGCCTAGCTCGCGCGCGGCTGACTAGGCGGGTTGAACACGGCTCGACCTACTTTCGCGACGACCTGCAGTTTCGTCACAAAACCAAGTGAGTCCGCAATTTCGCTTGCAAGCGTCTCATCCAGCGGCACCGAGTTGTCCGGCGGCGTGATTTGTAACCAAGTACCAATTACCTGAGGCGCGGCGATCTTGAAAGCGTAAGTCCCAGCTTGAGAGTAGCTGCTCGACCCTTTGACATCTGAACTTGAGGATTGTTGTTCGGACACGCTGAAGCAGAAGAAACCTCCGCCCTGGGTTTCCGGTGACAGTGCACTCAACTCCTATTCAGTGCACTGTCGCCAAAAACTATGCGCTATGCCCGCCTAAACGCGGCGGCATTGGGAATCGGGTTAATCAGCGGCTTCACCCCAACCGCGTGAACCACTGCATCTGCAAAAACGTGTCATGATATTCATTGTCGCTGTCATCCTCGGCACCAAAGATATCGCGGGACATGACATTGTAAACAGAAATTCACAATTCGTTGCGTGCAACGGCCAACCGCACATCACCGTGACCGTGATCACGCCCTCCCCACCCGCCAAAGATTTTACATTTCCCAAAACGTTTGCATAAACCTACAGCGGCAAAAAACGGGGCGTAAATTGTGGGTGAATGATAGAAGTCGATGCAGTCATTACGTGGGTCGACGGGGCGGACCCCGCGCATAAGGCACAAAGGGATTTCTATTTGGCAGAGGCCAAGGCGGAGGCGGATGCTTTCGCGCGTGCGCCGCTCCATGATAATGGCACCAACCCCCATCGCTGGGTCTGCAGTGATGAGCTGAATTACTGCGTGCGCTCCATCGCCAACAATGCGCCGTGGGTGCGGCGGATATGGATCGTCACCGACAATCAAATTCCGCAGATCACGCAATTGCCGCCGGAATTCGCGGCGAAGATCAGCATCATTGACCATCGCGATATCTTTGACGGGGCGGAAAATGCGTTGCCGACGTTCAATTCGCTGTCGATTGAAACGATGTTGTGGCGCATCCCCGGGCTGGCCGAACATTTCTTATATTTCAATGATGATGTCTTCCTGACCGCGCCGGTTACGCCGTCGGATTTCTTTGCCGGTGATGGCCCCGTGTTGCGCGGCAAATGGACCGACCACAGCGATCTGGCCGCCTGTGGCGCGAGCCGTGATGAGGCCAGCCTGCTGAACCATTTTAACCAGATTAAAGCCGCGCAGATGATTGGCTATAGCGCCGACCATGTGTTCGAAAGCGCGCATGTCGTGCACCCGATGCAGCGTTCGGTGATGGCGGATTTATATGCAACCTACGCCGCCGAATTTGCGCACAACGCCAGCTATCGCTTTCGCGACACCGCGCAGTTCCTGCCGCAAAGCCTGCATAACCATGCCTGCCTTGCCGATGGCAGCGCCGCGATATTGGACACGCGCGATTATCTGCATATCGCCGTCGGCGCGCATGACCAATGGAGCGCCGACGATGTCAGTGGCTATCTGGGCGGGGCGGAGCGCGACGCGATCAAATTTCTGTGCGTCAATGACTTGCCAGAATTAGAGCGCAGCTTCCCCGATGCACGTGTGTGGATCGAACAAGCAATTGGCGGTTAGCCGCGCGGCCTAAAGCTCAATCATGCTCCCGATCACCAGCGCCCATATAAAGCTCTCGGCCGGTTTCGTCATAGACCTTGCTCATTTGCGCCATGCCTTCTTCAGCCTTCGCCACGGCTTCGGCTGACAGGTCCGCCTCCGATGCTGCAATAAAGCCTTCGGCGGGCTGGTTCTGTAACCGCGCAAATTCCCGCACTTCTTGGCTGATTTTCATTGAGCAGAATTTTGGTCCGCACATGGAACAAAAATGCGCTGATTTTGCGCCTTCGGCGGGCAGCGTTTGGTCGTGATATTGCTCTGCCGTGTCGGGATCGAGGCTTAGGTTGAATTGGTCGCGCCAGCGGAATTCGAAGCGTGCCTTGCTGAGCGCATCGTCGCGGACTTGCGCGGCGGGGTGGCCCTTTGCAAGGTCAGCGGCATGTGCCGCAAGCTTGTAGGTCACAACGCCAACCTTCACATCGTCACGGTCGGGCAGGCCCAAATGCTCCTTTGGCGTGACGTAGCAGAGCATCGCCGTGCCGTACCAACCGATCATCGCCGCACCAATGCCGCTGGTGATATGGTCATAGCCCGGCGCGATGTCGGTGGTGAGCGGTCCAAGCGTGTAGAACGGCGCTTCGCCGCACACCTCCAACTGCTTGGTCATATTCTCTTTAATCTTGTGCATCGGCACATGGCCGGGGCCTTCGATCATCACCTGCACATCCGATTTCCACGCGCGGTGGGTCAGCTCGCCCAGCGTATAGAGCTCGGCAAATTGCGCTTCGTCATTGGCGTCGGCAATCGATCCGGGGCGCAGGCCATCGCCAAGGCTGTAGGCGATGTCATAGGCCTTCATAATCTCGGTAATGTCGTCGAAATGTTCGTAGAGGAAGCTTTCCTTGTGATGCGCAAGGCACCATTTCGCCATGATGGAACCGCCGCGTGACACAATGCCGGTCATGCGCTTTGCCGCGAGTGGAACGTACGGCAAGCGCACGCCCGCGTGGATGGTGAAGTAATCCACGCCCTGTTCGGCTTGCTCGATGAGGGTATCGCGGAAGATTTCCCATGTCAGGTCTTCGGCAACGCCGCCGACCTTTTCCAGCGCCTGATAAATCGGCACGGTGCCGATGGGAACGGGCGAGTTGCGGATGATCCATTCGCGGGTGTCGTGGATGTTGCGGCCGGTCGACAGGTCCATGACGGTGTCCGCGCCCCAACGGATGGACCAGACCATCTTGTCGACTTCGGTCGCGACATCAGACGCAACCGCGCTGTTGCCTATATTGGCGTTGATCTTGACCAGGAAATTGCGGCCAATCGCCATCGGTTCGGATTCAGGGTGGTTGATGTTGTTGGGGATGATCGCGCGGCCACGGGCGATTTCTTCGCGGACAAATTCGGGCGTCACATAATCGGGGATTTCCGCGCCAAAGCTTTCGCCGTCGCGGATATATTCGGCCAGGCGCGCACGGCCCAGATTCTCACGCTCGGCAACATATTCCATTTCCGGTGTGATGATGCCGCGGCGGGCATAATGCATCTGGCTGACGTTCATGCCGGGCTTTGCGCGCAGCACATGTTTGCGGACATTGGGGAATGGCGCAACGCCGCCGCTGCGGTCGGGGCCAAGCTGACCATTGTCTTCGGGGCGGACTTCGCGTTGCAGCACTTCCTCTACATCGCCGCGCTCACGGATCCAGCTGCTGCGGATTTCGGGCAGGCCCATGCTGATGTCGATGCGGGCGTTGCTGTCGGTATATGGTCCGCTGGAGTCATAGACGCGCACGGGCGGTTCGCCCGACGATGGCTCAAGATAGATTTCGCGCATGGCCACTTTGCGATCGCCGACGTAGATTTTCTTCGATCCACGGATCGGGCCAGTGGTGACGCCAATTTCGGTGCGTGCGGGGATGTCTGCCATGTGTACTCTCCAAATTATCGCGAAGGAGAGTGATTGGCGTGAAGACCGGGCTCGGTCCTCGCCAGTCCCCCGGACTGGCTGCGGTCTCACCTCCCTACGCCCGCATCAACGGGATCAGGTTCAGCGGGTCGGATGGCGTTACCCATCCCTCTCAGTCACACGACTCCCCGGGGATCAGAATGCAATAGGCGCGCAAAGCGTATCAGTCCAGCAGGATGAACATCGCGGCGGCAATGATGCACGCGAAAATCGTGCGCGCGACCCGCGAACATCATTATTGTTCAAACATTGTTCATAAAAACAACGACAAACACGCATTAACGCTCATACGGCGCGGCGTTTTACATTCCTAAAAATAGACAGAAGGTGGAAATATGCGAAAGATTATCCCAACCGCTTTGGGGATTGTTTTTCCCATCAGCCTCGCTCTAACGGGCTGTGGCGGAGATACGACCACCAGTGCGACGACGCCTCCTGTAACAGTTGCGGTCCCGCCCACTTCACCGACACCACCGCCGCCGCCGGCATCGGGCATCGTTGATTTCACAACGATCGATGTCAGCAGGCTCGACAATTACGCAAACCCCGTGCTGCCCGCTTATTATGATGCCACCGTCGCGACATTGGACAACACACCAAATAATAATCCGGTGAACGACCGGGTGGCAACGCTTGGCCGGGTGTTGTTTTACGACAAAAGATTAAGCGTCAACGATACAACATCATGTGCGGCCTGCCATCAACAGGCCAATGGATTTGATGATCCTAGACGATTTAGCACCGGCTTTTCGGGCACAGCCTTTACCAGCGCCCACGCCATGCGGCTGGGCAACATCAAATATTATCGCCCGGGCACGATGTTCTGGGACAAACGCGCGGCCTCGTTGGAGTTGCAGGTGAGCCAGCCCATTATCCACCCGATTGAAATGGGCTTTGACAGCGCCCATGGCGGGATAAACGCATTGCTGACCAAGTTGGCGGCATCAACTTATTATCCGGACCTGTTCACGCTCGCGTTCGGCAATGCCGCGATCACCGAAGCGCGAATTCAGCAAGCATTGGCCCAGTTCACCCGATCGATGATTTCTGTCGCCAGCCGTTGGGACACGGCATATGCGCAGGTGTTTAGTGCCACTGCGCAGAACCGGAACCTCAATGCGCCATTGCCCGGATTTTCGGCATCCGAAGAATTGGGCCATCAATTGTTTATGACTGGCCCGGGTCAAGGCGGGGCGGGTTGTGCGGCGTGTCATCAGCCACCGACTTTTGGATTGGCGGCCAATTCGCTCAGCAATGGGTTGGACGCAAATGAAACGATCATATTCAAATCGCCATCGCTGAAGAGCGTCGGACTATCGAGAGCGTTCATGCACGACGGCAGATTTTCGACACTTGAGCAAGTGATAGAACATTACAACAGCGGCATTCAAAATGGTCCGGCGTTGGACAATAGGCTAAAAACACCAGGCGGAGCGCCGTTGCGGTTAAACCTCACCGCCAATGAAAAGGCCGCTTTAGTGGCATTCCTGCTCACACTGAACGACGGCAACTTGACCACTGACGCAAAATTCAGCGACCCGTTTAAAAAGTGATGCCGGCAACCCTAATTTAGCGCGCTAGGCCGCAGCAACATCCGACCGCAGCGCCCTCCAGAATATGGGCGAACTTGCAAGGCGCAGGAATTTTTCCGCAAGCCCCGGTTCAAGCGTTTTGCCGCTCGCTTGCATGACGGCGGCCATTGCGGCCTGTGGCCCGTCTTTCGACGCGACATCGTCGGCCAATGTTGCGACCGCAAGGATGTGGATCGCCAGCTGATCGGTTTCATTGCGCGGTGCGGCGGGTTCAAGGCCGCTTTGCAATATCCGCATCCACATACGGTGGTGCAGGGCATCAAGCCGGGCGGCTTCAATGTCGATCAGCTGCGCCAGCTTTGATCCGATCCAGCTCAAGCGCGCCTCACGCGTGCGTGCGCGCGGCGCTTCGGCGGCGGTTGCCGACGCAGGCTGAGAGGAACTGGCGGTAAACTGGTCGTGCGACGGAATCATATTGGGTGCCCTATGTGCAGAGAAGCCCGATTATGACCCGCACATGATTTCCAACTCGTTAAGGCGCATCAAAAAGTTCCGCCGCAGCGGAAGACAGCGCCGTTACAGCATATATTTCATCTTTACCCGCTGGCTGACTGCGGCGGCATCAACCTCAAACGCCGCGGCCTTAAACTTGGGCGGGCCAGCAACAATCGCGGGATTGCGGGAAAAGCCAAAGCCTTCTTTGGGCAGGAAAATGGCCATATCCATTTTGTTGTTGGCATTTTCATCATGGACCAACGCGACCGCATATGTGCCCTTTGCGATACCCGAAAAAGATATATTTGCGGCATCGCGCGCGGAGATACTGGTCTTCAAACCTTTTGGATCCTTGCCGCAATCTGGGAAGAAACGGGGATTGGCGGTGACGCAGACAAGGACATTGCCCTTCGTACTGCGCAAGCCGTAGATGTTTATATCAATGGTCGAGGTTGCGGGCGCGGCTTCAACTGCGCCGCTTAAGGTTGCGATCCCAATGGCCGAGACCAAGGTCAGTGCCGCACATTTTATCCCAAAACCTAAAATATAGCCCATAATTCCCCCGATATGCGTCGTGATGCTTTTGATGATGCGTCGCCGTTATCAGCCACTGTCCTAATGTGCCGTTGACGATGGATTTCGGGAAACATTCCCACCCCATATGGTTGGTCACGCCCATGATCGTCATCACCGATAGCACGACGCCCAAAGACGCAACGTGAATGGGAATGACGAAGACCAAAAACGGAATAACGAACGCGCCTGACAAGGCCTCCCACGGATGGAAGGACATGGCAGCCCATGCGGTGGGCGGGCGGCTTTCATGATGGACAGCGTGCGCCGCCTTGAACCAAAACGGGCGATGCATCAGCCGGTGTGTCCAATAAAACCATGTGTCGTGCGCAAACAGATATAGGAACACCGACAGCGGCAGATACCAAAAAGGGTAAGCGCCGGCATCGCGGTAAATCAACGTCCAGCCGAGATTGTCCCATCCCCAAGCGACGATGCCCGCAGGAATGCCATAAATCGCGGCACTGGCGAGGCTCCACCCGATTTCGCGGCGGATTTGTTGATCAAGGCCCAGATAAAGCCCGGGTTCGCGCAATTTCGTCGCCCATGCAAAAGCACCGCTGACCACGAGATAGCGCACGCCGACAATCGCAGTCATCGCCAGTGTTGATAACAACAAGATCAGCCAAGAGCCCATCTGGCGCCTTTAGCCCTTATGCTATCGGTTTAGCAAATTGCGTGTTTCGAAATCACCGGGGCCAGAAATGCTGATGATATCGCCATCATGCATGACCTTGATTGGCCCCTTATACCGGCTGGCCGCATCACCAATCAGCGCGAATTCCAAAGGCTTGGGCACCGATGGGACGATATGGGTGAAGGCCAACATGCCTGCGCCAGACGCCTTTGCCACATCAGCGGCTTGTTCGGGGCTGATATGGTAATTCTGGATATCGTCGAAGATTTTGGCCCGGTTTATCATGCCAGCCTTTTGCGCGCTGGTGGCGAGGGCATCGACCATGCGCGGCGACAGCAGTTCGCTGACGTACAAATCAGACCCCTTGGCGGCTTTGGCAAGCGCAGGGGTGAACGCGGTATCACCCGATATGGTGACGCTGCGGCCCTTATAATCGACGCGATAGCCAAAGGCGGGCGTGATCGGATCATGGTCCACAGAAAAGGCAGTAATGCGCACGTTATTGGCATCATAGACCACGCCCGGCTGGATCGCCTTGCCCGTCATGCCAAAGCCCGATTGCGGCACGACGGCTGCGCCATGGTGGGCAATGCGGTAGGTTGAATCAATCCGGTACGCCGCATTCAGCCCATCGGTGATTTCGGTGACGCCTTCAGGGCCAGACACAGGCAGCGGTGTTTTCGCGCTCGTCCCTGCCCAACGCTGCAGAGTGAACGGGCCAAGGCCTTCAAAATGGTCGCTGTGCAAATGGGTGAGCCACACGCCTTCAATCTTATCGAGCGGCATGCCCATGAGAGACAGGGTTTTGCCGGAGCCTTCACCCATGTCGAAAACAAACAACCGGCCACCGGCGATCACAACGGTGCATGCGGCCGCGCGGTCACGATTTGGCAAGGGCGAACCCGTGCCGCAAAATCCGACGTGCAGAGCATTTTCGGGCAATTCCGCCATGACATTGCGCGACATTGCGCCGTCCGCTGCGCGCGAAATCAGCGCCATCGCCAGTGCGTCACGTTTTACATATGCCGCACCGCCCGCAACGACCAGCCCGCCAAGGACAGCCAAAAGCCATTTCTTCCGCATGATAAATCTCCCCCGTTTGACGACGTACCTACGCGTTTTTAATACCCTTAGCATATAGGAAAATTATGACGACGTCGGTGCGCGGACCAATCGCTGCACATAAAGCTGTGCATTACCTTGGCAGAAGCCTTCCCCTTGTAAAATGGCTGCGCTAGGGCCGGATGGTGACACGCGAAAATATCAAATGCGATTTGGCTATTGTCGGCGGCGGGCTTGCGGGCGGGCTCATCGCGCTCGCCCTTGCGAAAATGCGGCCCGAATTGAAAATCGTGCTGATTGAACAAGGTGACAGCTTTGGCGGCAACCATATTTGGAGCTTTTTTGCGAGCGACATATTGCCGGAGCATCGTTGGCTGACGGCGCCATTGGTGACCTATGGCTGGTCGGGTTATGACGTCAAATTCCCGGGGCACAGCCGCACGCTCGACAATATTTATTATACGATTGAATCTGAACGGCTCGACTGGGTGTTGCGCAAGAACCTGCCGGCGTCATCATTGATGCTTGGCCGTGAAGTGAAAGCGGTCTCGCCCAGGCTTGTGGTTCTCGACGGCGCGCAGCGTATTAACGCTGGCGGCGTGATTGACGCGCGGGGCGCGGGCGACCTTAACCATCTCGATTGCGGTTGGCAGAAATTTACCGGCCAGCTGATGCAATTGTCAGAGCCCCACAATCTTACAAAGCCCATCGTCATGGACGCAACCGTCGACCAGCATGATGGCTATCGCTTCGTCTATGTCCTGCCCTTTGGGATGGATAAGCTGTTTGTCGAAGACACCTATTACAGCGACAAGCCCGATTTGGACCCGCGCATCCTGCGTCAACGGATTGCGGCTTATGCCGATGAACAAGGCTGGAAAGTCGAACGCGTCTTGCGTGAAGAAAATGGCGTCTTGCCGGTCGTGATGGGCGGCGATCTGGAAAGCTATTGGGCAAGTGGCAGTGGCCGCACGGCAAAGGCCGGCGCGCGCGGTGCATTTTTTCAGTCGGTGACCAGCTATTCCCTGCCCGACGCGGTGCGCAACGCCATTTTCATTGCAGAGCAGCCCGATCTTGACGGCGACAAGCTCAATCTTGTTCTGCGCCAGCGTGCGCAAGACCATTGGAACAAGGGCAGATTTTTCCGGATGCTCAACCGGATGCTGTTCCGCGGCGCCGAAGGCCGCGACCGATATAAAATATTAGAACGTTTCTACAGGCTAAAACCCGGATTGATTGAACGCTTTTATGCTGGGAATAGCACCAATAGTGACAAGGCGCGCATCCTGATTGGCAAGCCGCCCATTCCCATAGGGAAAGCCATCACCGCGATCCGGAGCAAGAAGAAATGACGAAGACTCTCGCACTTTTCGTCATCCCGAACTTGTTTCGGGATAACAAAATGGGGTCGCCTGTTATCCTGAAACACGTTCAGGATGACGCATTTTTGGGACATAATTTATGACGAAGACAGCAGCGATTATTGGTGCCGGATTTGGCGGCCTTGCGCTTGCAATGCGGCTTCAATCTGCAGGCATCTCCACAACGATTATCGAAGCGCGCGATAAGCCCGGTGGCCGCGGCTATTATTGGGAAAAGGACGGCTTCACCTTTGACGGTGGCCCAACGGTCATCACCGACCCGCCATGTCTGGAAGAATTATGGTCGCTGTCCGGGCATAAAATGTCGGACGATGTGGAATTGATGCCCGTGTTCCCGTTCTACCGGTTGAACTGGCCCGATGGCACGAATTTCGATTATTCGAATGACGCACCCGGCCTGAGAGCCGAAATCGAAAAGCTGAACCCCGACGATGTCGAGGGGTATCGCAAATTCCTCGAATATTCGAAGGGTGTGTTCAAAGAGGGCTACCAAAAGCTCGGCTCCGTCGCGTTCCTCGATTTCGCATCGATGATCAAGGCCGCCCCTGCGCTTATGAAATATCAGGCATGGCGTTCGGTTTATTCGATCGTTTCGTCTTATGTGAAAGACGAAAAGCTGCGCGAAGCTTTGTCATTCCACACATTGCTCGTCGGCGGCAACCCGATGAGCACCAGCGCGATCTACGCGCTCATCCACACCATCGAAAAAGAGGGCGGTGTCTGGTTTGCCAAGGGCGGCACCAACCGGCTTGTCGCCGCGATGGTAACGCATTTTGAGCGGCTCGGCGGGACGATCCGCCTCGGCGATCCCGTAGAAGAAATCGAAACACGCGGTGACAAGGTCATTGGCGTGCGCACGAAATCGGGCTGGCGGATGGACTGCGACATGGCGGCGTCCAATGGCGACCTGATGCACACTTACAAGGATTTGTTGACCAGCAACAAACGCGGCGAACGCGCAACCAAATCGCTGCGGCGCAAAAGCTGGTCACCGTCACTTTTCGTGCTTCATCTTGGTATTAAGGGCACATGGCCGGGCATTCCGCACCATATGATCCTGTTTGGCCCGCGCTACAAAGGCCTGCTGGACGACATTTACAAAAACGGCGTCCTGCCGCAGGATTTCTCGCTATATTTGCACCATCCAACCGTCACGGACCTAAGCCTAGCGCCTGAAGGTTGCTCGACATTTTATGTCCTCGCGCCTGTCGCGCATATGGGCAAAGCCCCGCTGGATTGGGATGGCGATGTTGGTGAAGCGTTGAAGGAACGGATTTTGGATGAGCTTGAGCGCCGTCTGATCCCCGACATCCGCAGCCGGATCATGACCCAGTTCCATTATACGCCCGCCGATTTTGGCCGTGACCTTTCGGCGCATTTGGGCAGCGCGTTCAGCCTTGAACCCGTTTTGTGGCAGTCGGCCTATATGCGTGCGCACAACCGTGATGATGCGATACACAATCTGTATTTCGTCGGCGCAGGCACGCACCCCGGCGCTGGCATTCCCGGCGTTGTCGGTAGTGCAAAGGCAACGGCCGCATTGATGCTGGAGGACGCACATAAGTGAAACGGCTCGCGGTCTATTGCGGTTCGGCTACCCCTGAGAACCCCATCTATATCGAAGCGGCACGCAGCGTCGGTAAGATGCTCGCGGAACGCGGCATTGGCGTCGTCTATGGCGGCGGCCGCTTGGGGTTGATGGGTGCAGTTGCCGACAGCGCGCTTGCGGCAGGCGGCGAAGTGATTGGCATCATCCCCGAAGCACTGGTCGGCGCTGAAGTCGCGCACAAGGGCTGCACCGAACTGCATGTCGTTTCGGGCATGCACGAACGCAAGGCGCGCTTTACCGACCTGTCCGACGGCTTCATCACCATTCCCGGCGGCGTCGGGACGATGGACGAATTGTGGGAAGCCATCAGCTGGTCACAGCTTGGCTATCATCAAAAACCCGTCGGCGTTTTGAACATTGCCGGTTTCTATGATCAGCTTATCGCGTTCAACCAGAACATGATCGATGTCGGCTTTATCCGGCCGCAACATGCAGGCATAATGATCGTCGATGACACGCTGGACGGCTTGCTGGACAAAATGGCGGCCTATGTGCCGCACAAGACCATCTTCCAGATGAAAGCAGACGATTTGTGAACCAAGCCTTCATCAGCCCTTGCACAGATTTTTGCCGTGGCTGATTTTGATCGCCCTGCCCTTGTTCAATTTGCGCAGGACAGCATATCGCGGGGTTCAAAATCCTTCCGTTTTGCCAGCCGGTTGTTTGACCGCGTTACGCGGGAACGGGTTTGGTTGCTCTACGCATGGTGCCGCAAATGCGATGATATGGCCGATGGTCAGGACCATGGCGGCGCGATGGCGGCGGTCACCGACCCTCAGGAAAGTCTTGCCGCCATTCGTTCGCTCACCGCAGCAGCGCTGGCGGGCACGCCCACGGGTGAGCCAGCGTTTGACTGCCTTGGCGTTGTCGCGCGGGAATGTGGCATTACAGCGCGCATGGCAGAGGATGTGATCGAAGGCTTCGCACTGGATGCCGCGGACTGGCACCCCCGCCGCGAAAGCGACCTATACCAATATTGCTACCATGTTGCGGGCGCCGTGGGCGTGATGATGGCCGTGGTGATGGGCGTTCCGGCGGATGATGACGCCACGCTCGACCGCGCATGCGACCTTGGCCTCGCCTTTCAACTTGCCAATATCGCGCGGGATATTGCCGAAGATGACGCCGCCGGACGTTGCTATTTGCCCGACGACTGGCTGGCGATGCTCGATATCGGGCCGGGTGAGCATATGAAGCCGCATAACCGCAAGAAACTGGCACTGATGGGCTGTTGGCTGGCGGATGAAGCGGAACAATATGAAGCGTCCGCACGCGTCGGCGCGGCGCATCTGCCGCTGCGTGCGCGTTGGGCCGTGTTATCCGCCGCAGGAATTTATGGCGAAATCGCCCGCAAAGTCCGCGCCGCCGATAGCCACGCGTGGGACCAACGTATTTTCACCAGCCGACCTGAAAAGTTTCGCTGGGTGCGCAAGGCATTTGTCGATGCAGTTGCGAACAACCCGCGTGATATGGACCGCGACGCTTTGTGGACGCGGGCGAGGGTTTAGCAGCGCGGGCTGTGCATCCAGACATTGTTTCAACTCCCCACATTCGTCATCCTGAACTTGTTTCAGGATCTTACTTTTTCAACGTCGGTAGTAAGACCCTGAAACAAGTTCAGGGTGACGGTGATGGGCATGTGGGCCCAAAGTCAGGACGCGGACAAAATCCGCGCCGCACGCCCCGACAAGCGCTCCACCACGGCACCATGTATCCCCGGCGCGCAGCAGATCAGGCCGAAATCCAATGGCTTGCGCTTATTATATAATATCGGTCCGCCAAGCGCATCGGTTACGACTGCGCCCGCTTCCTGCGCGACGAGGTGCGCAGCGGCGATGTCCCATTCATTGCCCCAGCGTAGCGTTGCGACCAAATCGGCACGGTCACAGGCGACCATCGTCATCCGCATCGCGATGCTGTTGGGCTTGGTCACCGTGACAAGGTCCGCATCCAGCCGTGGCAATTCATCGGCGGGCACGCGTGATCCGGTGAAATCCGATCGCGTGCTGCCCGACAGCGGCGCATTGTTGCACGTCACGCCTTCGCCGCGTGCCGCGACCCAGATTTTGTCTTCAGCCGGCGCGGCCATCACCGCAAATATCGGAATACCATCGGCCACCAAGGCAACCGAGACACACCATCCGCTGCGTCCGCGTACATAATCGCGGGTGCCGTCAATGGGGTCGACCAGCCACAACAGCCGCGCATCCAGCCGCTTGGGGTCATCGAGTGTCTCTTCGGACAGCCACGCCGCCTCCGGCAAAATCGCCTGCAAACGTGTCGTCAGCAACGCATCGACGGCCATGTCGATTTCGCTCACGAAATTGTTGCTGCTCTTTTCCCACACCTTGGCATCGGGCACTGCGCCATCGCGCCAACTGGCAAACGCCAACGCCGCAGCTTCCTGCGTGGCTGCGATTACGGCGTCTCTATCAAGCTGGCGTTCAGGCACCTGCGATCATCATGCCGTCGATCCGCAAGGTCGGCACATTGATGCTGCGGATCCATTCCAGATCGTTCGCAGCGGTCATTGCGGCAAACATATCCTTCAAATTGCCGGCAATGGTAAATTCGCTCACGGGTCCGGCAATTTCGCCATTGATGATCAGGAAACCGGCGGCACCGCGGCTATAATCGCCCGTCACAGGATTAACGCCCTGCCCAGCCAGTTCATGCACGTAAACGCCATGTTTGATGTCCGCGATCAGTTCGGCAACGCTGACACTGCCGCCTTCCAAATGCACATTGGATGGACTGACGCCCGGCGCACCGCTCACGCCGCGGCTGGCATGGCCCGTGGGTTCTAATCCCAATTGCCGCGCCGATGCGCTTTCCATCAACCAGCCGGTCAAAACGCCATTTTCGATAATGGCACGGCGCGCAGTGGGCAGGCCTTCGCCATCAAAGGCGCGCGACCCAAGCCCGCGCGGCACATGCGGATTGTCGATGATCGATATGCCGCTGTCGAACAATTGCGCGCCGAGCGATTCCAGCAGAAAGCTTGTTTTGCGGGCAATGGCCGACCCGCTGATCCCGCCCAGCAAATGCCCAACAAAAGAACTGCCAACGCGCGGGTCAAAGACCACGGGCATCTGTCCGCTTTTGATGGTGCCGGGGTTCAACCGCTTGACGGCGCGTTCACCGGCACGCGTGCCAACGCTGGCGGGGCTGGCGAGATCGGCAAGATGCCGGGCCGAACGCCAGTCATAATCGCGTTCCTTGGCATCACCATCACCCGACAGCACGCTGGCCGATATGCCATAGCCTGATCCAGCCTTTACGCCTGCAAAGCCGTGACTGGTGGCCAGCGCAAAGATCGAGCGCGACGCACTTGCGCCAGCGCCTTCGCTGTTGGTGACGCCGGGAACGGCGCGCGCGGCATCTTCGCATTCAAGCGCGGCTGCGCGAAGCTGTGCAGGATCAGGGTCTTGGCCATCATCGCTGTCGAAGTCCGGAATTGGACCCGTGAGCAGCCGGTCGTGCGGCGCGAGGCCCGCATATTGGTCTTCGGGTGCTTCCTTCGCCATGTCGATCGCGCGCGCAACCAGACCGGCCAGAATATCGGGGTTCATGTTGGATGATGAAATCGTCGCCGATCGCTGGCCGACAAAAACCCGCAAGCCAATGTCTTCACCTTCGGATCGGGCCACATCCTCTAACTGGCCCAACCGCACCTGAACGTCCGTAGATGCGTCACACACATATACGGCGTCGGCGGCATCGGCGCCGGCTTTAATGGCTTGGGAAACGAGATTGTGCGCGCGATCAAGCGCTTCTTGAGGTTTAAGCATGATTCCCGCTTAGGCGCGGGCCGTTACAGCGTCAATCAAGCGGCTTTCAAAATACCGTGAACAAAACCGCCAAAATCGCCGGAATGACCACAGCAGCCGCCCAAAGCTTCAGCCGGTCAGCGACATAATGCGTCTTCAGGCCGTCGCCATTATACGCAGCGGCATCGAGCGCCTGCCAGCGTCGTTCCATATTGCGGCATGGCGGAATGACCACAGCCACAAAGAGAACCAAGACAAAATAAGGAAAAATCGACGTGCCACTGGATTCAATGGTGGGTGTCACCAAAAATATCAGTGCCAATGTGTAGACCACCAGCGCAAAGGCGACATGGTCGGACATACGTTTTGAATAGCTTTTATAGCTGCGCAATTGCGCTTGTTTGGCTTTTGCCATTTTCCCGCTCTCCTCTTCCCGTCATGAGACTGTCATCTTTGGGAACAGGTTTCAAGCATATTTAATAAGGGTCAGGGCAGCCCCAAAATCTTGTGATTTTGCAAGGATAAGCGCCATTTTGGGCGGTCCATGACGAAGCGTGTCGCTTCCTCGACGCTCGCCGCGTTCAACACCGCGTCGCCTTTATCCATGGGCTGGATGAGGAAATGGGCAAATTGCCATCCCTCCATGCGGTCCAAATCACTCGCCAATTGCGGCCAGACGAGTTTCAGTTCATCGCCATGATGTTGGATCACGTCGGATCCTGCCTTGGGGCTGATGCAGACCCAATCGATGCCCGGATGGACGGCAATGGTGCCGTTGCTTTCAATGGCGATCTGAAACCCGTGGGCATGCAATGCGTCGACAATCGCATCATCAACCTGCAACATGGGCTCGCCGCCCGTTATCACGACATAGCGCGATTGCGTGCCCTCGCCCCACAAAGCCGCAACTTTTGCCGCAAGGTCAGCCGCGTCATAACGCCCGCCATTTTCGCCATTCATGCCGACAAAATCGGTATCGCAAAATTGGCAAATGGCCGAACTGCGGTCTTCTTCGCGGCCCGTCCACAAATTGCATCCGGCAAAGCGCAGAAACACCGCACGGCGGCCCGCATGGACGCCTTCGCCCTGAAGCGTCAGGAAAATCTCTTTAACCGCGTAGCTCATGCGTAATTGGTGGGATCGGGCAATCCCGCATCGGCAAAGCCCTTGGCGCGCAACCGGCAACTGTCACAGCGGCCACAGGCTTTGTTATCGGGTGTCGGATCGTAACAGGACCAGCTCATGCCCGCATCAAGGCCAAGCCGCGCCGCTTGGGTGGCGATATCGGCCTTGCTCATGTGCAGCAACGGCGTGTGGACGCTGAAATGATCGCCCTCAACACCCGCCTTGGTGGCCAAATTGGCCATGCCTTCAAAGGCGCGGATGAATTCGGGGCGGCAGTCGGGATAGCCCGAGTAATCGAGCGCGTTGACGCCAATCCACAAATCCCGCGCGCCGCGTGCTTCGGCAAGGCCAAGGCATAAGGACAGGAATATCGTGTTGCGCGCAGGCACATAGGTGACAGGAATGGCGTTTTCTTCAACGCCCTCTTTGGGAACAGCAATGTCCGCGGTCAGCGCGGAGCCGCCAAAGCGTGTCAGATCAAGCGGCAGGACGATATGTTCAATCGCCCCCAAATGCGCGGCAATGGTCGCTGCGCTGTCGAGTTCGATCCGGTGGCGCTGGTTATAGTCAATGGTCAGCGCGATAAGGTCATAGCCCGCCTCACGCGCCAAGCCGGCAACAACCATTGAATCGAGGCCACCGGACAAGAGGACGATGGCAGATTTGGATTTTGCGGTCATTGCGAGGGGTCTCTGTATTCAGAGAGAAGAAAAGTGGTGCACCCGGAGCGATTCGAACGCCCGGCCCTCAGATTCGTAGTCTGATGCTCTATCCAGCTGAGCTACGGGTGCACTGGAGCGCCGCTATTAGGGACGCTGGCAAAGTTGTGCAATAGCTAATTTGCCCTTCAAAGCTGCTTACAGGTCGATTTTCTGCGGATGGCATCAATCGTTGGGAAAGTGCTGGCCGGGGCGACCAATATTCGGATCAACACCAACCCCCTGTCATAGCCAACACGGACAGGATCATAACCCGCTGGCGCAGTCTGCCCCTGCTTCATCAACGCGAGGCGGGCTGACGCACCTTTAGTGTCCCTATCGCTGCGTACCGCCGCCACATCTGTTCGGGCATCAAAAACGCTCACGGACCAATAATAGCCGGGCACAGGCTGCACATCGACCAGCACTGGCCCTTTGGAGACATCAAAGGCGCAAACAGAATAAGAAAGATCGGGGCTTGGCCGAACGATGGTCTGATTTTCAGCCGTCGTCATTGGCGCGAACGCGAATTGGTTGGCTGGGCCCTGCTTGCCGACTTTCATCATCGCGGCCTGCATCAACGCATAAGGCGTTGCCAGCAATGTCGCCTGATAAGCCCCGGCGCCCAAGACGGCCCCGGCCAATATCGGGAATATCCAACGCCGCATCATACGCACTCCTTGCGTTCAATCGTCGGCAACTGCGCCGTCTCCGGACTTTGGATCGTCGTCGCTGACGGATGGTATAGCCGAAGCGTCAGGTCAAATTTGGGCACTGAACCCGTCGGCAGCCATTTTCCACTTTGCGCCGACGGCGCGACCGTGAAAGACCATCCGCCCGCTTCATCGACCGGAACGGCACTGGCGGGCACCGACCAACGCTTGGCGGCATTTTTCACCAGCCAGCCTTCGCCTTCATATAAGGTCACGCTCCACCAACGGCCATCAAGCTTGCCACCGCGCACGACATATGTACAGCGCCCGTCAAGCGCGCGGCCATCGCTGTCCTTTTGCGCGGTAAAATACATCGCTTCTCTCGAAGGTAAGGCCAGTAGACCACCCAAAGCGACCTTGGCCCGCGTGAGCGCGCTTGCATCCACGGTGCCAAAGCTTTTTCCCGTCTGCCACGGCCCGATTTCGACCATGCCATCGCTTAATCCGCCACGGACCTGATGCACAGCATAGGCCGCGCCGCCAACTAAGCCCAATGCGATACATGCCGCAAATCGGTGCCACGTTTTCATAATGCTCTCCCTCGATGGAGGGTTAGAACAAAAGATTACTTTCTGGCAAGTGCCGCCTGCGCTGCTGCCAATCGCGCGATAGGCACGCGATAGGGGGAGGCGCTGACATAATCGAGGCCGATCTTTTCACAAAAGGCAATCGACGCCGGATCGCCGCCATGTTCGCCGCAAATCCCAAGTTTGATTTCAGGACGCGTCGCGCGGCCTTTGTTGGCGGCAATTTCGATCAGCTGGCCAACGCCTTCCACATCCAAGCTGACGAACGGGTCGCGGGCGTAAATGCCCTTGTCGACATAATGCGTCAGGAAGCGTGCGGCATCATCGCGGCTAACGCCCAAAGTGGTCTGCGTCAGGTCGTTCGTGCCAAAGCTGAAGAAGCTACCGACTTCGGCGATTTCATCGGCCATCAATGCGGCGCGCGGCAGTTCGATCATCGTGCCGACGAGATATTCGATGCGCTTGCCCTGTTCGGCAAAGACCGCTTCGGCAGCCTTGTCGACAACGTCCTTCATCAGCTCAAGCTCACGGCGGGTGCCGACCAGCGGGATCATGATTTCCGGAACCGGTGCGACGGCCAATGAACAGGCCGCTTCGAATATCGCGCGCGCCTGCATCTCGTATATCTCAGGATAGGTCACGCCCAAGCGGCACCCACGATGGCCAAGCATCGGGTTGAATTCGTGCAGTTCCGCCGCGCGTTGTTTCAATACCTCGATACCGACACCAGCAGCCGCAGCAACCTCGGCAAATTCGCTTTCCTGATGTGGCAAGAATTCATGCAGCGGCGGGTCAAGCAAGCGGATGGTGACGGGAAGACCAGCCATCACTTCGAAAATCGCGGTAAAGTCCTTACGCTGTTCGGGCAGCAATTTGTCGAGCGCAACGCGGCGGCCCTTTTCGTCATCCGCAAGGATCATCTGGCGCACAGCGGTAATGCGTGCGGCATCAAAGAACATATGCTCGGTACGGCACAGGCCAATGCCTTCTGCGCCAAAATCGCGCGCCGTCTGCGCATCCAATGGCGTTTCGGCATTGGCGCGGACTTTCATCCGGCGACCGGCATCGGCCCACACCATCAACGTGCCAAAATCACCCACCAGCTCAGGCTGCAACGTCGGGACTTCACCCGCCATCACTTCGCCGGTGGAACCATCAAGCGTGATGATATCGCCTTCATGCAACGTCCGTCCCGCGATGCGCAGCGTTTTGCCCGCGGCATCGATCTGAAGGCTGCCAGCCCCCGATACGCAAGGACGGCCCATGCCACGTGCGACAACCGCCGCGTGGCTCGTCATGCCGCCACGTGCGGTCAGTATGCCGGTTGCGGCGTGCATGCCGTGAATGTCTTCTGGGCTGGTTTCAACGCGCACCAAAATAACGGACTCGCCGCGCTCTTTCCATTTGTCGGCGGTGTCGGCGTCAAACACGATTTTGCCCGAAGCTGCGCCGGGCGAAGCTGGCAGGCCAGAGGTGAGCACATCGCGCACCGCATCGGGATCCAGCGTCGGGTGCAGCAATTGGTCCAGCGCCATCGGGTCCACCCGCAGGACAGCCTCGTCCGTGGTGATGAGGCCAGCGTCGGCCATGTCCACCGCGATTTTCAACGCTGCCTTCGCGGTGCGCTTGCCAGAGCGCGTTTGCAGCATCCACAATTTTTCACGCTCAACGGTGAATTCAATATCCTGCATATCGCGATAATGCGTTTCGAGGATGTCGAACACGCGCGCCAGTTCGGCGTATACCGCGGGCATGGCTTCTTCCATCGACAAGGGCTTGGCGCCCGCACGTTCGCGCGCCGCCTTGGTCAGATATTGCGGGGTACGGATACCCGCGACAACATCTTCGCCCTGCGCATTGATAAGATATTCGCCATAATAAGCATTCTCGCCCGTCGCAGGATCGCGGGTGAAGGCGACACCGGTGGCGGACGTTTCGCCCATGTTGCCGAACACCATCGCCTGCACATTGACCGCGGTGCCCCAGTCACCAGGGATATTGTTCAGGCGGCGATAGACCTTTGCCCGGTCGGACTCCCATGAACCAAATACAGCGCCAACGGCGCCCCATAATTGGTCATGCACATCTTGCGGAAACGGCTTGCCCCATTCGGCCTGAACAAGGCGCTTATATTCAGCGACCAACGCCTTCAGATCATCGGCAGACAACTCGGTGTCGAGATAATAGCCTTGGTCTTCCTTGGCGATTTCCAGCGCTTCTTCAAACGCGCCATGGTCCAGTTCCAACACCACATCGGCATACATTTGAATGAAGCGGCGATAGCTGTCCCACGCAAAGCGGGCGTCGCCCGATGATGTTGCCAAACCTTCTACAGTTTGATCGTTAAGTCCCAGATTTAAAACAGTATCCATCATGCCGGGCATCGACACACGCGCGCCGGAGCGGACGGACACCAGCAACGGATTGGCCGCATCGCCAAAGGCTTTACCAGTGACCTGTTCAATATGCGCAAGGCCGCCCGCAACCTCTGCACGCACGCTATCGGGGAAGCTTTGGCCATTGGCGTAATAGGCCGTGCACATCTCGGTCGTGATCGTGAAGCCAGGGGGAACAGGCAATCCAATCGACGCCATGCCGTCAAGGTTCGCCCCCTTGCCACCAAGGATATTCTTGTTGCCGCGGACGGTTTCATCGCCGTCCGAAACACCACCACCGAAACGAAATACGTACTGAGTCATGCTGCCTCCTATGTTCCCCTCCCGCAGGCGGGAGGGGCTAGGGGTGGGGCTCGCCTTTGGGCGAGCTTTGCGACGGTTAGGGCAGATGCCCACCCCCGACCCCTCCCGCTTGCGGGAGGGGAGTTTCGCGTCACCCCTCAACCTTCGAAAAATCTGCCACTTGCGTTACCGCATCGCGGAACCGCGCCAGCAAGCCCAAACGAAACGCCCGCTTCGCAGGGTCTTCGTCGTTCACCATCACGCCGTCAAAAAATGCATCGATGGGCGCGCGCAGGCTGGCAAGCGCCGCCATTGCGCCTTCGAAATCTTCGGCATCGACGGCGGCCGCGGCATTGGGTGCGGCGGTGTCGAGCGCGGTGAGGAGCGCACGCTCTTCAGCAACCAAATCCGCCGGAGCGGGTGCAGCGGCGTCAACACCGTCCGCTGCCTTCAATATGTTCGCCGCACGCTTATACGCCGCCAACAAATTCGCGCCTTCGGCTGTCGTGATATATGCCTGCAATGCCTTCACCCGCGCGAGCAGCCGGACAAGATCATCCTCACCGCCAAGGCTAAACACCGCATCAATCAAATCGTGCCGCACGCCCGCTTCACGCTGTTGGACTTTGAGGCGATCGACCAAAAATTCTTCCAAGCTGTCGAAGCTATTTCCGGCTCCAGTTGCCAAGAGCATATCCTTGAGTGAACAGCGCAGGTCGTTTTGAAGCAGCAGTGACAAAAAGCCGATGGCCGCACGGCGTAATGCGAACGGATCCTTCGAACCCGTGGGCGGCATGCCGGCGGCAAAGAATTGTGCCAGCGTATCCAGCTTATCCGCCAAGCTGACCGCCACAGTGACCGGCGCGGTGGGCACTTCGTCGCCCTGCCCGACGGGCTTGTAATGGTCGCGGACCGCGTCGGCGACGGCATCGGTTTCGCCCTGCGCGCGGGCGTAGTAACCGCCCATCAGTCCCTGCAATTCGGGGAATTCGCCGACCATGCCGGTGACGAGGTCAGCCTTGCACAGCCGCGCCGCGCGTTCGGCTTGGTCCGCCAGCTCTTGTGTTCCCCGGCGAAGGCCGGGGTCCAGAACCTTATCAGAGGAATCATTGTTTGCGGGCTGGGCCCCGGCCTGCGCCGGGGAACACGGACCTAATATGCCTTCTTCGACCAACCAGCGCGCCAGCCTGGCAACGCGTTCGACCTTGTCGGCCACGCTGCCCAATTTTTCGTGGAACGTGATCTGCGTAAGCTTCGTTGCCTGATCGTCCAACGCGACCTTAAGGTCCTGTTCCCAGAAGAATTTGGCATCGGACAAGCGCGCGGCGAGCACCTTTTCATTGCCCGCAACAATCGCTGCGCCGCCGTCATGTGCAGCGATATTCGCGGTGCAGACAAAGGCGTTGGCAAGCTTGCCCGCACTGTCATGGCAGACAAAATATTTCTGGTTTACGCGCGCGGTCAGCTGAATGACTTCTTGCGGCACTTCCAAAAACGCGGGGTCGAACCGGCCAAGCATGGGCACGGGCCATTCGGTTAGCCCGGCATTTTCGACGACCAGGCCTTCATCCGCAACCAATGTCAGCCCCGCGGCCGCCGCAGCCGCCTTTGCGCCGTCGCGAATAAGCGCGCAGCGTTCGGAGAAATGGACGAGGACATGGGCGTCGCGGAGCTTTTCAGCATAGTCGCCTGCGTTACCAATAGTGACAGGGCCGCTGTGGTGGAACCGGTGTCCCATCGTCGCCGTGCCGCTGACGATGCCTTCGATCTCGCATGGCACGACATCATCGCCGAGTATCGCGACGATACCTTGCAACGGGCGGACCCAGCGCAGACTTTCCGTCGAAGCGGACCCCGCGCCCCAACGTTGCGACTTTGGCCATGGGAACGCACGGATAATCGCCGGAATCGCCTCAGCCAGAACATCAGCGGTCTGACGCCCTGCCTTTTCCACGACCGCGAAATACACGCCATCGCGTTCGATCAGCTGATCTTGCGTCAGGCCGGCTTTGCGGAGGAAACCCTCCATCGCCTGTGGCGGCGCGCCGACTTTTGGTCCTTTAGTTTCTTCGGAAACCGCGTCTGTCGCCAGCGGTAGCCCCGTCGCAATCAACGCCAAACGGCGCGGCGTGGCAAAGGTTTCAACCGAAGCCGCAGCCAGTCCGGCCTTGGCCAGCGCGTCGTTGAACAAGCGCGCCAAATCTTCCTTGGCCTTCACCTGCATGCGCGCAGGGATTTCTTCAGAGCGAAGTTCCAGCAGAAAATCGGTCATGCTAAATCACCGTCATGCTGAACGTGTTTCAGCATCTTAATTTCTCCGACGTTGCAGTAGTAAGACCCTGAAACAAGTTCAGGGTGACGGCTGTGGGGAGGATTTTGCATAGACGCCATCATGCCGTCCATCCGTTCTTTTCCATCCATGCCTGGCAGCTGCCTTTGGCGAGGTCGCGGACGCGGCCCATGTAGCTGGCGCGTTCTTGCACGGAAATCACACCGCGCGCCTGAAGTATGTTGAAGATGTGGCTGGCCTTGATCGCCTGTTCATAGGCGGGAATGGGTAGGCTGCGCGCAAGGCAGCTTTCGCACTCGGCAGTCGCCTTTTTAAAGGCATCGAACAGCATATCAGTGTCGGCCACCTCAAAATGATAGGTGCTCATCTGCCGCTCGTTTTCGCGGAAGACGTCGCCATAGGTGATCGCCGGGCGATCCGCGGTGGCATTGTTGTACGCGAGATCGAAAATGCTGTCCTTGTTCTGGATATACATCGCCAGACGTTCCAGACCATAGGTCAACTCGCCCGAGACCGGCTTGCAATCAAACCCGCCCATTTGTTGGAAATAGGTGAACTGCGTGACTTCCATGCCGTCACACCAGACTTCCCAGCCAAGGCCCCATGCACCCAGCGTCGGGCTTTCCCAATCGTCTTCGACAAAGCGGATGTCGTGCAACAACGGATCAATACCAATGGCCTTGAGCGAGCCCAAATACAGGTCCTGAAGGTCCGGCGGGCTTGGTTTCAATATCACCTGATACTGATAATATGCGCCGAGCCGGTTCGGGTTTTCGCCATAGCGCCCATCGGTCGGGCGGCGCGACGGCTGCACAAATGCGGCATTCCACGGATCAGGGCCAAGCGCGCGCAAAGTGGTCGCGGTGTGGAAGGTACCGGCACCCATTTCCATATCATAAGGCTGCAATATCGCGCAGCCTTGCTTGCCCCAATAATCATGGAGGGTGAGGATCAGGTCCTGAAAACTAAGTGGTGCGATGTCGGACATGGCCAGCCCTTGGCGGAGATAGGCGGCTAAATCAAGGTTCTGAAAAGCCCGCGCGCCGTTTTGTCAGCCACGCATGGCATTATGTAAGGTGTTGTTGACATATTGTGCGAATCGCAATAGTAAGGTTTACATGACACAAAGACATCATAACCTGACATGAAAAATCAGCTGAAAGTTCTCCGCGCGATGCGGAGCTGGAGCCAAGCCGATTTGGGCGAGCATCTCGATGTATCGCGCCAAGCGGTGAATGCCATCGAGACGGGGAAATATGACCCGTCGCTGCCGCTGGCGTTCAAGATTTCACGGCTGTTTGCATTGCCGATCGAGGAGATTTTCGATGACGAATTTGAAGGAGACTAACATGATCGATCGTGATGAAATCGCCGGTTCAAACGGCCGCCGCTTCATGTGGGTTATCGTTTCAGGCCTTGGCATCGTGATGACTGCAGGAGCCGTTGCCGGTTATCTCGCCGCGCATGAGGCGCAAGGCGGTGGCGCAATCGGGGCCGCTGGAATACTGACATTGTGCGCCTTTGCCACCATCATCATCATCGGCCTGGCGTTCGCCATCTGGAGGAACGTCAGCAAGATGAAGGCCAGTAATGAGGGGCTCACGCGCCGCGAAAAGCTGAATCGCAACATGATCTACGGTTTTGTGCTGGTCGGTGGTGCAATCGGTCTACTCCCTGCGTTTTACGACACAAGCGTTGGAAATTCGGACACCGGGCCTCCGCTGCTACTCGCAGACAGCCCAATGCCGCCAGTCATCGCCCTGATGCTGATCTTTTTCTGGACAGTGATTATGCCGGTCATCGCCTGGTTCTGGCACAAGCGCGCAATCGATGAACAGGAAGCAAGCGCCTATCGTGACGGCGGCTATTACGCCGCATACGCATTGCTGATTGGCGCGCCGACTTGGTGGATGCTGTGGCGCGGCGGTTTTGTGCCGGAGCCCGATGGCGTGGCGATATTCATGCTCTTTGCGTTAATATGGACGGCGGTCTGGTTCTGGAAAAAATATCGCTGATATCGAAACCATTTACATATGGTTTGTTGCTACCCCGACTTAAAGGAGAATATCTATGCGTTTACGTTTAAAGTCCGTGCTTACCGCGACCGCAACATGTGCGCTGGCCTGGACGATACCTGCCGCAGCGCAGACCACGCCAACCGAAGCTCCTGCCGCAATCGAAGCGCTTGACCCCGTCAAAGTTCGTGCTGTTACTATCAAGGATGTCGATCCCGCTTTGTGGGTGGTGAAGGACGAAGACACCACGGTCTATCTGTTCGGTTCCATCCATATTTTGAAGCCAGGCCTTGGTTGGTTTGACGACGGCGTTAAAGCCGCTTTTGACAGTTCGGACCAATTGGTATTGGAACTGGTCGAGCCACCCGCAGGCGAGGCCCAAGCCCTGTTTGGCAAATTGGCGATGGATCAACAGGGCAAGACCCTGCGTTCCAAAATGAACGATGCGGACCGCGCGGTGTATGATGCGGCGATGGGCAAGCTTGGCATTCCAGCACCTGCTTTCGACCCTTTTGAGCCATGGGCAGCGGGGATCACTTTGTCCATGGTCGCAATGCAAAAATCCGGCTTTGACCCCAATAGCGGCGTCGAAAAACAGCTAACGGCTGCCGCAAATGCCGCCAAAAAGCCAATTGCCGGTTTGGAAACGATGGCGTTCCAATTGGGCGTGTTTGATACCTTGCCCGAATCCGAACAGGTCGCGTTTCTTGTCGAAACCGCAAAGATGATTGATGATGCGGGAACCAGCATGGACAAGATGGTCGACATGTGGGCATCGGCCGAAACCGAAAGCCTTGGCCAGCTCATGAACGAGGGCCTAACCAGCCGCACCTTATACGACGCGCTGCTGACGAAGCGGAATGCCAATTGGGCGAAATGGATTTCGGCGCGCATGGCAAAGCCCGGCGTGACATTCATAGCGGTTGGCGCCGGGCATTTGGCTGGCCCAACGAGCGTTCCAAATCTGCTTCCTGCTTATGGCCTGAACGCAACGCGGGTAGCCTATTAAGTTTTGATGTGTCACACATGTAAGGGCCCGACGATATGCGTTCGGGCCCTCAACGTTTAGCGGGATCGCAATGGACAACACGCAGCACACGGATGGCGCTTATGCCGGGTCACTGGAAAGCCCGAACTATCCGGGTCTTTGGCCGACCACCGGGTTTATCCTGCTTTATTTTGTGCTGCAGGCGGTGTGTACGGGCCTCATCATGGCCGCGACGGGAACGAGCAGCGCAATGCCCGTTGTCATTATCTTCGGCCTTGTTGCCGCCGCCATTGTCCAGCTGTTCCTGATGTGGCTGTATCTGCGCAAGCTGGGGCGGATGGCGATATTGGGGCTCAACAGTTTTGGTAAAGTCCCCCTGCGTCACGCAACGGCGCTTGCGGTCGTTGTGATTATGGCCGCCATGGCGTTCAATTATATTTACGCGACCTATGTCATCCCGGGTGTCGGAATGCAGGAGGAAATGGCCAAAATCCTCGCCGCCATACCGCGCACGCCCGTTAACATTGCCGCGATATTTTTCGCCATCGCGATTGCGGCGCCCATTGTTGAAGAATTACTGTTCAGGGGCATGCTGCAAAATGCGGTTGCGAAATATGTGCCCTTTTGGGCGGCGATCCTGCTGTCATCATTCCTGTTCGCGGTCGTGCATCTGCAGCTTTATGCCATCCCGGGATTGATGTCGCTGAGCATCGCTTTTGGTTATCTCTACCACCGCACAGGATCGCTACGCACGAACATCATCCTGCACATGGCGAACAATGCGTTTGCTTTGGTCGTATCCCAAATTTTGAATTAAACGACGACAGGCTCCAGCAAGCGCAGCGTTCCGGCATCGGCATCAATTTCCGCCATACCGCCAACCGGCAGCGTGAATTGGTCGGTGATATGCCCGAACCACGCCCCCTGATACGCAGGAATGCCCAAGCCACCCAGATGTTGGGTAAGGACATCATTCAACGTGAACGAACCGTAGCTGGTGCCCTTATTGACGCAGTCGGTGCATTGACCAAACACAACGCCTTTCAGGTTTTTAAGCACGCCCGCCTGCCCCAATTGGGTGAGCATCCGGTCGATGCGATATTCCGCCTCGTCCACATCTTCGAGGAACAAGATCGCGCCATTAAAGTTCGGCAAATACGGCGTTCCGGCAAGCGCGGTCAGCACGGTTAGGTTACCGCCGAGCAGCTTCCCCTGCGCTTTGCCCCTACCCGTGCCCAACACGCGTGTGCGCCAACGACGCTGGGTCAGCCGGTCTTCGTCGCCCTCTGGATTAACAAACAGCGGCGTGCCCGCGTCAAAGGCGATTTCGCGGTATATGTCCCATGATGACTTGCCCCATGCGCTGCCCGCATTTGGCCCATGCAAGGTCACAAAGCCGCCCTTTGCCGCAATCGCCATGTGCAAAGCGGTGATATCGCTAAAGCCCGTCAGCAGCTTGGGATTGGCGCGGATGATGTTCCAATCGAGGTAGGGGAGAAGCCGTGCGCTGCCCCATCCGCCGCGCACCGCAAATATCGCCTTCACATCCTTGTCCGCAAACATCGCGTTGATGTCCGCCGCGCGGTCCTTGTCTTGCCCGGCAAGATAGCCGTAGCGGTTCAACACATGCGGCGCCCGTTTGGGCTTCAGCCCCATTGCGATGATGGCTTCTTCAACCAACTGGATCTGGAACGGCTCGTCACTCGCCGACGCCGGTTCAATCAGGCCGACGGTATCGCCGACGCGCAAACGCGATGGCTTACGCGCGCCTTTTGCTTCAGGCGAAGCCGCCAAAAGCGGTGGGGCCGACAGCATTGCCGCCAGCCCCGCCATAATCTGACGCCGAGTTGCATTCATATCCATACCCGGCGTTCCTTTGCTTAGAACTTCGCTTCGATCGACAATGTGAACGACCGGCCACGTGGGTCAGCAACGCGTGGTTCCCAGCTGGAGCCGGCACCGGTGTTGCTGTCATAGGTGATCGCAAATGGCGGATCGGTGTCAAACACGTTCCGCACGCCAGCGGTCAGACGATATTGCTTGAGCAGATCGACGCTCACCGACGTGTTATACGTGACGTAAGATTTCACCATCGGGTTGAAATCCGGACGAACGACAGTGCCATTGGCAATCCCTGGCAATGCTTGGTTCTTGTAACCGTCGCGATAGATTTGCGAGAAGTTGAAGGTGAAGTCATCCTTTGTGAATGAAACAAAGGCGCTGTGCTTCCACTTGAGACCCAAATCGCCTGCAAAGGTGAACTGACCAATCAAGCTGGATCCGAACGGTGCCGACGGCAGAAACTTCTCACGCTTTTTCAGCAGATAGGTTCCGTCCAAACCACCGGTAATCACACCGCCGAACGCATCCATGCCGCCACGCAGCGCAACTTCAAGACCCTCTGTCCGGCGCGAACCGATATTGTCGGCGCGCAGGTCGATGAGCGTGATGATGTTGTTCGTGCGGGTCACGCGATCAGGAAAGTAGCTGATATTATCGAGCAACTGCCGCAGCGTCAGCGCACCAATGGTATCGTCAACCGCGATCGACCAGTAATCGAACGAGGCACTGAAACGGCTCGATGGTTGCAGGACAACGCCAACGCTGTGCTGCTTCGATGTTTCTGGCCCAAGGTTGAGGTTACCGCCCGAAAGCGTCTCTGGCGTAATCGCTGCGCAGCCCGGAAGCGTGCTGACCGCTCCTGTTGCGCAGGTGGTTGGGTCAACCAGCGTATTGCCTGGGTTTGGCGATTGCGTGACGCCGTTGAAAATCTGGTTGAACGCAGGAACGCGGAAACCTGTATTGAACGAACCACGGAACATCAGCCAGTCAAGAGGCTGATACTTTGCGGAAATCTTGGGATTAACCGTCGAACCAAAGCCGCTATAATCATCCAGACGAACGGCACCGGTTACTTCAAGCGCCTCAAAAACCGGCACGAGAACTTCGGCATAAGCCGCCTTAACCGTACGGTTTTTCGGGGTCAGCGCATTGTTATTGTCGAACGCCACGTTGAAAATGTCTGGCGTTCCGGTGACGGCAGCTGGCGAACCATTGAAGCTATATGTTTCGCGGCGATAATCCACGCCAAGCGCAACCTGAACAGTACCACCGGGCAAGTCGAACAGCGATCCGGACACCGAACCATCGAGTTGCTTCACTTCATATTTACCGCCGTAAAGCGTTACGCCTTCGGCAGAAATGGCGTCCAGCCCAGCAAGGGCCGCATCAGATTGCGTCAACGAGAACGGGTTCAGGATACCGCTGTTCAGCAGGCCAACGATGCCAGGACGCGTTGCGCCGGGCGCGGTTGGTGCGCGTGGATCAATGCCGCCAGATACGGCGCCGACAACACCCGACGCAGTCGCTGCTGCGGCCGAGGCGAAGGTTCCACGATAATGGTAGCCAGTACCCAATACCGACGTCGATTGGCTGCGGGCGTATGAACCGCCAGCGCGATAATCCCAGCCATCCCACAATGGACCTTCAGCGCCCAAACCGGCACGCAAGGTTTTTGTGTTGGTTTCATATTCACGCACGTCGCATGACGTACAACGCCAGCGATATGAAATCGGCTTGCCATAATTGGCCGCGATTTGCGGGAAAACGGCGAGCAGCTTGTTATACACATCGTTATAGGTCGCTGCTGTCGTGGTGTTCAGCGGATAATATAATGGCAAGGTTGTGGCGTTGCCCGAATATTGATTGTTCGAGAAACGCTTCGATGAATCGGCGTCTGAGCCAGTGATTTCAGCGTAAAATTGATGGTCGCCAAGTTTAGCCGTTGCGCGTCCATAATAAGTCAGCGTTTCCAATGGCTGCTGAAGAACGGCTGCGCGGCCGGTGTCCCACGCACAGGCAAAACGTGCAGACGTATTGGCCCACAATTGGTCGTCATATGCCATACCCCCATCCATGGATGCGCAACCTGCGCCGCCGGGAAGATCGAGGATGTTGATACCACCATTCGCAGGAACAGTTGCCCCTGCCTCAAGCAAAGTAACGCCGCTTAACAGCGAACCGGTTGGAGCGAAGAGCGCGTTTGAACCCGTAGCGAACGCTGTCGCAATTGGCGTTCCGCGCGTATCGACCGAAAGGCCGCGATTGGGTTGGTTGCCGTTTACAAAGCTGCGGTCAGAACCGTTCAGGGCTTTGCTAACGCTTCTGCTGACGGTGGCCAGAATGTTAAAGCCGTCTTCGTTCAGGTCGCCATAACCACCCGTCGCGGACAGACGGTAAATCGCGCCGCCGCCTGCTTCGGCCATGTCCGTGAAGGCGTTCAGCGCGAGGCCCTGGAAATTTGTTTTGGTGATGAAGTTCATAACACCGCCAATGGCATCGGTTCCGTAAATGGCCGACGCGCCGTCTTTCAGGACTTCGACGCGCTCAAGCGCGGCCATCGGAATTTGGTTCACATCGACCGCTGAGCCCGTCAGGCCGTGCGCAGCGACGCGGCGTCCGTTGAGCAGCACCAATGTCGATGCCGAACCCTGGCCACGCAAGTTGGCTGCCGACAGGCCGTTGGTGCCGCGCTGCGCGCCTGATGTTACGTCCGCATTGGACGCAAGGTTGTCCGCACCGTTGCCGTTGGTCGACAGGTAAGAGATGAGCTGTTCGGGGCTGTTAATGCCTTCGCGTGTCAGATCGTCGGTGCTGATAATCTGCAACGGCAGCGCGCTCTTGGCGGGATCCTGCTTAATGCGCGAACCCGTCACGATGATCGCTGCACCGTCATCGGCGGTTTCAGCCGCGGCTGGCGGCGATGCATCTTGCGCAAAGGCAGGCGCGGTAAGGCACGTCGCCAACAAAAGAATCGCGGTTTTTGAATATTTCATATTTCACCCCTGTTATTCTAGCTCACCCCTGAGCCTCGTTTACCATCACACGCTATGCCGACACCTGTTGCAATGCAACTGCATTTGCACGCAGATCGACCAGAATTTCGCCTCGAAATTCAAACTATTGCCACTTTGTCTACTTGCTGGGTTGAAAAAATAGGCCATCCGGCGCACAAGCAAATCATGCTGTCCCAGAAAACCCGCTACGCCATTCGCGCCATGCAGCATCTTGCGGACCATTTCAGCAAAGGGCCTGTGCAACTCGCCGATATTGCCGAGGCGCAAAAGATTCCGCCCAAATTCCTGACCGTGATTTTATCCGAACTGACACGTTCGGGGCTCGTCGCATCACAACGCGGCAAGGACGGCGGCTATTGGCTGGGCGTTGCCCCCATCGACATCAGCTATGGCGATCTCATCCGCATCATGCGCGGTTCTTTGGCTTTGGTACCCTGTGCCAGCCGTTACGCGCATGAGACATGCAAAAACTGCATCGAGGAAGAAAATTGCCGCACCCGCGCTCTCATGCTTCAGGTGCGCGACAAGACGGCGGACCTGTTGGACGGAATCAATCTGTGCGACAATGTTGACGCTGAAGCATTTGCACAAGCGGCGGAATAATCCACTTACCGCGCTAAACACATTCTTGGGCGCTCCAAACAAATTCGTGAGATACAAAGCGGTGGCTAAAAAAGTGACTCCCGATTATGTATTCACCGTTCCTGCGCAAAAGGCGAGACTTGGATGATTGACTATATTGCCAGTATCGACTGGTTTTCCGTCGCGCCTTATGTCGCGGTCGGTTTTGCCGCGCAGTTGGTCGATGGCGCGCTTGGCATGGCGTTTGGCGTCATTTGCAGCACATTGCTGGTCAGCGTCATGGGCGTTGCCCCTGCCCGCGCATCTGCGGGCGTGCATTTTGTCGAGATGTTCACAACGGGCGCATCGGGCATCAGCCATGTCTTGCACAAAAATGTCGATTGGAAGCTGTTTGCCCGCATCGCTATTCCCGGCGTCATCGGCGGCTGTACCGGCGCGTATCTTTTGGCGAGCATTCATACAGAGGCAGCGCGCCCGTTTGTCATGGGGTATCTGACACTTATCGGCTTTTACCTGCTGTATAAGGCATGGGACTTCACCCATGAGCACAAGCCGCGTGATCCAAAGGTCACAATGCCACTGGGTCTGATCGGTGGATTTTTGGATGCATCGGGAGGCGGTGGCTGGGGGCCAGTGGTCACCTCCAACTTGCTAATCCAAGGTGCTGATCCCCGCAAAACCGTTGGCACGGTGAATACAGCCGAATTTTTCCTGACGGTTGCAGTGTCGATGACGTTCATCCTGACGATAGGATTAGAGGCGTTTACGGTTGTCACCGGGGGTCTATTACTTGGTGGGTTGCTGGCCGCACCGTTCGGCGCGATGGTTGCCAAACGAATCCAGCCGCGCATGCTGTTGTTCGCCGTCAGCATCGTCCTGATCGCAACGAGCATGTTCAGCCTCTACAAAGCATTGGCCTGATTCCGCACACAGCTTGCTTTTCCGGCATAACCTGCATATAGGCGCGCCCTTGTCGTGCATGGTCATCCCTGGAGGCGTGGCGGCAAGGTAACTTTTTTTGGAGAATTAACATGAGCGATCAGCTGACATTGTCGGCAGAGACTCGCAATGCGGCCGGCAAGGGAGCCTCCCGCGAATTGCGTCGTCAAAACCGAGTGCCCGCCGTCATTTACGGCAACAAGCAAGAACCCGAACTCATCCATGTTGAGGAAAAGGCTCTCGTCAAACTTTTGATGACTGGCCATTTTTCCGAAAGCGTTGTCGAGATCGACCTTGGCGGCAAAAAACAGCTTACAGTTCCAAAGGATGTTGCATTTCATCCTGTTAGCGATCGCCCGATACATGTTGACTTCCTGCGCACCGCAAAGGGCGCGTAAGCCGAAGGCGAAGCTTAAATTTATCTCCGGGGCTGGGTTTTGGCCCGCCCCGGATATTCCCCCAAGGGACAAGCGCGATGCAATTATGGGTAGGTCTCGGTAATCCAGGCGCCACCTATGCGATGCACCGGCACAATATCGGTTTCATGGCGATTGATACGCTGGCCGAAATTCACGACCTGCCATTACCCGCCAAGAAATTTTTGGGCTGGGTGCAGGAACTTCGGCTCGGATCCGAAAAAATCATTCTTCTCAAACCCGCGACGTTCATGAACGAAAGCGGCCGTAGCGTGCGCGCAGCGATGGATTTCTACAAGCTTGAGTCGAAAGACGTCACTGTCTTCTATGACGAACTCGACCTCGCACCATTCAAGGTGAAGGTCAAATTTGGCGGCGGCGCGGCCGGCCATAATGGCATCCGTTCAATGACCGACCATATTGGCGCCGATTTCCGCCGTGTCCGCCTCGGCATTGGCCATCCAGGCAATAAAGACCGCGTGACGGGCTATGTGCTCGGCAATTTCCATAAAAGCGAAATCGACGATTTGGCGGACCTGTTGGGCGCTGTATCGGCCGAAGCCGATTGGCTGGCCAAGGGCGATGACGTCCGCTTCATGAACGATGTCGCCATGCGTTTGCAGCAGGACTAATCCGTTTAACGATATTTGCGCCATCGCATTGGATGGACTTGCTGCCGAACGTCGCCTAGGGACGCGGCTATTCAATCTCCCAAGAGGATAATATGGGCTTTAAATGCGGTATCGTCGGACTCCCCAATGTGGGCAAGTCCACCCTGTTCAATGCACTGACCGAAACGGCAGCAGCGCAAGCGGCGAACTATCCGTTCTGCACGATTGAACCCAATATCGGCAACGTCGCCGTCCCTGACCCGCGCTTGCAAACCATCGCCAAAATCGGCGGCAGCCAAAAGATTATCGAAACCCAGTTGGGCTTTGTCGACATCGCCGGCCTTGTGCGCGGCGCGTCAAAAGGCGAAGGCCTTGGCAACCAATTTTTGGGCAACATCCGCGAAGTCGATGCCATTGTGCATGTGCTGCGCTGCTTTGAAGATGACGACATCCAGCATGTCGATAACAAGATTGATCCGATTTCAGACGCCGAGACGGTCGAAACCGAATTGATGCTGTCCGATTTGGAAAGCCTTGAAAAGCGGGTTCCCAACCTCATCAAAAAGGGCACGCAGGGCGACAAGGAAGCCAAGATCAGCGCGGCGGTATTAAGCCGTGCGCTTGACCTTTTGCGTGAAGGCAAGCCAGCGCGCCTGACCAAGCGCGACGATGCCGAAGAAGAACGCCATTTCCAAATGGCGCAGCTTTTGACCGCAAAGCCTGTGTTATATGTGTGCAATGTCGAAGAGGCGAGCGCAGCGAACGGCAATGCGTTGTCGGCACGGGTATTTGAAAAGGCGAAGGCCGAAGGCGCAGAAGCCGTTGTCGTATCCGCCGCCATCGAAGCGGAAATCTCCACCATGCCCGCCGAAGACCGCGAAGTGTTTTTGGAAGACCTTGGTTTGACCGAAACCGGCCTCGCCCGCGTTATCCGCGCGGGATATGAATTGCTGCACCTCATCACCTTCTTCACCGTCGGCCCGAAAGAAGCGCGCGCGTGGACCATCCACCAAGGCGACACCGCCCCCAACGCCGCGGGCGCGATTCACAGCGACTTCGAAAAAGGCTTCATCCGCGCCGAAACCATGGCCTTTGATGACTATGTCCAGTTCAATGGCGAAGCCGGCGCGAAAGAAGCAGGCAAATGGCGTTCAGAAGGCAAGGAGTATCTCGTCAAAGACGGCGATATCATGCTGTTTCGATTTAATGTCTAAAGAGCGTGTGGTTTCACGTCGACGCGAGGGCGGGCGCAGCCACAAGCAGATCGTCTTAGCCGCGCATTAACTCTACAAAGCGAAGCTATTCACTTCCGTCCGAAAAGTTTCTCCACATCGCCCAATGCCAACTTCACCCAAGTTGGCCGGCCGTGGTTGCATTGGCCGCTGTGCGGCGTGACTTCCATTTCGCGCAGGAGTGCGTTCATTTCGGTGACGGACAAGACACGGCCAGCGCGGACGGAGCCGTGGCAGGCCATCGTTGCGGCGACATGGTCGATGCGTTCTTTCAACGACAAGGCTTCGTCATAGGCGGCAAGGTCGTCGGCCAGATCCTCCAGCAATCCCTTGGCATCGCCATCGCCCAGCACGGCGGGCGTGGCGCGCACCAGCATGGCGGCGGGGCCAAAGCGTTCGAGGTCCAACCCAAATGCGGACAGTTCATCGGCGCGCGCCTCCAGCCGGTCGCAGGCGGGCTCGTCGAGTTCAACGACTTGCGGCAGCAACAACGCTTGCGAAGGCACTGCTCCGCCTGCCGCCGCCATTGCCTTGCGCATTCGTTCGAGCACCAGCCGTTCATGCGCGGCATGTTGGTCAACAATAACGAGGCCGTCTTCGGCTTCGGCAACAATATAGGTGTTGGCCACTTGCCCGCGCGCGACGCCAAGCGGGTGGCTAGCGCGTTCGGGCACAGGTTCGTGGGCGACGGCGGCCCTGCCCCATAAAGGCGCAAGGTCTTCGCCGGGGATAGCGCCCAAGTCGGCAAAGCTGCTGCGGTTTTCATATGCCGACGGATAAGTCGGACGCTGGCCATATTGCCCCTGATAGCCAGATCCAATCGTGGCGGCAGGCGCAGAAAAAATGTCGCCTTGTGCGGTCTGGATCGGTTCCTGCTGCCATGCGGCAAGCGCGTCCGCCGATGGTCGTTGCACCGCGCGGAAACCGGACTGGTCCAGCGCATGGCGCAGCCCCGATATGATCATGCCGCGGATTAACGCCGGTTCGCGAAAGCGGACTTCTGTCTTGGCCGGATGCACATTTACGTCGACCTGCGTTGGCGGCAGATCAATGAACAGCGCCACCACCGCATGCCGGTCCCGCGCCAGCATTTCGGCATAAGCGCCGCGCACAGCGCCAATCAGCAGGCGGTCCTTTACCGGACGGCCATTGACGAACAGGAACTGGTGGTCGGCAACACCGCGATTATAGGTGGGCAGGCTCGCCACCCCACCAAACCGCACGCCTTCGCGTTCAAAATCAAGTGCCACGCTGTTGTCGATAAGCTCCCCGCTGGTCAGCGCGGCCACGCGTTCGGGCCGTGCGCTGGTGGGTTGCACCGCCAACACGCGCCGGCCGTCATGCTCAACGGTAAAGCCAATGTCCGGCCGCGCCATCGCCAGCCGCTTCATGGCGTCGAGCGCGGCGGCATATTCGGCACGCGCACTGCGCAGGAATTTGCGGCGGGCGGGGACATTGCCAAACAGATTTTCAACGCGAACGCGTGTGCCCTGCGGCAGTGCGGCTGGCCCCTCACCTGTCACGACGCCATGGTCCACCGTCCGCGTCCAGCCTTCGGCGCCAGCGGGCCTGCTTTCGAGCGTCATTTTGGACACGCTGGCGATTGATGGCAAAGCCTCCCCCCGGAAACCCAAAGTCGACACCATTTCGATATCTTCATCGGGCAGTTTCGACGTCGCGTGGCGTTCCAACGCCAGCGCCATGTCGGCAGGCGACATGCCGCAGCCATCGTCGGTGACTTCGACCAAGTCGATGCCGCCTGCACCCAGCCGCACCGAAATATTACGGGCGCCCGAATCGATGGCGTTTTCGACCAGCTCTTTTAACGCGCTGGCTGGTCTTTCCACCACTTCACCGGCGGCTATGCGGTTGACCAGATTTTCGGGGAGTCTTCTTATTGACATATGCAGGTTCCTAGCCCAAGCGCACAGCCCAAGCGACTCCTTAATCGTTCGCACTCCAGCCAAATATCTGTTTTTAAAAACAGCAAATTCCGCTAGGACCGCGCGATTATTTGGACGCGCTCCAAAGGAGTCTCTCCAAAACGGATTGGGTGGAAATTAAATGGTATTTGGCAAGTTTTTCCGTTTCGCATCACAAGACATGGCAATCGACCTCGGCACCGCAAACACGGTTGTCTATGTACGCGGTCAAGGGATTGTCCTGAACGAGCCGTCGGTGGTCGCGATTGAAACCATCAACGGTATCAAGCGCGTAAAGGCCGTTGGCGACGATGCAAAGCTGATGATGGGCAAGACCCCCGACAGCATCGAAGCCATTCGCCCCTTACGTGATGGCGTTATTGCCGACATTGATGTGGCCGAACAGATGATCAAGCACTTCATCCACAAAGTGCACGGCAAGCGCCGCATGTTCAGCTACCCTGAAATCGTCATCTGCGTTCCGTCGGGTTCGACATCGGTCGAGCGCCGCGCGATTCGCGATGCCGCGTCTAACGCGGGTGCGTCCGAAGTGTTCCTGATTGAAGAGCCCATGGCTGCTGCCATCGGCGCGGATATGCCTGTGACGGAACCCATCGGTTCAATGGTTGTCGACATCGGCGGTGGCACCACCGAAGTTGCCGTCCTGTCGCTACGCGGCCTTGCCTACACCACCTCGGTACGTACCGGAGGTGACAAGATGGACGAGTCGATTGTCTCCTATGTCCGACGACACCATAACCTGCTGATCGGTGAAGCGACGGCCGAGCGGATCAAGAAGGATTTCGGCACCGCACGTCCACCAGCCGATGGCGTTGGCCAGACATTGCACATCAAGGGCCGCGATCTTGTAAACGGCGTGCCAAAGGAAATTACGATCAACCAGGCCCAGATTGCCGAAGCCTTGTCAGAACCCATTGGGACCATCCTTGAAGGTGTGCGCATCGCGCTTGAAAATACTGCGCCTGAACTGGCGGCGGACATCGTCGATCAAGGGATTGTTTTGACAGGTGGCGGCGCGTTGATGGCTGGCCTCGACGAATATCTGCGGGATGAAACCGGACTGCCGGTCACGGTCGCCGAAGACCCGCTGACCTGCGTTGCAATCGGTACAGGCCGGGCGATGGAAGACCCCATCTTCCGTGGCGTCTTGCTGACCGCCTGATCTAGGTCTCAGCATGGCGCCGCCCAAACACCGGCGCCCCGGATTTTCCCGAAAGGCGCAATATGGCCTGTTCGTGACCTATGTCGTCGCGATTGCAGGAACGATGGTTGCTGCCTTGTTGCTGGCCATATCGGTGGCTGATCCTGCCGGCTTTTCCGCGCTTCGTGCCGCAGGTGCCGAAATAACAGCGCCGGTCGCGCGTATGTTCAGCAATGTCCGCCGGTCGGCGCAGAACATGAATGCGACCGCGGCGGCGTATATCAACGCAGCTTCCCAAAATGCCGCGCTTCAAAAGCAAGCCAAGGCCAACCGGAAAAAGCTGATCGAGGCGCAAGCGCTGCGCGTCGAAAATGCGCGGTTGCGCGGATTGCTGAAATTGTCCGAGGACGGCGAGAGCCAAGTCGCCGTGGGCCGCCTGATTAGCTCAACCTCATCCAGCACGCGGCGCGTGGCCACATTGTCCATCGGCCGCAACTTTGGCGTGGAGCGCGCGCAACCCGTGCGCGGCCCTTCCGGATTGATTGGCCGCGTTATCGAAACGGGCCCGACAACGGCACGTATTCTTCTCGTCACCGACGCCGAAAATCTGGTCCCTGTCATGCGCGCAAGCGATGGCCTGCCCGCCTTCTCGGCGGGCCTTGGCAATGGCACGGTGCTGATCAAGCCGTTGAACTTGGGCGAAAGCCCGTTCAAGGTCGGCGACGTCATTGTGACGTCGGGCAATGGCGGGCTGTATCCGCCCAATATTCCTTTCGCGCGCGTCATCAAAAAAACCAGCGATGGGGCGTTGGCGATACCCTATGCCGACCCGGGCAACACGCCTTATGCCGTGGTGATACGACCATATCAGGGCGAAGCACGCGCGGCACAGCAGGCGGTGGCGCCTGACGGTGAAACCAAGGAAGTTGCGGAATGAAAATTCCGGTGACGACCATTCGCCTGCCCACCCGTCCGGCACGGGAATATGAATCCCGTTTTGACCGCGAACAATCGCTGCTCAAGATGCTGGCCATTCCCATTACGTCGGTCGCTATTGCATCGATGATTACGGCGTTGCCGATTTTCACCGAAGAACCCCTGTTGCCGCCACTCGGACTGTTGATGTTCTTAAGCTGGCGTCTGATGCGTCCCGGCCTCCTGCCCGTTTGGTCCGGCGTGCCATTTGGTTTGATGGATGATGTGTTCAGTGGCCAACCCTTTGGCAGCGCGGGATTGCTATGGTCGCTCGCTATTCTCAGCATCGAGATTATCGATGCGCGGGCTATCTGGCGCGATCATATTCAGGATTGGCTTATTGCCGCCGTCTTAATTGCAGGGGTGCTGTTGGGTGGCTTGTGGATTGCGGGCATGGCGCACGCCGCGCCTGATCCCGCTGTTTTGATTCCGCAGATCATATTGTCCATATTGCTATATCCGCTGGCCGTGCGCATATGCGCGCGTCTCGACAGCTGGCGATTGGCAACATGAAGGTCGAAAAACAGGTTACATCAGGACAGCTTGATTTCACGTTCACCCGCCGTGCCGCTTTTGTAGGCGGCGTGCAGGCAGCGATCGGCCTGACCGTTGCAGCGCGTATGTCCTATATCGCCGTGGCCGATAACGAGAAATATAAGCTGCTTGCCGAAAGCAACCGGGTCAACCTCACCATCATCCCGCCACGTCGCGGTTGGTTCGTTGACCGCTATGGCAAACCCATCGCAACCAATCGTGCGGATTTTCGGGTAGACATCATCCCCGACCGGCTCGCCAATAAAGAACAGACCGTCAAGACGCTGGCGGAGCTGCTGGCCTTGTCGACCGACGATGTGGACCGCATTCATCGAGAGTTGAAATTGGCGCAGGGCTTTCAACCTGTTCAGGTGGCAGACGGACTCGATTATGAACGCTTCGCCGCCGTCAGCGTGCGTCTGCCCGACCTGCCCGGGGTCAGCCCACGGCAGGGTTATTCGCGTTTCTACCCAAGCGGTGCGGCCGTTGGCCATCTCATCGGCTATGTGGGCACGGTGTCGGCCGAAGAGTATCAGAAGAACAAAAACCCGCTGCTGATTACCCCGGGTTTCAAGGTCGGCAAGGATGGCCTCGAAAAGACGCTTGAGGACCGCTTGCAAGGCGAACCCGGTGCAAAGCGCACCGAAGTCACCGCCCGCGGCAAGATCGTCCGCGATTTGGCCACCCGGCCAGACATACCGGGAAAACCCGTTCAACTGACCATCGATATCGACCTGCACAATTATGCCGCGCGCCGACTTGGGCTGGAATCCGGTTCCGTGGTGATATTCGATTGCCTGACGGGCGACATACTGACGATGGCGTCGATGCCATGCTATGATCCCAACAGCTTTTCCGATGGCATTGGCCGCGTCGAATGGAAAATGCTGAATTCGGATGACCATATTCCGATGCTCAACAAAGCATTGCAGGGGCTATATCCGCCGGGGTCGACAGTGAAACCAGCGGCTGCGCTTGCGATGCTGCATCATGGCATCGATCCCGAAGAAACCGTTGTGTGTGGCGGGGGATATCGGCTGGGTAATCGCGTGTTCAAATGTCTCGGTCGCCATGGCCCGATGAACATGGCCGACGCGCTGATGAAAAGCTGCAACACCTATTTCTATGCGATGGGCCGCCGTATTGGCTATGACGCGATTGCACCATTTTCAAAGGCGCTTGGTCTGGGGCAGGAATTCCCCCTTCCCTTTCCGTCGCAACGATATGGCACCATTCCCGACAGCGCATGGAAAATGCGCAAATATGATCAAAAGTGGAGCGAATCTGACACGCTGAATGCGACCATTGGGCAGGGCTATGTTTCGGTTAGCCCATTCCAATTGGCGATGATGGCAGCGCGCATCGCATCGGGTCTGAACATTCAACCTGAAATCATCCTCAAAAAACGCCCGGCGCCGGGCAGGCTCAACTTCCCTGAAGAACATTTGGCCGTCGTACGCGAAGGCATGAACCGCGTCGTCAACGGCGATGGCACCGCGGTACGCAGCCGGCTGGACATTCCGGGTATCGCGATGGCCGGGAAAACCGGCACCGCGCAAGTGCGCCGCATTGCAGGATCGCAGCGTGGGCAATCGGGCGCGTGGAAATATCGCGACCACGGCCTGTTCGTGTGCTTCGCGCCCGTCGATAACCCACGCTATGGCGCGTCAGTCGTTATTGAACATGGCATGGGCGGCGCGCGTGCCGCCGCACCGATCGCGAAAGACGTTCTGACGTTCCTCTATGACCGGGAAAAAGCGATGGCTTCGTTGGAGGCCCTCGAAGCTGGCTGGGGCGGCAATATCGAACAGCGTATGGCATCCAAATATGCGGCCTTCCAAGGTCAACCGGCGGCACCCCCGCCGCTGGATCCGACGACATGAACGGCATAGTCCCTGCCCCGATCGCAGCGCTGCCGTGGCGCGTGATTTTCATATTGTCGGCCTTGGTCGGCTTTGGCGCGACTGTCCTTTATTCGGCAGCAGGTGGTCATTTTGAACCATGGGCCGGAAAGCATGTCATCCGGTTCGTGGTCCTGCTGGCCATGGCCATCGCGATGTCGCGGATGAAGCTTGAATTCTGGAAGTCGATGACTTTTCCTTTATACCTATTGCTGCTCGTCCTGCTGGTGGTGGTGCAGCTTATGGGCTTTGTCGGCGGCGGCAGCCAACGCTGGATCAATCTTGGCATCATCACGCTTCAGCCATCGGAGCTGATGAAGCCGGTGATGGTTCTTGCCGCTGCATGGTTTTTCGACCGGCTTCCACCGAACCGCATATATGGATTTGACGCCATTTGGCCGCTGGGGGCTATCCTGCTGCTGCCAAGCATTTTGGTTATCATTCAGCCGGATTTCGACGCCGCCATTGCATATGCCTTCGGCCTGGGCGTCGTTGGCTTCATGGCGGGCCTTCCGCTCATATATTTCATCAGCGCGGGCGTGGGCGTCGCCGTTCTTGCGCCATTGGTGTTTTTCTTTGGATTAAAGGCCTACCAGCAGGACCGCGTTCTGATTTTCCTCAACCCGGAAAATGATCCGCTTGGTGCAGGCTATCATATCACCCAGTCGAAAATCGCGATCGGGTCAGGCGGCATATTCGGCAAAGGCTTTGGCAACGGCACACAAAGCCATCTCGATTATTTACCCGAAGGACATACCGACTTCGTCTTTGCCACCATGGCCGAAGAATGGGGCATCGTCGGCGGATTTTTCATTCTGTTCATGTACTATCTGCTCATGCGCTGGGGCCTCAATGTCGCGATGCAGAGCAAGACGCGGTACGGGCAGCTCGTCGCCGCCGGCCTGACCTGCACCATTTTCTTCTATATCATGATCAACCTGTTGATGGTTGTGGGCCTTGCGCCGGTCGCAGGCATTCCCCTGCCTTTTGTCAGCCACGGGGGGTCATCCATGCTGACCATGATGCTGTGCGTGGGAATCATGATGTCCATCGAGCGCCACCCGGGCGCAAAGCGTGGACAATTCCAATAAGTCGCTTTGTCATGCTTGACAAAGGCCGCAAAACCCATCAAAGGCGGCGCTCCAAACGGGCCTGCGCATCTGGCCAGCCCGAAATGGGGACGCTTAGCTCAGTTGGTAGAGCAGCTGACTCTTAATCAGCGGGTCGTGGGTTCGAACCCCTCAGCGTCTACCATTACTCTCAAAAGTTAAATCCATTCCTTCGGGGAAATGGAAATCCAAGCCGAGTTTTTGTGGGACGGCGTGCTATTGTGGGCACCCAACGTACACGCGGTTGTACCCCCGTGATCCACGTTCTACGTCCACTGCTGTTCCAGCGCGATCGCTCAGGCCGCGTGTGTAACGAACTTGATAATTTCGGGTGCGTTGGGGCCGATGGACATGGGGCATGCATGGCCGGTGATGACCGCGACGTCAAAGAGCTCTTTGACCCACATTCAGTGGCGTGCGGTGAGGCCGCCGCGCAAAGATACAAAACAACCTCTTGCACAGTAGAGGTGCCTCGCGCCCGCGCGCGAGGACTATTTCTTGGCCGTGTGTACCGCGCGCAGGGGCGCAATTATTGCACTGCCCACCCATTGCGGGGGTGGCGCTTTTTTGGTATATGCTGCCCATGCCCAGTAGACGCGACAGTGGTCACCCCACTTTGTTGCGACCGGCGGCACTAGCGTGCGCGACTGGACACACGCTCTAATCTCAAATCACCATTTTTTGACGCAGGAGAGCCGTGATGGCCGCACGCAGTAGACGTAAATTTTTGACGCCCGAAAATATTGACGGGGGAGCTACCCCCGCGCAGACGAGCGACGTTGGTGGGGGTGAGCGCGAACTCGCGACCCTCAATCCGCAAGGGGCATTAGCCAACCCCGCCCCCGCAAAGCCAATCGAGGAGAGAGAGCGGCTCTCGGGGCGCCTGCCACCCTTCAAGCTGGAACGCTTTGACAGCGTGGCATACTGCAACAGAAATGACGTCGAGATCGCCAAGTTGACGGAAATCTTGAGCCTAATTCCCATGCCACCGGCGATCGGCGATACACAGCGCGACGCATTGTACGTCAAGGCCATTGACCTGTTTGAGAGCGTCGGACCGGCGGACGGGATCGAGGGCATGCTGAGCGCGCAGATGGTTGGCACGCACAATGCGGCCGTCGAGTGCCTTAGGCGGGCGATGATCTATGACCAGAGTTTGGAGGCGCGGAAGGTCTTTCTGTCACAGGCGGAGCGGATGATGGGCATGTACATGCGGCACGTGGATGCGCTCGCCAAGCACCGCGGCGGGGAGCAGCAGAGTATCACGGTAGGACAGGTGAACGTGGAGAGTGGCGGGCAGGCCATCGTCGGAAATGTGGGGGTGGGCGAAGCCAGTGCCGCACCGGCCACCTCGCCGCCCGTTATTGAGGGGCCAGACGCGCCGGCGGCTGTGGCGGACTTGAAAAAGCCCACGCGCGGGAAGGCGCGCCAGTGAGCGGGCCGCACCGGCGCAATTTTAGGCCAATGATGCAGTCGCCGCGCTGCGGCGCCAAGACGCGCGCGGGGGCGCTCTGCCAGGCGCCGGCGACGCGTGGCAGGGCGCGTTGCCGAATGCATGGCGGGGCCCAGGGCTCGGGGGCGCCCAAGGGCAATAGGAACGCGCTGAGGCACGGTGTCTACACGTCCGAGGCAATTGAGTGGCGCAGGCAAATAAATCGGCTGCTGCGCAAGAGCCGGGCGCTGAATGCAGAGATTTGAGGGGTTGGATGCGGCTACTTGCCGTTTTACGTAGATCCTGAGTGTGCCATCCTGCCGCCAGAGCCGCCAATGAAGCCTCGCCAGCTAATTTGCCGCCAAGTTGGTTGTTTTTGCGATTTACGGGTTCAGTGAACGAATTTTTTCTGCGAATTTGCGACGCATTCTCGACATTCTATTACTAGTGATGTGGGAATAATGTGCCCGTCGCGCTATTTAGACAGCGGCGGCCATACGCACATTTAGAAGCCGCGCTACCGGACGATTGTGAACTTGGCCAGTTCAGACAGCTTCTTGTAAGGTCATGTCTCCGATTGGAGTATTTCACGCTAATCTTGTATCCGGGCGGTTTGTTGAACCGAATACTTGCCCGGCAATAAAGGGACATTCCAAGCTGTCACATTGAAACGCGGTTTTCCAAATCCCGTTGTCCGATCTTTGCTCTCAGGCAAAAGCTGCCCACATACAAAGAAACGCCACGAAACGTTGGTGGAGCGCCGGTTCCTCAGCGGAATGCGCGATGGGATGTATTTGGACTTATTCCAACCCGATCAAAGCCGCAGCGGCGACTTCGCCATCCTGCTCGGAACTTCCGCCGCTGACGCCAATCGCGCCGACGATTTGGCCATTGATGACAATCGGCGTGCCGCCTTCAATGGCAACCACACCCGGCAGGCTCAGCACGGCGTTGCGTCCGCCGGCGATGGAATCGAAAAACGCCTTCGTGCTCCGCTTGAAGCGCGCCGCGGTGCGCGCCTTTTCGCGGGCGACCAGATCGGACCCATATTGTGTGCCGTCCATCTTGTGGAACAGCACAAGCTCACCGCTTGGTTCGACGATGGCGAAGGCCATAGTGAAATTGCGCGACCGTGCGGACTGTTCGGCGGCGGCGACAATCGTTTTTGCCTGCGCAAGGGTGACTGGGTTACCATAAGGCAATGGCGACTGTTGCGCGCCTGCAGCGGTGGTCAAAGCAAGCGCCGTCACCGCACCCAAAAACATCCGTTTCATCATGACCTACCCTCTGCAGCCTTTTTATCACGCCCGTTAATTGTCAGATATTTTGCCGGTGCGCTATCCGGAAAGTGCCAAGCTTCTTTCCGCCACGACGCATTCGGCAAATGCAGCCGCATTGTGCCCGCAAATATTATGCCGTCCCCCCCGCCTTTGCATTGACACAGCCCTTCAAATACCGCTAAGCGCGCCCCCTACCCTGTGCCCGGATGGCGGAATTGGTAGACGCACCAGCTTCAGGTGCTGGCGCTGGCAACGGCGTGGAGGTTCGAGTCCTCTTCCGGGCACCATATATTGCTTGTAAGCAACAGATTAATAATAATATTTTCACTTATCTTTAAACAATGTGCGCCTGATTAAAGCGGGTGGCGTAATCCCATGGGTTGTCCATCGTGCGAACATTTGGGGCTGATGCCTGCGTAAGTTAACCGGCCTTAAGCTCGGCCCCTCGCGGCTGCACCATGCCCTTCATTCAGATATATCGGCTATCTTCATTTGCCGGTGACTTCGATCATAACCTCATTCCGGCGCATGAACGGAAGTGTCCAAGGCGCATTGTAAAATGCGTATTGGGGCGCACTGGTGGCAGTTAGGCCCCGCTCCGCCATGAATACCCTTAGTTCAGCTTCGTGCGCGTCAAGTGAACCCTGACCCGCGAAACCCGAAAAGCGGATCACCGCAAATCGCGTCGCTGGCACTTCAATCAACGCGACTTTGGGATTGACCGGCTTCGGCAGCGTTTCCATCGTATATTCTGAAGGCATCACAAAACGCACATTCCACGCTTTGCCTGAAGCTTGCTGAATGACGGGTGCGGTCATCGCGATCTTTTCGCTGGGCTGCTGCATCACGGGTGCAGTCATCGCGACTTTTGTCGACGATAGATTGTTGCCAAAAATATAATCCGCAATAATGCAGAATCCGCGCTGTATCGCTGTATCCCGATCCCCTTCGACCGTTGCTTCTGCAACAATTGTTGGGCCATATTCGCGGATCTCTAGGTTGCCGCTTTTACTGGAAACCGCATAATCAGGCGTTTCGACATTACTTGCCATAGCACTCCAAGTGATCGCACCAACACTGACAAGCCCCGCAGCAGCCAACAAAATCCATCTTTTACGCATCATAGCCAACTTTCAGAATATTGGTGAAGGCTATCATGATGCCATTACCTGATCAAACTCTTACAGGTAAAAGGCGCGGGCAGGCTGAATGTTCCACACCGGCGGCGCGATTGCGAACGAACTTCTTTTGGAACTGCGTTAATCAACCGCGCAAGGTGGAGCCGCTTGCTGCGGGAGGCATATTTGGGGACGCACCGTCCGATTGCGCGGGCGCTTAACGCCTAAACGTGCGTGTCCGGATCAACGTGCAGCCAGTCGGCATGGCGTGGGGCTTTTTTGGTTTCGCTCCATTCTGCAAGCATCAACGGCGCGACGCGTTTTAATTCGGCATATTGTTCGGGCGTGCCGATGTTGCACGCAAGCTCCAGCCGGTGGCCGTTGGGATCAAAGAAATAGATCGACCGGAAAATCCCGTGAAATGTCGGCCCGACCACATCAATGCCCTGCGCCTCGATATGCGCTTTTGCGGCAAGCAGGGCGTCGAGGTCGCTGACTTCGAACGCGATATGCTGGACCCATGCGGGGGTGTTGGGGTCTTTGCCCATGTCGGGTTGGTTCGGCAGTTCGAAAAAGGCAATGATATTGCCGCCGCCGCAATCGAGGAAGATGTGCATATAGGGGTCATATTCCCCCGTGGACGGAACATGATCTTCGGCAAAGGCGGTGGTGAATTCCATGCCCAAGACATGCACATACCAGTCCGCCGTGGCCTTTGCATCCTTGCACCGATAGGCCACATGGTGAATGCGGCTAAGCGCGATTGGCGCGGTCATAATGCGGCCTCTTGTACCGTCAGCGCGCCGCGTTCAATCTGGTCGCGTTCAATGCTTTTGAACAAGGCTGTGAAGTTACCTTCGCCAAAGCCTTCGTCTTTCTTGCGTTGGATAAATTCGAAGAACACCGGCCCAATCATCGTCTGCGAAAATATCTGCAGCAACAGACGCGGGTCACCATCTTCGGTGGAACCATCGAGCAAGATACCGCGTGCCTGCAGTTCATCGACTGGTTCGCCATGGCCGGGCAAGCGCTCCTCCAGCATATCATAATAGGCCTTGGGCGGTGGCGGGGCGAATGGCGTGCCCAGCGCCTTCAACCGGTCCCAGCACGCCGGCAGGTCATCACAGGAAAAGGCGATATGTTGAATGCCTTCGCCATTATATGCGCGCAGATATTCCTCAATCTGCCCGCCGCCTGCTTTGCCTTCTTCGTTCAACGGAATGCGGATTTTGCCATCGGGCGCCGTCATCGCGCGGCTGGTGAGGCCGGTATATTCGCCCTTAATATCGAAATAACGGATTTCGCGGAAATTGAAGACGCGCTCATAAAAGCTGCCCCAATGGGCCATGCGTCCGCCATAGACATTGTGCGTCAGGTGATCGATAATCTTGAAGCCAGCGCCTATAGGGTTGCGATCCACACCAGGCAGATAATCAAAATCGATATCGTAAATCGACAGCGCGTCACCATAGCGATCAACGAGGTAAATCATCGCCCCGCCAATGCCGCGAATGGCGGGCAGCCGAAGCTCCATTGGGCCGGTCCGTGTCTCAACGGGCTCAGCGCCGCGGGCAATCGCTTCGTCATAGGCGACCCGCGCATTTTTCACGCGAAAGGCCATACCGCACGCCGACGGCCCATGCTCCGCCGCAAAATAGGCCGCCGGGCTTTTGGGTTCATAATTGGCGATCAGGTTGATTTCACCCTGACGCCATAGGTCGACGTCTTTCGACCGGTGCCGGGCAATGCGCGCAAAACCCATGCGTTCGAAAACGGGTTCCAGCAGGCCTTTTTCCGGCGCGGAAAATTCGATGAATTCGAACCCATCGAGACCCAACGGATTTTCGAACAAATCGGCCATGCTACTGCTCCTGCGAAACTGGTTACATTTGAAACCAGTTTACGGCATCACTCCTCACGAGTCAATGCGAGCAGGTGTTATGTGAAGTGCAGACGCCGGTATTTACCGCGGAAATATAATAAAGGATCGCGGCGCGGTTCAAAGCTGGCTTTTTCGACGCGCCCGACGAGGATGAAATGGTCCCCCGCCTCGTGCAATGTATGCCGTTTGCATTCAAAGATACCGAGCGAGCTGGGCAAAATAGGCGCGCCATATTCGCCGACTTCCCACCGCGTTCCGGAGAACCGATCTTCGCTTTTTCCCGCGAACAGGTTGGACACCGGTTGCTGGCCAATCTGCAGCACGTTGACCGCGAAATCGTCAATCCCGCGCAACACCTCTGCACTGCCCGAATTGTTGGCGATGCACACCAGCAGCAACGGGGGGTCGAGCGACACGCTGGTAAAGCTGTTCGCCGTCAGGCCAACGGGCCGTCCGTCGGGCGCATGGGCGGTGATGATGGTCACGCCCGTTGCAAAGCAGCCCATTGCATCGCGAAGGGTGCGCGCATCGGAACCCGAGCGATATTCGGGAATGAAGCGCGGTTGCTTGCGCTCCAGAAAATCAATCAGCAAGCCGTTGAACGCTTCGGTTCGTTCCGCCACGATCAGCAGCCCGCCACCGTCGACATCAATCGCTTCGACATTGGGAAAAGTGGCGGCAAACCCCGTTTGCGGGTCAATGCCGTCCGACGCGCCAAGTGCGCCGCGCACGACCAATACGGGAATGTTGATCTGCGGCGCGGCTTGCGCGAGCCGGGCATCCACACCGTCAGTGCCGAATGACGCAAAAATTTTGCTGTCATATTCGGATGGGGCAAGCTCCTGCCCCAAGGCCGCAGACAGTTTCTCGGCCGAAACCTTTACCGCTTGGGCATCGGTATGCGCAGGCGGGTCGAGAAGGATCAGGCCCGAAGCCAACATCGCGGCATCCTCGGCAAGCGCCATCGTTGCGATCCATGCGCTGTGCGTTGCCGCCACCACCACAGGTCGCGTCCGCATCTGCCCCAGAACCGCGCGCAAATCGTCTACAAAGGCGTCGATGTCATAACGGCCATCGGACGGCCAATCGCTGCCGCCATGGCCGCGCAGGTCAACATTGATGACATGCCGTCCAGCCTGTTCCAAGCCAACGGCGACATCTTCCCAGACCTTACGCGTTTGCCCAAAGCCGTGCAGCAGGACGATCGAGGGTTCATCGGCGGAACCGATATCATCCGCTTCAATCCTGACCCCGGCAAAGCCCTTAAATTCTCTTACATATCGAAGCGACATTCGCCTGCACCCCAAATTCTGTCTAACGGTGTCATCTATCTTTTACCCGTGGACGTTAACGCCCCGAAACGCAATATTTTAGGCGCGTTCGGTGGAAATGACGGCCATCGTAATCCGGGAAATGCACACCAGCTTTCCGGCCTCGTCCTCAATACGGATGGACCAGATTTGTGTTGTCCGGCCGATGGATTCGGCTTTTCCCGTTGCAAAAACCAGACCGTCCTTTGCGGGACGAATATGGTTCGCGTTGATTTCCATGCCCACGGTCGCAAATTTGCTGCGGTCCACAGTCATCGCCGCGCCGACCGATCCGACCGTTTCGGCCAGCACAACAGACGCGCCGCCATGCAGCCGGCCATAAGGTTGCTTGGTGCGTTCATTGACGGGCATGCTGGCCTTGATCCAGTCGTCGCCATAATCGATGAACCGAATGCCCACATAGCCGGGCATGCAATCGCCACCATTTTCAGTGAGCGAATTGAGATCAAGTGCGTCGTCAAACCAGATTTTTGCCATGCACGGCAATTAGCCCGACAGACGACTATTGCAACCTAGTGTTTTGCCTACCCAAAAGCCCACCGGCAAATCACACCCGCATCTGCATATATTTTTCCCCAAATATGCGGTTCAGGTTAGCGAAGCAGTTGGCGGGGGTTGTGCCTCGCCGGTATATGGACGATGATGTTTCGGCGGCAATGCTGTTGCACGTCGCGAAATGCTTGCCGCAAATATGTAATGTTTTCGTGGCACGCCGCATGAGCCAATTAAAAAGGATATTTTTTCGTGAAGCCCGCGCCCGGTTCAAGCAAAGTGAAGCACATGAAAACGCCTGCTGATGCCCGCTATTTTAACCGCGAATTATCCTGGCTAAAATTCAACGAACGCGTGCTGGAAGAAGCGGCCAATCCTGCCCACCCTCTGCTTGAGCGGCTTCGCTTTCTGTCTATTTCCGGCACGAACCTTGACGAATTCTTCATGGTCCGCGTCGCTGGATTGCGCGGTCAACAGCAACGGAAAATTGAAGAACTGTCGATCGACGGCCGCACGCCGTCTGAGCAACTGACCGCAACCGTTGCCGCGGCGGACCGCCTCATGATCCAGCAGCAAAAGCTGTGGCGCAAATTGATGCGCGAGCTATCGGCAGAGGGCATTAAGGTCGTTGAACCATCCGCCCTTGGCAAAAGTCTTCAATCTGCGGTCGGCACATATTTTCAGGAGCAGATTCTTCCGGTTCTAACCCCGCAAGCGCTTGATCCCGCCCACCCGTTTCCGTTCATCCCCAATCAGGGTATCAGCCTGATTTTCGATATGCGCCGGAAAAACGATGGCGAAGTCGTGCGCCAGTTGGTGATGATCCCACAATCGTTGGCGCGCTTCATCCGATTGCCGGGCCCCGGCACGCGCTTTGTGACGATCGAGGCGTTGATTAAGCATTTCGTCGGGCAAATGTTTCCGGATTATCTGCTTGTCGCGGCCGGTGCCTTCCGCGTTATCCGTGATAGCGATATTGAGGTGGAGGAAGAGGCCGAAGATCTTGTGCGCTATTTCCGCAGCGCCATCAAACGCCGCCGTCGTGGCCGGATTATCCGGCTTAAGCTGGAAAAAGGGCTGCCCGCGGAATTGGCGACCTTAATCCGATCAGAGCTTGGCGCTGGCGCATCCATCGTCGTTGAAACCGTCGGTTTCTTAGGGATCGGCGACCTTGGGCAATTGGTGGACGAAGACCGGCCAACGTTGAAATTCCCGCCATATTCGCCGCGCTTTCCCGAACGTATTTTGGAACATGATGGTGACTGCTTTGCCGCGATCCGCCAAAAAGACATCGTCGTCCACCACCCCTATGAAAGCTTTGACGCGGTGCTCGCATTTTTGCAGCAAGCGGCGGTTGATCCGGATGTCGTTGCGATCAAGCAAACATTATACCGCGCAGGCAAGCAGTCCGCGGTCATTCGCGCTTTGTGTGAAGCTGCCGATGCGGGCAAATCCGTCACCGCCATTGTCGAGCTGAAGGCGCGGTTTGACGAAGAGCAGAATTTGCACTGGGCGTCGCAGCTGGAAAATTCGGGCGTCCAAGTCGTCTACGGCTTTGTCGACATGAAAACCCACGCCAAAATTTCGCTCGTCGTGCGGCGTGAGGCGGACGGTTTCCGGACCTATTGCCACTTGGGCACCGGCAATTATCACCCCATCACGGCGAAGGTCTATACCGACATCAGTTTCTTCACCGCCGACCCGCGCGTCGGGCATGATGCGGGGCAGATTTTCAACTATATCACCGGCTATATCCCGCCGACCGAGCTCAAGCTTTTGACGATGAGCCCCCTTGGCCTGCGCGAAAAAATCATGTCGCTGATTGATGATGAAATCGCACATGTTGCGGCGGGGCGGTCGGGCGCTGTCTGGGCAAAGCTGAACTCGTTGGTCGACAAGGCCGTGATCGACAAATTGTACGAAGCCAGCGAAGCGGGCGTGGAGATTGACCTGATCGTGCGCGGCATTTGCTGCCTGCGCCCCGGGGTAAAGGGCATGTCGTCGCGCATCCGCGTAAAGTCCGTCGTTGGCCGTTTCCTCGAGCACAGCCGCATTTGGGCGATGGGCAATGGCGCGGACCTTCCCAATCCCGACGCCAAAGTGTTTATGTCGTCGGCGGACTGGATGTCGCGCAATTTCGACCGCCGTGTCGAATATATGCTGCCGATCGAAAATCCGACGGTGCATGACCAGATTCTGGATCAGGTTATGGTTGCAAACCTGCTCGACAACCAGCAAAGCTGGATGCTGCGGTCAGACGGCCGATATGAGCGAGTCAAAGCAGGAACAATGCCTTTCAATTTGCACCATTATTTCATGACCAACGCGTCATTATCCGGACGCGGAGGCGCGCTTGCAGATGACAAGAAGGTTCCAACGCTGCGCCTCATCCGACAACGATGAAGGCGGTGCGTCAGGCCGTCATTGATATTGGCTCCAACACAGTACGACTGGTCGTTTATGCAGGGCTGCCACGCGCGCCGCTGCCGATTTACAATGAAAAAAGCCGTGTAAAACTTGGCGCCTGCCTCGCGGGCGATGGCGTTATCGATAAAGCCACGATGAAAAAGGCGTTGGCCGCCTTGGCGCGCTTTGAAACGCTGGCAAAGGCGATGAAGGTCGACACGATGCGCGTGGTCGCCACCGCCGCGACACGCGAAGCCAAAAATGGCGCTGAGCTGGTCGAAAAGGCAGCGGCGCTGGGCATTCACGTCGATGTGCTGGATGGCGATGCGGAGGCAACCGCGGCCGGGTTCGGCATATTAAGCGATAACCCACATGCCAATGGCTATGTCGGCGATCTTGGCGGTGGCAGCCTTGAGCTTATTCGCATAGCCGACGGCAAACTGGGCACGCGCTTGTCCCTGCCGCTGGGCACATTGCGGCATGATATATTGAAGGGCAAAACGACCAAGCAGATTAGCCAGATGCTGCGCGATGATATTGCCAAAGCGGTGGGTAAAGCGGGTTTCCCCATCGAAACCGGTCTGCCATTTTATATGATCGGCGGATCGTGGCGGACATTCGCACGGCTGCACATGCACCAGACCGGATACCCGCTGACCATCCTGTCCAATTATGAAATGCCCGCCGACGCGCCCGACATGATGATGGCGATGGTGAACGACAAAGACGCCTTAGCCCGCTCCAATGTCGTTGCCACAGGCCGTATTTCTGCGCTGCCGGGGGCGAATGCGTTGCTCGCTGGCATTTCGGGTCTGCTGAAACCAAGCAAGCTTGTCACCAGCATCTATGGCCTGCGTGAGGGATTGTTGTTTGAACAGCTGACCCCCGCCGAGCGCCAAGACGACCCGCTGATCGCCGCCGCGCGTTTTGAAGGCGAACGGCTGGGCCAGTTTCCATTTCATGGGGACGCGTTGGCACAATGGATTGCGCCTGTGTTCGCCGGACAAAGCCCCAATGATGCGCGGCTCTGCCAGGCGGCCTGTTTGCTGTCCGACAGCGTGTGGAACGCAAATCCGGAATATCGCGCAGACCACGCGCTCGATTTGGCACTGGACGGCAGCTGGCCCGGCGTGAACGCAAGCGACCGCGCGGTGATAGCCGCGGCGCTGTGGACGGTGCATGCCGGAAAGCGGACCTTGCCCGAAATGCTCACGGCATTGGCCACACCCGGCGCGCTCGCGCAAGCGGTGATCTGGGGCCTCGCCATCCGTCTGGCGCACCGGCTTGACGGCGGCACCGGCGGCGCGCTGACCGACAGCCGCATTGACGGCGACGGCGCAACGCTACGCCTGCACCTAACCGGCTCCGCCGTGCGGCTTCAGTCCAACAGCGTCCAGCGCCGTTTGCAGGCATTGGGCGAAGCTTTGGGCTACGCGCAGGCGGAGATTTTGGGTTAAGGGATGCCCCTAGCGCGCGAGCGCGACGCCCCGCCAAAGACAGAAGCTGCGCCAATCTATCTAGCACAAAGCCACAAAGGCATGAAGAAGGGCGGCCCTCATCCCGACAGCCCCCTCTCGTCATCCTGAACTCGTTTGTGCAATGCACGCCTTCGGCTCTAGGATCTTACTTCCAAACCGCCCTCAAAAAGTAAGATGCTGAACCAAGTTCAGCATGACGAAAAGTAAGAAACCGTCGTCGGGAAAAGCAAACCACCCCAAATCCTCCCTATCGATTTACGATGGGGGCTGAACTACGGTGACAGTCCATCCGGTCGCCTCATTGCTTTTTACATATAAAGACCCCGCCCCGGGGAGGGATCCGGACGGGGTCAATTTAGTCCTCTTCGCCTGCTAGGGGGAATTTGAGGACTGGCTTTCAGGTTGCGTATGCGACCCGAAACTTTATGGCATGGCGACGGTGTCGACCATGTGGACCGTGCCGTTTGACGCAGCCATATCGGCGCTCGTTACGGTCGATTTGCCGCCCTTGGCATCGGTCAGGACAATCTTGTCGCCGTTCATACTGGCTTTCAGCGTGCCGCCATTCAGCGTCGTGACGGCTGCGGTGCCGTTGCCGTCTGCAATCAACTTCGCGAGATCACTCGCCTTCACATTGCCGGCGACGACATGATATTTCAGCAGCGCCGCAAGCTTCGCCTTGCTGGCAGGCATCATCAACCCGTCAAGCGTTGCCTTGTCCACCTTGGCAAATGCGGCATTGGATGGCGCGAATAGGGTGAACGGGCCGCTGCCCGACAATGTTTCGGCAAGTCCGGCGGCGGTGACAGCGGACACGAGCGTCGATGCCTGTGGGTTGCCTTGCGCAAGCGCGACAATATTCTTGTCGGTGGTCGCTTGGGTTCCGTCGGACATCATCGCGTCGTCCTGCACCACTTCGGTATCGGTCGCCACGGTATCGCTGGTGTCGCTGCCCGAGCACGCGGCCAATGCCAGTGCGGACAGGCCGGAAATCAACGTGCTTTTCAAAATCTTCATACTGCGATTCCTTCCAAATGAACGCTTCAGTTGGCAATAACGTGCAAAGTCGGCAGATGGTTGCGTGTGCGGTGAAAAAAATAGCGGCGCGCCGATGTATGCGCGTTGGGCCGCTTTGCTTTCGGGCGGCTTGGGTTTACGGGCGGGGTATGGATAGACCTGCCCCTAATCTGGCCTCAACGCTGCGCGATGCGACCGATGCCCTGACGCCCGTCAGCGCGACCCCGCGTCTCGACGCCGAATTGTTGATGGCACATGCCTTGGGCATAGACCGGTCGGCGATGTTGTTGCGGATGCATGACCTTGCTGTGCCGGTGGGATTTGCGGCGTTGCTCGCGCGGCGGGTGGCGGATGAGCCGGTGGCCTATATCACGGGAATGCAGGCGTTTTGGGACCTCGACCTGCATGTGACGCCCGATGTGCTGATCCCCCGTGCGGACAGTGAAACGGTGATTGAGGTGGCGATTGCGGGTTTTGCGGGGCGGGGTGCGCCTGCGCGGATCTTGGACTTGGGCACGGGGTCGGGCGCTTTGTTGTTGGCGGCTTTGTCGGTCTTTGGGGACGCGGAAGGTGTTGGCATTGATGCCAGCGCGGCGGCTCTCGCGGTCGCATCGGGCAACGCCACGCGCCTTGGGCTGGACGACCGCGCATACTTTGAACAGCGCGATTGGACTTTGGACGGGTGGGCCGACGGTTTGGGGCAATTCGACCTCATCATGTGCAACCCCCCGTATATTGAGGACGCAACACCGCTTTCCCCCATGGTCGCCCGCCACGAACCGCACAGCGCCCTCTTCGCCGGCCCCGACGGTCTGCGCGACTATCGCATACTTCTAAAAACCCTCGAAAAACTGCTAAAAACCACCGGAATCGCGGTCTTCGAAATCGGATTCAACCAGTCAAAATCCGTCGCAAAATTGGGCACCGAAGCCGGGTTCGCTTCCGAATTAACCCACGACCTTTCCGGCAATCCACGCGTCTTGCGCTTTTCGCTTGGAATCGCGCAACCGAACCGCTAACGCTAAACAGCATCGCAGCAAAACCCGTAAATTGCGGAGATTAGCGCGAAGCCGCCCCCAGCGCAGTTGGAAATTTTTTCAAGGTCTCGGTCGACCTTGGCGTAACCCAAAGACTGGGTTTTGGGGCTTCCTGCAATTTTTAAGTGTTAAAAGAGGACGGGTCAGCCCTGATGAATATCAACAACAGGCAGCAGCAGAACAACAATCGTCGCCGCGGTCGCAACAACAATAATCGCCAGCAAAATAACAACCGCAGCGGTTTCGACTATCAGAACCAGATCGACAATCGTGCGCGCGGCAACGCAGCGCAGATGCTCGAAAAATACAAAAAGCTAGCGCAAGACGCACAGTTTAACGGTGACCGCGTAAACGCCGAATATCACCTGCAATTTGCCGACCATTATTTCCGCGTACTCGCCGATTTCCGGGGCCGCCAAGAAGCGCGTCAGGAACAGCAAGGCGAACGTCGTCCCCGCGAAGATAATCGTGAAGACCGCGACGATTGGCAGAATGATGACCGTTCGCAGAATTATGACGAGCAAGGTTCTTCCGATGGAATGGACGCCGATTCCGTTTCGCAAGATGATGGCGATACCGAAGAGCGCGCACCACGCGAGCAACAGCGCGAAAGCCGCCCACGTCGCCCGGAACGCAACGACCGTAATGATCGTTCCGACAATAACCGGTCCGCAAATCGGGGCCCACGCCGTCACCACAGCGAAGAAAAAGACGATGCACCCGCAGGTCTTGATCTCGCCGTATTGCCGCCGTCGATCGCGATTTCGTCGGACGACAATGATGCGGATATGGAAAAGCCAGCACGCAAACCACGCGCCCGCCGCGTTAAGCCAGCTGGTGATGATGAAGCTGCATCGGCGGAATAATCAATCCTTCTGCCGTTTACAGCTTACGAACGGAGCAAAAGCCGTTAGGTTTCGGGCAGTGCCCGAGGCTTGTGATCGTCATCTAGGGCAACAAAGGTAAACAGCCCTTCGGTCACTTTGACCTCTTGTTGGCCACGCGCACGGGTCGCGATAACTTCGACGCGGATGCCCATTGACGTACGGCCGCGCCGTTCGAGCGTTGCGTAGACAGAGATAATGTCGCGCAACAGGATCGGCGCGATGAATTCCATTTTTTCGATGGCCACCGTCGCGCACGCGCCCTGCGCAATCCGCCCGGCCAAGATACCACCGGCCTGATCCATCATCCCCAATACCCAACCGCCGAAGATATGGCCGTTGGCGTTGATATCGGCAGGGCCCGGAACAACCCGTAGAACCGGGTCATTCCGTTTTGGAAGGTTGCGAACAGCCTCAGTCACCGGTCGGCTTCATCTTCAAAAGGGTCATCGATGGATTCATCATGGCCCGAACCGCTGGACAGGAAAACAAGTCCCATCAACGCGGCCGTCAGCATGATTGCCCCGGTTATTGCACCGGCCGTGGCGATGAAGAAGTGGATGGAGACCATCCCGTTCTGCCACCAGAATGTCCCGAGGGCCCCCACGGTCACAATCAATGTCACGCCAAACATCCACCGCATCAGCCGCCAATAGCGGCGCCATGCGAAGTTGGCATATTCAGGATCATCGAGGCGGGAATGGCGAGTCATAGCTTGATAAGGTCGCCTTATGCTATAAGTTCCATCAGGGGCAAGGACATAGGGAGAGAGTCGATGACGATTTCTGCGATATTGGCCAACCATCAAGGCAATGTGTTCACCGCTGCGCCGCACGAAAGTGTCGGTGATGTGGTCTCGCGGCTTGCCGAAAACCGGATTGGTGCCCTGCCCGTTGTCGATGACAAAGCCGTTGTCGGGATATTTTCCGAACGCGACATTGTCTACGGTGTCGCGCGTCATGGTTCGGCTTTCCTGACAAAGACGGTCGCGGACACCATGACGGCACCAGCCATCACTGTTGCGCCCGATACGGCAATCCTATCGGCCTTATCACTGATGACGCGACGGCGCATTCGCCACCTTCCGGTAATCCAAGGGGATGATCTTGTCGGCTTTGTCTCCATTGGCGATTTGGTGAAGCACCGTATCGACAAAATTGAGGCCGAAGCCGCCGCAATGCGCGATTATATCAGCATGGCCTGACCATCACTTGCGAGGTGCAGGCTGCCGTCGTCGGTTAATCCGATAACTATCCGGGATTGGCAGACGACGTTGTTGGTCCTACCAGAATTGGGGCATAAACCGGCTTAGGCGCGTACTTCATATTCCAGTCGGCCAGATCGCGTTCATATTTCACATATGCATCGTAAAAATTGACAAACACGCCATCAATGTCGGCAAGGCCGCCAATCGCATATTCCGGCAATGCTCCTGTGGGCACAGTATTGGCCTCAGTCAGCTTGCGCAGCGCCATGTCACAATATTGGGCTCGAACGGGCGGCAAAGCGAAATAGTTATACAAATCGGTCATGCGCGTATCGCGAACCCGCAAGCCATTTTTGCCGGGATAACGGGCGACATATTCGCGGTCGACCGCTTTGCTGGTTCTCGACAAGATCGCCTTATGAATGACGATGAACTTGTTATACTCGGTCGCAATTTGACCCCATATAGGCCCTTGGCAATTCAATGCCGCGACGTTCAAAGCCGACCGAAAATGCCAGATTTGTTCATCACGGCTTAAACCACGGTTTGGCGTAGCGCGAACGCCATCAAGCCCGACCGGTGGGATCGTCATCGACAGCGCCGCGCCGCCCGGTGGCAAAGGCATTGCGGGCGGAGGTGGCGGCGCAGGAAGCGGAATGGGTGTAGGTACGACTTTTACTGGCGCTGGAGCGCAAGCTGCAACCGCAGTCACCATGATGATGGCAGCTAGATTCTTTATGCCCCGACGCATTTGCTCTCTCCGATTTAACATTCCTGATTCCAACAGGATTTTCGCTCGAATGAAAAGCCCTGTTCGACCAAATCCCAAAGAAAATGGCCCAGTGGTTTCCCACCGGGCCATATTGTGGCGTTCAAGGTGAACAGCCGATGACTTATTCGCGGTTACCGAGGAAGCTCAGCAAAAACTGGAACATGTTGATGAAGTCCAGATACAGCGTCAGTGCCGCCATGACTGCAGCCTTGCCGATCATTTCTGTACCCTGAAGGTAGAAATATTCGCTTTTGATACGTTGCGTATCATAAGCTGTCAGACCAGCGAAGATAAGCACGCCTGCGCAGCTGATAACCCAACCCAAAGTGTCAGAGCCGAGGAAGATGTTGACGATCGACGCCACGATCAAACCGACCATACCCATCACAAGGAAGCTTCCCCAGCCGCTGATGTCCTTCTTCGTGGTGTATGCCCACAAGCTCAGACCGGCAAAGGCTGCCGATGTTGCAAAGAAAGTCTGGGCGATGGATTCACCTGTGAACATCATAAAGATGCGCGCCAATGATAGGCCCATCAACACCGCAAAACCCCAGAACATCGCCTGAAGCGTGGCAGCGGAAAACTTACCTTGGCCAAAGCTCATCGCCATTACGACGACCAGTGGCGATAAAATGATTACCCAGCTCATCAGGCTTGGGTTCACCATCAGATTTCGCGCCAGTTCCGTCTGTGCAAACAGCATCGCAACGATACCTGTCAGCAAGACGCCTGACGCCATATAGTTATAAACCTTGAGCATGTGCGAACGCAGACCAGCGTCGACAGCAACGTCGCCTGCGCGCGTACCTGCAAGACTTGACTGGGTCCCGGTTACCCGTGGATCGGACCACTGTGCCATGACTTAATTCTCCTCAAAACACGGCAAGATAGCCGCTGATCCAGTATATTGGAGGAATTCGTTCCAGATTCAAGTGAAACACGACACGCCGCATTCTGATTTTTTATTACGACTGCGCGGCATTGGCTTTGAGGAATGTGGTCTGGTTCCCCGCACACTTTCGCCAAACTATTATGTTCGATGCATTGAAAGGCAATTATCGTTGCGCAGGCTGGCTGTTCTGCTAGCCATAGCAGCAGAAGGCGACAACCGCGATTGAGGGAGAGCAAGGTGAGTGTGACGATCGAAGGCGAAAACAACGGCGCTATTCCCCCACAAGCAGAGGTTAAATCGCCTGAGGCCAGCAGCTACAGCTGGTATGTGCTCCTTGTCCTTGTCATCGTCTACATACTCAACTTCATCGACCGCCAAATCCTCAGCATTTTGGCCGTAGATATCAAGGCAGACCTTGGTCTTACTGATGCCGACATGGGCTTTTTGGGTGGCGCAGCTTTCGCGGTGTTTTATGCTTTATTCGGTATTCCGTTGGGCCGACTTGCCGATAATTGGAGCCGCGTAAAGCTTCTGTCCATTGGCCTTGCCTTATGGTCGATCATGACCGCCTTGTCGGGTTTTGCGCGTAACCAGGTGGAACTGACCATGGCGCGCATGGGTGTTGGCGTCGGCGAAGCCACCGCAAGTCCCACGGCTTATTCCCTGATTTCCGATTATTTCCCGAAACGGCAGCGCGCGACCGCGCTCGCGATTTACTCGTCGGGTCTGTATATTGGCGGCGGCGTTTCCTTGTTTTTGGGCGCGCTCATTGTGCAAAGCTGGGACGCGGCTTTCCCCAAAGGCGGACCGCTCGGCTTGGCTGGCTGGCATGCGGCATTCGTTGCCGTCGGCATTCCCGGCATAATCGTGGGCTTGTGGGTCGCAACATTGCGTGAACCTGTCCGCGGCGCGATGGATGGGTTGGTTACGCCCGCGCACCCAGCCCCATTCCGTGCATTTGCAAGCGATCTTTCCATGATCGTCCCACCCTTTACTCTGTGGGGTGCATGGCAACGTGGGCCAATGGCGCTTGTGATAAACATAGTCACGGCGGCCGCAATTGCAGCGTTTGCATACACAATGATCCAGTTGACCGGCAATTTCCCGCAGTGGTCGGCGGTTGGTTTTGGCTATTATGCCGTCTTCTCCTGGGCATCCTCATTGCGGGCGAAGGATCCAGCGACATTTAAGCTCATCTGGGGAACGCCTGCGTTCATCTGTACCACCATTGGCTATGGTCTGGTTGCGCTTGTCGCTTATGCTCTGGCGTTCTGGTCCGCTCCTTATGCGGAAACGGTGCTTAAGCTGCCTAAAGCAGAGTTGGCTCTGATTTTAGGTGGAAGTGGAGCACTTAGTGGCTTTCTGGGTGTCATCGTCGGCGGATCTGTCGCCGACATGCTCCGGGCGCGACATGCCGCAGGACGCGTTTTGGTGATAATGTTCGGTGTCGTTGCGCCAGTTGTTCCGATCTGGATCGGCTTTACGACCGAAAATGCAATATTGTTTTACATCATGCAATTTCTTGCTGGAATGTTTGGCGCGACAGCGCTTGGCGCGGCAGCAGCAACAACACAGGACCTTGTACTGCCCCGCATGCGCGGCACGGCAACGGCCGCCTTCTTCTTAGGCACCACGCTGGTCGGGCTGTCCTTTGGGCCTTATATGGTCGGGCAGATTTCCGACCTTGCCGGAACGATGGTCGACGGCAAACTGGTGGGCAACTTACGGATAGGCATCCTCTCGCTCATCGCCGTCGCGCCAATCGCGTTGGGCTTGCTTATCGCCGCCTATCGCAGCGTGCCTAAGGCGGAACGCACGATCGTTGAACGTGCACGTGATGCGGGCGAGCCAGTTTAATCGAACGATTAAATTCGGCTTGACGCCCGCGTCAACTTGCTGCCATTGATGGTGCATAATTTGCAGTAACTTCTTGCAGGGGATTCACCATGTCGCTCGATACCATTCCACGCACCGCCTATAATGAAGATCATGAAGCGTTCCGCCAGTCGGTACGCCAGTTTCTTCAAAAGGAAGTCGCGCCTCACGCAAAGCAGTGGCAGGAAGATGGCATCGTTCCAAAGTCGATCTGGCCCAAGGCTGGCGAAGTCGGCATGCTCTGCCCCACCGCACCTGTTGAATATGGCGGCCTTGGCCTCGACTTTGGCTACAACGCAATCGTCGACGAAGAATCGGCTTATTATGGCGGCGTCGCCACTGGCTTTTCGCTTCAGTCAGATATCGTCGTAAACTATATCACCAGCTACGGCAGCGAAGAGCAGAAGAAGCATTGGTTGCCCAAGATGATCTCGGGCGAAGTCATCACCGCCATCGCCATGACCGAGCCCGGCACCGGAAGCGATCTTCAGGGTATGAAGACAACCGCGCGCAAAGACGGCAACCATTATGTCATCAACGGCAGCAAAACGTACATCACGAACGGCCAAAATGCCGACCTGATCTTGGTCTGCGTAAAAACCGACACCGAGATCCAGCCAGCTTATAAGGGCATGTCGATTGTCCTCGTTGAGGCTGACCGTGACGGCTTCAAGCGCGGCCGCAACCTCGACAAAATCGGTATGGATGAAGCTGATACTTCGGAACTGTTCTTCGAAGATGTCCGCGTGCCAATGACCAACTGCTTGGGCGAAGAAGGCAAGGGCTTCATCTATCTGATGAGCGAACTGCCGCAGGAGCGACTTTCGATTGCGGTGTCTTCGATGGCCAGCACGCAGAAGGCTTTTGATGAAACCGTCGCGTTCTGCCGCGAACGGATTGTGTTCGGCAAGCCATTGCTGGATTTCCAAAACACCCGTTTTGTGCTGGCCGATATCAAGGCGAAGCTGCAAATTGGTTGGGCGCATCTCGATTGGGCGTTGAACCGCCATTACAAAAAAGAATTGACCGCCGAGGAAGGCGCTGCTGCAAAGCTGTGGCACACGGACCTGCAGTGGGAAGTTGTCGATGCCTGTCTGCAGCTGCATGGCGGCGCTGGATATATGAATGAATATCCCATCGCCCGCATGTGGCGCGCCGCCCGCGTAACGCGCATTTTCGGCGGCACCAACGAGATCATGAAAGAACTCATCGGTCGGGGTCTGTAAGAGACAGAAAATAAGCCAGACTCGTCACCCTGAACTTGTTTCAGGGTCTTAATCTTCAACGCAGAAAGTAAGACCCTGAAACAAGTTCAGGGTGACGACTTTTGATAAAGGTTTCATATGCCCAAACCTCAGGCTTGGCAGCTTAACCCGGCCAGCTATCCGTTCAGCCATCGCACCGAAACGCGGTTTGCGGACATGGATGTTCTTGGCCACATCAATAATGTGTCCATGGCGGGGCTGTTCGAACATGGCCGTGGCATGTTCAACCACGCCATTGAGGTCCAGCGCCGTGCGCCGGGTCAAAGATGGCTGATCGCCAGCGTCAATCTGGACTATATTGCCGAGGCGCATTTCCCCGAGCATGTCGACATCGCCAGCGGCATCGCGCGGATTGGTAACAGCAGCTGGGATATCGCATCCGCAGCCTTTCAAGGCGGTGAGTGCAAAGCCACCTGCATTACGACCATCGTGCTAACCAATGCGGACGGGTCAGCGCCTATTCCTGATGACCTCAGAGAAGAGTTCGAACGGCTGCGCGTTAAGCTGGGCTAATGCAGGCATGAGGTCATGCTGCTAACAGAAGCGGACCACGTCGTTCATCATCGTTCGACGGAGATGGGCCAGCGGAAGTTACACGCGGCTTTGTTTTCGATGACCTCGCCGAAGCCTTCATGCGACGCGGGAGCATGTTTTGCATCTTGAGCTTTGCGTAAACCCATGCTGATTTGGTCCTGACAGCAGTAGCTGTTACGCCCACCGAAATCATGACATCAATATATAGTGAAGCGTCCAGAGCCGCCAGAATTGCCAAGTCTATGGAAACGACTGACGCAAAACCCTGGATCATCAGTAGACCGAAAATTAGGAAGATAATGTGTTTGCGTTCGGTCTTTTCAATGACTTTGACGGGAAACTCGACAAAGCATCTTTGCATGAACGCGCCACTGGGCGTTTTTGGAAAAAACCTGATTAAAATGGCGGCGAAGATTAAAAGTCCGGCAATCGAAAGCATCTAATAATCCCTTCAAACAGTCCTCTATTTAATCAACGAATGTAGCTGCGCGCTTCTGCATTCCGGCCATGACCGCTTCGATCTGGTTGGGCTTACGAATGACTTTGGCTTGGCGGACGCTTTCGGCCATCAAAATCGCGTCTTCGTCCATGTCGGTATATTCGTTGAACAGCGCCTTGGCCTCACGCATAGCGTCGGGGTTCCGGTCCGCGATTTCACGGGCAATGGCCATGGCGCGGGCGTGGGGGTTTTCATCCACGAACGTCGCAAAGCCTAAGCCAAGCGCCTCTGCCCCTGAAAACTCGCGGTTGGTGTAGGTTAACTCGCGCAGCATATCTTCACGCACCATACCGCGCCATAAGGCGTAGCCGCCCATGTCAGGGATCAGCCCCCATTTCATCTCCATCACCGCAAGGCGGGCGTCAGGCGTGATCACGCGGATGTCCGCACCGCTGGCAATTTGCAGGCCGCCGCCAAAACACACCCCGTGGACTGCGGCAATGACGGGCATAGGCAGCTTGCGCCAAAGCATCGCGACTTGCTGAAATGTGTTGGCATTGCCATGCGTCCGATCCGTCAGGCTGCCCATGCCGCTATTCGCGCTTGCGCCGCCGCTTGCCATGCTGGCCATATCAAGCCCTGCACAAAAGCTGCGTCCTTCACCCGACAAAACCACCGCGCGCACGCCTTTCATCGTTGCAAGCTCTTCTCCGGCGGATATGATCCCGTGAAACATGGCCGGGTCGAGCGCGTTCATTTTGTCGGCGCGCGTAAGCCGCACATCGGCCACGTGGTTTTCAACGGTTATGCTAACGCGGTCGTTCATGCGGCGCTCCTATTCAATGCAAATTCCACCAAAGGCAGTTGGTCATTACCAAAATACATATATGTTTTGTCGACAAAAATCGTAGGCGAGCCATAGCCACCGCGCGCAATCACCTCATCCGTATTTGCACGCAGAAGCGCCTTTACGTCGTCTGATTGCGCACGCGCGCGCAAGGCATCCCCATCCAGACCGACGCTGTTGGCCACCGCAACCAGCACATCGAGATCATCAAGATTTTCCTGCGCGCCAAAATAGCTCTCGAACGCCGCTTTCGTAAACGCGTGCAGTGCCGCTGGATCATCGGCAAGGCCGCAGGCCATACGCATTGCGTTAACGCTCTTGGCGGGGTGATATTGGCTTGGGAAGTTCAGTGCCACGCCGGCTAACGCGGCCCAATCACGAAGCGTTTTCCAGCTGTGCAGCAGCTTTGGATTGTCAGATGCTTCACGGGCGGCATAGACTGACGGGTTGACCGCATTGAACACGCCGCCGACCAATATAGGCCGCAACGTCATTGTCGCCCCAGTGCGACCCAGCACGCCCATAATGTTCGTGAACGCCAAATAGGTCCATGGGCTTGAAAGATCGTAGAAAAATTCAACCCGATCGCTGTGCATTCGACCCTCCCGATATTGCATCCTGCTTTAGCATTGCCGAATATTTAATGAAGCGATTAAATGCCCGATTGTCATGTACAACATTGTTCCCAGACTGGTCGGTGAATATACACCACTGGCCGCATCGCGGGCCACTTGCGTGCTGTGTTAAATTGACATTAACCATATGCCGTCACAGGGATGTGGGCAGATAAGAATGTCCGGGGGGATAAGGACAGGGTCGTGGATATAGTTCTGAATGTTTGAAGGCAAAGATACACACTTTGCCGCGGCCGCCGCGAACGGAAGCGTGATGCTTGCCGATTTTATGGTCGCACCCCTGCGCCAGACCACCGAAGCAACTTGGCGCGAACGCATTGCCCAGCTCGACCTCGTCCCCGACCTTGGGGAAAATATTGGCTCCGTCCGCTGGTTTCGCGGTCTTGGAACGCTAACCCTATTAAGCGTTGCTGCACTTGCGCTCCTCCCCGATTTTGGGCCTATTTATGGCCCGCAACCGTCCATCGCGACGGAAGCGGAGTTCGAAGAAGCGCGCGCGCAGATGATCATGCCGATTGCCTATGGCAGCGACAGCGGCAAACGCATGGCTGCCACCGACGCGGTTGTTGCCCTTGCCGGAAGCCCGGAGCGTCCCCGCATCGAATTGACAGCATCCTTGGGCCGCGGTGATAGCTTTGCACGCGTCCTGCAGCGCGCGGGCGTCGGCGGCAATGAAGCCAATGATGTCGCCAACATGGTTTCTGGTGTCACGTCGCTATCGGATATTGAACCCGGCACCCCAATCAATATCGTACTCGGTAAACGTTCTGCGCAAAATCAGCCACGGCCTTTGGAATCCGTGGCCTTTCGCGCACGATTTGACCTCAACCTCGCTATCAACCGCGAAGGTGGCGCGCTCAGGCTGAGCCGCAAACCGATTATCGTCGATGACACGCCGTTGCGCATCCGCGGCACAGTCGGCAGCCAGGGCATTTACCGGTCGGCGCGCGCCGCGGGTGCACCTGCCAGCGCTATCCAGGATTATCTGAAAGTCATCTCGGGCCGCATATCCCTGTCGGCAATCCGCGCGACCGACGAATTTGATATCATCGTTGGTTACAAGCGTGCTGAAACCGGTGAAGTTAAGGTCGGCAATCTTTTATATGCCGGCGTCGACCGCGACGGCAAATCGCCAGTCCAGATGCTTAAGTGGACCAATGGCGACAGCAGCCAATGGTTCGAAGCCTCAGGCGTGGGTGAATCAAAAGGCGCACTCAGCCGTCCTGTTAACGGCGCTGTGACATCGGGCTTTGGCGGCAGACGGCACCCGATTTTAGGCTATATGCGCATGCATAGCGGCCTCGATTTTAAAGCAAGCTATGGCCAACCCATTTTTGCGGTGACCGATGGTGTCGTTGCCTATGCCGGGCGCAAGGGCGGTTACGGCAACTTTGTTCAGCTGAACCATGGCGGCGGCCTTGCCAGTGGCTATGGCCATATGAGCCGCATTGCCGCACGCGCCGGAAGCCGTGTGCGGCGCGGTCAAATCATCGGTTATGTGGGATCAACGGGTTTGTCGACTGGTCCGCATTTGCACTATGAATTATATCGCAACGGACGTGCGGTGAACCCGAATTCGATCAAGTTTACGCAGCGTGCACAACTTGGGGGAAGCGACCTTGCGCGCTTTAAAGGCACGCTTCAGCGCCTGAAATCGGTCAAGGCCGGTGCAGCGCTCGCACCATTGCGCGCACAGCCGAAAAGCACGGACGAACCGAAACGCGAAATTGACCGACTGACCCTTCAAGTCGACCGGTCGCGGACCAACGGATAAGCCATTGAGGATGCGGCCTAACACCGCTACCTGTCGTTCATGAGCAACACATCCTTTTTCCCGAACACCCGTTTGCGCCGCACGCGCGCCACCCAATGGAGCAGAGCCATGGTCCGCGAGACTATGCTTTCGCCTGCAGATCTTATCTGGCCATTGTTCGTCACCGAGGGAGAGGCGGTTGAAGAGCCGATTTTGTCGCTCCCCGGCGTATCGCGCTGGTCCGTTGACCAGATCGTCGTCCGCGCCGCGGAAGCTATCGATCTTGGCATCCCCTGCATCGCATTGTTCCCAAACACGCAGCCAGAACGGCGGAGCGAGGACGGTGAAGAGGCGCTCAACCCCGACAATCTCATGTGCCGCGCCATTCGCGCCATCAAACAGGCACATGGCGATGCAATCGGTGTTTTGACCGATGTCGCGCTCGACCCGTATACGTCGCATGGACAGGACGGCTTAATCGACGATGCCGGTTATGTGTTGAACGACGAAACGGTCGCCGTGCTTGTCGATCAGGCGATAAATCAGGCCAATGCCGGCGCGGATATCATTGCGCCAAGCGACATGATGGACGGACGCATTGGTGCCATTCGCAAGGCACTCGAAATGAATGGCTATCCCAACGTCCAGATCATGTCCTACGCCGCAAAATATGCCAGCGCATTCTACGGCCCGTTCCGTGACGCCGTTGGCTCAAGCGGCCTGCTGAAGGGTAACAAGAAAACGTATCAGATGGATCCAGCGAACAGCGATGAAGCCATGCGCGAAGTCGCTATGGACATCGCCGAAGGTGCCGACAGCGTCATGGTCAAACCCGGCCTGCCCTATCTCGATATTGTCCGCCGCGTGCGTGACCAATTCGACGTGCCCGTATTCGCGTACCAAGTGTCTGGTGAATATGCGATGATTGAGGCCGCCGCCGCCGCTGGCGCTGGTGACCGCGACGCGCTGGTTCTGGAAACGCTGATGGCATTCAAACGCGCCGGTTGCTCAGGCATTTTGACATATCATGCCGCACTGGCCGCGCGTTTGCTCAACGGGTAAAACATGAACGGCGCTGAAGCATCCAGCGACACACGTGCATGGACCGATGATTATGCATCGGTTGTGCCACATCTTTCACTATGGAAAATCCGATGATCAATAACCGTACCGACATCAGCATTATCACTGTCAATGGCAAGACCCCGCAGATTCACGACAGCGCATTCATTGCGCCCGGCTGTCGTATTATCGGTGATGTCACCATTGGACCGGAGGCCAGCATCTGGTACAATTGCGTCATTCGCGCTGAAGTGAACCGGGTTGTGATTGGCGCCCGAACCAACATTCAAGACGGCAGTGTCGTGCACTGCGACGGCCCAATGCCCGGCGTTGAAGATGGTTTTCCGACCATCATCGGCGATGACGTGCTCGTTGGTCACAATGTCATGCTGCACGGTTGCATCCTTCACGACCGTGCGTTTGTCGGCCTGTCGTCAACGGTCATGAACGGTGCCGTCATTGAAAGCGATGCCATGCTCGCGGCAGGGGCAATGCTCACGCAAGGGAAACGCATTGCAGCCCGGCAGTTATGGGCAGGGTCGCCAGCGCGATTTGTCCGCGATCTCGACGATGCCGCAGTCATGGGGATGCGGATCGGCGTTGCGCATTATGTCACCAACGCCAAGCTTCATGCTGCTGCGACAGCCGAAGCTTAGGGTCAGGACCTAAAACTTCGCCCTAACCGTAAAACGACCATTGATCGGCGCGCCGGTCGAGATGTTGTTATTGTTGTGCGCGTCCGAATAATATGCGGTGTCGAACAGATTTTCGACATTCAGCTGAAGCTGCAAGCGGTCGCTCACATCATAATATAGAGCAGCATCGACCCGTGTGAATGCCGGCAATTTGGTTGTCGTCGCGGATGTGCGGATGGCCGCATATTGGCTCGACTGGTGGATGATGCCGACGCCTGCGGCAAACGCGTCAGAAAATTCATACCGGTTCCACAGGCTTGCCTGATGCTTTGGCACTTGCGCCAGCCGCACAGCATCGTTGCCCGCCAGAATGGCGTCCTGATAGCTGTAGCCGCCATGTACTTGCCATTGCGACGTCACGCGTCCCGTCGCAGCCAGCTCAATCCCTTGGGTCCGGGTTTTGCCGATATTGATGCTGGAGAGCGGATTGGCGGGGTCCGGCGTCGTCGCATTGCTGCGATCAAGCTGAAACACTGCAAGGGTCAGGTTTAAATTTGGCTGGACATCCCATTTGGCGCCGATTTCAAAGTTGGTGAATTTCTCAGGAGCTAGGTTTTGCTGTGTCACCGTCAGCGCCAGGAACTGGTCACCCGACCGCGGCAGGAATGATTGGCTATAGCTGCCGTAAAGCGACATGCTTTCCTGCGGTTTGAAAATCAGCCCAAGACGCGGGCTAACCTTTTCATCCTTACGTGCAAAAGGCCGGTCGATTGCCGGCAGCAAATCTGCACCGCTGATATCAAAACTGTCGTACCGAAGCCCTGCAACGACATCGATATGTTCGCCAAAGCTAATCTGGTCCTGCACATAAGCGGAGAAGAACTTCACATCAGAAACGCTGTCTCGTGCCAATGTGTTGAAAGCTACTGTTGGGAAAACCGGGTTCGAAAGGTTCAATGTCGCGTTGGAAAGTGTCCCATTGAAACGCCGATTGGTTGATTTTTGGTCTCCATACTCCGCGCCGACAAGAATTTTGTGCGCAAGCGCGCCCGTTTCGATGTCCCAAACCAAATTCGCTTGAGCAATGACGTTTTCGCGTTGAGTGGGGTCACTATAGGCCCCAAGAGCAACCGTTCCATTTTGTGCCGTCGCCGCCCCATTTGCAAAGACGTTCACATAGATTTTATCGTAATCGCCATAGAGGATAGTGCCGCTGAAATTGAGGTTTGATGCCAACTGACCGTCTAGCCGCAGCTTGGCAATGTGCGCCTCAAGTCGCGTACGATTGGCACCGGGGACGCCGAAAAACTGATCCCGAAAGCCAGCCAACGGACGATTGGGTTGGCCCGCACTGGTCGCAACCGACGGGATACCACGATCCGTCGTGCGGTCGTCATTTACATATTCATACGAAAGCCCCAGCTTCCAAGCATCGTTCAGCCTGAAGGCGACATAGGGGTTCCACGCATAGCGTTCGCCACCAACAAAATCGCGATGGCTGTCAAGGTTTTCGTACACCGCGTTGATACGCACAGAAGTGGATGCATTTAACGGGGCGTTCAAATCAGCCGAGACGTCGTAGGCCCCGAAACTGTTGACGCTGGCCTGTCCTGCGTAAATGAAATCGTCACTCAACGGAGCCTTCTGAACCCGGTTGATGATGCCGCCGCCGCCGCCGCGACCAAAGATCAGGGCATAAGGACCCTTCAGAATTTCAACCCGCTCAATATTGTAAAGCCCGCGATAATATTGAACGTCGTCGCGCACGCCATCCAGGAAAAAGTCAGCCGTTGTGTTTTGCCCGCGCAGGGTAATTTGGTCGCGATTGCCCTCGCCTTGGCCCACCGTTGTACCCGGAACATAACGCAATATATCCGCCAGCGAGTGATGAGCCTGATCATCCAATTGTTCGCGGGTCACAACATTGATGGTCTGCGGAATATCGATCAGCGGCGTGTCGGTTTTTGTGGCCGTCACTGAATTGGATGCGAGGTACCCGTCGCTGACACCCGTCACAATGATGGTGCGGCTGTCATCAAATGCCCCGTCATCAAATGCGGCATCTTCCGCAAAGGCATAAGGCGCGCTTACAACGGCAGAAATCAAAGCAAAAACGGAAGAGGAGAAACGAAGCATTTTCGACCTTTTTATGGTTATTGCGAATGGCTCGCAATTCGATTTGCAGTCACTATTGAGAATCGTTCTCATATGCAATTTAAAAATGAAAAAAGTGCGTTTGCTTTTGCGGGTCACGGATTTAGGGACATCGCGACGCAAACGACATTTTCGGGGACGACGATAACCATGCACGCAACAATCTGGCACAACCCCGATTGCGGGACATCGCGCAAGACCCTCGCCATCCTTCAGGAAACCCCGGGTGTCACGGTCGAGATTATCGAATATCGTAAGCACCCATTTACCCGTGCAAAGCTTGAACAATTGTTCAAAGATGCAGGCCTTACGCCACGCGAAGCGCTGCGAACCCGTGGTTCACCCGCTGAAGAGTTAGGTTTGATCGATGGCGCTTCTGCCGATCGCATATTGGACCATATGATTGAACACCCAATCCTGGTCGAACGGCCATTTGTGGAAACCGACAAAGGCGTTCGGCTATGCCGCCCCCAAGAAAAGGTGCTCGAACTGCTCTAGGGCTGCCCAAGGGTATCCTTCACGGCCTTAAACCGGTTTGGGTAGATTATCAGGAACCCGTAACGCCGCCGCCGTCTTCAGAATGGCGCGGCGATACAGACAATTAAGCCGCGATTGAATAGGGCTGAATCTCACCGGACAGATACAGATTGCGCGCTTTCGCCCGGCTCATTTTGCCTGAGCTGGTCCGCGGCAATGTCCGCGGCGGAACCAATTCGACGACACAGTTCATTCCCGTCACCGACCGAACCTTGTCGCGGATCTGCTCACGCAGCTTTGCCCGCTCGGCTTCGTCAGTAGTACGGCACTGAACCAGCACAGCAGGTGTTTCCTCACCGCCCGGCGTCGTCACGGAGAAAGCCGCGATATCGCCAGCTTTAAATCCGGGCAGTTGTTCAACCGCCCATTCAATATCCTGTGGCCAATGGTTTTTACCATTGATGATGATCATGTCCTTGGCGCGGCCCACAATATAAATGTAGCCGTTCGACAGATAACCCATGTCGCCCGTGTCCAGCCAACCGTCGACCAGACAAGCGTCGGTCGATTCCTGGTCGCGGAAATATTCTTTCATCAACGAAGGTCCAGTGCACCACACTTTGCCGATCGTCTTATCCGCAAGTGGCTTGCGGTTTTCGTCGCGGATTTCGATGGTCATGTCTTTTACAGCGCGGCCGCAGTTAACGATTGCACGATAACGGATTGGGCGATCCGGCGCACCGGGATGGCCCGTTAGTTCCGTCTCTTCGACAAGCTCAACTTGAATACCTTCGCCCGGTGGCATGATGGACACCGCCAAGGTTGTTTCAGCCAAGCCATAGCTTGGAAGGAAAGAGGATGCCTTGAAACCCGCATCGCCAAATGCATCGACAAACGCCTGCATCACGTCGGGACGGATCATGTCGGCACCATTGCCTGCAAGCCGCCATTTTGCGAGATCGAAGCGATCATTGACCTGCGTCTGGCTGGAAACCCGCCGCGCGCAAATGTCATAGCCAAAAGTGGGCGAGTAGCTGATGACCGTGCCATCCGCGGCGCTAATAACATCAAGCCACGCCAACGGGCGACGCGCAAAATCTTCGGTTTTCATGTAATCCGTCGAAACTTGGTTTGCGACCGGCGACAGGAAACAACCGACCAGGCCCATATCATGATACCAGGGCAACCACGACACGCAGCGGTCATTTGCCGTCAATTCCATGCCATGCGAATGCGCCGACAGATTGTTCAGCAGGGCATTATGCGTAACCGCCACACCATGCGGGAAACGGGTCGAGCCGCTAGAATATTGCAAATAGCAAATTTCGTCGGTCTGCGCCGAAGGAAGATCCGACTTTAACGCGACGCGATCGCCGAAGCTCTCCCAATCAATGCCTTCGACATTGCATGCGCGTGCCGCATCATTGGCCATGTCGGCGAGTTCGGCTGGAAAGAACAGTATCTTGGGGTCACAGCTCTTCAACTGCACCGACAGCTGGTCCACATAGCTTTCTTTGCCGCCAAATGACGTTGGCAATGGCAGTGGCACTGGCCATGCGCCGGCATATACACAGCCAAAAAACAAGGCCGCAAAATCGGGACCGGTCTCCGCGACCAAGGCAATGCGGTCATCTTTACGGACACCGTGGCTGATCAAGCGATAGGCCATGTTCAGCGCGTCTTCGCGCATTTCGCTATAGGAATAAGGACGTGCCAATTGGCCGCGCATGTCGTGGAAATTGAGCCCGCGCTGCCCTTGGGCGGCATAATCCAATGCCTCACCTAAGGTCGCAAAGTCAGAAAAACGACGTGGCAAACTGTCCTGCGTTGGCGTGGATACGAGTTCGCTCATAATTTTTCCCATAGCAAATAGGGCGGTGCCCCAGAATTTTATTGTTAGCCTAAGCCATTACGCGTCGATACCAGTTCAAATTTCGACCCGACTGTGGCAAGAATAGGGCGTGAACAGCCCGCGCGCCGCCAAAAAACCCGCTCCGCCGTTAAATGACGAGAGACTGAGACAGCTAGCGCTGCATTATGTCGGCAAATACGCAACCACACAGGCAAAGCTCGGGACCTATTTAAACCGCAAAATTCGCGAGCGCCGGTGGGACGGGGAACGCAGCGCGGATATCGCAATGCTGATCGAACAATTTGCCGCACTCGGCTATATTAATGACGCCCAATTTGCTGAGGCACGAAGCCGGTCATTTGTGCGCCGTGGCTATGGCGAACGGCGCTTAAACGAGGATTTGCGCGCCAGCGGCATTGGCGATGCGGATGCCATCCCGGCAAAAGCACATATGGAAGAAAGCACATTAAGCGCCGCAGAAAACTTCGCGCGGCGCAAACGTATCGGTCCATTTGCCCAAGAAGCTGCAACGCCAGAGAAACGCAATAAGCAACTCAATGCCTTTTTGCGCGCTGGACACAGTTTTGAACTGGCCAAACGTTTTGTCTATGCTGAACCTGGGGCCGAAATTGGCGACTGGGTTTAATCGTACACGCGGTCTGCTGTCGCCACCGCCTCGGACGCACGAAGCGCAGATATTATCCGCATAAGGTGCTGCAAATCATGCACCTCCAAATCTATTTCAAAGGTGTGAAACACGGCGTCGCGCGCGGTTAAACGCAAATTAATGATGTTCGCCTTGTGATAGCCGAAAATACCCGCAATTTCACCCAGCGTGCCGGGACGATTGTGAATGATCGTGCGCAATCGCGCTGACGCGCCATCGCTACCCTGCCCCCAACTCAAGTCGACCCAATCGGCGTCGGCTCCGTTAGCGAGGCGGTCACATTCGATCGTGTGCACCTCAACCGGTTGTCCCGGCAACCTCAGCCCCACGATCCGGTCACCCGGAATGGGGTGGCAGCATTCGCCGAGGTGGTAACCGACGCCCGGCGTAAGGCCGCGTATGGAGATGGCGCGCTCTTGACTTGGGAAATCAAGCGTGATGCCATCCGCGTCAAAACCAGGCACCAGTGCCTCCATCAGGGCGTGGTCATTAATCTTGCCAAGGCCGATGCGATGCATCAGCTCTTCCTCGTCTTCAAGCTTAAGCCGGTTCACCGCAGCCGTTAAGGCTTTCTTGCCGATTTTGCCCGGCATACGCGCAGCAACTTCTTCATAAAGCTTACGCCCAATCGCGACCAGCTCATCGCGTTCACGGTGCCGTACATGCCGCCGGATTGCAGCGCGCGCCTTACCTGTCGTGACGAAGTTAAGCCACGTCTGCTGCGGTTCCTGCGCCTTGGATTTCAGGATTTCGACCATATCGCCATTGTTCAATTGCGCACGCAACGGGACATGGCGCCCATTCACTTTTGCGCCAACGGTCTTGTCGCCAAGATCGGTATGCACGGCATACGCAAAATCAACGACCGTTGAACCCTTGGGCAGCTGATGCAGCGCGCCCTTTGGGGTGAAGGCAAATATCCGGTCCTGATACATCGCCATGCGGGTGTTCTCGAGGATATCCTCGGCATCTTGGCTGGTTTCAAGAATTTCGATGAGATCGCGTAACCACGCAGCCTGCCCATCGGGCTTATCCGCTTGCTTGTAGGCCCAGTGCGCGGCGAAGCCATGTTCCGAACTTCGGTGCATTTCGGCGCTGCGGATTTGGACTTCGACGCGCATATTTTTGGCGAACATGATCGTCGTGTGCAGCGATTTGTATCCGTTGCGCTTTGGCGTTGAGACGAAATCCTTGAACCGCCCCGGCACCATCTGCCAGCGACGATGCAGCACACCCAGCGCGCGATAGCAGTCTTCGGTGGTCTCGGTTATCACGCGAAAGGCGTTGATATCCGTCAGCTGCTCAAACGCAACATGGCGTTCCTGCATCTTTTTCCAGATCGAATAAGGATGCTTTTCACGGCCGGAGATTTTGATTTTCAGTCCGGCCTGCTCCATTTCCCAAGCGATGGTTTGGTTAATCTGGTCGATTTCAACATCGGCCTTTTCGCGGATTTGTTTCAGACGACCCGTAATCGTCTGATATGCTTCGGGTTCCAGCTGTTCGAACGCGAGCAACTGCATTTCGCGCATATATTCATACATGCCAATCCGCTCCGCCAGCGGGGCATAGATATCCATCGTTTCTTTGGCGATGCGACGACGTTTTTCGGGGCTTTTGATGAAATGCAGCGTCCGCATATTGTGCAGGCGATCCGCAAGCTTGACCAAAAGAACGCGGATATCATCGGAAATGGCGAGCAGGAATTTGCGCAAATTTTCGGCAGCGCGTTCATCTTCGGTTTGCGCCTCGATTTTCGAAAGCTTGGTAACGCCGTCGACCAAGCGGGCGACTTCGGAACCGAAGCGGCTTTCGACATCTTCGATTGAGGTGAGCGTGTCTTCCACCGTGTCGTGGAGCAGCGCGGTGATGATCGTGTCCTCATCCATTTTGAGGTCCGTCATCAGTCCTGCGACTTCGACCGGATGGCTGAAATACGGGTCGCCTGATGCCCGTTTCTGCGCACCATGCATCTGAACCGTAAAGACATAGGCACGGTTAAGCCGATCCTCATCAACATCCGGGATATAGGCCCGCACCCGTTCAACCAATTCATATTGCCGCATCATAGCCTCCAAGATGTGGCTTTTGCGCTGCGTTGCAACAAGAAACTTAAAAACATAGTCGATTTAACAACAAATTATGCGCTGGCTGCTTGTGCATGGCGCATGTGACAACGCCTGCTCCAACAAAAAATGCACCGGAATATGGCGTCCGCGAAGTTTCGCGTATGCCCATATTCCGGTGCAGTTGTCTCGGCTCAAAGCGTCAATAAAATTGTCGCGGGTTAGTTGGGAGGAGAGAAGAGCCGAATGTGCTTATTGCGCGGTTCGCCGATTAAGCGCCAGCGTTACAGGCTGCGATTTCGTCGGCTGTAAAGACGCGATCACCAGCGGTGAATGCAGAAACTGAACCCAATTTGCGGGCGACACTGACACACATATTCTTTGCGGCAGTCGAAGCCATTGGCGCGCGGCATGCAGTGCCTTCGCACTTTACGACTACGCTACGAAGCAATTCTTGCTTCGATGCGGCTGGCTGCGCCAATTCGATTTTGTAATATGAACCGTTGCTTGCAGCTTGCGCCTGCGTTGGAACACCGAAAAGAAGTGTGGCGCTGATAACAGATGCGGCAGCGAGCGCGCCCAAACGGGCGGAAACTTGGGAGAGAGTCATAATCTTATCCTTTTAGCTTTGCTAAACGAGCACAACGATGGCCGGTGCTATTGTCCCCAACCTTCGTCTTGCGATTCTGGAAAACCAGTTGCGAATCGCTACTTATTAGATTAGGTTTCGACTTGCAACTTAAAACTTAAATGGGGTTGCAAAATTTTTCGGGTCGGCTCACGCTGTGCGTTAAAGGACAAATATATGGGCGAATTGCGCGAGTCACTACAGGATATTACCGAGTGTGGGCTACCGACAGCCTTGGAAGCTATGGGCGAACGATGGTCGTTCATGATCTTGCGCGCGGCCTTCAATGGCATCCGCCATTTTGAAGATTTTCTTACGGAAATCAGCATTGCGCGCAACATATTGGCGAACCGTTTAAGCCGATTGAGCGAAAGCGGCATATTGCATCGTACGCCCTGCCCTGATGACCGCCGTAAAGTGGAATATCGCCTGACCGAAAAAGGGCTGGATTTGCTGCCCACAATGATTGCGCTGCGCCAATGGGGCGAAAAATGGGGGACGGGCGTGCCGTCCAATCCGGTTTTGGTCGATGAGCTCGATCATCAACCCATCCTGCCGGTCACCATAAGAAGCCATGATGACCGCGTTCTGGGCCATATGGACCTATGCTGGATGAACTCGGCGGATATCAAGCCGATTAGCAATGCCGTGTTTGCCGAACATGATGATCGCGTGCGAAAATTAAGCGCAATTTAAGTCGCACTATTGACGCTCTGTACAGCAGCATTGAACTTTTGTGGCGAATCTGTTACACTCCGCGCCGACAGGCCAAAAATGGTCGATAACCGCCTTCCCAATATGGGATTGAGCGGATGATGACGTAAGGGACGAATGCCAACTGTCTTATGGACAACAAGATGTTGTCAGCGAGCTTATTCTCCCGAATAATCAGAAAGGTCGAAATATGACGTCCAACGCGGCGATGTTTGATGTAGGCGATTATGTGGTTTATCCCAAGCACGGGGTTGGTCGCGTAATCGAGCTTCAGGATTCCGAAATCGCAGGGATGCAGCTTCAGCTTTATGTGCTGCGCTTTGAAAAAGAAAAAATGACGCTTCGGGTGCCTTTTAACAAGGCCGAAGGCGTTGGTATGCGCAAGCTGTCGAGCGACAAAACGCTCAAGGAAGCAATGCATACGCTCACCGGCAAGCCCAAGGTAAAGCGCACCATGTGGTCGCGCCGTGCCCAGGAATATGAAGCGAAGATCAACTCGGGCGACCTCGTTTCGATCGCCGAAGTGACCCGCGACTTGTTCCGCCCCGATGACCAGCCAGAGCAGAGCTATTCGGAGCGTCAGATTTTTGAAGCGGCATCAAGCCGTTTGGCCCGCGAACTCGCGGCAATGGAAAAGACCGACGAAAAAGCGGCTCTCCAGAAAATTTTGGCTATTCTGAATGAAGCGGCACCGCAATATTACGAAAAAGCGGAATAACCCGTTTCCTTACCGGAAATTCAGAAGGGCGCTGGCAACGGCGCCCTTTTTTTGGCATTGTTATACCATATTATGCCCAGCCTGACGTCCCCTTGCGGCGCGTCTAAACAGAGGCATGTTCAATCTCATCATCTGGTATGACGGCGCATGCCCGCTGTGTGTTCGTGAAATCGCGCTGATGCGGCGTCTCGATTGGCAGCGGAAAATTGACTTCCAAGATATTGCGCCAGAAACGGCCATATGCCCGCTCGACCGGCAGCTGATGCTTGACCGTCTTCACGCCTGTGAAAATGGGGTGATGTTATCGGGCGCTGCGGCATTTGCGGCCATGTGGCGGCATATTCCCCTGCTTAAACCGCTTGGTTGGCTAGCGCGAAATCCCGTTATTTTGGAAATACTCGAGCGGCTTTATGTCCGCTTCCTGAAAATCCGTCCTCGGCTGCAAAAGTTGCTGGTATAACAATGATGAACGATATTTTCCCCGCCTCGCGGAACGCCGGGCGCGCGCGCCTTGCCCAGTTTATACCCGGCGCGGCGCGGAACTATGCCTTTGGCCGCAACACGGATCCGGGGCCAGAACAGCCAAGTGCTGTATCCAAGCTCTCGCCTTATCTGCGCTATCGGATGATTACCGAGCAAGAAGTCGTGCAAGCGGTTCTGGAGCAGCACAGTCTGGCAGCAGCCGAAAAGTTCATTCAGGAAATATTGTGGCGCACTTATTGGAAGGGTTGGCTGGAAATGCGCCCGTCGGTGTGGACGCAGTTTCAAGAAGAACGCGACCGGCAGCGCGATAGTTTCCCGAACGCGCGCGCAATCCGCAACGCTGAGGCTGGGCAGACCGGCATTGAAGGCTTTGACGATTGGGCACGCGAGCTTATCGAAACGGGCTATCTGCACAATCACGCAAGAATGTGGTTTGCCTCAATCTGGATTTTTACACTGCGCCTACCATGGGCGCTAGGTGCCGATTTTTTCCTGCGCCACTTGGTTGACGCCGACGCCGCGAGCAACACATTGTCGTGGCGCTGGGTGGCTGGCCTGCAAACCGCTGGCAAAACCTACCTTGCGACAACGGACAATATCGCGCGCTATACCAATGGGCGATTTGCACCAAAAGGGCTGGCAACGAAGGCTATAATCCCACCTGATTTGACCGTCGCAAATCCGCGTCCCATTCCGTTCGCTGCGCAATGGGACAGGCAAAAGCCGGCATTGTTGTTGGTAACGCCGGATGACCTGCACCCAGAGTCGCTCTTTACTCCTTCGGCGGCAATCAAGGCGGCATTTGTCGCCGCCGATGCCACTACCTTATGGGGCGACAATGCACGGGGTTTCGTCGCAAGCGCGTCACGTGACGCGGCAGAACGGGTCAGCAATGCGTTTCAATGTCCTACGGATATTCTCGATACACTCGATATCGAAACCTTGACCGCACAGGCAAAACAAGCCGACGCTGAACAGATTATCACCGCTTACGCGCCGGTGGGTCCAGTCGCTGACCTTTTCGCCAAATTTGCTCCGCGCCTGGAACAGGAAGGCATACCGCTCGTCCAAATCCGCCGAAGCTGGGACGAGAAATTCTGGCCACATGCGACCAAGGGCTTTTTCCCCTTCAAAGAAAAAATTCCGAAAATCTTAGGTAAAATAGGTTCGAAGGACAGCTTGCAATTTGCTCTTGAGTTACATTCCCGAAGTGCATCATAACGACGATACACAAGGAGATTGACCCATGCGTAAAATCACATTGTTCCTGCCATTTACCGCACGCGCCATCACCGCATGCGGCCACTCGGTTTTGGACGCCGTCGAGAATGTTCAACCTTCGGACACCAGCGCATGAACGGTTGGTGGGACCGGCATGTCATGCCCCGCCTCATTGGCTGCGCCTGCACGCAGCCTGCGGTGATGCGTGATCGCGCAAAAGTTGTTCCGCGTGCATCGGGGGACATTCTGGAACTGGGCTGCGGCGGGGGAACCAATCTGCAGTTTTACGACTGGTCACAGGTGCGATCCCTATCGGGGGTTGATCCCTCGCCGGAATTGCTTGGCCGCGCGCAAGATGCGCTCTTGCGATCAGGCCGAAGCGCCAACTTCGCAAGCGGCATTGCAGAGGCGCTACCGTTTGAAAGCAGCAGCTTTGACTCGGTCGTCACCACTTTCACATTATGTTCGGTTCAAGATCCGACCGCCGCACTTTCGGAGGTTCGGCGCGTCCTGCGCCCCGGCGGGCGGCTGATATTTTTGGAGCATGGCAAAGCGCCAGAGCCCGCTGCAGCAAATTGGCAAAATCGGATTGAGCCTGTTTGGAAACATATTGCCGGCGGATGTCATTTGACCCGACCCGTAACTGGGGCCATATCTGATGCTGGCTTTGTGTGTGATGCGCCGCAGGGACATTATATGGAAAGGACACCAAAATGGCTTGGCTGGGTGGAATGGGGCGAGGCAACATTGGCACATTAATTGTTGCCATATCGCTGTTCGTCGGATTTTTTGCTGAGCGGCCCGCGCTGGCCGACGAACGCAAAATCCTCGTCGCCAGCTTTGAAAATATTCAAGTCATCGGCGATATGAAAGTCCAGGTGCAAACGGGCAAAGCGCCATCTGCCAAAGCCAAAGGCGACAAAAGGGTGCTCGACGCCCTGAAGCTTGAACGTGTCGGCCTGACATTGCGTGTGCGTCTTCAGGGTGCTTTGAACAACGAACAGGGCGTCCCGATGACGCAGCCGATTGAGGTCACGCTGTCGACGCAGGCGATTAAAGACATGACGGTCAGCGGCAATGGAAGCCTGCAAATTTCCGAGGTAAAGCAACAAGACGCCGCCCGCATGCTCGTGGCGGGTAACGGTTCCATTGTGGTGGAACGGCTAATCACCGACCAATTTTCGGCCGACATCGACGGAAACGGGCGGATTGAGATAAAGGCCGGCAAAGTCCGTGACGGGCGCGTCACATTGAATGGCGCCGGTCATTTTGACGCAGCCAATGTCCCCATGCGCAATGTGCGGCTTGAACATATCGGCAATGGGGTATCCCGCGTGAATGTTGACGAAGCGGCCAATATCTTCAATCGCGGAACCGGAACGATCAATGTAGGTGGAAATGGCAGTTGTTTTGTGAAACAGGCCGGCAGTGCCGCAATAAACTGTGCCAGAATCGAAAAAGGATCGCCTAAATGAATTTACGTAAGCTTGGCAAAATGGGCCTTTACGCCACCGCCCTTTCGCTGGCCGCGTGCACAATGCCTGCCAATGGCGGAAACCAGACCGCAGGGTGCAAACCCGGAACGGGCGCAGGTCGGTCTGCCGCCGGGCTTGAACAAGTGACATTGTGCGTCACCAGTGGCGCAAAAACGCGGGCGTTCACGGTCGAACTTGCGCAGACGTCGATGGAGCAGGCCCGGGGAATGATGTTCCGTACCGAGCTTGCGGACAATGCCGGCATGGTCTTTCCCTTTCCTGAACCGCGCATGGCAAGCTTTTGGATGAAGAACACGGTGATCCCGCTCGACATCATCTTTGTCCGGACTGACGGAACGATTGAGAGCATCGCCGAAAACGCAATTCCGTACTCCACAATACCGGTTGAATCGGGTGAACCCGTTATAGCCGTGCTGGAACTGCGCGGGGGGTTATCCGCCGAGCTGGGTATTTCGGCGGGTGACACCGTTAAATGGACCGCAAAGTAAGGCAAATAGGGATTGCACCGAAACGTGCTTGCTCCTAATCGCGGGTCCATGGGTATTCTCGGTAAAATCTTCACTTGGTGGGACGGTGCCACCATCGGTACGGCGATCTACAGCTGGCGTAAGGGCAAAGCTGTGGGCAGTGATGCCGAGGGAAACAAATATTATCAGTCGTCCGACGGTAAGCGTCGCTGGGTCATCTACAATGGCGCGAACGATGCAAGCCGCGTGGCGCCGGACTGGCACGGATGGTTGCATGGCACCCATGATGGCGACCCGGAAAGCTATTTGCCGCCAGTGCGTGGCTATGAAACACTGCCTGAGGCCAATTTGACGGGCACGGACCGTGCCTATCGGCCAGCAGGATCGATACAGCGTGGTGGCCATCGTGCCCGCGCCACTGGCGATTATGAGGCGTGGAGTCCCGACGCATCATGATTCGCCGGCACAGCCTGATGCTGCTGCCGTTGCTGGCAACGCTCGCGGCGTGCGGACCCACTGACGAAGAAAAGCTGGCTCCGGAAAAATCCGGCAAAGCCCAAGCGACCGCAGACCGGATTGTTGCCGGTTCCGACAATGCACTTGGCACACCCATGGCCGAACGTGTCGCCGTTCTGGGCCTGTTGAACAAACGCAACGGACAAACGCGCGACATTGAACTCAAGCCCGGCGAAGCCATTCGTTTTGGCAAAGTTGTCGTAAGATTGCGTGCCTGTGAAAAAACCGCGCCGTGGGAAAATTACCCCGATGAAGGTGCCTTTGTGCAACTGCTGGTGAATGAACGCCCGCCGGGCACAAACGATGCCGAAAAATGGCGCAGTGTGTTTTCAGGCTGGCTTTTTAAAGAAAACCCGGCCGCAAATGTTGTCGAACATCCGGTCTACGATGTCTGGGTCAAAAGCTGCAGGATGAGTTTCCCTGGCGAAGAGACGCCGGTTGAAGAAAAGCCATCGGAAGAAGCGCCAGCGCCAGCCGATAACGCGTCGTCCAGTGCACCCCAGACTGCGCCTGCCGAACCTGCTGCTCCGTCCAGTGAAGACGCTAAGCCAGACGAAGGCTGACCAGTCGTCGTCAACGCCGATTTGAGCAATTTCAGATAGGCGCCTTGGGTGATTTCAATGGCGCCAAGGCTGGCCAGATGGTCCGTCATGAACTGACAATCCAGCAGCTCGAAGCCACCAATTTTAAGACGCGCGACAAGCCATGCCAGTGCCACCTTTGACGCATCGGTCTCCCGCGAGAACATGCTTTCGCCAAAGAATGCGCGGCCCATGGCGAGCCCGTAAAGCCCGCCGACCAACCGGCCATCGAGCCAACATTCCACGCTGTGTGCGCGGCCTTGTGCATGCAGCTGGCAAAAAGATTCTTCGATATCGGGGTTTATCCACGTCTCGCGCCGATCATCCTGCGACTCGGCGCATGTTGCGATAATTTGCGCAAAGGCGGTATCCGCCGTGACTGTAAACCGCCCCTGCCGGATCGTCTTCGCCAATGATTTGGAAAGCCGAAACCCCTCCAACGGCAAAATTGCGCGATATTCGGGTTCAATCCAGAAGGTTTCGGGGTCATCACGGGCGTCGGACATCGGAAATATGCCATTGGCGTAGGCCTGAAGCAGCAAATCCAGATCGATGGGCAAAAATCTGTCCTTTCCTGTCCGTTAAGGGGCCTATCTCGAATTGCGCCGCCGCATGCAATGGATTATAGCGAACAAAATGCCCCGGCAGCGTCTGGTCACTTTACGGCCGATCCTGCCGGGGCACGTCATTTTAAGCAAAGTCAGGGACCGCATATGACCCGCCGCCGCAAAATATACGAAGGCAAGGCCAAGATTCTTTATGAAGGTCCTGAACCCGGCACGCTCATCCAATATTTCAAGGATGATGCAACCGCCTTTAACGCCCAGAAAAAGGGTACGATTTCTGGCAAGGGCGTCATTAACAATCGCGTATCAGAGCATGTTTTTACGCGCCTGAGCCATATTGGCATTCCCACCCACTTCATCCGCCGCCTGAACATGCGTGAGCAGCTCATCCGGCAAGTTGAAATCGTGCCGATCGAAGTGATTGTGCGCAATGTCGCTGCGGGCACTTTGTCCAAACGGCTGGGCATCGAAGAAGGCACACCCCTGCCCCACACATTGCTGGAATATTGCTACAAAGACGACAGCTTGGGCGATCCGCTTGTAGCCGAAGAACATATCGCATGCTTCGGTTGGGCCACGCAGGAGGAAATGCAGGACATTTCTTCGATGGCGATCCGCATCAACGATTTCATGTGCGGCATGTTTGCGGCGATTGGCATTCGATTGGTGGACTTTAAACTGGAGTTCGGCCGACTGTTTGACGGCGATTTTTCGCGCATCATTTTGGCGGACGAAATCAGCCCGGATGGATGCCGCCTTTGGGATATCGAGACCGGCGAAAAGCTTGATAAGGACCGCTTCCGCCGTGATTTGGGCGGTGAAGCCGAAGCTTATCAGGAAGTGGCGCGCCGTCTGGGCCTGATGCCCGATGAAAGCGAAGGCGCTGTGCTCGATATGGTTAGCCATAGGCTGCGTAAAGGCAAGTAACACAAGAATTTACATCTTTGCATCTTGCTATCGGTGGCTTTCTCTGGACAAAGTCGATCGATGAAAAAGAGACTTTTAGTTGTATTGGCGGTGGCTACCTCGGTTGTAGGCACACCCGCTTTGTCCGCTGCGCCGCAAGAGAAAACGAAAGTCGAGGGTACGGAACGCACCGCACCCTGGAATGCGGAGACGTCCGACCTCGAACCAGACCCAAGCATCATTTACGGGCGGCTGCCCAATGGTCTGCGCTACGCCATTCGCCCGAACCAGCGCCCCCAGAATCAGGTGCTTGTGCGCATGACCATCGACTTCGGGTCAGCGGCAGAGGCGGAGGACGAGCAAGGGCTGGCGCATTTCATTGAACATATGGCGTTCAATGGCAGCACCAACGTGCCCGAGGGCGAGATGGTCAAAATGCTTGAGCGGCTTGGCCTCTCCTTTGGCGCCGATACGAATGCGTCAACGGGGTACACACGGACCGAATATAAGCTCGATTTGCCGAAAGCCGACCCGCGCCTGATTGAGCGCGCTTTGTTCCTGATGCGCGAGACCGCGGGCAATATCTCGTTTAACCCCGCAGCGGTTGATCGTGAACGTGGGATCGTATTAGCGGAGAGACGCGAGCGCGAAAATTTCGCGTTTCAAAGTTGGCGGGCTGCCAACAATCTCTATTATCCCAACACCTATTTTTCGACACGCTACCCGATTGGGCTATCCGAAATCCTCGAAACCGCACCTGCGGACCGGTTGAAGGCGCTGTATCGCAAATATTACCGGCCAGACCGGATCAAGATCATCATTGTCGGACCAGTGGACCCCGTTGCGATTGAGCGCGAATTGGCGAACAAATTCGCTGATTGGCAGGTCACAGCACCACCCTTGGGTAACCTTGACCGGTGCGAACTCGATACGACACGTGGCGTGTCTGCCGCAAGTTTTACCCATCCTGAAATCAATGAAGCCATTGCCGTTCAACAGTTTTTCAAGGACAAACCCCGGCCCGACACCGTCGAACGGGCGATGATTGAACTCAAGATGCAAATTGCATCGGCCATCATTTCCCAGCGGATAAGCCGCCGGTCGCGTTCAGAGGACATTCCCTTTCTAGGCGGTGGTGTAAACTTTACCTTAGGTATCTGCGACAATTATGCCGCCGTCAGCTTTAGCGCAGGCGGCAAAGACGGCAGTTGGCGGGCGTTGCTGCCATTTACAGAACAGGCTGTCCGGCAAGCCGTGCAATATGGTTTTGACGACACCGAAGTTGCCGAGCAGATAAAGCGCCTCGACACCTCTTATGAAAACAACGCCAAGGCAGAAGGCACAGAGCAAAGCGCTTCGATCGCCAACGCATTGGTCGGACTTGACGATGACGTCTATAATTCAGACGCCTACCGGTTGCTGCTATGGCGCCAATTGCGCCCGTTCATGACGAAAGCTGCCGTCAATGCGGAATTCGCAAAATGGTTTGGCCAGATCACGGCCCCGCAAATTTTTCTATCGACGAAGCAGACGTCAGGGACGCAGTCCGATGATATCTTGGCCGCCTACGCCGCAAGCCGCGCGGTTGCGGTGGCGGCACCCGTCGCGCGCCAGGCATCAGCATTTGCCTATACGGACTTTGGCCCCGCGGGCGCCGTCGTTGCAGATACAGTCATCCCCGACCTTGGCATTCGCACGATCCGCTTTGCCAATGGCGTTTTGCTGAACCTCAAAAAAACCGATTTTGAGGACAATCGCGTGCGCTATTCCCTGCGGATCGATGGCGGACAATTGCATTTTGCCAGGGACGATGTGGTATTGGCTTGGCTGATGTCGGGGGCTTATGTTTCCGGTGGTCTTGCGGCGCATGATTTTGAAGACCTGCGCTCCTTGCTTGCCGGGACAACCGTCACACCCGCATTCGGGGTAGCTGAAGACTATTTCGGCGGCACTGGTGCCGTCGCACCTGTGGACTTGGAACGCCAGTTGCAGGTGATGGCCGCGTACACCAGATATCCGGGCTATGCCGACAGTGCCCTCCGCTTGTTCCGCCGCCCATTGCCAGAAATCTTCGCGCGGCTGGACGCAACTCCGGGTTCGGCATTGAGCATCGCCATGGCGCGAATCATGACGGACAATGACCCCCGCTTTGCGCTGGCATCGCTTGAAAAGGTCCAAGCGGCCGATTTTTCGCAGCTGAAATCTGCGTTGGGCGATGCCCTGATCCAGAACAGGATGGAAATCGCAATCGTAGGCGATCTCGATGAAATCGCTACGATTGCCGCTGTTGCCCGCACTTTTGGCGCCATGCCCACCCGAACCGGCGCGGCAGATATGACATCTCAGGACGCACGCTGGAGCGCCACGAGCGGGAACTTCGATATCCCGCACAAGGGTGAAGCCAATCAGCTGGGGTGGCGCCGGGTTTGGCCCACCACGGGTGACCGCGATCTGAAGCTGACGCAGTCGATGGACCTGTTGGCACGTGCCGTAACCCTTCGCCTTACCGACGAATTGCGGGAAAAGCTGGGCGCGACATATGGTGTGCAGGCAGGATCAGAGATGTCGGATATCTATCGCGACCGTGGTGCATTTTCGATTTCGACAGCAGGCGACCCCAAGGACCTCGCGGCCATCGAAAGTGCGGTTGATCTGGTCATGACGGAAATCGTGAAAGCGCCCGTTGACAACGACCTGTTTGAACGCGCACGCAAACCTGTGCTCGAAAGCTATGCTGACTGGAAAAAGCGCAACCCGACATGGCTGGGTGTTGCGGCAGAAGCGCAAACCAATCCCGACAGGCTGAACCGGTTTCGGCAGAACGAAAAAGCGTTCAATTCGATCACTGCGCAGGATTTATGGGCATTGGCCAAACAGTATCTGGCTAAGCCCGCGCAGTTCACATTCCGCGCGTTACCAGACGCGGCAATTGCCAAACCGATCATGGCGACGTCCAATCCGTAAAAGCGTCGCACCGAACGCGTTTAAAATCCTGTTGGGCGTGAGCTTACCCTTGAATCGCGCGGCGCGCCTTCTATAGGAAAGGCGAACAACCAAGCAGATAGGGCCCACATGAAAACCCGTATTTTTGTCACTCTGAAGAACGGCGTGCTCGATCCGCAAGGGAAAGCCATTCACCACGCGATCGAAGGCCTTGGGTTTTCGGGCGTTCATGATGTGCGGGCCGGCCGCTTGATTGAGATTGAGCATGAACCCGGTCTGTCCAAGGCTGATCTGGAATCCATGTGCACGAAATTATTGGCCAATATGGTCATTGAGAATTTCGAAATCGAGCAAGCATGATGCGCGCTGCCGTCATTCAATTTCCCGGATCGAATTGCGACCGTGACATGGCGGTTGCCATTCGTGACATCACCGGCGCGGACACAAGCCTCGTGTGGCACCGCGAAAGCGCATTGCCATCCGGACTAGACCTCATCGCAATTCCGGGCGGCTTTTCTTATGGAGATTATCTGCGTTCTGGCGCAATGGCGGCGCGTTCGCCCGTGATGCAGGCGGTCATTGCCGCTGCGGGTCGTGGTGTCCCTGTTCTCGGCGTTTGCAATGGTTTCCAGATCTTGACCGAGGCAGGCCTGCTTCCCGGTGCATTGATGCGCAACGCGGGTATCCGTTTCGTCTGCCGCACGGTCGGCCTGACTGTCGAAAACAATCAATCGATGTTTACCAGCGGATATTCAGCCGGTGAAAAAATCCACATTCCGGTGGCCCATCATGACGGCAATTTCTTTGCCGATGATGCGACGCTTGATCGGTTGGAAGGCGAAGGTCGCGTTGCGTTTCGCTATGCTGAGCCCGTCAACGGGTCAGCGCGCAACATTGCCGGTGTTCTCAATGACGCAGGTAATGTTCTTGGCATGATGCCGCATCCCGAACGGATGATTGAGGCCATGCAGGGTGGATCAGACGGCCGCAGATTATTTGAGGGGCTGATCCGCGAAATCGCCTGATTTCTTCGGTGTCGCGTCAGATTTTTTGGCGCGCGGAAACATAAACCGACCCAAAAGTAAGATTATCGTCGGCCAAAACATGGTATTGTAAAGATCGTGCATCGCGGCATCGATTGTCGCCTCGCCCGGCGCTTGACCCTGCAGATCGGCATATTCGTTGAACAATTCCGCGACGAGCACGATCAACCAGCACCAAATACTGTCGGGCCTGCGGCGCAGGACCATTGCTGAGCCAAATAATATCAACAATGATGCATGGATATGCATCGCATCGTTGGTCAGTCCAACCGCGTCAATCAGGCGTATTTTATAGCCGATCCAATATTCGGATAGCTGCTCCAAATAATCCTGCATGACGTCCTAAACTTTGGTTTTGAAGGGCGAAAACTTCGTGCCCTCGTCGAAAATATCGACGCCCTCTTTGCGCTTCAACCAGCCTACGACGATATATGTTACCGGCGTCAGCACTACTTCCCAGCCCACTTTCAGCAGCCAGTTGGTAATCATAACGCTGATGACCTGTTCTTGGCTCCATAGCCCCCAAAAGGCGAGTGGGTAAAATATGATGCTATCGACACCCTGCCCCACAACGGTCGACCCGATGGTGCGCGACCACAAATGCTTGCCGCCTGTCCATATCTTCATGCGCGCCATGACATAGCTGTTCACAAACTCGCCCGCCCAAAAAGCGGTGATGGACGCAATCACTATTCGCCATACTTGTCCGAATACGCTTTCATAGGCGGCTTGGCCTTCCCAGCCCGGGGCTGGTGGCAAGGCAACGACAACCCAGCTCATGAACGCCATAAACAACAATGCAGCAAAGCCGGCCCAGATGACGCGCCGTGCGCGGGCATAGCCATAAACTTCGGTCAGGACGTCGCCGATGACGTAGCCAAGCGGGAAAAACAATATCCCTGCCCCGAATATCCATTGCTCCCCGCTTATGGTCACCGCAGCGGGCTTTGCCGCGCCGATGATGTTGGACAGCAGCAAAATGGCTACAAATGCGGCCATGACGAAATCATAATAGCGAAACTGACGTCCGGTGACGGCACTTGCGCTTTCGGTTACAACGGGAGCATCTTGCATAAAATGACATAAGCAGCTTTGCGTTCGCAGGCAAAGCCGTTATTGCGCCTTTCAGCGCGCGCCCTTAGCTCAGCTGGATAGAGCGCGAGACTTCTAATCTTGAGGCCACAGGTTCGACTCCTGTAGGGCGCGCCATTTATACAATCATTTACCCCTGTTTTGTGTGATGCGCGTTACGTACTCAAAAGATTGGGCACTCTGCCAGTAGCATTGCATCTGCAAAAACATGGCAGATGGGGTCTGGTAAATCTTTATGGTTAAGTTACATTGAAGGAACGCGACACAATTACTAGGGCCAGCACAGCCCATATGCCAGGAATAACGGGGACCTTTAATGCACGTCAGCGGCTCAAACGGAGAGTTGACCTTCAAACGAATTCCGCAAGGATGCACGGTTCTCGTCGTTGACGACGACCCGGTTTGTCTGGATGAATACCGCGATACGATCGTTAATCTGGGCTACGATGTGGTCTGCGCAAGCAATGCGTCGGAAGCGCTCAAGAAGATTTCGGATTCGCAAGATATCGGCATTGTGCTGACCGATTTGGAAATGCCGAGCATGAACGGCATCTCGCTGCTGTCCGACATTGCGGAGCGCTTTAAACCCAATCGGCCGATAGTGACGCTGGTGATAACCGGCTATTCAAGTCTTGAAGTTGCCACCATGGCCATGCAATCGCAGGCAACTGATTTGCTCAGTAAGCCTGTATCTATAGATCATTTGGCGACCGCACTGCGGCGCGCGTATGCCAATCATTCCACATTGGCCAACCGGTTCCAAATCACGGAACTTACCAAGCTACTGAACCCCAACGGCTTGCCTGACGATATCGATCACGACGCAACGCCAACGCACGACGATTTGCAAGGTTTCATCCGGCTGCTGTTGAAGCTCCAACATAATAAATCGAAATATTTCGACCCCGCTGTGCTGAGCGGCCCTTCGTGGGAAATATTGCTGGACCTCGCCGAAGCAAGCCTGCGCGGCGAGCCTGTGCCCGCATCAAGCGCATCGGCAACCACCCTCGTCCCGCTCACCACCGCACTGCGTCATGTAAACAATCTGGTTGAGGCCGGCTTAGTCAAACGCTGGACTGACCCAACGGATAAACGCCGCACATTGCTGGAGCTGGAACCTGATGCGCGATTTGCCATGCAGCGCTATCTGGAAAACGCTTGGAAACTTAAGGCACAAGCCGTTTAACCGGGCAGAAGATTTCGTTTAGACTGCAGACGCGACAAGACGGAGCAGTTCGTCACTATCCATCGGTTTGCGGATGAACATCCAGCCGGGTTCAAGCGATGCCGAATCGGGCACATATCCGCTCATCAATATTGTCTTGATGGATGGCTGATCAAGATTGGCCTTCCTCGCGATTTCCGTGCCGGTTTGCCCGGGCATGACAATATCCGTCAGCAACACATGATAGGCCTGCTGTTCCAGCGCCTGCATGGCCTGTTCCCCTGACGCGCATGGGGTAACGGCATAGCCCTCGGCCTCCAACATTTCGGCCAGCGTCTCAAGCGCGTAAGGTTCGTCCTCGACCAAAAGTATGTGCCGCGTACCAATGGCTGGTGCGTCAGCGGACTGCCCGAATTTATGTGCCGTTTGGGCCTCGGCGGACGGATTTGCCAAGGGCAGATGAAGGTACACCGTGGTCCCCTCGCCAACCTGCGATTCCAGCCAGACGTCACCGCCCATTTCCTTCGCAAAATCCCGGACCGATGCAAGGCCAAGGCCTGTTCCCTTTGGCTTTGACGAGAATAACGGCTCAAACGCGCGTGAAAGTAACGCTTCACTCATTCCGCTACCGCTGTCGGCAACGCAAATGGCAATATATGCGCTTGGTTCCGTGTCACCGCTGTCCGATTTGCTGGTGGCAAGACCGTGCGCGACAGATGTTGAAAGCGATATCCGTCCGCCATGCGGCATCGCCTCGCGGGCGTTGATGAGCAGGTTGATAATGCAGTTCAGCAAACCATTATAACTGATGACGCTTTCGCAAGTGGCGGCCTGTAAATCGATATCAAAGCTAATGCCCGATCCCACAACGCTGTTCAGGAAGGTATCATTTTCCCGAATGAGGTCGTCGATAACGATAGGCAGCAATGTATCCGTTTGCTGGTGTGACAGTTTCATCAGCGACTGTGTGATGTTCGATCCGCGCGCAGCCGTTTCCCGAATTATCTGGGCAAGATTGCTGATTTTTTCGTCATGGCCAAATTTACGAAGCAACCGGTCAGCATTCAACCTGATGATGGAGAGCAAATTGTTAAAGTCATGCCCCATATAGCCTGCGACCCGGTCTGTTCGCTCTAAAAGGCTCGCGCTGCGCTCTCGTTCATGGGCCAACTCAATTGCGGTTGCTTGCGACTCTTCAAGCATCGCCCGCTGCAACGAGATCAGCATCGTACTTAGCACCACAGGGTCGGCATAACCGAAGTCATTCATATGCAACGTGCCATTGTTCATCGATTCTTCGGACAAAACATGCCGCACGGCCAAGATACAGCCCGTTTTGTCAAAAACTGCTGCGCCGAATAAATGGGTCCTTCCGCAATGCGAAACGAGCCGGATCGGTTTAACGCCATCCGTGTTGTCGAAAAATTGCTCGATATCGGTATGAATAAAGTCAAACACATCGGTGCACCGCATGCCGACCCGGATATCTGGCATATGTTCAACCACCGATGGCCCTATCGCTTTAATATAAAGCGACGAGTCCAGGCGCAGATATGCTGGCAGGAGGCTGGCAAGCTGCTGCTCCGTAAATGTCAGCAGCACGCGTTAACTTTCGTCTTGATATTGAAGTTCAAAGACAATCGAATTGGCCTTATGCTCGGCGATCTTCACGTCGCCAGTCGCACCAAAGCGTGTAATTAAACCATCGAATAGTCCCAGAACAAATTGCTCCAAACCTGTGCGATCCGACCGATATTCAACCATCAGCCGCCCGGGTTCCTTCGATATTGTCGTGAATGAGGGCAAGCGCGCGCCGGGCATAGCTGCCCCCACCGCAAGATGTAATCTGTCCAGATTTTTAATGAAGCTGGCCAAATCTTGGCCCGTGAAATTCATGATCGACGCGAGCGAACCGTGCTCGGCATATTTAATCCAGTAGCGCCCAAATTCGAAAAGGCAGGCATCAACGGATATGTTCAACCGCGCTGACGCCTCCGAGATGATAGCGATGGTCAGGGCGTCGTCATACACCATACCAGTGAGCAGTTCGGTTGGTCCGATACCCAGCTTATGTTCGAGAGCGAGCCAGGCGTCTTCACCCAACTCATCAAAAACCATCTGCCGCACAGCCCGGTGAATCATGCCATACATAATGATTTCCCCTTAACTGTCCCGGGGTATGCCGTCATTTTCATCGCGCCTTCTTAAATCCTGCAAAAGCTTCGTAGCGCGCACGACTTGTTCTTCAATACGCACCATTTTCTCAATGAGGTAATCAGAATCCTCGCCTGGACGATTTGAAATCCTTGCGCGAATATTACCACAAGACAACCTTATGATGTTCAACGGCTGCATGATTTCATGCAACGTCTTGCTGTCCAGCTCATTAAGTGATTTCATCGAATTAACCGCAGATTGTATAAAAATTTATGAATTTCGAAGTGCGTAATAAGCTGTGGCGGCCGATTTTGCAAACAAATGGCACTTCCCGCGGAATGCAAAATGCGCGCTGGACATGCTGCTATCACCAAGCAAACGGCACTTTATACAATGCAGTTGCGCTGAAATACCATCTAACATTATCGGGGTGGGTGTCGCCCGTGGCGCAACCGAAAACTGCACTTAAGACGTAATCTCTAGGTCGTTATCGTCGTCAGTCAGCAAAATACACTGAATTTCCTGTTTCGTTTCCTCAGTCAGTGCCAGATAAACACGGCGCTGGTCGCGCGGGTCGAAGCGACGGACGATGATATTTCGTTCGGTCATAATCGCAATGTGCCGCAGCGCTGTTGTGACAGGCGAAAATGACGCGTGGCAGGCGCTGGAAACGCCCGTGTCCAAACCGGAATGCTGCCGAACAAACAGGTCCAAAAGGATGAACCAAGCAGGGTCAGCAAACAGATTTGCAGCTGCAACAAACCGCGAGCGGCGCTTGGCGATTTCGATCAGGTCAACCGCTTTCTTCACTGCCTGCGTCGTTGCAACATCGGCTGAATTGGAAGCGTCGTCAAATATAGTTGAATCATGCGCGTCCGCCTGAACGGCGAGCAGCATCTTTTCCAGCTGCGTTCGCGTGAACTGGATGGGGACCTCGAAAGTGCGGACCTGGTCGTCGATGTTTACATCATCTTGATATTCGACCATTTTTCTTACCGGACACAGACAGAATAAACCTCGTGGAGCTTTCCCAGACATCCACCAAGGTGATGAAAAATACCGAATCTTACCAACTAAGCATCGATGCGGCGCGCGCTTATCGCTTCGGTTGTGCGCCCTTGAGGTTCGCAAAGAAAATTGCACGGCATATCACCACCGTTACGAACGCAAATATAACCATTTTGCCACTATTTATCATTTTGCGATTATATTACAGATGCTTATGCTCAACCGTAACCTCATTTGGTTACAATAGTTAGCAAAATATCATAGGACACAATATGAACGGGCCTACATCGAGATCGGCGGCAACATGTTGTGCGGTTGCCCCGACCATTTTCACATCATGATTACCCGAGCAACAACGGCGCAAGCTTTGCCCGTTGCCATGCCGCATCACCATATTGTGAGGCATGGAAGATAGCGGCACGGCGGTGTAACCCGGCGTCGCAATCATGGGTGAAGCCAAAGCCACCATGGAACTGGATCGCCCGGTCAGCGGCAAAGCTGTAGGTTCCATCTGCGGCGGCTTTCGCCATCCGCACGGCGATTTCGCCCATCCCCTGATCGCTAAAACTGTTCGCGGCGCTGTACAAATGCGACCGCGCTTTTTCATAGTCGACATAGGCATCAACGGTCGGATGTTTGAGCGCCTGATACTCGCCAATGATTTTGCCGAATTGATTGCGCGTCTGCAGATAGCTGACGGTATAATCGATCACGCTCTGCGCGCCGCCGCACATTTCGGCGCTCTGCAACAGATTGGCGGCCTGCTCGACATGCGCCAATGTGGACGCAGCGCGCGCGACGTCCAGCAATGCGGCGCGGGGCACCGACAGACCATCGAGTGACACCGCAAAGCTGCGCTTGGTTTCATCAATGATGGATTCGCGGCGCAGACGGCCAGCGACATCATCTGCGGTCAACGCGACAAGCGCTGGTTTGCCGTCAAGCATGACCGATGTGATAATGACATCCGCGCTTTGCGCCCAAAGCACAAACTGCTTTTCACCGGACAACAGGATGCTGTCGCCATCAACCTTGGCCGACGCGGTGATGTTGAGCAGATCCCAGTCGCCATGCGCTTCGGATAGCGCGAGTGAACCAATGGCCCCTTCGGCAAGCTTTGGCAGCCATTCCGCGCGCTGCGCGTCTGTGCCACCAGCGATGAGCGCTTGCGCAGCCAGCGTCGATGCAACCAACGGCGAAGCCATCAAATGCCGCCCCATTTGTTCCACCACCGGCACGACTTCGGCCATGGTCAGGCCCACGCCATTATATGCTTCTGGAATAGCAATGGCCGTCCAGCCCAAAGCCGCAATTTCAGCCCAGATGTCCGCGTCATAGCCAAGATCGCTTTCCATCAACTTGCGGACGCGATCGATGGGTGATTTGTCGCGACAAAAGGTCGTCGCCACATCCAGCAACTCAATCTGCTCTTCGCTATATCCTAAGCCAGGCATCTGCATGTCATTCTCTCCTCGCGCCGTTACATCCTCTATGGCGCGAGGCGATGGACAAAATCAAGGCGATTTAACCGACCAGTTAAACGGCGCCTTATGCCTGTTCGAGGACTTTGCGGCCTGGGCGGACTTTCATTTTGTGCCCCGGCTTCGTAGCGAGTGAAATGTCCTTGATGGTTTGCATGAACACCCATTCGTTCGTCGCGGCCTGCGGCGTGAGTGCCAAGTGCATATAACCGCGGTTGGATGTGTCCACCCAACGCAATTCCTGCTTATTGCCTTCAAGCAGTCCGCGCGCGACAGTAGACGGGTCGGTCCCTTGCGTTGCACTTTCAAAGCCGGGCGAGGATACGCTGTGGCCGCCAAATTCTACGCCTGCGGGCTTGCCACCTTCGGGCAGGTCATATGCCCATCCGTTGTGGCTGTCGCCTGTGATCACGACAAGGTTGGCATCGGCGCGCTGCGCAGCGGCCAATATGCGTGAACGCGCCGCTGGATATCCGCCCCAATTGTCGAGATTGTATGGCAGGCCTGCCTTCGCCGCAGCGATACCCTGACGCACAAAGCTGCGCGTGCGCTCCGGCGCATCTTTCGGGAACCAGTCAATGGCGGATTCCGGGGTGTAGTTATAGCCCATGTTGGTGCCCGACCCCAAAACAGTCCAAGTCGCTTTGTTGCGACCTATGCTGCGCGAAAGCCATGCTTCCTGTTCCGAACCAAACATGGTCATCGACGGATCTCGCCATGCGCCATCACGAAACTCGGCAAACGCCTTTGCCGGGTCCGCCGCGCGCATCAGGTCGCCATGAAAATAGGGTTTCGAGCGCGCGACCGCACGTGTGTCGGTGCGGTAATATGTCGCGAGGTCGCCGATGGCATATTCTTTCCACGGCTGTTCGCCAACGGGCAGCCATTCGCGCCAGACCTGCATCGCTGCATTGCGCCGCGCGTTCCAGTCACCTTCGTCTACGCTATGGTTCTGCGCGCCGCCTTCCCAAGCGTCGTTCGCCATTTCGTGATCGTCGGTGTTCACGATCATCGGGAAATTGGCGTGCAGTGCCTGCAATTGCTTGTCCGAACGATAGCTGGAATAGCGCAAGCGATAATCGGCCAAAGTCAGAATTTCGTCAGCGGGGAAAATGCGCGCCGCGAATTTCGCGCCGCCATCATAGCCCCCACGTCCATATTCATAGATATAGTCGCCCATGTGCAGCACAAGGTCGATGTCCTTGCGCGCCGCGGCATGGCCATATGCGTTGAATTCGCCAAAGCCCAAGTTCGAGCATGAGAATATCGCGATGTTAAAATTGGACGTTTTGCCAACGGGCAATGTCTTCGTGCGGCCAACGGGGGATATGCTGCCGTCGGGGGCAATGAAGCGGAACCAGTGCCATTTGCCCGGCGCGAGATTATCGACCGTAATCTTCACGGTGTGGTCGCGCCATGGACCCGTTACCATTTGGCCGCCGCCCGCTATCTTCGAAAAATCCTGGCTTTCGGAAATTTCGACGCGGACTTTGGATGGACCGCCGGTCGGGTTTACATAACGTGTCCACAACAGCACGGAATCAGGGCCAGGCTCACCACTGGCAACATTGTGCGTAAAACCGGTAAGGCCAAGTAGCGTCTGCGCCATGGCGGCTCCACCCGGCAGCAATAAGCCACCAATGCCAAAGCCAGCCGTTGCCAACAAATTGCGGCGATTGATAAAAAATGACATCCCGTGCTCCCCCGATGATCCGATTCAATATGTTGTGTATCGCGCTAGTCAGCTGCTGTTGCAACCGTGTGACATGAAATCCATTCATGCCCGTTGATGATATATGACGCGGTCACAGTTGCGTGCGCAGCGACCATAATTCGGGAAAGGCGCGCTTGGACAGGGTGCTGTTCAAATAGCTGACACCCGCCGTCCCGCCAGTGCCAGTTTTACCGCCAATGATACGCTCGACGGTCAGGACATGCTTGTGCCGCCACGTCGCCATTGCATCGTCCAGATCGACGAGCTTTTCGGCCAGCTGGTAAAATTCCCAATATGTGTCAGGGTTGCGATAGACCGTGAGAAACGCGGCTTCGACCTCTGGCGAAAACACATGTGCTTGGCTCCAGTCGCGTTCCAACAACGCGTACGGTATTTGGAATCCCGCGCGTGCCAAAGCGGCAATGGCATCATCCCAAATGCTTGGATTGATAAGCGCGTCCGTCATGGCCGCATGCGCATCTGGCCGGTCTTCCTGATATTTCAGAAAAGCCGACGCTTTGAGACCAAGCAAATATTCCACGGTGCGAAACTGGTCCGATTGAAAGCCGGAGCTTGGCCCAAGGACATGGCGAAATCGTGTATATTCGGACGGCGTCATCGTCGACAACACGTCCCAGCTGAGCGTCATCACCGCCTGAATACGGCTGACACGCGCTAACGCCTTATAGGCAGGCACAAGTGCATCGTTCTGGATTTGCGATCGCGCCAGTTGAAGCTCACGGATGATTTGCTTGAGCCACAGCTCTTTGGTTTGGTGAATGATGATGAACAGCATCTCATCATCCAGATCGGACTGCGGGTCCTGACAATCGAGAAGTCTGTCGAGCGCGAGGTAACGCGCATAGGTCATTGGGGTATCAGGTTGGGATGTATCGGCCATCCCGCGACCTTACTGTTTCAAATGAAACTATCCACCCACTTTTCGGCCAGTGCCTCGGCTTCAGCAACGCTGAACGGCGCGTTGCCCAAACTGAGTTCCAACCACAAGCCATCGACCAACGCCGTCAGCGCCACAGCGGCCAGCCGTGTATCCTTCGGCGCGTTGGGACAGGCGGCTATCAGCCGTTCAATATCGTGTCTGTTTTCGGCGTAAAGCTCGTCATGAATTTGTCCGATTATGGGCGACGTTCGCGACAGGCTCCAAAAGGCCAGCCATGTCGCGAGCAAAGCAGGGTCGGCAATGGGTTCACGAAAACTGGCGGTGATAAACCCCAGCAATCGCCCACGCGGATCTGATTCGGGAACCATTACAACGGCCGCGTGCATCGCTGCGGCAACGCGTGTCCCCGTCGTCCGATATGTTTCCGCGATGAGCGCATCAATTCCATCGAAATAATGCCGCAGCAATCCCGGTGACACGCCAGCTTCCAAGCAGATCGCACGTACCGATACGCCCTGCGCTCCATACGTTCCCAGACAGCGGGTACAGGCCGCGATTAAGGCGTCCCGGCGGGTATCAGCGCTTTCGCGGGTGAAGGCTTGTCGCGCGCTCATCCAGTTGTTATACACTCGTATAATAAGGAGAGCAAGATGTCCGAATCAGACCTGCACATAGAGCGTGACAATTTGGACGGCTGGAGCCTGCCAGCATGGACCTATGATGATCCTGAATTTGCAGCGCTTGAGGTAGATCGGATTTTCCGTCCCTCATGGCAAGTTGTTTGCCATGTCAGCGATGTCGCAAACATTGGCGACTGGCATAGCCTCGATTATATTGGCGAAAGCGTCATCGTCGTGCGCGGTGCGGATCAGGTGTTGCGTGCCTTTACCAATGTTTGCCGCCACCGGGGCAGCCGCTTGGTCGATGGATCGGGCGGATGTGCCAAGAAACTTGTGTGCCCCTATCATGCCTGGACTTATGATCTTGATGGCCGCCTGACGGGTGTTCCTGACAGCGCGTCCTACCCCACTTTGGATAAGGATAAAGCGGGTCTTGTCGCTGTCGACATGGAAATCTGGCGTGGTTTTGTTTTTGTCCGTCTGGAAAGCGGCGGCCCCGCGGTCGCCGACATGATGGCGCCTTATGAAGACCAAGTCGCACCCTATCGTTTTGAAGAACTCAGGGCGCTTGGCCGTGTCACGATGCGACCGCGCGCTGTGAACTGGAAAAATGTCGGCGACAATTATTCCGATGGACTTCACATTCCGGTGGCGCATCCCGGCCTCACGCGGCTGTTCGGCAAAAGCTACGGCATTGAGGCGGAGCCACATGTCGACCGCATGTGGGGCGACCTTGTTGACCGGCCATCGGCAAACTGGTCAGAGCGCGGCTATCAGAATCTGTTGCCACCAGTGCCGCACCTGCCCGTCGCCAACCAGAAACGTTGGCTGTACTTCAAACTGTGGCCATCGGTCGCCTTCGACATTTATCCCGACCAAGTCGATTTCATGCAATGGCTGCCAACGGGCCCCACCAGCTGCATCATCCGTGAAATAAGCTATGTCTTACATGATGACCGCCGCGAAATGCGCGCTGCGCGCTATCTCAACTGGCGGATTAACCGCCAAGTAAATGCGGAAGATACCGTCCTCATCACCCGCGTGCAGCAAGGCATGGCAAGCCAAAGCTTTTCCATGGGTCCGCTGTCCGACACGGAAGTTTGCCTCAAAAGCTTCTGTCGCCAAATTCGAAACATCATTCCCGAGGCGCGCATTGAACAACGCCCTGCGCAGGGCTGGAGCAAAAAATGACACAAAAATATGACGCACTCATCATTGGCGCTGGCCACAATGGCCTTGTCTGCGCCTTTTATCTGGCGCGCGCTGGTTTAAAGGTCCGCATCGTCGAACGCCGCGATGTCGTGGGCGGTGCAGCCGTCACCGAAGAATTCCACCCCGGTTTCCGCAACTCGGTCGCAAGCTATACCGTCAGCCTGCTTCAGCCCAAGGTCATTTCGGACATGAAACTGGCCGACCATGGCTACCGTGTCATTGAACGCCCGATATCGAATTTCCTGCCGCAAGAAGATGGCGGCTATTTGAAACTGGGTGGCGGGCTTGAGCGTACACAGGCCGAATTTGCGCGCTTTTCAAAACATGACGCCGCAGTGCTTCCCGAATATTATGACATGTTGGAAGGTGTCGCCGACGTCTTGCGCGATCTTGCGCTGAAATCGCCGCCCAATGTGGGTGACGGGCTGAAGACATTCATCGACGCAGCCGTGCAGGGACGTGGGCTGATGAAGCTTAACCTGTCGCAGCAACGTGACGTGCTTGAACTGTTCACAAAATCGGCGCGCAGCTTCCTCGACAGCTGGTTCGAAAGCGAAGCGGTCAAGGCGGCGTTCGGTTTCGACGCGGTCGTCGGCAACTATGCCAGCCCGGATACGCCCGGCAGCGCCTATGTTTTGCTGCACCACGTCTTTGGCGAAGTGAACGGCAACAAGGGCGCATGGGGACATAGCATTGGCGGCATGGGCGCGATTACGCAAATCATGGCGAAGGTCTGCGTCGCACTTGGCGTGGAAATCAGCCTTGAAGCGCCGGTGTCCCGCGTGCTGGTCGATGGCGAAAAAGTTGCTGGCGTCCGGTTGGAAAGTGGCGAGGAAATCGTCGCCGATCGCGTAATCTCCAACGTTGGGCCCAAGCTGTTGTACGAACGCATGTTCGACGACGCCGATTTAAAACCCGAATTCAAACGCCGCGTAAAAGGCTTCAAGGCAGGCAGCGGCACGTTCCGTATGAATGTTGCGCTTTCCGAGCTACCAAAGTTTACCTGCCTTCCCGAACCCGGCGAACACCATCAATCGGGTATCATCATTGCGCCAACGCTTGATTATATGGACCGCGCGTTTCTAGATGCAAAGCGCGATGGTTGGTCGCAAAAGCCGATTGTCGAGATGCTCATCCCATCAATCATCGACGACAGCCTCGCGCCTGCGGGGCAACATGTTGCCAGCCTGTTCTGCCAGCAATTTGCACCGGAGCTTCCGGATAATGCAGATGGTTCCAAACGCGATTGGGATGCCGAAGAGGGCAAGGCCGCCGATGTCATCATCGACACAGTAGAGGCTTATGCACCGGGTTTCCGCGCATCCGTCCTTGGCCGGCAAATACTGAGCCCCAAGGGCCTCGAACGCAAATTCGGGCTTGTGGGCGGCGACATCATGCACGGGAATATGAGCCTCGACCAATTGTGGTCAGCACGCCCAATATTGGGCCATGGCGCCTATCGCGGACCGTTGAAGGGCCTGTATATGTGCGGTGCGGGCAGCCACCCCGGCGGCGGTGTTACCGGCGCTCCTGGTCATAACTGCGCAGCCGAAGTGCTGGCTGACAGAGGCATACTGAAGCGGATATTCGGCTAAGCCATAATGAAAAAGCCGGATCTATACAGATCCGGCTTCTCCCCCCCTGTTGCCCATGGCAACAAACTTTATGTAATTCATTTAATGACGAATTTCACCCTTCTTCCCTACAAATTTTTGCAGGGAAGAAAAGCGAACAATTGTCAAAAATCGCGTGAGAATTTCACGCCGATCAGCCGTGGCTTGATCAGTACGTCGTAAAACGCACCGCCGGTTGGCGTCGCAGGCGTCACGTCCGTACCGCAAACCGTTTCAAGGCATTGGACGCCTGTGTTCACGATACCGCGTGTGTCGAACAGGTTGGTCGCAAATGCCTCGATTGACCATAGGTCGCTCTTCACACCAACGGAGAAGTCAGCGGTCGTGTAGGCGCCCAAATCGCCCTTGATTGCATTTTGCGCAGGACGCAAATCGCTCTTGCGACTTCCAATATGGTTGACGGCAAATTGCACATGACCATCCCAGTCAGCGACAGGGAATTCATAACGCGCGATGGCGTTGCCCTTCAACTTGGCCGTAACAGGTAGGCGTGATCCAGCCTCTGCGAGCAAGGAATTGCCCGATGTCGAACAATCAAATGTCGCGTTGGCAATGGCGCAGAAGTCACGACGAATTTGCGCGTCGTTATAACTGAAGCCAGTGTTGATGCTGAAGCCGCCGGCACGGAAGCCTGCATCCATTTCAACACCGCGAATACGGGAAATACCGGCATTGCGGATTTCCGTAAGACCGTTTGCGCCGAGGAAGGACAGCTGAATATTATTCCAGTCTTCCTGGAACACTGCGCCGTTCCAGCGGAACGCACCGAATGTGGTTTTCCAACCCAATTCATAATTGTCCAACTTGTCCGAGCCATAAGGTGGCAAGGTACCGCGACGGTTGATGCCGCCTGGACGGAAACCACGCGACCATGTTGCATAGAGCAGCACGTCGTCGTTGACCTTGTACGTGGCGTTCAGCTTGTGGATGAAGCCAGTGTCCGACGTCGACTTGTCAACATTGGTACAAGGGCTGCCATCGACGAGGATCGGCACCGGTGTGCCGCTTGGATTGGCACGACGTGTTGTGCCATCGGTGTTGAGGCAGGCGGCTTCGCCGGTTCGGCTTGAATAGCCATCCGAAAATCCAAAGAAGCCCTGCAGCGAGTTATCGAATTTGTAATAACGCAGACCGCCAGTGAGCGAGAGCTTCTCCGTCAGGTCATAGGTCAATTCGCCAAATGCCGCATAATCGCGGTCAACGCGCTTCTGCATGGTCAACCAGATATTGCTGTCGGTTCCGCTCACCGTGATGGAATCGGCAATATTGTCGATGATGTAATTTTGGTCGATAATATGCGACTGGCGCTGTGCAAACAGACCGCCAATGAACCGCACGGGTGCGTCCGCAGGGCTGGCAACACGCAATTCACCGAAGCTTTTCCTATACGTGTCAACGCCCTCAATATACTGGTTCGGGTTCACGAGGTCCCCGGCATTATCGTAGAAATAATTGCCGTACCCAGCGAGCGCGTCATAGAAATAGGCATAATCGGAATAGTCCAATTGCGTTTCTGTCTTACGACGCAAATGTCCACCTGTTGCGGTCACATCCCAATTACCGATCTTCCCTTCAACGGTCAGCGCGGCCTGAATCCATTTATCGCGGCTGCCCTCAGGGTTATACTGCACCGTTTGCAGTTCACCGGTTGTTTGGCCGGATCGTTCCTGTGAATAGCTGCCCTGCGTGTTCTGGACTTGGCCCATCAGCGTTGGCTTGATGGTCCAATTGTCGTCCAGATCAATGCCCAGCGCCAAACGTGCGCCATATGTTTCAGCGTCGTTAAAGTTCTTTTCAACCAACGCGGTATTGCTTTGGCGAATGCCCGAGCTCGCAAAGGTGCGCGCGCCCTGAATGTTGTCGATATAGCCGCCATCATCACGATACCAGCCGACCAAACGCGCTGCTGCGCCTTCGGCGATTGGCACGTTCACAAAGCCTTCGTAAATCGAACCGAAATCACCATGCGCAACATTGTTGAGTTCAACGCCTACGCTGCCGTAAAGTCCGGAAGGATCGGGCGCATTTGTCACCAACTTCAATGTACCAGCCATTGAGCTTGCGCCGTACAAGGTGCCTTGGGGACCCGCGAGTGCCTCAACACGTGCGAGGTCATAGGCGTGCAAATCAAGCGCGCCTTGAATGGTCGTGATCGGCATTTCGTCGAGATATGTGCCGACGGTCGGCAGCGATGCCGAGTGGTTCGCGTTTTCACCCGACGCTACGCCGCGGAAATACACCTGCGCAAAACCTGGTCCGCCTTGCTGAATGGTGACCGAAGGCAAAAACTTTACAACATCTTGCAATTCGCTGACCTGAAGCTGGTCGAGCTTTTCATTACCAATCGCGTTGATGGCAATAGGCACATCCTGCAGATTCTGTTCACGCTTTTGCGCAGTCACGACGATGACATTGCTGTCTGCGTCTGCGTCTGCTGCTTGCTGCGCCATAGCTGGCGCTGCGAAGGCGGTTGATGTCAACAGCAAGACGAGAGCTGTTCGGACGTTAGACTTTTGACTTTGTAGGCGCATGCAGCGTTCCTCCCTTGTTACCCTGAAATAAATAGGCTCCCAATTGCGCCCTCACGCAATATATTTTCGCACTATCAGCCGTTTGCATACAATTTTCAATCATTGTGTTGCAACCCAGCAACTATGCTGCGGCAGGATAAATTTCCCACAAATTGCCAAGTGCGCGCTTCAACGGCTCAAGATGCGCCGCATAAGGTTTCCACTGGTCAACGCCGTCGCGGTTGATGGGGCGGCGGACCTGTTCGCTCGACGCCGTGCGCACGGCGCGCTTGTTTTCGTGGAAGTTGAGGCACGCCTCTTCAAACGGCAGCCCCAGAAATTCCAACAGTTTCCGGATTTCCTGTTCCGGATCGTCCAACAATTGTTCGTGAATGACGCGGTGGACATAGCCCGGTGCAACCGCATCAAAATGCGCCATCGCCCGCACATAATCCGCATAATATTGGCCCATATGCGCGAGGTCATAGCTGAAAGCCTGCCCCTTGGCGAAATGCTGGCGATAATTGGAGAAACAGCAATCAAGCGGGTGCCGCCGCGCATCGATGATCTTGGCGTTGGGCAAAATCAAACGGATGAACGCCAGATAATTCCAGTTATTGGGCAGCTTATCGATGAAAAATGGCTTGTCGGTTTTACGCTGGATGCGCGTGCGCTCGATAAACTCCGCGCCAAGCCTTTCGGCATCATCGGCGGATAGCGCCACGGTCGCATCGATCCAGTCTGACCCGCGCCCTTCACGCAGCGCCATGGCTGGAATGTCGGGCAATTCCATCGTCCCTTCCACCATGGAATGGCTCGCGAGGATTTGTTCGATCAGCGTCGAACCCGCACGCGGCATGCCGATGATGAAGATAGGGTCTGGCGCCATATGCCCCTGCCCCGCGCGCGCTTCCCAAAATGGCGTGGTGAACTGCGCCTCGATCTGGTCGACCTGCGTGCTTACGCTTTGCGGATCATAATTCAGCTCCGCACTGCGCAGCGCATTGCCCTTGGCATAATGGGCAAAGGCGGCGGCATGATTTGCGCGCTCTTCGCTTGCCTTACCCAGCGCAAAATGCAGGTGAAACGCGTCCTCTGCCACCAATCCGGCGGACGTCAGCGCGGCATCCATCGCCGCAACATCTTCGTCCGAAAACTGGTAGGTTTTTAAATTGGCAAGGCTCCACCAAACTTCGCCCAGCGTTGGTTCAACCGATATGGCGTGACGATATGCCGCAACGCTTTCGTCCTGATTGCCGACGGTTTTGAGCATATGGCCATAGCTCATCCACAATTTGGCATGATCGGGGAAACGCGCGGTCAGTTCCTGATACAGCGCAATCGCCTCGGCATAACCTCCAATCCGCCCGAGTGCGGCAGCCTTCAAATTTTGCTGGACCGGGTTGTCACCGTCTTCAGCGAGCACGGCATTCAAATGCTCAAGCGCCTCTGGAAACCGGTTTTGTTTATACAGCACCGTTGCCAGATTGGCACGCGCAGCACCAAAGTCAGGCGTCAGCTCAAGCGCGCGGCGAAGCAATGCCTCGCTATCCTTCAACCGGCCCACACGCGCCGCCAATTCCGCCATCATACGGATCGCGGCAACGTCCGTCGGCGCATCACGCAAATGACCGCGCAACAGCGGCTCTGCATCCTCCAACCTGTTTTCGGACAGCGCGACAGCCGCCGCCATAAGGTTCGGATTGCGCAAAGCAGCTTCGATGGCGGGACGGGCAGATATTTGGTTCATTGCAGACGGTCTATGCGATGAAACGCAACTTTTGAAGCGGCCAAATCATCTGCCGTATCAATGTCGCATAATGTGCCCGCAGGTGCGGTTAGTTTTTCGGCACCAGCCAGAATATGCCGCGCGCCAGCATCGCCCGCTGTCGCCAGCAAATCCGGCCAATGCCCGCGTGGAAATATAGCAGGCGGCATGGGCTGGTGTCCGTCAAAAGATGCGACGACAGTATCGGTGCAAGCCGCAATCAGCGCCTCGACATGGGCAGCCTGCACAAACGGCATATCGGCCAGCGCGATAAGCAAAGCTTGCGCATCGGTGCGCAACGCCGCCTCAACCGCGAGATGGAGCGAACCCGATAGCCCGATGCCGGGGTTCGGGTTATCGACAATATCAAAGCCCAAACGCTTATAATAAGCTGCAATGTGCGCTTCAGGCTGACACACTGCGAAATGCGCTGCTGCCGCAATGCTGGCCAGTTCATTCCCCGCACGCGCACCCAGTGGCCTACCCTCAAAATCCGCCATCAACTTATCAGAACCAAAACGCCGCGCATTGCCAGCCGCGAGCAGGACGATCGCCACGTCCTTCGCCTGCATCAACGTAAGCCTTGGTTAAACGCGCGGATCATGCCGCCCGCGATAGACAGCGCGATTTCGGGCGCGCTGATGGCGTTAATCGCAACGCCCGCTGGCCCTTCAATGCGCGCGCATTGTTCTGCACTGACACCCGCCGCCGAGAGCCGCGCAAGACGTGCCTGATGCGACCGGACGGAACCGAGCGCAGCGACATAGGCCGCAGGGCTCGCCAGCGCCGCCGCCAGCGCAGGGTCGTCGATTTTGGGATCATGGCTAAGCGTCACAATCGCGCTTCGGCTATCGGGTGCAAAGGCCTTGACGGCGGCGTCGGGCCAGCGGTCTTCCAACCGGACGCCGGGAAAGCGTTCCGCAGTTAAAAACCGTCCACGCGGGTCGCACAAAGTGACATCCACCCCCTGCGATGTCGCAATGGCAGCAAGGGCCGATGCAATTTCGACTGCGCCCACAATCAGCAAACGGCGCGGCGGATGGTAGATATTGACGAAACCCGCAGCCGCATCATCGTCCACCAAGGCACTTCGGCCCGATTCCAAATCCGTCGCAACCGACAGCGCCGCACCGGCCGAGCGCGCCTTGTTGATATCGCCAAACAGATGCGCCGGAAAACCATCGGCGGAAACAGGCTGCACCAGCACCTGAATATCCCCGCCACAGGGCAGGCCAACGTCCCACGCCGCATCGTCGGCAACGCCATATCGGCGAAGCACCGGCGGCGCGCCTGCCAAAACCAATTGCGCGCGTTCAAGAACATCGCCCTCGACACAACCGCCCGAAACTGAGCCCACAAAGCGCCCGTCCGCATGCACAAGCATATGGGTGCCGACGGGGCATGGCGCGGATTTCCAGGTTTCGACCACCGTCGCAATCGCCATAGGCGCGCCCGCCCAGTCGATTGCGGCGGCAAGGATACGGTCGTGGTTGGCGCTGCCCATAGTCATGGCAATGCGCTAGCAAAGAGGCCGAAGCGTTGCTATATGAAACGCAGATTTGGGTAGGAGCTTATTTGCATGGCAATTCAGACGTCGATCAACGGCAAGCCAGTGGCGCTTGCGGCGGAACCAGACACGCCGTTGCTATGGGTCATTCGCGAAGAGCTTGGCCTAACGGGTACGAAATTCGGATGCGGCATTGCGGCGTGCGGCGCTTGCACTGTCCATGTGAATGGCGAACCCACCCGTTCATGCAGCCTCCCCGTGAGCGAAGTCGCAGGCAAATCGATTACCACCATCGAAGGTCTGAAATCTGCGGACGGCACGCTCCACGCGGTGCAGAAAGCGTGGATTTCTGCGCAGGTTCCGCAATGTGGCTATTGCCAGTCGGGGCAGATTATGGCCGCTGTGGCGCTTATCGAGAAAACGGGCAGCCCAAGCGATGCACAAATTGATGAGGCGATGACCAACATCTGCCGCTGCGGCACCTATCCGCGCATTCGCAAGGCGATACATGCCGCAACCGGGCAAGCTGCGAAAGCGGCGAAACCTGCAGAAGGAGCGGCATAATGGCTGACAACCCAACAGCAGAAATGCAACCAGCCGCGCCAGCAAAGCGCAAGGGCGTCAAGCGCCGTGCCTTCCTCATTGGTGGTGTCGCGGTCGTCGGTGCCGGCCTGTTCGGTATTTCCATAGCCGACAGCAATGCCGCCAAATCCGCCAAGGCGCGCCTTGAAAGCGACGGCGGTCACAGCTTTGCCACCTGGCTGAAAATTGGTGAGGATGACAGCATCACCATTTATTCGCCGCACACGGACATTGGTCAGGGATCGAACACGGGTCTTGCGCAAATGCTTGCCGAAGAGCTGGATGCCGCGTGGGATCAGGTGCGTGTTGTTTCTGCACCCGCAGAACCGGCCTTCGCCAATGTGGGGCTTGGACGCGCCTTCCTTGCCGATATGACGGGGCAGCCTGCGATCATTAATGGCATTCCGCAATCATTCCTGTCCTTCATTGCACGGCAAATGAACCTTCAAATGACCGGCGGCTCCACAGCGTTGCGGTTCACGGGCCGGGTGACCTTTCAAAATGTCGGCGCGGCGACGCGACTGGCATTGGTTGAAACCGCTGCCAAGCGGCTGGACGTTCCGGCGGATGAACTGACGACGCAGGACAGCCATGTCATCCATGCTAAATCCGGTCGTGCGTTGCGCTATGGCGAACTGGCGGCGGAAGCTGCGACCTTGTCGCTCGACAATGCCCCAAAGCTGAAGGATCCGTCGCAATATCGCATCATGCGCCAATCGATGCAGCGGCTCGACATTCCAGCGAAGGTTGATGGCAGCGCGCAATATGGCATCGACTTTTCGGTCCCCGACATGCGCGTCGCAACGATCATGGCGGCGCCTGTGCGTGGCGGCAAATTAACGTCTGTAGACACCGCGCCTGCGTTGGCGGTCAAAGGCGTTGAAAAAGTCATCAAGCTCGATGATGCGGTTGCTGTCGTGGCGAAAGGCTATTGGCCCGCCATTTCCGGCCTGCGCGCGCTCACCCCAGAGTTTGCGGACGGCGGCAATGGCGGCATTTCGACCGCGTCCATTTTCAAGGCACAGGGCGACCTGATGGCCAAGGGTGACGCCGATAGCACAGCCGGCGACGGTGATGTACAGGCCGGACTTGGCGCAAAGCCGATCGAGGCGAAATATCAGGTGCCATTTTTGCACCATGCGATGATGGAGCCCTTTGCCCTGACCGCCCATTTTAAGGATGGAAAGCTCAACATTTGGGGCGGCATGCAGGACCCGCTTGCAAGCAAGATGATGGCCGTCGACGTTTCCGGTCTCGACGCGGATGATGTGACCTTCCACCCGATGATGATCGGTGGGAGCTTTGGCCGCCGTTTGCCCATGTATATGGAAATCGTCGGTCAGGTCACAAAGCTTGCGATGCAATTGCCATATCCCGTCAAGCTTATCTGGAGCCGTGAGGAAGAAATCGTCCAAGGCGCATATCGCCCGCAAAGCTCCGCCGCGCTGAAGGCATCGTTGACCAAAGAAAAGCGGATAACGGCATATCGCAACGACTATGCCCAACCCGAAAGCGCCGAGAGCGAAACGGTATTTCCTTATGCCCTGCCCGCGGTGTCGCGCCGGCACTTTGCGCATGTTTCAAACCAGCAAACCGGTGCATGGCGTTCGGTGAACTCGACGCAGCAGGGCTTTTACAATGAAAGCTTCATGGATGAGCTGGCCCATGCAGCGGGCGAAGACCCGGTTGTATTTCGCCGCAATCATTTGAAGGCAGGATCGCGGCACTTGCGCGTATTGGACGAAGTCGCGGCCCGCAGTGGTTGGGGTTCGCCCCTTCCCGCGGGAAGGGGTCGCGGCGTTGCACTGGTCGAAAGCTTCAGAACCATCGTCGCGCATGTGATCGAAGCGTCGGTCGGTGACGACGGCATGCCCAAAGTGCATAAGGTAACAACGGTCGTGGACGCCGGAAGCATCGTCAATCCGGACGCCGCCATGGCCCAGATTGAAGGCGGCACGATCATGGGGCTTTCGTCCGCCATTGGCGAGGCGATTACGCTTGAAAATGGCGCGGTTCAACAAAGCAACTTGGCCGATTATACGTTGCTGAAAATGGCAGGCGCGCCCTTGGTGATGGATATCCATTTCCTCAACAGCGGCGCAGATATGGGCGGCATTGGCGAACCCGGCGTTCCTCCGGCTGCCCCTGCTTTGGCCAACGCGTTGTTCGCTGCCACCGGCAAACGCGTCCGCAATCTGCCCATCCTAACCCAAGCGAAAGCCTAATTTGCCGCACGCACGTTTGTTGAAGCCAACGGACAATCTGGAAATCGCCGAGACATTGGCGCGCGCGTTCCAGACAGAGACCGGATGGAGCTATGTCATTCCAGACGCAAAGCTGCGCGCACAGCGGCTTACGGGCGTGTTCCATCTGTTCTTGCGCGACGAACATCCCAAAGGCGCGGTGTATGGGACCGACGGCATAGAGGCCGTCACTTTATGGCGTGGTCCGGGGCAGGCCCGCGACAGCATGTTTGATACCGCGCGGCTAATATTGCCGTTCGTCCAGCAGCTGCGCTTTTCGATATTTCGCGGTCTTGAAGTCGCCGACCTTATCGAAAAGCATCTGCCAAAAGAGCCCGTCTGGTATTTACATTATGCGGGATGCGACCCGACATATCAGGGCAAAGGCTATGGCGGCGCTGCCATTCGTGCAGGCTTGGAGCGGGCGGATCAGGATGGATTGCCCGCCTATCTGGAAACCGCAGACGAACATAATATCCCTTTATATCAAAGCTTTGGTTTTGCCATCAAGCATAGCTGGCAAGTGCCCGAAGGCCCGCAATTTTGGGGCATGCAACGCCCGGGCAAGACCCGCCATTAAATAGCGCCAGCGCCCATAGCCGCTGAATCCCTTGCCCTCCGTACAAAAGCGGCGTAACCCTCTGCGCACGCACCAGGTCTGCGCGAGAGCGTGGATAATAGGGAAGCCGGCGGAAATCCGGCGCTGTTCCCGCAACTGTAACCGGCGAGCTTTTGCTCCATATGCCACTGGGGAAACGGGTAACCGTGAAACTGGGAAGGCGGGGCAAGAGCATAGACCCGGGAGCCAGGAGACCTGCCTGATTGCGGTTTGTCCTTTGTGCTTGCGGGATACTGGCGCAATCGGGGTTTTCCTCCGCGTGACGACATTTGTTGGACGTCATGCGAAGGAGATACATCCATGACCTTGTTAAAATATGCGGCTGCGGCGCTTGCGCTGCTGCCGGCGTCTGCAATGGCAGATGAATGGGACGACGTTATCGTTGTCACCGCGAGCGGATTTGAACAACTGCGATCGGAAACTGGACAAGCGATTGATATCGTTGGCCGCGAACGGCTCGACCAATTGCAAAGCGCCACCATCGGCGATGCCCTGCAAAGCGTGCCCGGCGTTACCGTTGCCGCACGCGGCGGTCTTGGCGGCCAGACCAGCGCGTTTTTGCGCGGCGGCAACAGTTCGCAGACGCTGGTGCTCATCGATGGTGTGCGGATCAATGACCTCACCAGCCCCAATGGTGCGTTTGACTTTGGCACGTTGATGACCGGCAATATTGGTCAGGTCGAAGTCCTGCGCGGGCCAAACTCGATCATCTGGGGCAGCCAAGCGATTGGCGGCGTGGTCAATATCCAGTCGCTGGCACCGGCCGATGGTTTCGAAGGACGCTTCGGCGCGGAATATGGTGCCGCCGATACCAAACGGGTGAACGCCAACATCGCCGGAACGAGTGGCGCGTTCGAAGGCAGCTTTGGCGGGTCATATGTCGATGCCCAAGGGATTTCGGCACTGGCGGGCGGAACCGAACGCGATGGCTTTGAAAATGTCGCGGGCAATGGCCGGCTGAAGGTCAACATCAGCGATGCCTTCAATCTCGATTTCCGCGGCTATTATAATCACGCGACGGTGGAATATGACTCCGCCTTTGGTATCGGCGCGAACGCCCTGCCCGTCACCCGAAACCGGCAATTTGTCGGCTATGTCGGGGCAAATTTCTTTGCGTTCGACAGCCGGATGCAAAACCGCATTGCCTACACACGAACCGATATCCGGCGGCTTGGTACGGACCCAGTGGTGTTCAGCTTCAACAACTTCATTGTCCGTGGCAGCATCGACCGCGCGGAATATCACACCTCGTTTGACGTCAACGACGCCCTGACCCTGACCGCTGGTTTGGAATATGAACGGTCGTTCGCCAGCACATCTTTTGAGGGCGCTGCAGCCGATATCGCACACAACCATGTCACCAGTGGCTTTGGCCAAATTATCCTTCGCCCTGTTGCCGGGCTGACGGTGACGGGCGGGGTCCGGCATGACCAATATAATGATTATGGCGGGCAAACGACATTGGGCGGCAATATGGCCTTCACCCCCAATGATGGCCGCACCATGTTACGCGCCACCTATGGCGAGGGTTTCCGCGCGCCGACGCTCAGCGAAGGTCAACCGCCTTATGGCAACCCCGCCCTCCGGCCCGAAACCGCGCGCAATTTCGACCTTGGTTTCGAACAGCAAATATTGGACGGAAGGGCCCGGTTTTTCGCGACCTATTTCAAACGGCGGAGCACGGACTTGATCGCATTTTCCTTTGCGACTTTTCAGTCCGAAAACATCGACCGCGTGACATCAACGGGTGTGGAAGCTGGCTTCAACCTGAACCCCACCGACCGATTGGACATTCGGGCAAGCTACACGCTGGTCGATGCGGTTAACCGGTCAGCGGGTGCCAATTTCGGCAACCGACTGGCGTTACGTCCGCAACATAGCGGCAGCCTGACGGTCGACTGGCAAACGCCGTTTGGCCTCTCGGTGGGCAGCAGTATGTTGTTGATCGGTGATAGCTTTGACGATGCGTCAAACAGCGTAGCACTTGATGGCTATGCATTGGTCGGCCTGCGGGCATCATTGCCGATCAATGACAGGCTTGAGCTTTATGGCCGCGTCGATAACATCTTCGATGTGCAGTATACTGTCGTGGCAGGATATAACAGCTTTGGCCGCAATGCCGCGGTTGGCGTCAGGGCCAAATTCTGATGCGTCGCGGTTGGTGCATTTTGCCTGCATTGGCACTGGCCGGATGCGCCAACCAAGGTACAATTGTGCCCGGCGGTATTGTCTCTAACAACCCGTGCATTGACGCCGTGCTGGCCGAAATCGCGTTGCCCGGCCAAGTGACTGCGGTCAGCAGTTATTCGCATGATCCCGAAAGCGCGTCTGCGCCTTTGTCATGGTCCATGCAGTATCCCGCCATTGGTGCAAGCGCAGAAGAATTGCTTTTGGCCCGCCCGAAATTGGTGCTGATCGGCAACCTTGCATCGTCGGGTGCAAATGCCGTGCTGGCGCGCGCGGGGATTAAAACAGTGGCCATTGGTGTCGCGCCGACGATTGCGGAGGACATCACGCAAATCCGCACGCTGGCGAAAGCCGTTGGCCGAGTGGAGGCGGGTGAAAAACTGGTTGCGCAAATAAAAAATGCGTTGCCAAAACCCGCGAAGGTCCAGCCACCGGTTTCGGCCGTGATCTGGCAAAATGGCGGGTTCGTCGCGGGCAAAGGCACGTTGCAAGACGAACTGTTGCAGCGTCACGGATTTCGCAATGCCAGCGCAGATTATGGGCTGGCCTCATGGGGCATATTGCCGATGGAGACGCTGATTCGTAATCCGCCGACGGTCATCTTCATGCCCACCAGCGCGCACGGCGAAGATGCCCGGGCGCTTACCGCGCGGCAAAGGTTATTGCGGCATTTGGACGGCAAGGCGCGCATCGTCGATTTTCCCGACCAGCTGTTATTCTGCGGCGGTCCGACGATCGTGAAAGTATCCGCCATCTTGTCCAAAACACGGGCATCGTTGAATGCGCGCGCAAGCGGAGGTGGCCAATGACGTCGCGTTTTATGACTGGTCTTTTGCTTTGCCTCACGCTGGCGGCGTTCCTGCTTTCGCTGATGGCGGGGAAGGTCTGGATTTGGCCGATGTCGTGGGCGGCGGATAATGCCGACGGCTGGATTTTCCTTGAGCTTCGCCTACCCCGCGCGCTCCTTGGGCTTTGCGTTGGGGCCGCCCTTGGGCTTTCGGGCGCAGTGTTGCAGGGTTATTTGCGCAATCCACTGGCCGACCCGACAGTGCTGGGGGTTTCAGCCAGCGCTGCTTTGGGCGGCGTTCTGGCGATCTTCTTGGGCATCAACCTTGTGCCCTTTGGCCTATTCGGCTGTGCGATGATCGGCGCGGGCGCCAGCATCCTTTTGCTGCTGGCAATCGGCCGCGGTGGCGGGCCAATCGGTTTCATATTGGGCGGCATGGTCTTGTCCACGCTGGCCGGAGCATTAACGGCCTTTGTCATCAGCATTGCCCCGAACCCATTTGCCGCCAGCGAAATCATTAACTGGCTGATGGGCGCACTGACCGACCGTTTGATGGAGGATGTGCTCACTGCGCTGCCGTTCATGGCGATTGGCGCGCTGTTGTTGCTGACCACAGGCCGTGCGCTGGATGCGCTGACCTTGGGGGAAAATGGCGCCAAAAGCCTCGGTGTCGATCTGTTCCGGTTGCAGTGGCTGATCGTCCTTGGCGTTGGTCTGTCGGTTGGCGCATCGGTCGCCGTGTCGGGTGTCGTCGGCTTTGTCGGGCTAATCGTGCCGCACCTCATACGCAGCTTTTATGGCGAACAGCCGTCCCGCATCTTGGTGCCTTCTGCCTTGGGTGGCGCGATTTTGACGCTCACAGCGGACAGCCTTGTGCGCCTCATCCCCGGACCTGGTGAAATGCGGCTTGGCATCGCCATGGCAGTCCTTGGCGCGCCATTCTTCCTGCTGCTGCTCTTACGCTATCGTAGGGGTCCAGCATGAACCTGAATGTCCAGAATCTCGCCTTCGCCCATGGCAGCACAGCGACGCTTGAGGGCATCAGCGCCACGTTTGAAGCGGGCAGATTAAGCGTCATCCTCGGCCCCAATGGCGCAGGCAAATCGACATTGCTGGCCTGCCTTGCGGGCCTGCGAAAGCCAAACCGCGGCACCGCAAAGCTTGGCGACGAAGACATTACTGCAATGCCCGCACCGACGCGGGCCAAGCGCATTGGACTGCTGCCGCAAGGCGCAGAAACGCATTGGGCGATCACGTCCGAGGCATTGGTCGCGCTTGGCCGCATACCGCATTTGCGCGGTGCAGGGGCGTCGGCCGATGACCGCCGGGCCATTGCCGCAGCGATGCACGCAACCGCAACCGATGGCTTTGCGCAGCGCCCTATTACCGAGTTATCGGGCGGCGAGCGTGCGCGCGTTCTACTGGCGCGCGTGTTGGCGGGAGAGCCTGAATGGATATTGGCCGACGAACCCTTGGCGAACCTCGACCCCGGCTATCAACTCGATATCCTTGATCTGCTGCGGCAGCAGGCGCGCGGCGGCAAAGGCGTCGTCGCGGTCCTGCATGATTTGCACCACGCTGTGCGCTTTGCGGACCATATCGTACTTCTGCATCAAGGTTCCGTTTTTGCGCAGGGTGCGGTTGATGATGTCATCACCGCACAAAACCTCGCGACCGTATACGGGATTGACGCGCTCCTTTCCAAAGACGAGGATGGGGCAACCCAATTGTTGATCAAAGGCAAGATGCGCTCATGAAATATGCCCTCCCCATATTCGCCCTGCTTCTTTCGGGATGCGCGAGCACGGTCACCCCGCCGCAGGCCGCACCAACAAGCGCGCAGGAGGCGCTGCGCCCTTATTATGCCGCGCTGGACGTCAAGCTGCCTAAGGCACCAGCCAATCCGGCGCTTTCTGCGGATACGGTTATCACACGTTTTGCATTCGGCAGTTGCGTCAACGAAAACCGCGACATGAAATTCTGGGACGTGATTGCCGCGCAAAATCCGCAGGCGTTTCTGTTGATTGGTGACAATGTCTATGGCGATACACGGCCTACAAATGGGGCCGACATCCCGACGCTCGCCGCGAGCTATAAGAAACTAAACAGCCGTGTTGAATTTGACCGTTTCCGGCGCAGCGTCCCCATGATGACCACATGGGATGACCATGATTATGGCGCCAATGACGCCGGCGGATCCTTCGCGTTCAAGGAATGGGCCGAGAAAGCCTATGAAACTTTCTGGGGTGCATCAGACGAAGTGCGCGCCCGCCCCGGTGTGTATGAAAGCCGGATCGTCGGTCCGCAGGGCAAGCGGGTTCAGTTTATCATCCTCGATGCGCGCTTTTTCCGTTCCGACCTCGCCTCCATGACCTATCGCGATCCAGCGCCTGCGCTTGGTTGGTATATTCCCAACATGGATCCCAAAGCGACCGTGCTGGGCAGTGTGCAATGGGAATGGTTGGCACAGGAACTGGATAAGCCAGCGGAAGTGCGCTTCATCATTTCATCGACGCAGGTTATAACCGACGCGCATAATTTTGAAGGCTGGACCAATTTCCCCAAAGAGCGCGACCGCCTTTATGCATTATTGGGTCAAAAGCGCGTCAATAATGCGATATTCCTGACCGGCGACCGGCATTCCGGTGGCTTTTACAAGACCAATGCGCCGGGCCTTTCCAAACCCCTGTGGGACTTTACATCCAGCTCGCTTAACCTCGCCTTTGGCAAAGGCGACGGCGGTGACCGCGAACCCGACCCAAGCCGGACGGGTGGTTTTTGGGGCATAGCCAACTTTGGTCAAATCGACATTGATTGGGCCGCGAAAAAGGTCGTGATGACCTTGCGCAAGGATGATGGCAGCGTGATCGAAACGCAGGTTGCTAATGCGATTGATTAGGGTCAGGACCTAATCGCTGAATAATCGACGGCAGCTACCTTTTCCATCACGGCATCGCGGATAGCGACAGCAGTAGCCAGCGGCAGCGCCACCATCTCCATCGTCCCGCCAGCAATGCCAAACCGAAGCGATGCGAGGCCCTGCCGCCGCGATAACGGGCCTTGCGCAATTTCAACGCTCTGCACCTTCACCTGAGGCGCAATCGTCATCTGTTGCCGCCACCAGCCGCGCCTCACATACAACTGATGGTCATCCAGCCCGAAACGGTACTGCCGCCAGTCGAACCAGAAAAGCGCGCTGGGAAGAACCATTAACAACAGCAACAATGTCGTGCGGCTAATTGGGGCATCCGCGAAAATCACCAGCGCAGCCATGGCGGTCAACACGATCGGCACGATGAACAAAAGCTGAGTCAGCCAATGTTTTACAGCCCCGCGTTGCAGCCGTTCGTCACCATCGGGCGCCGCGATTGCGGCGGCTAATGCGATGCGCCACACTTCGTCCAGTGTCGCAAAGGGTGCGGCGACATAGTTGGCTTCTTGCTTGCTGTCCTGCGCGAGACTGACAAATTTCAGGCTGTGCCAGCCACGGCGTTTCCGAAATGGTCCCGTTTGCACAAGTGCCGCCTGCACGCGGTGTGCGGGCATGATCACATCCGTGAGCGTAAACAGGCCGCGCCGACGGCGGAACCCCTTGGCAGTCTGGTCGAGCCGGAAACCATGCTCGCGCAAAATCGTGCGCACCACGCCCGTCGCAAAGCCAATGAAAATCAGGCTGGTAATGGCACCGAAGGCCAAGATCAGCTGCGCGAACAAACCAACGCCGTTGATCTGGCTCACGCTCACACCGCGCTCTTCGGCAAGCCCGATCCAATGTTTGAAGTCCCAAAAATCGAACGGCAGCAGGAAATCAAGTTGCTGCGCAAGACCGCCGAGCACCGCGAAAATCACGAGTGAAAAGGAATAGAGGCCAAAGACAAACACCCGCTTGCCATCCATCGCAAATATCGGGTGTGCGTCTTCTTCCACAGGCGCTGGCGCATCGACCGGGACAGAAACCTCTACACCAGCCTTACGCGACCGGATTGAAGCGCGCAGGCGGTTTGCTTCTTCCAAGGTGACGAAACTCAGTTTCGCATCGTCGCCATCGCCGCCACCGGTTTCAAACTTGACCTCACCCAGCCCCATCATGCGGGCGAGCGGTTTTTGTTCGATGCTGACATCCTGAATACGCTCATAGGGGATGGATCGCGCCGTCCGGTTCAAAATCCCTTTCTCGATACGAATGTCATGCGCGCCGACGAAATATTGAAACCGCAGCCATGCCAACCAGCGAAAGAACAGACTGAATAACAGAACAAGCGCGATGACAATGGGAATGAGAACCGGATTGTCGGTTTTTCGAACACCGAAGATCGCGGCGACCATTGGAAACACCAACTGCGGAAGCCCGGAAACAAAGCCCACCAGAAAGCCGCTGATATGCAGCCGTTCACCATCGACTGCGGGCGTCAACTCCTCCGCCGTATCAACGGTTTCGTTCACAAGCTGTCCTGCCGGATCGCCGCGCGAATGGCCTCACGCATCGCCAGCGCGTCGCCATTGGCGAGACCGGGCAAGGCGACTTTGCTGTTGTGGTTGCCCGCCGTGTGCACCGTCAGCGTGGCGAGGTCGTAGCGCCGGTCAATTGGCCCTTGGTCGACATCGATATGCTGGATGCGCCCGAACGGGACGATGGTGTCCCGATAAAACATGTAACCGCGCACAATGCGCAGCCGGTCGGTGCCCATATCATAGCCCCAATGCCTATATTTGCGCGCCGGTACGGTGAACGCGACAAAGACATAGAACAGCAGCATCGGCACGATGAAGCTGCCCGGAGGGGGCACTTGCGCAACCTCAAGCACGCCGGCACCGATGACAAAGGGCAGCAATCCAATCGCTGTCGCAATGCGTGTCGTGGTCACGAATGCGGGGTCGAGCGGGGTGAGTTCCGTCGCGATATTTTCGGTCATGGCACAGATATGCGCACGCTGTGTTGCGTTGGCAAGACGGTTAACGATATCCCCGATAGGGAAAGTTACAGACCTAACGCGCCAGCGCGGTGTTCGCTTCGTCGACCAGCTTGGCAATGATATCGACCACGGGCCGCTCGACATGGACCATGCCAACCGACTGGCCAGCCATGACCGAGCCATATTCAACATCGCCGTCAATCACCGCGCGGCGCAATGCCCCTGCCCAATATTTCTCGATCTCAAGCTGCGCCGTTTCCATGTCGATTTCGCCGCGATCAAGCATCGCGGCAACTTCGACCTGTTTCTTGGTGAACTCCTCAGTGCCCTTGTTCTTCAGCGCGCGGACAGGAATGACCGGCAAACGCGGGTCAATCTGGACGCTGGCGACCGCATCGCGGGCATTGGCGCGCAAGAACGCAGCCTTGAAATTGGGATGGGCAATGCTTTCATGCGCGCAGACGAACCGCGTGCCCAATTGCACACCCGCCGCGCCCATTTCGAGATAGCTTGCAATCGCGCCGCCACGGGCAATGCCGCCCGCGACGAAAATGGGCAGTTGATCGCCCAGCTCTGGCAGGATTTCCTGCGCTAAAACGCTCGTCGCCACGGGGCCGATATGCCCGCCTGCCTCGCTGCCCTCGATAACCAGCGCATCGACGCCAGAGCGCGCAAATTTCTTCGCGAGCGTCAGCGCAGGGGCAAAGCAGATCACCTTTGCGCCGAACGCCTTGATCGCCTCAATGCTGCCCTTGGGCGGCAATCCGCCCGCGAGTACGACATGGCTCACGTCATATTTCGCGCACACATCAATCAGTTCCATGATTTGCGGATGCATGGTGATCAGGTTCACGCCGAATGGCTTGGACGTCAGCGCCTTCGTGGCGGCAATTTCCGTATCGAGCAATTCGGGCGTCATCGCCCCGCACGCGATCACGCCAAAACCTCCAGCGTTGGAGATAGCCGACACCAGGTTCCGTTCCGAAACCCAGGACATAGCGCCACACATGATGGCGACGTCGCAGCCAAGGAATTCCGTGCCGCGTTGCATGAGGTGTTTGAGTTTGGTCATAGCGCTCTCTTATCGGTCGCTAGCTGGCAATGAAAGCGGTTTACTCCGCATCCAACCCATAAGCGGTGTGCAGCACGCGAACGGCCAGTTCGGTTTCGTCCTCGTCGATCAAAACCGAAACCTTAATTTCGGAGGTAGAAATCGCCTGAATGTTGATCTTGCGGTCGGCCAAGGAACTGAACATCGTGGAAGCAACACCTGCGTGGCTTTTCATGCCGACGCCGACGACGGAAATCTTGGTCACCTTTGTATCGGGGATCAGGCGGTTGTAGCCGATGGAATCGCGACGGTTTTCCAAGATGTCGGTGCAACGCACAAGGTCGGCCTGTGGGCAGGTGAAGGTCACGTCAGTTTCGCCTTTGTCGCGGCCCACGTTCTGAATGATCATGTCGACGTTGATATTTGCATCAGCCAGCGGCGAAAAGATGTTGGCCACCGCGCCGGGACGGTCGGGCACGCGCGTGAGGGTGATCTTAGCCTCATTCTTGTCGGCGGCAATTCCGGTGATCAGTTGGCGTTCCACTTGATACTTCTCCAATTCTGCGTCGGTCACAATCATCGTGCCGGGGATACTGTCGGCGTCAGGCGCGCTTTCATCAACGAATGAAGACAGCACTTGCACGCGCACGCCTTCCTTCATCGCAAGGCCGACCGAGCGGGTCTGCAAAACCTTTGACCCGACCGATGCCAGTTCAAGCATTTCTTCGTAGGTCACGGCCTTCAGCTTGCGTGCGCGCGCCACGATGCGCGGGTCAGTGGTGTAAACGCCGTCAACATCGGTGTAGATATCGCAGCGGTCGGCCTTGACCGCAGCCGCCACGGCGACCGCAGAGGTGTCCGAACCACCGCGGCCCAAGGTGGTGATGCGGTTATCGTCGGTCAGGCCCTGAAATCCGGGGATGACGGCGATGTTGCCGGCCTTCATCGACGCCAGCAATTCGTCGGTATCGATGGAACCAATGCGCGCCTTGGCATGTGCGCTGTCGGTATGGATGGGCATTTGCCAGCCCAACCAGCTGCGCGCTTCGCAACCGAGCGCCTGCAAGGTTATCGCGAGCAAACCGGCGGTAATCTGTTCGCCAGCGGCGACCACCACGTCATATTCGGCGGGATCATACAGCGCGTTCGCCTCGCGGCAGAAGTTGACGAGCCGGTCGGTATCACCCGCCATGGCGGAAACAACGACGGCAACTTCGTCACCGCGTTCTGCCTGACGTTTCACCAATTGCGCGACACGGCGGATACGTTCCGTTCCGGCCATAGACGTGCCGCCAAATTTCATTACAATGCGGGCCATGAAAACCTTGAATAGTCGCTATATTACAATCGAGGGCCCTGATAGGGACAGGATATGACAAACGCAAGCTCAGCAACGACAATAAACGCTACGGAAGCCGCACATTTTGGTGGATTGGCTGCCGAATGGTGGGACCCAAAGGGTTCAAGCGCCATGCTGCACAAGTTGAATCCCGTGCGCCTTGGCTTCATTCGAGCCGCCGTCGACGCGCATTTTGGTGTTGATGGCAAGGCGCGTTATCCGCTCGCAGGCAAGTCTGCGCTTGATGTTGGCTGCGGTGCGGGGCTGCTGTGTGAACCGCTTGCGCGTATGGGGGCGGAGGTAACGGGCGTTGATGCCGCGCCCGAAAATATCGATGCCGCAACCGCGCATGCGGCGCTGTCGGGACTGCCAATCACCTATCGCGCGGGCGAAATCGCTGCCCAAGGACTTGGCCAGTTTGATATCGTCTCGTCGATGGAAGTCATTGAGCATGTGAACGATCCAGCCGTGTTCATTGGCGAGTTGAAACGCCACATGAAACCCGATGCTGTGTTGTTGCTATCAACGCCAAACCGCACCCCTGCCTCGCGCATCTTCCTTGTTGAGGCTGCCGAGCGGCTTGGACAAGTCCCGCGCGGCACGCATGATTGGGACAAGTTTTTGACGCCCGATGAATTGACCGCAATTCTCGATGATGCGGGAATTGAGATTGTCGACATGCAGGGCATTGCGTTTTCGCCCATGTCCGGTCTGCATTTAAGCAACAACATGGCGTTGAACTACATTTTGTCCGCGCAGTTGCGGGACTAACGCAACGCCTCAATCATAGCCTGCATCGGCATATTGGTCGTCGGCAAGGTCGGTGAAGCGGGTGATCTTCGCTTCGAACTTCATCCGGACGCGGCCCGTTGAACCGTGGCGCTGCTTGGCGACGATAAGTTCGGCGACGCCAAAGATGCGCTCCATCTTTTCCTTCCACGCATCATGCGCGGCTTCATTGACGGGGTCGGGCTGCTTTGCTGCTTCGTAATAATCTTCGCGATACACGAACCAGACCATATCGGCGTCCTGCTCGATCGAACCGGATTCGCGAAGGTCGGACAACATCGGACGTTTGTCCTCGCGCTGTTCAACCGCACGGCTGAGCTGCGAAAGCGCAATCACCGGCAGGCCCAGTTCCTTGGCCAAGGTTTTCAGACCACGGCTAATCTCGGAAATTTCATTAACGCGGTTGTCACCAGAACGGCTTGAGCCCTGAAGCAACTGCAAATAGTCAACGACGATCAGCCCAATGCCATGCCGACGCTGCAAACGCCGCGCACGGGTACGCAGTGCAGCGATGGTCAGCGCTGGGGTGTCGTCAATATAGAGCGGCAATTCCTGAAGCTCACGGCTCGCGCGGGACAGTTCACGGAAATCTTCGCGACTGATTTTTCCCATACGCAGCAGTTCGGAACTGATGCCCGATTGTTCGGCCAAGATACGCGTCGCCAGCTGATCCGCCGACATTTCGAGGCTGAAGAAAGCGACCTTGGCGCCAGCGCCCTTGGCTTCTTCAATGCCGTCTTCACGTTCGCGGATCCACCGCCGCGCAGCGTTGAAGGCGATGTTGGTGGCAAGCGATGTCTTGCCCATACCCGGGCGACCAGCGAGGATGATAAGGTCGGAATTATGCAGACCGCCGCATTTGGCGTTAATGCTATCCAGGCCAGTGGTCACACCCGACAGACTACCGCCCGACTGCAACGCCTTTTCAACATTGCGGATCGCCTCGGTCGATGCGGCGAGGAAGCTCTTCATCGAGCCGGTTTCGCCTTCGCCTTCGGCGACTTTGTACAACGCACTTTCTGCGGCTTCGATCTGGCCTTTGGGGTCAACGCTCTCGCTCGTGTCGAGCGCATTGTCGACCAACGTGCGGCCAACCGTCACCAATTCACGCAGCAACGCGAGGTCATAAATCTGCTGCGCAAAGTCGCGCGCGCCGATCAAGCCAGCGCCATCCGCCGTCAGCTTAATCAAATAGCCCGGGCCCCCAAGCTCACGCATGGATTCGTCGGCCTCAAAAAATGGCTTCAGCGTGACCGGCGTCACCAGCATGTTCCGATCAATCAGACGCAATATCTGCTCGTAAATGCGGCCATGCAGCGGTTCAAAGAAATGGTCGGGCTGAAGTTTGATCGACACATCTTCGATCACTCGGTTATCAATCAGAATTGCGCCAAGAAACGCGGCCTCCGCCTCAATATTGCGGGGAAGGCGTTGGGGTTCAGCTTCATTCGCTGCTGCAAGTCTGATAAGTTCGGCCATGGCTCCCTATCCTTTAGCATGTTCGGCTTCGCAAGGGGGGACAAAAAGAAGTGCGGGGATATGGCTGTGGACAACAATCGGACAACAACATGTTCCACAAACCGGATAGCGCTTGCCCCAAAAATATCTCAAGCTAACACAGCAGCATGAGCGACCCGCGCATCATTAAAGTTGATCTGGACGAAGCAACGATACTTCGGCGCAATGCCGATATCGAGCAGGAGCGGCGCGTCGCGATCTTCGATTTGATCGAAGATAACTTTTTCAAGCCGCTGCGCGATATGGGCGATGGCTATGCCGGGCCATATCATCTGAGCATCAGCGTCGCCGACGGCCGCCTCATCCTCGACATTCGCCGGCCGGATAATTCGCCACATGAAATGCTCATCCTCAGCTTGGGCCGTTTCCGCCGCGTGGTGAAAGACTATTTCGCCATTTGCGACAGTTACTATCAGGCCATTCGCAAGGCGAGCGCGGCTGAAATCGAAACCATCGATATGGCGCGGCGCGGTGTGCATAATGAAGCAGCCGAGTTGTTGATGGAACGCCTTGAGGGCAAAGTTGAGGTTGATTTTGCCACGGCCCGCCGGTTGTTCACGCTGATCTGTGTGTTGCACATCAAAAGCTGAGCGCCGCGCAGCGTAAAATCTTGTGCTTTCGGGCGGCCATTGCGCAACGCCTATCGACTTCGCGCGGCGGTAACGCCTAGAGGGACGAATCACATGCTTGAACAGAGGGTCGCATGACTGGGGGTAAACGCCAATTCGTCCGGTGGGGCATTATCATGCTCGGCATCGCGCTCGCGGTCTACGCGGGCTGGCGTTATGTGACCGCTTGGGCACCGTCGCGCGCTGAATATCCGGTTCAAGGCATTGTGGTCACCCAAAGCAATGGCCGCCCCAATTGGGCGGAGCTTGGCGCGACCGGTGTCGATTTCGCCTATATCACTGCGGTCGAAGGCGCGCGCACGCGCGACGCAGAATTCCAGGCCAATTTGGCAGGCGCGCAAGACGCCGGCATCCGCTTCGGCGCGCTCCACCATTTTGACATTTGCCGTCTGGCATCGGACCAAGCGACGATGTTCATTACCAGCGTTCCGCGCAACGAAAGCGCCCTGCCCCCTGCGGTCCAGCTGGATTTTTCCGATACGTGCCAAGGGCGTCCAAACCGCGCGCTGATATTGTCCGAACTCGCGACATTCCTAAACCAGATAGAGGCGCATAGCGGCACACCCGCAATCCTGCTACTCACCCGGGAGTTTGAGAAGGAGTATCAAGTGAGCAAGTCGATTGATCGTACTGTTTGGCTGGAGGGCAATTGGTTGATCCCCGATTATTCCGCGCGCCCTTGGGTTATGTGGACGGCCAATTTACAGCGGCGCATCGACGGCGTTGACGGCCCTGTGCGCTGGGTGGTGGTGCGCAAATGACCGACAGCACGCAAAAACTCGTTCAGCTTGCCATTGACGCAGCCCAAACCGCTTATGCGCCTTATTCAAACTTTCATGTCGGCACGGCGTTGCTGCTTGATACAGGCGAAATCATCACGGGCAGCAATTTTGAAAACGCCAGCTATGGCATGACGTTGTGCGCCGAAACGGTCGCGATTGCCAAAGCCAATAGTGACGGCAAATTGCGCGCCATTCGCGAAATCGCGGTGGCAGGTGGCTTGGCAGGGCATGTGGGTAAAGCAGCTGACCCCATTACCCCGTGCGGCCGATGCCGCCAGATTATCAAAGAAGTCGCGGACCTAACGGACACCGACATTCCGGTGCATTGTGCGCACGCAACGGGATATGAAACATTCCGGCTATCGGAATTGCTACCCTATGGCTTTGGCCCCGCAAATTTGAAATAAAGCCGCAGGCGCGTCTTGCGCACGATAATTTCTACGCCGCCACTTGCGCTCACACCGTAAATTGGCAAAAGCGATCCCATAACAGGGAGTGATTATGTCCATATTGTCCGACATCTGGATCCGCGAGCAAGCCCATGCGACCGGCATGATTGAACCGTTTGTCGAAGCCCAACGCCGCGATGGCTGCATCAGCTACGGCCTGTCCTCTTATGGCTATGACGCCCGCGTGGCCGATGAGTTCAAGATTTTCACCAATGTCGACAGCTCCATCGTCGATCCCAAGGAATTCGATCCGAAAAGCTTCGTCGACCGGAAGACCGACGTGTGCATCATCCCGCCGAACAGTTTCGCATTGGCACGGACCGTTGAATATTTCCGCATACCACGCGACGTGCTCGTCATCTGCCTCGGCAAATCGACCTATGCGCGCTGCGGCATCATCGTGAATGTGACGCCGCTTGAGCCAGGTTGGGAAGGGCATGTCACGCTTGAGTTCAGCAATACAACCCCGCTGCCCGCCAAGATTTACGCCAATGAAGGTGCATGCCAGTTCCTGTTCCTAAAGGGCGAACAGCCTTGTGAGACGAGCTATGCCGACCGTGCCGGCAAATATATGGGCCAACGCGGCGTCACTCTGCCCAAGCTGTAATCTGCCTAATTCCAAGGTTATGGTTCTTATGGGCCGGTCGCGCGTTACCGTTGCGACCGGGTTTTCGGCATTCGTCCGCTAAACGTTTTTGGCAACCATCCCGCAACGGGTGCAGGCTAAAAACATCTCTCCCTTTTGACATTGCCGCCCGCGCAGCCCATCAGGTTGGGCAACAGAATCACGGGAGAGAGCAGAATGTCAGACGCACGCGAGTTCGATATCATTGTCTATGGCGCCACCGGCTATACCGGACGATTGGTTGCCGAATATCTTAAGACCAAAACGGGTCTCAAATGGGCAATGGCTGGACGCAGTGCGGATAAGCTGGCGGAAGTGCGCAACCTCATCGGCGCTGCGGCAGACACGCCGTTAATCGTTGCCGACGCGTCTGATCCAGCTTCGCTGGATGCTATGGTGAAGCGCACCAAAGTCGTGTTGACGACCGTAGGACCCTATCAGCTGTATGGCAATGAACTGGTCGAAGCCTGCGTCGCCAATGGCACCGACTATACCGATTTATGTGGAGAGCCCGCATGGATGCGCCAAAAGATCGACCAACATAACGAAGCCGCAAAAGCATCGGGTGCGCGCATTGTCTTTTCCGCAGGGTTCGATTCCATCCCCTTCGATCTTGGCGTGTTGATGCTGCAAAAGCATTGCGTTGAAACCTTTGGCGCACCAGCGCCACGCGTAAAGGGCCGCGTCCGCGCGATGAAGGGCACATTCTCCGGCGGCACAGCGGCCAGCATGAAGGCGACGATGGCTGCGGCTTCAAAAGATCCTGCGGTCATCGGATATCTGACAAACCCGTTCAGCCTAGCCGGCGGATTTGAAGGTCCGGCGCAGCCAGCTGGCAACAAGCCCGAATATGACGAAAGCATCGGCAGCTGGGCCACCAGCTTCGTGATGGCACCCATTAACACCAAAAATGTCCACCGCACCAACGCCTTGCTTGGTCAGGCCTTTGGCGCGGATTTTGTCTATGACGAAATGATGCTGACCGGTCCCGGCGAACAAGGCGAGGCGATGGCGAAGCATGTTGCTTCGACGCCAATGATGGGCGGAGACAATGATCCCAAGCCCGGCGAAGGCCCCACCAAAGAAGAACGCGATACCGGTTTTTACGATGTGCTGTTCATTGCGGAATATCCCGATGGCCGGACCGCGAAGCTTAGCGTGAAGGGCGACCGTGACCCGGGCTATGGTTCAACCAGCAAAATGATCAGCGAAACCGCCATTGCCTTGAGCGAAAATCAGGGTGCGGGCGGTGTCACCACGCCAGGCGCTGCGCTGGGTGAAACGCTGGTTGACCGGTTGCAGAAATATGCCGGACTAAGCTTTGCCGTTGAGGGCTAAACACGCTTATCATGCGCCGGACGGGATAAGACAGGAATGATGATGAAAAAACTACCTTTATTGGCCAGTTTGCTTGCGCTGAGCATCGCTGCACCCGCCGCCGCGCATGATGGTCCAAGCCCGGAACGCCTGAAGGCGGATGTTGAAAAACTGGTGAGCTTTGGCACGCGGCATACATTGTCCTCCGCTACCGATCCAAAGCGCGGCATTGGCGCGGCACGGCGCTGGGCACAAAGCGAGTTTGAGAAGATTTCCAAAGCCTGCAAAGGCTGCCTGACGACCGAGTTGCTGGAGCGGAATATGTCCGGCCCACGCGTTCCCAATGGCGTGAACATTGTTGATGTCCTTGCGATCAAGCCCGGTAAAATGGGCTGGGACCATGTCATCATTATCGCTGGCCATATCGATAGCCGCGTGTCCGATGTTATGGACTTCACCAAAGACGCGCCCGGCGCGAACGACGACGGATCAGGAAGCGCGCTCGTTATCGAAGCCGCACGCTTGATGTCCAAGGAACCCCAAGGCGATGCGACGATCGTGTTTGCGCTTCTGTCGGGTGAAGAGCAAGGTTTGATGGGTGGTCGCTTGCTTGCGGAAACGGCCAAAGAACGCGGCTGGAAAGTTAGCGCGATGCTGAACAATGACATTGTCGGCGGCACGCTGGGCACCGACGGGCGTATCGTCAAAAATGTCGTGCGGGTCTTTAGCGAAGGCATCCGCGCATCGGAAGATTTGTCCGGCCAAATGGCGCGCCGCAACAGCGGCGGCGAAGATGACGGCCCAAGCCGTTCGTTGATGCGCTATGCCGACAATATTGGAGCGAAGGTATATCCCGATGTGACACTGGACGTATTCGGCGTCCGCCGCCCCGACCGCTTTGCGCGCGGCGGCGATCACCTGCCCTCGCTGGATCTGGGTTTCCCCGCCATTCGCTTCACCGTTGGTGTCGAAAATTATCATCACCAGCATCAGGATTTGCGCACTGAAAACGGCATCGAATATGGCGACACCGTCGACAAGATGGATTTCGACTATCTGGCCAAGGTCACGATGCTGAACGTCTTTACCGCAAATGCGCTTTCAGTCGCGCCTCCTGCCCCGGCTTCGGCGACTTTAGGCGGCGCAGTAACCTCTAACACGACCGTCAAATGGGACGCAGCGCCGGGTGCGCAGCGGTATCGCATTTACCAACGCCGTGCAGACGCGCAGGATTGGGTCTTTGTCCGCGAAGTACAGGGTACCGAAACTGTGCTTGAAGGCTTGATTGTGGACGATCATTTCGTCGGCGTCAGCTCGGTCAGCGCGTCCGGTGGCGAAAGCATCATCACCTTTGCCGGTTTGCCACCCCGCCGCTGAGCCCATCTGCAAAACAAAAGGGCGCGACCTTTACGATCGCGCTCTTTTTGTTGTCTGAGTGTAATATGAGCTAGGCTCAGGCGACGAGCGGCTCTTCCATTTCGTCGAGATCGCGCAGCACATAGCCACGGCCCCAAACGGTTTCGATATAATTTTCACCGCCACATGCGAGCGCGAGTTTCTTGCGCAGCTTGCAGATGAAAACGTCGATAATCTTGAGCTCGGGTTCGTCCATGCCGCCATACAGGTGGTTCAGGAACATTTCCTTGGTCAGCGTGGTGCCCTTGCGCAGCGAAAGCAGCTCAAGCATCGCATATTCTTTGCCGGTCAGGTGCACACGGCTACCGTCGACTTCGACGGTCTTGGCATCAAGGTTCACCCCAAGCTTGCCCGTCCGGATAACCGACTGCGAATGGCCCTTTGAACGGCGCACGACGGCGTGAATACGCGCGACAAGTTCATCGCGATGGAATGGCTTGGTCACATAATCATCGGCACCAAAGCCGAACGAGCGAACCTTTGAATCCATTTCGCTAATGCCCGAAAGGATCAGCACGGGTGTCTGCACCTTGGCCACACGCAGCTTTTTCAGAACGTCATAACCGTGCATATCGGGCAGGTTCAGGTCGAGCAATATGATGTCATAATCATACAGCTTACCCAGATCGAGACCCTCTTCACCCAAATCGGTGGTGTAGACATTGAACCCTTCGGTCGCGAGCATCATCTCGATGGCCTTGGCCGTAGTTGGTTCGTCTTCAATCAAAAGCACACGCATTGGGCAAACCCCTCTTTGAAACCCTTGCACCCTCGAAGCAGCACCCGCGACCCGGGTGATGCGACGGACTTTATTAACCATAAGAAAAATGAACTGAAAAGGTTAATTTGGCGTTAATGCTGGGGTTTCGGGCGATCTGTCGAATTTTAGTTCACAAATAATGACGTTTTCTGCGGGTTTGACAGCCATGCGACGAGCCAAAAATAATTTGTTAAATTTTGCCCAAATTGCCCTTTGGATGGCGAAATGTGCAAAATCATGGACAACAGGAGGTTAATTTTGCGGTGACGTTGTACAGCTTATGCGGATTAAGGGATACTTGAACCCGCCCGCATCGACATTATCTCTGGCATATTCCGGCGGTTCATTCCCCCGCCGATGCGGGTATTTTGCATGACGGACACAAGCCTATCCAACGGCCTCCATATTGAGGCACGCCCTTTTGCGTCGCTGGGCAAGCGCGACCATGGCTGGCTAAAACCCAATTTCCATTTCAGCTTTTCGGATTATTATGATCCATCAAGGATGAACTGGGGCGCCATTCGGGTTTGGAACGATGACGAGATCGCCGCGCAATCCGGCTTTGCCCCGCATGCGCATGACAATATGGAAATCATCACCTATGTCCGCGAAGGCGCGATCACGCACAAGGACAGCATGGGCAATGTTGGCCGGACCGAGGCTGGCGACGTGCAAGTCATGTCCGCTGGAACGGGCGTCACGCACAGCGAATATAATCTGGAGGACAGCCTGTGCCGCCTGTTCCAGATTTGGGTCCTGCCCCGCGACCGCAATGTCCCGCCTGCGTGGGACCAGAGGCAATTTCCCAAAGGTGACCGTTCGGGCGCATTCAATGTGCTGGCCAGCGGCTATGGCGAAGACGGCGCGCTGGTCATTAACGCCGACGCCCGCGTACTTGGCGCGACCGTCAGTGCGGGGGCAACGGCGGAATATGAATTGGCCGCAGGCAACCATGCCTATCTCGTTCCAGCAACAGGCCGCGTCCGTATTGCCGGTGTTGAATATGGTGCACGCGACGGTATCGCGATCAAAGGCAGCGGTGTGCTGCATATTGAAGCCATTGAGGATGCTGAACTGGTGATGGTCGACAGCGCATAGCCTCACGCGCTATGGGCGGGTCATGGCCTTTGACCTTCCCGAAGACTTGCTTGAAGAAACCTTCTTGGCCTCCACCGGGCCGGGCGGGCAGAATGTCAACAAAGTCGCCACTGCGTGCCAGTTGCGGGTCGATGTTTTTGCGCTGGGCTTGCAGCCTTATGCTTTCCGGCAGCTGAAGATATTGGCGGGCAGCAAGATGACGATGAACGGTGAATTGATCGTCACCGCCCGCAGCCACAGAACGCGCGAAGCCAACCGCGCCGATGCCCGCGCCCGCGTGATCGAACTCATTGACCGCGCGCACATAAGGCAGGCACGGCGCGTCGCCACCAAACCCAGCAAGGCCGCCAAGGCACGGCGCGTGGATGCCAAAAAGGGCCGGTCAACGGTTAAGAAAAACCGTGGCAAGGTCAGCTTCGACTGATAGGATGGATATATGTACGAATTTGCCATTGATACGAACGCCCCGAAATCGGACATGTACCGCGAACTGGTTAAGTCTGCGGATGCATTGACCCATGGAGAGACGGACGGCGTTGCCAACATGTCGAACATCGCCGCGCTTTTGTGGGAGTTCCTGCCCGATGTGAATTGGACGGGCTTTTACCGCGTCGTGGACGGAGAGCTCGTTCTGGGCCCGTTTCAGGGCAAGGCAGCCTGTATCCGCATTCCCTTTGGCCGCGGCGTATGCGGCGCTGCGGCGCAAACGGGCGAGACGCAATTGGTCGAAGATGTGCACGCCTTTCCCGGGCATATCGCATGCGACGCCAACAGCGCGTCCGAACTTGTTGTGCCCGTGATGCGCAATGGCCAAGTGATCGCCGTGGTTGACCTGGATAGCCCCTCGCGCGGCCGGTTCGACCATGATGATGCGCTAGGGATAGAATCGCTCGTCGCAGTTATCGCCGACCGCATTTAAGCGCGGTGCCGCATTAAACGTCATCGATGGGAGCAGGGTCGCCAAAAACGTCAATGGACAACAACATAGACGCGATCTGAAGGATATTTTACGAGGCAGCCATGGACACACTCGATATCGCCTTTGCTGAAGCCCGTCGCTATTTGGCATCACTCGACACACGACCAGTGGCGTCGCGCGGAACGCCCGACGACATGCGGTTACCTCTGCCAGCACAGTTCCCCGCGCGCGGAATTCCAGCGAATGATGTTGTCCGCGCAATTGCAGCCGCTGCGGACCCAGGGTTAACAGGCAATGCCGGTGGACGCTTCTTCGCATGGGTAAAAGGCGGCGCGCTGCCGGCCGCGCTTGCGACGGATATCATGTGTTCGGCATGGGACCAAAATGCAGTGCTTGCATCGACCAGTCCCGCCGGTGCTGTTCTTGAGGAGGTGGCGGGCCGATTTCTGCTAGACGCTCTGCGCCTGCCAGCCGATGCCAGCTACGCCTTTGTCACCGGATGCCAGATGGCGCATACGACGGCGCTGTCTGCCGCGCGCCATGCCGTGCTCGCGCAAAAGGGTTGGGATGTTGAGGCGAAGGGGCTTCAGGGCGCGCCTGTTATCCGCGTGCTGGCGAACAGCCATCACCATTCATCGGTTACGCGGGCGTTGCGTCTGCTCGGCTTGGGCAGCGAATGTATCGTGCCGTTGGGCGGAAACAAACCAGGTCTGGTATCGCCAGAGGTGCTGCGCGCGGCGCTTGCAGAAGCACCTGACGCACCGACAATCGTGGTTCTCAATGCGGGTGATCTCAACATTGGCGCCTGCGATGATTTCGCAACTTTATGCCCCATTGCGCAAGCCGCAGGAGCTTGGGTTCATGTCGACGGCGCCTTCGGTCTTTGGGCCAACGCCAGCCCGCGTCTGGCTCCGCTCGTTGCCGGAGTGGAGATGGCGGATAGCTGGGCCACCGATGGGCATAAATGGCTGAACACACCCTATGACTGCGGCATGGCAATTACGCGCCATCCAAATGCGCACAGTGCGGCGATGCGCATGACGGCGGCCTATCTAACCAGTGGCGGCGACGTACGCGATCCTATGGACTTCACACCGGAATGGTCGCGTCGCGCCCGTGCTTTGCCAGCGTTGGCAGCGTTAATGGAACTCGGCCGTGATGGCCTATCGGAGATGATCGAACGGTGCTGCGACCATGCCGCCGCCATCTATGACGGGATCGTGGGCTTACAAGGCGCCACGGGCATCGCGCGTCCGACGATGAATCAGGGCCTGATACGGTTCGACGCAAAAGACGGTTCGAATATCAGCGACGCGGTGATCGCCGCGATCAATGCCAGTGGCGAAGCTTTCCTGAGCGGTGGCAGCTGGGACGGCGAACGTGTTATGCGGATCAGCGTCTGTGGCTGGAATACGAGCGCCGACGACGTCGCAAGGACCGTGGCTGCAGCAGGTGAGGCCCTATCTAGGGTCAGGACCTAGCCTTCGGTGACTATTTTCCGCCGTCTGCGTCCGGATCAAACAATTCCCAACCGTCCGGACCAAGGCGCTCCAACGGCTGGTAACGTGTTTTATACTGCATCCGTGCGGCGCCCTTTACCCAATAGCCTAGATACACATAAGGCAGGCCAGCCGCCTTTGCGCGTAGGATGTGGTCCATGATAATGAAGTTGCCAAGGCCGCCGCGATCTTCGATGTCCGGATTGTAAAAGCTGTAGATCATCGACACGCCGTCGCTTTGCTGATCAGTCAGGCACGCACCCACCAATTCGCCCAGACGACCAAAAGTTGTGGGCGTGCGATATTCCACCACATGGCTTTGAACCGGCGATTGTTCGACCATGTCGGCATAATCCATATCATCCATATTCGCCATGCCGCCTTCGGGATGACGGGTTGTTAGATAGCGGCGGAGCAGATCATATTGTTCGGATGTCGACCATGGGCGACATGCGCTGACCACCAGATCGGCATTGCGGCGCAATATTTTGCGCTGCGTGGCGTTGGGCTGGAATTCATCGGTGCGGACGCGAACGGACACACAGGCCTTACAATCGAGGCAGCTTGGCCGGTATGCAACATTCTGGCTGCGGCGAAATCCGATGCGGCCCAGCGCTTCGTTCAGTTCGTCCGCGTGGTTGCCGTTCAGCTCGGTAAAAACCTTGCGCTCGGTCTTGCCGGGCAAATATGGACAAGGCCCCGGGGTGGTCACAAAAAACCGGGGAAAACGGACTGGTGCGCTCATATTCTCTCCGCTCTTGTGCTGGGGCTGTTAAGACGTTCTTTACCTTTTATGCACAGGTCCCCAGCCGCTGAAAAGCGAATTAACCATGATTCTGTCGTTCCGGTCTATTTGTTGAGCTCGACCCGCTCGACCTTGTAACCGGCGGCATTCAGGCCATCGACAAGACCCTGCAATTGCTCCGCATCGCGCGCTTCGCATTCGATGTCGGTAATCAGGCCCTTGGCGGGCAGCGTCGTAAAAATACGCTGGTGATAAATTTCGATGATGTTGACGTTATGTTCGTTGAACAAACGCATGACTTTGAACAACGCGCCGGGGCGATCCTGAAGCGTCAGGCGCAAGCGCGCAAGGCGTCCGGACCGCGCAAGGTCACGCAACAGGACGTTGGCCAGCAGGCGCGTGTCGATATTGCCGCCACACAGGACAATCCCGACATTCTTGCCCTTGAATTTCTCCGGATGGGCCATGACGGCCGCAAGACCCGCCGCGCCGGCACCTTCGACCACAGTTTTTTCAATCTGCAGCAGCAAGCTGACTGCGGTTTCAAGATCCGCCTCGCTGACCAAGACGATTTCGTCGACCAGGCCGCGAATGACTTCGCTGGTGAACGATCCGGGGATTTTAACCGCAATACCTTCCGCCAGCGTGTCGCCTTCGCATGGCATCTGCAGGTTGTTGAGCAGCGCGTACATCGACGGATATAGCTCCGCCTGCACACCGATAAGGCCGATGTCCGGCTTCAATGCGCGCGCCGCAGTGCCCATACCCGACAGCAAACCGCCACCGCCAATGGGCACGACCAGCATATCCAGAGACGGGACGCTCTCCAGCATTTCCAGCGCAACGGTCCCCTGCCCTGCAGCGACATCAGGATCATCGAAAGGATGGACGAATGTCAGGCCCTGTTCCGCCTCAAGCAAGCGCGCATGTTTGTAAGCATCATCAAAAGTCTCGCCATGCAGCACAACTTTGCCGCCAACGCTTTCGGTCTGCATCACCTTCACCGTCGGCGTCGGTACGGGCATGACAATGGTCACAGGAATGCCCAGACGCGTGCCATGATAGCTCAAACCTTGCGCATGGTTCCCGGCCGATGCCGCGATCACGCCCTTGCTACGCTGTTCTTCGGTGAGCAGCAGGATCGCATTCAGCGCGCCGCGTTCCTTGTACGCCGCCGTGAACTGATGGTTTTCGAACTTCAGATAAATATTTGCCCCTGTCAGCTTGGACAAAGTCTGGCTGTGCAGCGTTGGCGTTGCCACGATGGAGTCACGGATCCGGGCATGGGCGGCGCGGACATGTTCAAGGGTCAGTTGGTCAGACATAGAAAGCGGCCCTAACGTATCTGGCGTTAAGTGAAAACAAACATTAAGACCTACCTATGACTAGAATAGCTTTTATCGGACTGGGCGTCATGGGCGGCCCAATGGCGCGGCATCTTAAACAGGCAGGGCATGACCTGACGGTGTATAACCGTTCGCGGGCCAAGGCCGAAAACTGGGTTGCGACCTATGGCGGAACGCTGGCGCTGTCACCCGCGGATGCCGCCAAGGATGCAGAGGTGGTCATCAGCTGCGTTGGCACCGACGATGACTTGGCGGGCGTCACGCTTGGCCGCGACGGTGCATTTGCGGCGATGGCGAAGGGCAGCCTGTATATCGACCATACGACCGTCTCCGCACGGATAGCCCGGCAACTTGGCGTTGAGGCAAAGTCACGCGGTCTGTTGGTTGTCGATGCGCCCGTCACCGGCGGACAGGCGGGCGCCGAAAACGGAACCCTGTCGATCATGTGCGGCGGCAGCGAGGCAGCGGTTGAGGCCGCGCGGCCGATCATGGCACCTTATGCGAAGCGCGTTGTCCATGTGGGCGGCCCCGGCACCGGACAGATCACCAAAATGTGCAACCAAATCGCCTTTGCGGGTATTATCCAGTCGCTGTCCGAAGCGATGCGTTTCGCGCAATCGGCGGAACTTGACGTTGAAAAAGTCTATGAAGCGATATCGGGCGGCGCAGCGCAAAGCTGGCAAATGGACAATCGCTGGGCCACGATGGCCGAGGACAAGTTCGACTTTGGCTTTGCCGTTGACTGGATGCGCAAGGATTTGGGCCTCGCGTTCGAAGAGGCCCGCGCTGTTGGCGCGACCTTGCCAATTACCGCGATCATCGATCAATTTTATGCCGATGTGCAACATATGGGCGGCGGCCGTCTTGACACCAGTGCGATTGTGAAGAGGCTGCCCAAGGGATGAAGACGTTTTTTGCGTTCGCCTTACTCGCCCTTGCCACACCCGCCTTTGCCGACGGACTGGTCGAAAATGTCAACGGCATCACGCTTGATCAGGACGGCAAGGTCATCCGGTTCAACGCGATGCTGGTGGGCACGGATGGCAAAGTCACCGAGCTGCTGACCAAGAAAGACAAACTCCCCAAGCAGCTTGATTTCCGCCTCGATGGACGCGGCGCAACCTTGTTGCCCGGCCTGATTGATGCGCACGGCCATGTCATGGGCCTTGGCTTTCAATTGCTGACGCTCGATTTGTCCGGAACCAATAGCCTTGCCGAAGCGCAAGCCGCGATAAAGGCCTATGCCGCGAAATATCCCGAACGCCGCTGGATTATCGGTCGGGGTTGGAACCAGGAAAAATGGGGCCTTGGCCGTTTCCCGACCGCGCAAGATTTAGACGCTGCTGTTAACGATCGGCCCGTATGGCTTGAGCGCGTCGACGGGCACGCCGGATGGGCCAACAGCAAAGCCATGGAAATCGCGGGCGTCACCGCTGCATCCAAATCTCCGCCGGGCGGGCGCATTGAACTGGCTGGCGGCAAACCCAGCGGTATTTTTGTTGATTCCGCTGCCGATCTGGTTGGCAAATTCGTGCCCGCACCCAAAGCGTTGGAACGCGATGTTGCCTTGGGCGAAGCGCAAAAGAAACTCCACAGTCTGGGCATCACATCGATTGCCGACATGGGCACGTCGATGGACGATTGGCAAAGCTATCGCCGTGCAGGCGATGCGGGGTGGCTGACCGTCCGGATCTTTGCCTATGCCGGTGGCATCGACAATATGGTCGCGATTGCGGGCCCTGCACCAAGCCCTTGGTTGTACAACGACAAATTGCGGCTTGGCGGCGTGAAGCTGTATCTTGATGGCGCCTTGGGCAGCCGGGGTGCTTGGCTCAAGAAACCTTATGCCGACGCGCCCGGACAAACTGGCCTTCAGTTTTTGGCGAGCGCGGAAATCCGCAACCTGATGGTGCGGGCGTCGATGGACGGGTTTCAGACCGCGGCGCACGCGATTGGCGATGCGGCAAATGCCGAAGTTATCGGCGCGATTGAGGAACTGTCCGGAACATATGCAGGCGATATGCGCTGGCGGATTGAACATGTCCAAATCGTCGACCCCGCTGATCTGCAAAAGCTTGGCAAACATGGCATTATTTCGTCGATGCAGCCGGTGCACCAGACATCCGACCGATTGATGGCCGAGGCGCGGCTAGGCCAAGAGCGGCTTAAGGGCGCTTATGCGTGGCAGTCCATCGCGCGCGCTGGCGGAAAGCTGGCATTCGGTTCTGACGTACCCGTTGAATCCGCTGATCCCTTCGCTGGATTAGCAGCAGCCATGACGCGTGAAGATGCCGAAGGCCAACCCTTTAGCGGCTGGCGACCCGAAGAACGCGTGTCGCGCGAACAGGCGCTTGCCGGTTTTACCACCGGCGCTGCTTACGCGGCCTTTGCAGAAGGCAAATTTGGTTCGTTAACCCCGGGGCATTATGCCGACTTCATATTGATTGATGTCGACCCATTGCTTGCAAGCCCGCGCGAGCTGCGTAATGCGATAGTCAAAGAAACATGGGTCGGCGGTCGGCCCGTATATAAAAATGCTGCAGCAAATGCTGCGGAAGCAAACAACAATGGAGAGACAAGATAATGCGTGCATGGACCTTAGCTAGCCGCCCAGCCGGGCTTCCAAATGACAGCAACTTTGCGATGATCGAAGCACCCGATGCGCCATTGGGCGCGGACGAGTTTCGCGTTGCGAACAGCTGGTTGTCCGTTGACCCCTATATGCGCGGCCGCATGAACGATGCGAAAAGCTATGCCGATCCATTCATGCTTGGCGAACCCATGACCGGCGGCGCAGTCGGCGTTGTAACCGAAAGCAACAATGCGGAATATCCCGTCGGTGCAAAGGTCATGCATATGGCTGGCTGGCGCGACAGCGCAGTCTTCGGCGGTGACAATACGCCACCTGCGGGCATGCCGCCAGTTAAACTGCCCGATCTGGGCGTTCCCGATCAACATTGGCTCAGCATCATCGGCATGCCCGGCGGCACCGCATGGTTCGGCTTGCTCAAGGTTGCCGAAGCAAAGGCCGGCGAAGTCATTTTCGTATCTGCTGCCGCAGGTGCTGTTGGTTCGACCGTCACGCAAATTGCGAAGGCCAAGGGCATGAAAGTCATTGGTTCAGCCGGTGGCGCAGAAAAATGTGCGTGGGTCAAAGAACTCGGTGCCGATGCCGTTATCGACTATAAATCCGGCAAGGTGCTGCCGCAGTTGATGGCCGCGCTGAAAGACATGGGCGAAAGCGGCATCGATGTCTATTTTGACAATGTCGGCGGCGAACATTTTGATGCGGCGCTTGCCACATCCAAAGAATGGGCGCGCTTTGCGATTTGCGGCATGATTGACGTGTATAACGACTTCAAAGCCCAACCGATGCAGTATCTTCCGATGATCATCGGCAAGCGCATCATGATCAAGGGTTTCCTCTACCCCGACTTCTACGCACAGGTTCCGGAATTCAACGCCGATATGGCGGGTCTGATCCAGTCCGGCGCAGTTAAGGGCCGTGAAACAGTGAAAGACGGGCTGGAGAAAACACCAGAAGCGTTCATCGGCCTGTTCAGTGGCGAAAACACCGGCAAGATGCTTGTGAAGATATAAGCAAATTGCTGCGCAGCATTGGTTGATATGTTACGGAAAAGTCTGTTCAAACTGAACAGGCTTTCCGTAACGTCATAAATGTCAATGTGGCAATATTGACGCACAGAATAAATTTCAGGAAAACCGCTGTTAACGGCGATGACATTGCCATTTCCTTTCGTTAGATTGTGACAAAATGATTTCAACACAGGAGAGAAGCATATGTTACGACGTGACAAATCCCTCAGCCATGCATTGAGACTATCGGCCGCTTGCCTTGCGCTTTCAGTGCCAAGCCTCGCATTTGCGCAGGAAGCCCCTCAGGCCGACGATACAGCGGAAGAAGAAATCGTTGTAACCGCGCAAGGCCGCAGCCAGCTATTGTCTGACGTGCCAGTCGCGATTTCGGCAGTTAATGCCGAAACACTCCAAAATAGCGGCGCCAACGACATTCGTCAGCTGAACCAGGTTGCACCATCGTTGCTCGTGTCTTCGACGGGTTCGGAAGCCAACGGTTCTGCCCGTATTCGCGGCATCGGTACGGTTGGCGACAACCCCGGCCTTGAAAGCTCGGTTCCTGTTTTCATCGACGGCGTATACCGTTCGCGTTCGGGCATCGGTCTGAACGAACTCGGCGAGATTGACCGCGTTGAAGTGCAGCGTGGACCGCAAGGTACCTTGGGCGGACGTAACTCGTCGGCGGGCCTGATCAGCATCTATTCCAAAAAGCCAAGCTTCACCTTTGGTGTCAACGGCGAGCTGACCTACGGCAATTATGACTTCATGCGCGCTGCAACCAGCATCACTGGCCCAATTTCGGACCAGGTCGCGTTCCGCGTTGACGGCGTGTATGTAAAGCGTGACGGTTTCTACCGCGACGACCAAAATGGCCACGACGTCAACAATCGTAACCGCTACTTCCTGCGTGGCCAGTTGTTGTTCCAACCAACCGATGCGTTGTCGGTGCGTCTGATTGCAGACTATACCTCGCGTAACGAAGAATGCTGCGCAGCGACCTATGTCGACCGGTCCGTCAATCCATTCATTGGTGACCTGAACAACCCAAGCACGACCGGCGTGGCTTCAACAGCGACATCCAACAACATCATCAACGTATTGCGTGACCTTGGCCAGCCATTGGCTGCGTTTAACCAAGGCTATGGCCGTAACATCTCGGTCAGCGCCAACCGCGTTTTCAGCGGCGAAACCAAGGATTATGGTTTCTCCGGCCAAATCGATTATGATTTCGGCGGCGCAACTTTGACATCGATTACGGCGTACCGCCAATATCGTTCCGGTCAGGCGTCCGATACCGATTATGGTGAAGTCGACATTCTGTACCGCGCGCCAAGCGATGATGCTTATCGTCAATTCCACACCTTTACGCAGGAACTCCGCCTGCAGGGTGAAGCGTTCGGCGGAAAGCTGGATTGGCTCGTCGGTGGCTTCTTCGCCAATGAAAAACTGACGGTTCGTGATAATCTGCGTTTCGGCAACCAATATGGCCGCTTTGCAACATGCCGCATCATTTCGGGCGGCGGTTTGGCCGGGCTATATTCACCCACCAGCCCATCATGCGTCATCCCCGGCGTCGGCACCACAACCATCGGTGGCGCTTCGGGTCTATCCGGCCCGGATATTCTGGCGGCGTTCACGGCGCTCGATAACCTGAATGATCTAGGCACCACCAACGACCGTTATTTCCAGAACGGCACGAACTTCGCGGCGTTCACGCACAACATCCTGCACATTACCGATGCGCTCGATCTGACGCTTGGCCTTCGCTACACAAGCGACAAGAAGAATTTCGACGCCACCTTCGGTAACGACAACACCGTTTGTACGGCCGTCCAAGGCCTTGTGACCGATGACTTGGTGAACCCGCTGACAACGGCAACAGCCCGTGCACTTGCGGGTTCGTTGATTGGTCTGTCTTGTCAGGGCAACTCGACAGCGGAATTGAACGGCGTGTCGATCAACGACAAGCGCAGTGAAGACGAATTCACCGGCACGGCAATCCTCTCGTGGAAAGCAACCGACGACCTGTTGGTCTATAGCAGCTTCGCGCGTGGTTATAAGGCTGGTGGTTTCAACCTTGACCGTTCAGCACTGAAGTCACCAATCGGCACATTTGCAGCATCCGGCGGCGCGCAGGCGTTGACGGGCAGATTGCAATTCGACCCCGAACTGGTCGACAGCTATGAAATCGGCGCGAAATTCTCAAATGGTCCACTCGGCCTGAGCGTTTCTGCGTTCCGTTCGGACTTCAGCAATTTCCAGCTGAATACGTTCAATGGCACCGTGTTCCTTGTGCAGTCGATCAACGGTTGTAGCGCGGATTTGGCCGGTGCTGACCGCGACCAGAGCTTGTCATCAGCAGGGTCAAACTACAATGCAGCAGCGGCAACAACGGGTGCCTGTGCGGCAAGCGATGTTGGTTACGGTGTTCGCGCACAAGGCGTCGAGCTGGAAGCATCCTTGGTGCCAGCACGCAACTTCCGCGTGGCGGCAGGTCTGACATATGCAAAAACCAGCTACCGTGACAATCTGGTCGGCAGCAAAACCGGCGCACCGCTTGACCCAGCATTGCGTAAGTTGCCAGGGGACAATCTGTCCAACGCACCAGAGCTGGTCGCCACGTCAAGCATCACATGGACGCCGGATATCGGCAGCAATGGCATGAGCGGCCTGGTGTATATCGACGGTCGTATGACCAGCGATTACAATACCGGTTCCGACCTGTTCCCGCAGAAAGAGCAAGATGGTTTCGCCGTATTCAACGCGCGTATCGGTCTTCGCGGTCCTGACGAGTCCTGGGGCATTGAGCTTTGGGGTCAGAACATCTTCAATCAGGATTATGCGCAGGTCGCGTTCAACTCGCCATTCCAAGCGGGTGCAACTTCGGCGCCATTTGTGGATCCGCAATATCCCGGTGGTCGCCAGTTGATGTCACAGTTCCTTGCTGAGCCACGGACATATGGCATCACATTGCGCGGCAAGTTCTAAGAACTTCGCGAATCTATACGGAAAAGGGCCCGCAGCGATGCGGGCCCTTTTTTGTGTGCTGATCGGGAGTGGTGTTAGACCAATCGTCACCCTGAACTTGTTTCACCTGCGGTGACTGCGTGCCAGGGTCTTAATTTTAGACGTCGAGAAGTAAGACTCTGAAACAAGTTCAGAGTGACGGAGTTAGAGATAACTTCGCTTTTAAGACGTCCCAAACCCAACGCCCAGGAAGCCGGGCATGGGACCGTTCCATCCGTCATCGCCCGCTGGCGCCGCAACTGGCTTTTGCGCGGGTTCAGCTTCAACCGTTGGCGTTGCCTTTTCACGGGCAGGCTTAGCCGCCGCTTTTTCGCGTGCTGGCTTTGGTTCCGCTGGTGCCGCCGCTTCTGCGGGTGCGGCCTTGGCTTTGGGCTGTGTTGGCTTACGGCCGCGCTTTGCGGGTGCGCGCTCTTCGGGTTCACCCGATGCTGCTTCGATCTTGCCAAGACGCTCGATCTTGGTGCCAATCAGCTTTTCGATGTTTTCAATGGCTTCTTCGTCAGCCTTGGTGACAAAGGTAAATGCCTTGCCCTTGGCACCGGCGCGGCCTGTGCGGCCAATGCGGTGGACGTAATCATCGGGGTGCCATGGCGCGTCAAAGTTGAACACATGGCTGACGCCCTTAACGTCTAGGCCGCGGGCCGCCACGTCGGATGCGACGAGCAGATTGATGTCGCCGTTCTTAAACGCTTCCAATTGCTTCTGACGTGACGCCTGATCAATGTCGCCGTGAATTTCGCCCGAACGCATTCCGTGGCGCTGCAGGCTGGTGTTCAATTCGCGCACCGTCGTCTTGCGGTTGCAGAAGATAATCGCGTTGGACACATCTTCCGTGCGCAAAAGATCGCGCAACACATCGCGCTTTTTCATCGGCGATACATTCACCAAAAACTGCTCGATATTGATATTCGCGGTCGCGGGGCGCGCGACTTCGATATATTTCGGGTTCGACAGAAACTTGTCCGCCAGCTTTTTAATCGGCGGCGGCATCGTTGCCGAAAACAGCAATGTCTGACGCGTCGCCGGCAACTTGGTGCAGATATGTTCGATGTCGGGAATGAAGCCCATGTCCAACATACGGTCCGCTTCGTCGATGACGAGCATTTCGCAGCCCGTCAGCAAAATCTTACCGCGTTCGAACAAATCCATCAGCCGTCCGGGCGTGGCGATCAAAACATCAACGCCCTTTTCAAGCGCCTTCACCTGGTCGCCCATTTGAACACCACCGATAAGCAGCGCCATCGATAGCTTGTGATATTTGCCGTATTTTTCAAAATTCTCGGCAACCTGCGCCGCAAGTTCGCGCGTCGGTTCGAGAATGAGGCTGCGCGGCATGCGCGCACGCGCACGGCCATTGGCAAGCACATCGATCATCGGAAGGACGAAGCTCGCGGTTTTGCCCGTGCCCGTCTGTGCGATTGCGATGATGTCACGCATCATCTGGACCTGCGGGATAGCAGCGGCCTGAATTGGGGTTGGCTCGTCATAGCCAGCCTCGCTTAAGGCTCTCAATAATTCATCAGACAAGCCGATATCGGCAAAACGCATATGTTGTTCCGGAAAAGAAGATGCTGTGCCACCGGTGCCAAAGCCATAGCGACGAGGGTCGCCAATGGTCTCTGCGGGCAGAAATGTCAAGGTAATTGGCCGAATGCGCCCGGCGCTATCGCGGTATCAACAATCGGAATTTATCGATTGCGCATTTTGCCCCTGTGCGGGCATGCAACAAATCCCGATCCACGCACAACTTACCATCATATGACCGCTCCATATAAGCGCCCGCATAAAACTCCCGCGCCAGACAACCGTCACCCAAATAAGCGCGGATAAGGATGCCATCGCGCGTCAACAGGTCAAGCGTGCGGTCGGGTCCGGGACGCGATCCGCCCAGCCTGTCGACCCAAAGGCATTTGCCGATTTTCTTTTCTTTATATTGCAGCTTCGCGACCGATTGCCGCTGTGCGCCCACGGCTGCTGGCGCCGACGCGGGGCTTGGCAAACGAATGATGATGCGTTGGTCAATGCGCACTTGGTCAAATTCGGTATTCAACCGGACGAGGGGCGCGAACGGATTGTGCGCCATGTCGACATTAAAATCGGCCCAAGCCTTTTGCGACACGGTCGTTAGACCTGCCGCAAGCAGGATTATGGCAAAAACTATGCGCAAGAAACATTCCGGTATGAAGTTGAAGTTCTGCCGACTTTACCCGATAGGGTTGAACGTATCATGAATTAAATGCCCTGAACCTTTGCACATAATGGGAAATACCGTGCCAGATGTAAACGCCTTATCCGAGCTTCGCTCTATTTTAGGACCAAAGGGCTATTCGGATGATCAGGACGTCATATCCCCATGGCTGACCGACTGGCGTGGCCGATTTACAGGCGCCGCCGCAGCTTTGCTTTCACCGGCAACCACCGAAGAAGTTGCCGCAATTGTGCGGATTGCCGCGAAGTATCGGCTGTCACTGGTTCCACAGGGCGGCAATAGCGGAATGGTCGCGGGGGCCACCCCCAATAGCAGCGGCGATCAACTGATCCTTTCGATGCGGCGGATGAACAATATCACTGCGATCGATGCGGATGCCGGCCTGATAAGCTGCGAAGCGGGTGTCATCTTGCAGAACCTGCATGAAGCCGCCGCGCAGTCCGGACGGCGCTTTCCGCTCACGCTTGGCGGCAAGGGGTCGGCGACCGTTGGCGGCCTGATTTCCACCAACGCGGGCGGAACGCAAGTGTTGCGGCACGGCACCATGCGTTTGCTCGTTGCCGGTCTTGAGGCTGTTCTGCCCAATGGATCGATTTATGACGCCATGGCGCCGTTGAAAAAAGACAATCGCGGCTATGACCTGAAACAACTGCTGATTGGCGGCGAAGGCACGATTGGCGTGGTAACCAAGGCCGTGCTGCAAACCGTGCCCGCGCTTATTGACCGCTGCGTCGTGTGGGCGGGCATCGATAGCCCGCAACAGGCATATGAACTTTTGCTGTTCATGCAGACACATGGGCGCGATCGTTTGGAGGGCTTTGAGATACTTCCCCAACGCGCACTTGGTGCCGTGCTCACGCATATTTCGGGCACACGGTCGCCGCTCGACACCACGCACCGCTGGCATGCTTTGATGGAATTTGTGCAGGACGACCCTGCCCAGTCCAGCCCCGGAGAGCTGGCCATGCATCTGCTTGAAGATGCCATCGCCCAGAATTTGCTCGAAAATGCGACCATCGCGAGCAGCGACGTGCAGGCAGAAGCTTTTTGGAAAATTCGCGATTCGATTGCGGAGGCCGAACGTGCCGCGGGCGCGGCGCTGCAACATGATATCAGCGTTCCGGTCGCAGCCATGGCGCGCTTCATTGAGCAAGAATCGCCACGTATCGAAGCGGACTACCCCGGAACCAAGACCGTTGCGTTCGGACATTTGGGCGATGGCAACATCCATTTCCACGTAAAGGCCCCCGAAGGTGTCGATGTCGCGGGTTGGTACGCCGGAGATGGCAAGGCGATCACGTCGCACGTCTATGATCGCGTGCGCGCTTATGGCGGTTCATTGTCGGCTGAACACGGCATTGGCCAATCGAAAATTGACGAGTTCGCGCGGCTTGCCGAGCCTGCCCGGCTTTCGGCGCTGCGGGCCATTAAAAGCGCGTTCGACCCGCTTGGCATTATGAACCCGGGTAAGCTTGTTCCACTTGCGTAAAGGCTGCTGCCCGACTAAAGCGCCGCATTAAATTTTTGCCCAATAACAAGCACTGGAGTTTCACATGGCCACAGCGCCCCAAGCCGCAAACTTGCCGCTTCTGTACAAAGACCTCATCCCGCTCAACAGCAACGATCACGTCACGTGGAAATCGCGCCTGTTGGAGAATGCAAAGTTCCTTGAAGGGCAGCATGCGATCCCGTTGACGATCGAAGAGTTCGTCCCAGCATCGCGCACCTATCCCATCATTTTTTCCGCAACAGACAATCCTGTTCCGCTGGTTCTGATGGGCATGAACGAAGGCGTAAACACTTTCATGAACGAGGAAGGCTTTTTCGAGCGCCCCGTTTACGTCCCTGCATATGTACGCCGCTATCCATTCCTGTTGGCCAAGCTGCGTCCCGACACCGAAGAGCTGTCCTTGTGCTTTGACCCCACATCGGGCGCCGTTGGTGAATTTGAAGAAGGCACGCCCTTGTTCGAAGATGGCAAGCCAAGCGAAAACACACAGGCTATTTTGAAATTCTGTGAAGAATTCGAAAATGCCGGTGCGCAAACCCACGCCTTTGTTGAAGAGCTGCAAAAGCTTGACCTGTTGATGGACGGCGAAGTGTCGATCCAACAAGAAGGTCAGGAACAGCCATTCATCTACCGTGGTTTCAAAATGATCGACGAAGCGAAACTGCGCGAATTGCGTGGCGACACCGTGCGCAAGCTGAACCAGAACGGTATCCTTGCACTCATCCACGCACATCTGTTCTCGTTGCAGCTGATGCGGGAAATATTTGCAGTTCAGGTTGCACAGGGTAAGGTACCGCAGGTGACGGAACTGCCTTCGACCTAATCAGGCCAAATGCTTCATGCCGTCACTGTCCATCAAGGGAAGTGACGGCATGGCAAAATATAGTAAAATCGCGATCCTGTTTCACTGGCTGATTGCTATATTGATCGGTGCCAACATACTGTTGGCAAATTGGGGCGAAGATCTGCCCCGCGCCGCGCGCGCTGCCTATATGAGCCCGCATAAGGCCATTGGCATTTCCATCTTGATACTGACCGTGGGCCGCATTTTATGGCGCCTTGCCAACCGCCCGCCTGCGCTGCCTGACAAGGTTACGGGTTGGCAGGCCAAAGCCGGCCATAGCGCCCACATATTATTCTACGTCCTCATGATCGTCATGCCGCTGACCGGTTGGCTGATGATCGGCGCCAAGGGCAACGCTGCGCCCGTTGATTTCTTCGGCCTGTTCACCATTGATATGGCGGTTGGCAAAAACACCGCGCTGTCCGGCATCGCGCATGAAGGGCATGAGCTATTGGCCGCGCCGCTTATCGTGCTCATCGGCTTGCATATTTTGGGCGCTTTGAAGCATCAGTTCATCGACAAAATGCCATTTATCCAACGGATGTGGCCTTAAACGGGCGTTAGCGCCGTCAACATAGCCAGCGCAACAACTGCCCGCACCAATGCCTCGCCTTAACGACATTGGCGGCAGAATGTTTTTGCTCTGTCTTGAAACTGCAATGCTCAGGTCCCATTCTTGGGTCTGGACGGAGACTTCCCCTCCCGTTTCTGTCCAACGATGCCCTAACCGGCATCAACTCCCTGAACCTCGGCCACCCCGGAACATTCCGGGGTGGTTTTTTTATGCGAATCGGGTTGATTTATTCCGCAGCAATCAACGCAGACGAACCAAGCGCCTCGTCCGCCAAAGCCTCCACTAGCCCGGCGATCAACAACTTCAGCGGTTCAACGCCAGCCCCAGGCTGTCGCAAATCAGCATCAAGATAGAGCGACCGGTCCACTTCCAATTGGATCGCATGGATATTGGCACGCGGCTTGGCGTGGCGGCGCAGGATATAATCCCCGGCATAGGGGTGGTTAAGCGCGGCCTTAAATCCGTGCCCCTGCAAACGGGACATCAGCAACTCGGCATATTGCGATGATGCACTTTTGCCGAACCGGTCACCAATCACAAATTGCGGCCCCGCGCCTGTTGCCGGGTTGTGGAGCGGTGGCATGCTGTGCACATCAAGCAGGATGGCGACCCCGAATTTTTGCCGCATATTTTCAAGCACCGTTGATACGGCCTGATGATAGGGCCGATGCAGCGCCGCAATGCGGTCATTGATATCGTCTAACGTGAACTGCCGCTTCCACAAATCGCCTTCGCCCGACAATCGGCGCGGCACAAGGCCAAGCCCGCCGCGCTGCTTCACGCCGGGCGCTGGATAATCCGCGCGCTGTGCGCCTTGGACCATCTCAACGTCTATATCCTGTTCATCGCGGTTCAGGTCGATCCACGCCCGTGCGCGGTGGGCGACGATGACCGGATGGCCAGACTGCACCGAACGGCGCACCAATAGATCGGCATAGCGATCCTCAAGCCGGACAAGCGATGCCGGCGGCACGCGCAGCGCGTCAATGACAGCGGCGGGATAATCGCGCCCCGCGTGCGGCACAGACAGCAGCACAGGCACGGACATATTGTCCGTTCCCCACATTGCAAATCCGGATGCCGATATGTCCAACACGCCCTCTTCATTAGCCTAAAATATGTTGTTGGCAGGTTTTGCGCAAAATGGTGCAAAAAAATTAAGCCTCTGCAATTATAGATAGAACCGGCGCCGCACTTTGGCGCCCCAAAGATGTTTAAGGATTTGTTATGACCCGAATTCTGCTCGCCGAAGATGAACAGGCCATGCGCGAATATCTCGCGCGGGCGCTGGAACGGTCGGGCTATGACGTGGTCGCGGTCGACCGCGGCACCGCTGCCGCGCCTTTGTTGGAACAAGAGCATTTCGATCTGCTGCTCACCGATATTGTGATGCCGGAAATGGACGGCATTGAACTCGCGCGCCACTGTAACCGTGTGTCTCCGGGCACTGAGGTCATTTTTATCACCGGCTTTTCGGGCGTAGCGCTGCGCGCGAGCGCATCCATGCCAAGCGCCAAAATACTGTCCAAACCCTTCCATCTGAAAGACCTTGTCCTTGAAGTCGAACGGCTGTTTTCCAAGGAAAGTTTTGGCGAGCTTAAATAGGCTTGAATGATAGCAAAAGCCCAGCTAGAGGCTGCGGCATAATGGGCGTATAGCTCAGCGGTAGAGCACTGCATTGACATTGCAGGGGTCGCAAGTTCAAACCTTGCTACGCCCACCATTTAAAAACCCCGCCGTCCAAATGTAACGGCGGGGTTTTTTAATTTCGCACCGGCCGGGGGCCAAAACTCTGGCTGTTGTTCAACCAATAGATTCCCAAGGCCAAACAGAACAACGCAACAAAAAACCCAGTTATCGTGAGATAACTGGGTGAAGTGGAGAGTATGAATTGCAAGATACTCTCTGGGTCCTTCATGCCGTAACGACGGCATGAAACTCGAGGTCATCTAATCTCATAATCCTGTGCCCGCTGCTCCAGCAGGGAAAAGTTGATTTGACGCGGGATTAGAGTGCTTTATAAACTTTCATAATTGACAGTTAGTGCAACGAGCATCCGCACCGCAAGCAAAAACTTTCAAAATTGAAGGTATTTTATAATCATTGTGGAATCCAGACACAGAAAGGACGAATGACATGACTAGACCGCCACCGCCCTCCTTTGTCCGACTATTGGATATGCTGAATACGATTAGGCAGCTGTCACCGTTTGACACGTTAAATGCGGACGAAGGCTTGCTGCTGGATGCGCTGATCGTGAAATGGCACGAGCGTGACGATATCATGGCCAGCGAAGTGATGAGCGATGCACGCTTCGGTTCGCAGCCGACCGCCTATCGCAGAATAATTGCTCTGCGAGACAAGGGGCTAGTTTGTTTGCGCACCGACAGCAAAGATAAGCGTGTCAAATTCGTGGAACCAACGAAGCTCGCAAGAGATTACATGGCGAGCATTAGTGAAGGCATTGCGGCTCTTGGGCAATCTCCGCGAACTGTATGACGGCTAAGTTCAAAGATATATTGGGGTGGGTGCTACTTGTAATCGGCTTAGGGCTGGCGTGGTATGGCTTGGCTTCAGCAAATGATTATGTTTTTCAGCATTTAGCCCTAAATCCTAATGCTCACCTCATATATCTGCCTGCAGCGTTACGCATTATCTATCCTCTCGTTTTTCGGGAGGCAGGCGTTTTCGGCATTATTATTGGCAGCTACTTTGTCGTCCAAGACCGAGTAAACGATGGCTTACGATTAAACGATGGCTTACTAGAAATTGTTTCTTTGTCTGTAATGTCGGGCTTAGCGCCACTCATCGGCATCGCTATTTTCAAGATGCTATTTACGACGAAGCCGGATTTAGCTGATTTAAAAACGGTTCATTTCTTTGCATTGGGATCGTTGTGCGCAGCATCAAACGCTTTGCTTCATAACCTTTACTATACTCTTTCAGGGCACGCAGTGCTGCCACTGGAACTTGCGAGCACGATTTTTATCGGAGATGTAGCGGGTACAGTAATCGTTCTCTCGTTGCTCTCGTTTGCGCTGACATTTTTCATTTCACGTCGCCGCGTGTAAACCCCAGCGCGATTTCGGCTGCGCCTTGCAGCTTTAATTTTCCCTCGCTAAGTCAATACCATGAACCTTGCATCCCTTCTCGCCCAATTCGAACCGGGCGCCGCGTCGCACAAGATATCCATCCCCGCTACCTGGCATCAGGGGCGCACCTCTTATGGTGGCTTAAGTTCGGCACTGGCTTACCAAGCGGCCAAGCTGACTGCGGAGGATTTGCCGCCGCTCCAGTCCGCACAAATCGCATTTGTGGGTCCCTTGGCGGGCGATGTTGAGGTGCAGGCCAATATCCTGCGTCGTGGTAAGAACACGGCATTCATCAAGGCGGATATCATGGGCGCAGATGGCATTGGCCTGACCTGCACGTTCATTTTCATGAACCGGCGGCAGAGCCATTTGGACTATATCAACATCGCGCAGCCCGAATTTCCGCCGCTTCCGACCGCGGACAATGTACGCAGCGGCCCGCCTGAATTTTTCACGGGCCATATGCAATATCCGGACAAGCGGCTCGAACTGGGCTTGGCCACCAATCGGCTCGCATCATGGCACCGCTTCACCGAACATGACGGGCTTGACCATATTGCTGAACTTCTTTGCATTGGTGACGCATTGCCGCCATCCGCGATGGGCTTGATGACCGAAAAGGGCATGGTGAGCTCGATGAACTGGCAGATCAACATGCTAACAGATACGCCGACGACCGACGATGGATGGTGGTATCTCTCCAGCGAGACGCATCACGCCGCCAATGGTGCGAGCAGCCAATATATGACCGCATGGAACAGCCTCGGCGAAGCGGTGCTTACCGGCATGCAGTCGGTGGCAATTTTCGCTTAAGCAGCCTGTTTGGCGCGGACAAAGCGCATGGCAAGCATCACCAGACCAATAACGATAAAATTATCGACAAAGGTTTTGTAGAACAGCCAATTGTCCGTCGTCAGCAATTTTGCAGCGCCATAATTCAACGCTGCCATAATCAGACCGATAACGCCCATCACGATAGCAAAGCGGCCCGCGTGGATATCCGAATATGGCATATACCGCGCCAGCCCCTTGCCGATATATGGCCCGCCCCGCGCGCCATCGATAATGAAGAAACTGGCGGCGATTAATCCAGTGATTGTGCCGCGTAATTTGATCCATTCATCATCATTCAGCCAAAATGCGAGGCCTGCCGAAATACAGAGCATCATGATACCAAAGAGCGCAAGCCCGCCCGTGACATCAATTTTCGTTATGCGCTGGAACAGGACAAGCCCGAACCCGACGACCACGCCTACAATCGCCGCAGTCTGCAGATCGGTGAACTTCGCAACGAAGTAGAACAATAGGCCCGTGATGATATCAATGGCAAATGGCAAGCGGTTGTGGCGGGCAAATACGCCGCCGTTCACTTCTGCTCCTTGCGCGGCCATGCCTTACCCTAACGCCGCCTGTTTTTCCTCAGCGAGGCGGTCCAGTTCGGCGCGGCTTTTCTTTTCGCTGGAGGATTTCAGCTGGCCGCACGCCGCCATGATATCGCGGCCGCGCGGTGTGCGCACGGGCGCGCTGATGCCGGCTTCGAAAATGATGCTGGAAAAACGCTTGATGCGCTCTGGATCCGAACATTCATAAATCGCGCCGGGCCATGGGTTAAACGGTATCAGATTGACCTTTGCCGGCAATTTATACTGGCGGATGAGGTTCACGAGCTCGCGCGCGTCTTCGTCGCTGTCATTCTTGTCCTTCAACATCACATATTCAAATGTGATCCGCCGCGCGTTGCTGACGCCGGGATATTCGGCGCAGGCACGTAAAAGTTCATCAATGCCATATTTGCGGTTGATGGGGACGATTTCGTCGCGGATTTCCTTTGTCACCGCGTGCAGCGAGACCGCGAGGTTCACGTTAATCTCTTCGCCCGCACGCGCCATCATCGGCACAACGCCCGACGTCGACAGCGTAATGCGGCGGCGCGACAGGCCAAGGCCATCGCCATGCATCACGATCTTCATCGCGTCGCGGACATTGTCGAAATTATAAAGCGGCTCGCCCATGCCCATCAACACGATGTTCGTGAGCATACGCCCATCGGCGGTGTAATGGCCGACATCATCATCTTCATCATCGTCGTCCGCAACCGACGCCATATTGCCCTTTGGCCATTCGCCAAGCGCATCGCGCGCCAGCATGACCTGCCCGACAATCTCGCCCGGTGTCAGGTTGCGCACCAGTCGCATCGTACCCGTATGGCAGAAACGGCAGTTGAGCGTGCAGCCCACCTGCGATGAGATACACAAGGTGCCGCGATCCGCATCGGGAATGAACACCATTTCATAATCTTGGGCATCATCGGTGCGCAAAAGCCATTTGCGCGTGCCATCTGTTGAAACCTGCGCCTCGACGACCTCTGGCCGGCCAATGACAAAGCGGTCGGCAAGCCAAGGGCGCATGGTTTTTGCGATGTCGGTCATCGCTTCAAAATCGGTCACGCCGCGATGGTAGATCCAGTGGAACACCTGCTTTGACCGTAGCTTTGCGGCTTTTTCATCGAGCTGCGATTCTTCAAACAGCTGACGAATTTGGAGATGGTTCAAGCCCAAAAGGTCAATTCGGCCATCCGCACGCTGCGTAATCGCGCGTGGGGTGACAACGGGGTCTATATGGCCGGGAATCTGCATGATGGCCGCGCCTATACGCAATGAATCGCCGAAATGCCAGCTATGCTATCGCACAGCACATCCCAACGCCGCAGCATCGATTGCACTGGGCGCACCGCGCAATGCGTAGGCATCGACAATCGACCGGCCATCGCGACCAATCGTTTCGATGCTGAGCGAGGTTGCCGAGCGGATTGCGGCGATAATCGCCAAGTCCATCCGCCGGTCCGCCGCCCATGCCGCGCTGCTGTCGGCCTTTAAACGAAAGCGCCTGCCGCCCGCGCTCAGTGTCACGCCGCTGTTTGCCGCCCGATCGCGCGACAGCCGTACGTAAAGCTGATGCGTCACCCTGCGCTTTGGCCAAAAACCGATGGAGAGATAAGCCGCCCGCGTTGGTGGCCGTATCGTCTCGTCGGGCTTGGAAATCGCATAGCAGCGGGAAGTTTCAGGGTCACGAAACGCCGCCCACCCCTGATATACGCCAAGCCGGTCTTTGGCAGACAGCGGCGCAGCAGCGGCAAGCGTCAACGCAATCATAAAAAGCATGTGCTTTCCGGCGTAGGCCGGAATCCAGCGCGGCGCTACGCCGGGTTGTTCTGAGCTCCTGCCTTCGCAGGAGAACACATGATATCTCAAGCGAACCTTCAAGCACGTTCCCCTGCGCCGTCGCCGTCAATCACCAGCGTTTCGACACCATCGCGGATCATCACCATGCTGCCCTGCGCAAGGCTGTGGGCGATGGGCGCGCCAAAGCGTTCCATGGACTCCAACCCCAGCAATACCCCGCGCAGCACGCGTGCCGTCATCCCATGGCAGATGATCAGCATGTCCTGTTCAAAGCTTTGGTCCGCTATCCAGTGACGCAGCCGCTGCGCGACATCGTCGTAAAATTCGCCGCCCTCGGGACGCACGGAAAACAGCTTGTGCTCGATATCGACGATTGGGCCGATTTCCGCGGATATGTCGGCATAGGTCCGGCTCGACCAAAGACCGACGTCAATCTCCAGCAGCCGGTCGTCCCGCATCGTTTGGTGCCAGTCGGCGTCGATTTCCTCTGCGACCAATGCAAGCGTCTGCAACGCGCGCCCAGCGGTGGACGACCAAAGCTGCGGCGTGGGGTCATCCCCCAGATAGTTTGCCAACGCACGGCCCATTAGGCGCGCTTGCACGCAGCCTTCCCATGTCAACGGGGTATGCAGCTCCGCCTGCCCCTGCATCCGCGCAATTTTGTTAAACACCGTCTCCCCATGCCGCGCGATGAAAAGCCGTCTACCGTTCGTTGAAATCGTCATAATGGCCTTATTCCACAGGATATTCTTCGACGCAAAACCTATCGGCTTGCCCTGCTGGCCAAAGCGGTTATGGAAGAGTCGCCATAGAAATAGGGATTTTTGGCTGCTTTATGCCCGCCATGCCCGATAAGGGGAATTTGAATGAGAGCCACGATCGAACGCGCGACCCTGCTGAAAAGCCTGAGCCACGTCCAATCCGTTGTGGAACGGCGCAACACTATTCCCATTTTGTCGAACGTCCTGATCGAAGCCAGCGAAGGCGGCAAGATCAAGCTGACCGCGACGGACTTGGATCTGCAGGTCGTTGAAACCTTTGCGGCCGATGTCGAAACCCCCGGTGCAACCACCGTTTCGGCGCACACCTTGTTCGAAATCGCGCGCAAATTGCCCGAAGGTTCGCAAGTCCAATTGCACGCCGCGGATGGCCGCATGGCGGTGAACGCTGGCCGCGCGCGCTTCTCGCTCGCAACGCTGCCGCGTGAGGATTTCCCAACAATCGCAGAGGGCGAATTGCCCACCTCGTTCGAAATTCCCGCAAGTTCGCTGATCCAGATCATCGACAAAACACGCTTTGCGATATCGACCGAAGAAACGCGTTATTATCTCAACGGTATTTTCCTGCACGTCACCGACGATGCCGATCCTGTATTGAAGGCAGCGGCCACCGATGGCCACCGTCTCGCCCGCGTCACGCTGCCGCGTCCGGCTGGTGCAGAAAATATGCCCGACATCATCGTGCCACGCAAATGCGTCGCCGAAATCCGCAAGCTGCTTGACGAAAGCGGCGGCAATGTCATCCAGATCGATCTGTCGGCGAGCAAAATCCGCTTCACCTTTGACAGCGTCATCCTGACATCAAAGCTGATCGACGGCACATTCCCCGATTACAGCCGCGTCATTCCAACCGCGAATGACAAGCTGTTGCGCATCGACCCCAAGGCATTCAGCCAAGGCGTTGACCGCGTGGCGACCATCGCCACCGAAAAAACCCGCGCTGTCAAAATGGCGCTCGATAAAGACAAGATCACTTTGTCGGTCACCAGCCCTGAAAACGGCACAGCCGCCGAAGAAGTGTCGGGCCAATATAGCAGCGACGGTTTTGAAATCGGCTTTAACGCGCGTTATTTGATGGACATTCTTGGCGAAATCGAAGGCGACATCGTCGAGCTTCACTTGGCCGACGCCAGCGCCCCAACGCTCATTCGCGAGAATGACAAGTCAGCGGCGCTGTATGTTTTGATGCCAATGCGGGTGTAATCGGACGGACCGTTAAAAATTAAGATGCTGGAGCCGAAGGCGTGCATCGCACAAACAAGTTCAGCATGACGAAGTGGCAAACAGCTGTTTCCTTTCACCGTCACCCTGAACTTGTTTCAGGGTCTTAATATTTGCAGCGTCACAATCCCCTCAAGGGGTCACTCCGCGGCTTCCGCCATATCGATGCTCTGCGGACCGCGCACTACGATACCGGGCAATGCGCCCGTCATCGCGCCATCACGGAACGTGACCACGCCCGATTTAATCGTCGCGGCATAGCCGTCAGCCTTTTGCAGCAAGCGCTTGCCACCGGCGGGCAGGTCGAACGCCAGCCATGGCTTCAACAATTTCAACGCATCAAAATCGATAACGTTGATATCCGCCAGATAACCCGGTTTCAGCACACCGCGATCATTCAGTCCATAAAGCCGCGCCGTATCGTGGCATTGCCGTTTGACGGCCAGTTCGAGCGGTATTGTTCCGGCCTTACGATCGCGCGCCCAGTAACTGAGCAGGAATGTCGGTGACGCCGCGTCGCAAATCGTCCCGCAATGTGCGCCGCCGTCGGAGAGCGACGCGACGATATCGTCACGTTGGAGCAGCTCTTTGGTGAAGTCCAAATTGCCATCCATATAATTCAATATCGGCAGGTAAATCATGCCGTTGCCATCGTCGGCCATCAACTTAGGCATATTCGGCGCTTTCTTTGCCCGCGGCTTGCGCAAAGCCAAAGACGCTTTCTTCGCGTGTCGGTTCATAGCTAAAGCCATCGCCGAGCGGGAATTGCATGGCCCAAGCGGCCGTCACCAGCATGAAGAATGGGGCCATATCAGGCGACGGCGGCGGCAAATTATCCTCCGCCAACATCGCTGCCTTAAACGCCGGGTCGGACAATTTTGCCTTTTGTTCGTCCCACGACAGTCCGGCGATTTTCTGCCAGCTTGGCTTGCGCATGAATGGGTGCACCGTGCCGCGCCAGTTCATGATGACGCCGATACCGCGCAGGCCAATCGCCGCGACGAGGTTCGCGCCATTGTCGTTGGCGTTGCACATCGCCGCCATTTGTTCGGTCCACGGCATTTGCTTGATGGGCGATTGCAACATGGTGAAGGCGATGGGCAGCCCCGTCTCGCGGCTTAACCGACCCATCCAGCCGAACTCGTCCCATTCTTCCAAGAAATCGGTGGTCAGCTCAAACACCCCGTGCCCGACTTTGCCCATGGCGCGGCCGATGCCCACCAGCTCGGGTTCGGTCGCGGTGGTCCCGGGGACAAGTTCGCCATCAATCGATTTATGCAACACCGTGCGGGATGTGGAAAAACCCAAAGCGCCTGCGCGCAAGCCTTCCTCCACCAGCCGCGCCATTTCGGCGATGTCGGCTTCGGTTGGCTCCTCATTATCCGCGCCGCGCTGTCCCATGACAAAGGCGCGCAACGCGCCGTGCGGAACTTGCGTGCCAATATCGATCGTGCGCGGCAGACGTTCGAGCGCGTCAAGATAATCGGGAAAGCTCTCCCAATCCCATTTCATTCCCTCGGCCAATGCGGTGCCGGGAATATCCTCGACACCCTCCATCAGGCCGATCAACCAATCATGCTTGTCCTTTTTCGCGGGCGCAAAGCCAACGCCGCAATTGCCCATGACAACCGTGGTGACGCCATGCCAGCTCGACGGACCCATCTCGCTGTCCCACGTTGCCTGGCCGTCATAATGGGTATGGATATCAACAAAACCAGGCGCGACAATTTTACCCGAAGCATCAATCTCTTCGCGACCCGAAGCGCTGATTTGGCCCATAGCGGTAATGATGCCGCCATCCACCGCAACGTCGGCAACAAAGCGCGGCGCGCCCGTGCCATCCACCACGGTTCCACCGCGAATGACCAAATCATGCATATCGACTCTCCTCTTCCTAAAGGAGAGCCTATCAGACTTAATCGGACGGTTAAAGTGGCGTCGCGTTTACGGCGGAATAGCCAGCAATCGTCATCCTGAACTTGTTTCAGGATAACGCGTCACCGTTGCATGTTATCCTGAAACAAGTTCAGGATGACGTTTTTCTGCGAAATTACGCTTTACGCTGCCCCAGCAAACGCAGACGAAGTGCGTTCAGTTTGATGAAGCCCGCTGCGTCCTTTTGGTCATAGGCGCCGGCGTCGTCCTCAAATGTCACAACTTTTTCGCTGTACAGGCTGTTGGGCGATTTGCGGCCAACCACACTGGCCAGACCCTTATACAGTTTCAGCCGCACGGTGCCGGACACCAAGGTCTGCGAATGGTCAATCGCGGCTTGCAGCATCTCGCGCTCGGGCGAGAACCAAAAGCCATTATAGATAAGCTCGGCATATTTCGGCATCAGCTCATCCTTAAGATGCGCTGCGCCGCGGTCGAGCGTGATGCTTTCAATACCGCGATGGGCACGGGCATAAATCTCGCCGCCGGGTGTTTCATACATGCCGCGTGATTTCATGCCGACAAAGCGATTCTCGACCAGATCAAGGCGGCCAATGCCATGCTTGCGGCCAAGATCATTCAGCGCAGCAAGCAAGGTCGCGGGCGACATCGCTTCGCCGTTCAGCGCGACACCATCGCCCTTTTCAAAATCGATGGTGATATATTCGGGCGTGTCGGGCGCATCTTCTGGATTGACGGTGCGCGAGTACACATAATCGGGTGTCTCATCCCACGGGTCCTCAAGCACTTTGCCTTCGGATGATGTGTGCAGCAGGTTGGCGTCGGTCGAAAACGGGCTTTCGCCGCGCTTGTCCTTGGGCACGGGAATCTGGTGCTGCTCTGCCCATTCGATCAGCCGTGTCCGGCTCGTCAGGTCCCACTCACGCCAAGGCGCAATCACCTTGATGTCGGGGTTCAGCGCATAAGCCGAAAGTTCGAACCGCACCTGATCATTACCCTTGCCCGTTGCGCCATGTGCAATCGCGTCCGCGCCGGTTTCGGCGGCAATTTCGATCAACCGCTTCGAAATAAGCGGACGGGCAATCGATGTGCCCAACAAATAGTCGCCTTCATACCGCGCATTGGCGCGCATCATCGGGAAAACGAAATCGCGCACAAATTCTTCGCGCAAATCATCGATGTAGATATGGTGATCGGGCACGCCCATCAGCACAGCCTTTTCGCGTGCTGGCCCAAGCTCTTCGCCCTGCCCCAAATCGGCGGTAAAGGTGACGACTTCGCAGCCATATTCCACCTGTAGCCATTTCAGGATGACGCTGGTGTCGAGCCCGCCCGAATATGCGAGGACGACTTTTTTAACGCTGTCTTTGGTCATATCATTTTCCGAAGCTGAATATCCGCCGCGCGCCTAACAGCTTAGGCGGGGTTCGACAACTCCCACAACTGCCAAAGCCCCAGAAAGAGGAACATCGACGCCGCAATCCTGTGCACAATGCGCAGCGAAACCTTTTCCACCAGCTTCTCGCCCAGATAGACCGCAGGGACATTGGCGATCATCATGCCCAATGTTGTTCCCGCCGCAACCACCAGCACGGCATGATATTGTGCGCCAAGTGCGATTGTTGCGACTTGCGTCTTATCGCCCATCTCGACGAGGAAAAACGCGATTGTCGTCGCCACAAATGCCCCGCGCTGCGATGCGACTTTCATATCGTCATCCACCTTATCTGGAATAAGCGTCCACGCCGCCATCAGGATGAAACCAATGGCCACCGCGATGCGAAATGTGTCGCTCATGAAGACACTGGCAAGCGCACTGCCCGCCCAAGCCGCGAGCGCATGATTGGCCATTGTGGCGGCAAAAATGCCAGCGATGACCGGCAGCGGCTTTTTAAACCGTGTTGCCAGCAATATGGCGAGCAGCATTGTCTTGTCGCCGATTTCGGCAACAGCAACAAGCAAGGTAGATGCGAAGAAAATTTCCATAATGCTTTCCGGATCAGGCAGTTAAAAAACGCAATGCCACCCACAACCCCGCGTGGCCGAGTGATAATGATGTTTAGCGGGCGATCAACAATGTTGCGTCGGGATATCTGCGCGGGCCCATGGCTTTTCAACAAGATGCTTGGTCAGTTTCATGGGCCAGCCCTTACCCGCAATTAAACGCTTTTGCACCGTCCAAACTATCGCTAGAGAGGCGGCAATCACAACAATATCTCCCCAGGCACCACGTCCCACTGGAGCCAAAGTCATGACTGAATATGTAAGCCGCGCAAACCTGCAGGTCGCCGATGAACTCGCGCTTTTCATTGAAAGCCGCGCGCTGTCGGGCACGGGCATAGCCGCTGATGCTTTATGGTCCGGGCTATCCGATATTCTGGCGCGGTTTGTACCGGTAAACCGCGCACTGCTCGCCAAACGCGACGCGCTGCAAACGCAAATCGATGCCTGGCACAAGGCGAACCCCGGACCGATCAGCGATATGCCCGCCTATCAGGCATTTTTGCGTGACATTGGCTATCTCGTTTCCGAACCAGCGCCCTTTGCCATTGGCACGCAAAATGTCGACGCGGAAATCGCGACAATGGCGGGGCCGCAGCTTGTTGTGCCGAGCCTCAACGACCGCTTCGTGCTCAACGCCGCGAACGCGCGTTGGGGCAGCCTATATGATGCCTTATATGGCACCGATGCGCTCGATGCCCCGCCAGCCCGCGCAGGTGGGTATGATGCGGATCGCGGTGCGGCCGTCATTGCCTATGCGCGCAATTTCCTGAACCACAGCATCCCCGGTTGGGAAGCCGTCCTGTCCGGCGGGACGTCCGATTTCTTCGTTACGCAAACCGCATCGGGGGACACGAAACGCTATCTGTTCAAACAAAATGGCCTGCATATCGAGATATTGGTCGATCCCGCGCACCCCATCGGCGCCACCGACGCACTGCATATCGCCGATGTCATCCTTGAAGCTGCGCTGACCACAATCATCGATTTGGAAGACTCGGTCGCTGCCGTGGATGCGCAGGACAAGGTTGCGGCCTACACCAACTGGCTTGGCCTAATGCGTGGTGATCTGGTTGCGTCCTTTGACAAAGGCGGGCGGACAATGACCCGCGCGCTTGAGGCGGACCGCAATTATGACGGCCTCACCCTTGCTGGCCGCAGCCTGATGTTCGTGCGCAATGTCGGGCATCTGATGACCAACCCGGCGGTGCTGTTGCCCGATGGCAGCGAAGCACCCGAAGGCATTCTCGATGCGTTGTTCACCTCTTTATGCGCGCTGCATGACCTGAAAGGTCTTGGCACGCATCGCAACAGCCGCGCAGGTTCAATCTACATCGTAAAGCCCAAGATGCACGGCCCAGAAGAAGCCGCGCTGACCAACGCATTGTTCGATGCGGTTGAAAATCTGCTTGGCCTTGCGCGCCACACCATCAAGGTCGGCGTGATGGACGAAGAACGCCGCACCAGCGCCAATCTCGCGGCGTGCATTCACGCCGTCAAAGACCGCATCGTCTTCATCAACACCGGCTTCCTTGATCGCACCGGCGACGAAATGCACACCGCGATGCAGGCGGGCCCCATGATCCGCAAGGCGGAGATGAAAGCCAGCAGCTGGATCCAAGCCTATGAAGCGCGCAATGTCCAAATCGGCCTTGCCTGCGGCCTTTCGGGCAAAGCGCAAATCGGCAAAGGCATGTGGGCCGCGCCTGATATGATGGCCGACATGATGGTGCAGAAAATCGGGCATCCGCGCGCTGGCGCCAACACCGCATGGGTCCCCTCACCCACCGCAGCAACGTTGCACGCGATGCATTATCACCAGTTTGACGTCTTTGCGCGGCAGGCTGAATTGGCACAGGAACCGACGCCGGGCCTTGATCCCTTGTTGACCATTCCCGTTGCGCCCGCCGGCCATAATTGGTCCGATGAAGAGGTCACGCAAGAGCTTGAGAATAACGCACAGGGCATCCTTGGCTATGTCGTCCGCTGGATTGACCAAGGCGTCGGCTGTTCAAAGGTGCCCGACATTCACGACATCGGCCTGATGGAAGACCGCGCCACTTTGCGTATTTCGTCGCAGCATATCGCCAACTGGCTGCTGCACGGCATTGCGACCGAGGCGCAGGTGGACGCCGCGCTGACCAAGATGGCGGCGAAGGTCGACGCGCAAAATGCCAGCGATCCGCTTTACGAAAAGCTGATACCGGGCAGCATCGCATTGAAAGCCGCCCGTGCGCTCATCTTCGAAGGCGTGGCGCAACCCAATGGCTATACCGAGCCATTGCTGCACAAATTCCGGCAGGAGAAGAAAGCGGCGGCCTAACGCGGCGCCGCTTTTTTAAGCTGCTCCGCTTTCCACTCCATCGCGCGGCGCACGCGGTTTTCGACTGACGGGTGCGAGTAGAATATCACTTCTTGCAACGCCGATGGCCGCGGGTAGCGATATTCGGCGGTCTTCACCAACGCGCCTGCAAGCGCATCGGGCAAATTCGCCGTCCGAAGCGAATAAGCGTCCGCCTCGCTCTCGCCGACACGCGTCACGCTGTTGACCACCGGCTGCGCAAACAGGCCCAGAACCGGGACGATCAGCAACAATATCGGTAATCCTTCGGGGTCGCCGACGGTCGCTTTGCTGCCAAATAAGGCCGCGACCCGGTTGAACAATCGGTCGGCCAGAAAAAAGCCAAGCATCGCAATGAACACAATGGCGAAGACCATCCGCCAGACATGGCCAAGAACATAATGCCCAATCTCATGCCCTGTTACGGCCTTCACCTCGTCCAATGACGCCTGCTTGAGCGCAACGTCGGATATCGCAATCCGCGCCGAACCAAAAACGCCAGAGACATTGGCGGTGAAGTTGTTCGATTGGCGTGAGCCATCAAACATCAGCACACGGTCATGCGGAATATTGGCTTCGTCCGCCATTTCAAGCAACGCCGTCCGCACCGGACCCGCTGGAACTGGCTTATATTCGTTGAACATCGGTTCAATCACCACAGGCGCGAGCAATATCGTCGCCGCCGCTGCAAAAGCCGCAAGGCCGCCGGACCATATCCACCATGTTTTGCCCGCACGGCGGATAAGCGCATAGACGCCGAGAAAGAACAGCCCGCCCAATATGCTCGACACCGTTATGCCAATGGCATTTTGCGCGAGGAAATCAGACAATGGCTGGTCCGTCCGGCCATAGGATCGTTCAAAACCCCATTGCTCATAAATGCCCCAGGGCAGGCTGATGACGGCCGAAATGACGAAAAAGGCGACGCAGATTGTCCATGTGCGCAATGCCCAACCGCGATTTTGCATTTTCGCCGACAGGCGGTCGAGCAGGCCCGAGCGTACAATAATCCACGTTACAATCGCGGTGACAACCAACCCCGCCAACAACATCCAATGCGTGGCGATGGTATAGCTTTCGGCCTTTTGCAGCGCCTCTGGCCCCAGACTGTCAATATAACGCGCGGTCTCTGTCGCTGGATCAAATGCCATAGATCTTCCCTCCGATAAGCTGTGTTAGCTATCTCACACAGCATGGACATGCAACCGCATCTTGCGGACGGGCGGCATATGGGGGTTTATGGCGTGGAGGGCGCCGTGGCTTATGCGCCCGCCAATTTACGCAACAGCGTCGATAAACCGCTCCGCATCCAATGCAGCCATACAGCCCGTGCCTGCGCTGGTGCATGCTTGGCGATAGATGTGGTCCATCACATCGCCGCAGGCAAATACGCCGGGGATGCTGGTTTCCGTTGCCTGACCCTCTGCACCGCCACGGACCTTGATATAGCCGCCAGCCATATCCAGATGCCCTTCGAAAATGCCGGTATTTGGCTTGTGCCCGATGGCGATGAAGACACCGTGCAATTCGATATCCTCGGTGCCGCTGCCGTCGGTCGCGGCGATGCGCATGCCCGTGACACCCATCGCATCGCCCAGAACCTCATCCAATGTGTGGTTCCATTTGATCGTAATTTTGCCTTCGGCTTCGCGGGCGAACAGGCGGTCTTGCAATATCTTCTCCGCCTTCAACTTGTCGCGGCGGTGGACCAAAGTCACATGGCTTGCGATATTGGCGAGGTATAAAGCTTCTTCGACCGCAGTGTTGCCGCCGCCGATAACGGCGACGGGCTTGTTGCGATAGAAAAAGCCGTCGCAGGTTGCGCAGGCCGATACGCCCTTGCCCATGAACGCAGTTTCGCTCGGCAGGCCGAGATATTGCGCGCTTGCCCCTGTGGCGATGATGACCGCGTCGGCGGTGTAATCACCCGCGCCGCCCGTCAGGACAAAGGGCCGCTTCGAAAAATCGACCTTTTCAATATAGTCATTTTCAATCCGCGTGCCGAAACGTTCGGCGTGCTTGCGCATCCGTTCCATCAACTCGGGGCCCATGACACCCGCATCATCACCCGGCCAGTTGTCGACTTCGGTCGTGGTCATCAATTGCCCGCCGATTTCAACACCGGTAATCATCATGGGCGTCAGGTTGGCGCGCGCGGCATAGACCGCCGCGGTGTATCCGGCGGGACCGGAACCGATAATGATAACAGGGGCGTGGCGATTTTCGGTCATGGACGGTCTTTCTGATTCTGTTCGGTCCGGACATAAGCGCCGCCACCGCTTTGGCCAAGTGCGCCGCCCGACTTATCCCCATTAAATTAGCGCTTCACATTATGACGTCGGCAACTTATCAGGCGGGCCGAAACACGGGTTTAGGGAGCATTTTCATGGCTAAAATCACAGTAATTTCACGCGATGGCCAAGGCCGCGAAGTTGAGGCTGAAAATGGCCTGAGCCTGATGGAAGTCATCCGCGACAATGGCTTTGACGAATTGTTGGCATTGTGCGGCGGTTGCTGCTCGTGCGCGACCTGCCACATCCATGTAGATCCCGCTTTTGCCGATCGCCTGCCCAAGATGAGCGAAGACGAAAACGACTTGCTCGACAGCACCGACCACCGCAACGAAACCTCACGCCTGTCGTGTCAGGTTCCTGTGACCGATGCGCTTGACGGCCTAATCGTCACCATCGCGCCTGAGGATTGATTTAGAGTACCGCTAACGCCCCTCCCGCAGGCGGGAGAGGTTGGGGGCGGCGACCCGCTAAACCGCCGTAACAAGGCCAATCATCGCCCCTGTCATCGCAGAGGCGAGATTGCCTGCGACCCAGCTTTTCATACCCAATGACGCCGCTTCGGTGCGGCGTGCGGGGCATAAGGTACCGATCGTCGACACGAGCAGTCCGATGCTGGCCAAGTTGGCAAATCCGCATAAGGCATAAGTGACAATCAGCTTGCTGCGCGGGCCCAAGGTGCCATCGGCCAATGCCGCCATGTCGAGATAGGCGACATATTCATTCAATATCGCCTTTGTTCCCATCAGCCCGCCTGCAGTTCCTGCCTCGTCCCACGGCACGCCGATTGCCCACATCAATGGCGCAAACAGCCAGCCAAACATCCGGCGCAGCGTCAATGCTGTCCCGTCGACCAAGGGCAAGACGGTCAGCATCTGGTCAACCAAAGCAACCAGCGCAAACACCACGATGATGATACCGATAACCGCAAGGAACAGCTGAACCCCGTCCATCGTCCCGGTGATAACCGCATCGATGCTGCTTTCATATTTCAAGCTGGTGTCATCAGGATCCATCTGGGTGTCCCCCGCGCCCGGCACCATCAGCCGGGCTATCAAGATCGACGCGGGCAGCACAATCAAAGATGCCGAAATCATATGACCGACAGCGTCAGGAACCGTTTTGGACAGTGTCTGCGCATAAAGGATCAGGATCGCGCCGGAAATTGTCGACATCGCCAGCACCATGACCATGAACAATTCGCTGCGGCTCATTTTCTCAAAATAGGCGCGGACGACCAGAGGCGCCTCAACGACGCCCAAGAAGATATTTGCGCCGGCGCTCAAGCCAACGACGCCGCTTACCCCCATCGTCTTTTGCATCGCCCAGCTTAACCCGCGCACGATGATCGACAGGATTTTCCAGTGCCACAATAATGCGGATAGCGCCGAGAAAACGATGACCAGCGGCAATATTTGGAAGGCAATAATCAGCGGAGGGCTTGCGCCTTCCTTCAGCACGAACGGCATCGCCCCGCCGCCGGTATAGCCGAACATATAGCTTGAACCGACCAAGGTCGCCTTTTCGACCGCCATAACCGCATAATTGGCGAGCATGATAACGTCCCACACAAAGGGCACCCGCACGATCACCAAAGCGATCAATATTTGCAGCAGCAACGCGCCACCGACCCAGCGCCAGCCCGGAAATGCCTTGCGCTGTTCGGAAAATCCCCACGCCATCAACAATATGACCGCGATACCGATCAACCCCTGCAGTTGCGCGAGCATCGCCATTAGCCGCGCATTGCCTGGTCGAGCGACTCCTGAAGCACGGGATAGCCATGGCCGTCGGGGATGCAGAGCCAGTTTCCGTCTTCGCGCTTATCGATATAGGTCAGGACCGTGGAAACCGGATGCGCCGCCGCGTGCGCGGCAGCAGAGTCAAAGTCACCAAACATCGCCAGCCGCTCCAGATTGCGGCGCGTCGGGAAGATAATCTTCACCTCGCCCTTGTCGGCTTTTTCCAAAACCTCTGCCGCGCTGGCCCAAAACAGCGCACGGTTTTCGGTGTGGTCGACGGTCGCCAGCGGTGTGGTATTACCTGCGTTCACCAAATAGAAACGCGTATCGAAAACCCGCGATGCCCGCTCAAACGCTGGTGGCCGCCAGCGTGACCATGGCACAAGCTGGTCAAAATCGGGTTCCCAGCCAAAGCGGTTGCATATGGCTTGCAGGCTTTCCCCATCATGCAGCGCCGCGCGCGGGGCATCGCAATCGGCGGGGTCATCAACACCCTTGAGCCCAAGCGCAAGCCCGGCCTCCTCAATCGTCTCGCGGATCGCCGCCAGCCGCGCCGCGGCCTCGTCCAATGGCAGAGGGCCGCCCAGCATTTCGGCATAATCGAAATCCGCCGGATCGACCTTCCCACCCGGGAAAACCGCCGCACCGCCGGCAAAAGCCATGGCCTTGATACGTTCGACCATTAGCAACAATGGCGCACCGCCATCGGGGTTTTGGCGAAAAATCACCATAGTGGCGGCGGGGGTAGCGATGGGTTCGGATGCTGTTTCTAAAGTCATGCCACACACAAGCATGGAATGCCCGGCGTTAGAAGTGGAAAGTTAATCCAGCGGTTAAGCTGTATCAAAACATGGCAGTGCCCCCTTCGCCGCGCGCGTGATATGCGCATGCAAGATGAGGTAAAAACCTGCCTTGAATTTGGTTAATCTTCGGCCCATTCCGGGATGAGACTCGCGCACTTGCGCTTTTAGAACAAATCTGGAACAATCTACTTCATGTCACTCACCCATATTAAGGTGCGCGGTGCGCGCGAGCATAATCTCAAGGGCGTCGATATCGACCTTCCACGCGATAAGCTGATCGTCATCACCGGGCTGTCCGGTTCGGGCAAATCCAGCCTCGCGTTCGACACCATCTATGCCGAGGGGCAGCGGCGTTATGTCGAATCGCTGTCCGCTTATGCGCGCCAGTTTCTGGAGATGATGCAAAAGCCCGATGTCGAACATATTGAGGGCTTGTCGCCAGCGATCTCCATTGAGCAGAAGACAACGTCGCGCAACCCGCGCTCGACCGTCGCGACGGTGACCGAGATTTACGATTATATGCGGCTGTTATGGGCGCGTGTCGGCGTGCCGTATTCGCCCGCGACGGGCCTGCCGATCACCGCGCAAACGGTCAGCCAGATGGTCGACCGCGTCATGGCCTTGCCAGAGGGCACGCGCGCGTTCTTGCTCGCCCCCGTGGTGCAGGGCCGCAAGGGCGAATATCGCAAGGAACTCGCCGAGTGGCAGCGTTCCGGCTACACCCGCGTGCGTATCGACGGCGAAATGTACGCCATCGAAGACGCGCCCGCGCTCGACAAGAAATATAAGCATGACATTGAGGTCGTGGTGGACCGTATCGTCGTCAAGGACGGCATCCAGCAACGTTTGGCCGAAAGCTTTGAAGCGGCGTTGAAACTTGCGGATGGCTTGGCCTTTGTGGATTTGGCCGACACTACGGTGGCGGAATTGCAAACCGGCAATGCCGACAGCCGCCCTTCGACAGGCTCAGGGCTTACGGTTGAAGGCGAAGGCGGTTCGGCCAAAGCCAAGATGAAGGGCACGGGCCTGCCCGCCAACCGCATTGTGTTTTCCGAGAAATTCGCCTGCCCCGTCAGCGGCTTTACCATTGCCGAAATCGCGCCGCGTCTGTTCTCGTTCAACGCCCCGCAAGGCGCCTGCCCCGATTGCGATGGCCTTGGCGAGCGGCAGGAGTTTGACCCGCAACTGGTGGTGCCGAACGAACATCTGTCGTTGAAGAAAGGCGCGATTGTGCCTTGGGCGAAATCAAACCCGCCCAGCCCCTATTATATGCAAGTGCTGTCCAGCCTGGCGAAGGCGTATGGCTTCAACCTCGATACCGCGTGGGAGGATCTGCTCCCCGAACAGAAGCTCATCATCCTGCACGGCACCGGCGGCATGGCGGTGGAGCTGACGTTTAAGGACGGGCGCAAGGAATATACGGTGCGCAAGGCGTTTGAGGGCGTCATCGGCAATCTCAACCGCCGCTTGCTGCAAACCGACAGCGCGTGGATGCGCGAGGAGCTGAGCAAATACCAGACCTCGCAACCGTGCGAAACCTGCCACGGCGCGCGCCTCAAGCCCGAGGCGCTTTCGGTCAAAATCGCGGGCGTCGACATCGCTACCCCGACGAAGATGAGCGTGGGCGACGCGCTGGAGTGGTTCGGCAGCGTCGACCAAACGCTGACCAACCAGCAGCAGCAGATTGCCAAGGCGATCCTGAAGGAAATCAACGAACGGTTGGGCTTCCTCAACAATGTCGGGCTCGATTATCTCAACCTCGACCGGACCAGCGGCACCTTGTCCGGCGGGGAGAGCCAGCGCATCCGCCTCGCCAGCCAAATCGGCTCCGGCCTGTCGGGCGTGCTTTATGTGCTGGATGAGCCCAGCATCGGTTTGCACCAGAAGGACAATGACCGCCTGCTCGCCACGCTGCGCCGCCTGCGCGATTTGGGCAACACCGTCATCGTGGTTGAGCATGACGAAGACGCGATCCGCACCGCCGACTGGGTGGTTGATCTTGGCCCCGGCGCGGGTGTCCATGGCGGCACCGTCATGGCCGAAGGCACGTTGAAACAAATCCTGAAGTCGAAAGACAGCCTGACCGCCGCGTACCTCAACGGCACGCGCGAGATTGCGGTGCCCAAGACCCGGCGCAAGGGCAATAAGAAGAAGCTGACCGTCCACAATGCCCGCGCGAACAACCTAAAGAATGTCACCGCGAGCATTCCGCTTGGCACATTCACCTGCATCACCGGCGTATCGGGCTCGGGCAAGTCAAGCTTCACCATCGACACGCTTTATGCCTCTGCGGCCCGCAGCCTGAATGGCGCGCGCGTCATCGCGGGCGCGCATGACAAGGTCACCGGCCTTGAACATTGCGACAAGGTGATCGACATCGACCAATCCCCCATTGGCCGCACCCCGCGTTCGAACCCCGCGACCTATACCGGCGCGTTCACGAACATCCGTGACTGGTTCGCCCAATTGCCCGAAAGCGCCGCGCGCGGCTATAAACCGGGCCGTTTCAGCTTCAACGTCAAGGGCGGCCGCTGCGAAACATGCAGCGGCGATGGCCTGATCAAGATCGAAATGCACTTCCTGCCCGACGTCTATGTGACGTGCGAGGAATGCAACGGCAAACGCTACAACCGCGAAACGCTGGAGGTCAAATGGAAGGGCCTGTCGATCGCCGACGTGCTCGACATGACGGTGGAGGACGCGGTGGAGGTGTTCAAGGCCGTCCCCCCGATCCGCGACAAAATGGCCATGCTGGCGGAGGTTGGGCTTGGCTATGTCAAGGTCGGGCAACAGGCCACGACCCTATCGGGCGGCGAAGCGCAACGCGTCAAACTCGCCAAGGAACTAAGCCGCCGGTCCACCGGCCAGACTTTGTATATTCTGGACGAGCCCACCACCGGCCTGCATTTTGAGGATGTCCGCAAACTCCTCGAAGTGCTCCACCGTTTGGTGGAACAGGGCAACAGCGTGGTGGTCATCGAACATAATCTCGACGTCATTAAGACCGCGGACTGGATCATCGACCTCGGCCCCGAAGGCGGCGTGAAAGGCGGCGAGATCGTCGCCGAAGGCACGCCCGAAGATGTGGTAAAGGTCGCCGCGAGCTACACGGGGCATTATCTGAAACCGATGTTGGAAAAAGCGAGCTAAGATTCCCCTCCCGCAGGCGGGAGGGGTTAGGGGTGGGCCTGTTGATTGTCGTTGAGAAGTGACCCGTTATTTTCACTGAGAAGTGACCCGGGTGGTTGTCATATCCCGCGTTGCGGGTTTTGGGTCAAGAGGTTGGT
>NCJG01000018.1 GCA_002282385.1 Sphingomonadales bacterium 39-57-19 | reverse complement strand
GTCGTGACGCGCGATGCTTTGGAAACCGGCTTCGCGGCTGACTTCCACGCGGCATTCGCGATGGCCGTTGCTTGAGCGGCACCGACCGGCGGTATGAGCGCGCCCGTTTGGGCATCAAAGAGCTTGATACCGTCAGCGGTCGTCACCTCGGCAACTGCGCGGTCACCCATCATGTGCCAATTGATCGACTTAACTGACGCGCCTGCGCTGGCCATGATCTTTGCTGGGTTGGCAAGGCTCATGCCTGCCGGAATGGTCATCACCGTCTCACGGTCGACCAGATGCTCACCGCGCACTTTGTCGATCGGCAAAAAGCTCATGATAACGCCGCTGGCGAACCAGATCAAAAGCTGTGCGCCGATAATCAGCGCCAGCCATTTGTGGATGCGGCTGGCGGTAAGATGGATGCGGGTGCGGGTGCTGCTCAGAACCAGATCCTTATCCCGGCAACCAGGCTGACCGTATCAGGGTCTTCACCAGCAATTCTAGCAAATCGCGCGGTTACGCCTGTCTGTTTGCGCCATTCAACGCCGATGTAAGGCGCAATTTCTTGTTTGATTTCATAGCGCAGGCGCAAGCCTGCTTCAAAGTCGGTCAAGCCAGAGCCAACGCCGATGGCCGGTATATCCTGAAAAGAGAAATTGGCCTCGACACGCGGTTGCAAAATCAGTTTCTGGGTGATGCGCTGGTCATAGGACGCTTCGACGCGCGCGCGGACTTCACCCTTGTTCGACAGGAACGTCGCGGCATTCACCTTGAACCAATAAGGAGCGATACCCTCGACTCCCGCAACTAGGTAGGTGCGCGACGGATCAGGTTTGATGTCGTGGCGGACGCCTGCTTGCAGATTCCAGTAAGGCGCAATGGCGCGCGAATAGAGGGCTTGCAGTTCAAGGTCATCGAGACGCCCACCGAATGCGCCTTCGCCCTCAAACTTGACGCCAAAACGGTTGATGTTGCCGCCGGTAAAGGCTTCGCCCTCGAACCGGTAGGTTTCGCGGCCATTCTGAAAGCCGACTTCGGCCAAATCGAGCATGACCAGCGAATAGCCCATACCGCCGACTTCATATGCCAGCTCCTTGCGCGACCGCGCCATGACTTCCGCGCCAAAAACCGCATCTGCGGCATGATCGCCGGGAGGCGCAGGCGCTGAGGCTTCGCCGACATCGCTCTCTGCGCTATCATCAGCGGGCATCGCGCTCATGTCATGTCCGGCATGGGGATCGGCGGGTTCTGCCGGAACCTCCTCCATGTTCCCCATGTCGTGACCGGCATGTGGATCGGTTGCTACGGGCGGTGCCTCGGCCTTGGTCTGTTCAGCGGGCATGTCATGCCCTTGATGCGCCGAATGGTCTTGCTCTGCGTAAGCCGCCGATGGCAGCAGCATCGCGGCTGAAAGTAGGAGAGTGCGTTTCATTCGCCGCCCTCCTCATGCCGCACAGTGACGACGCGAAACATCCCAGCGTGCATGTGCATCAGCATGTGACAGTGAAACGCCCAGTCGCCCATCGCGTCTGCCGTAAAATCGAACGTCACTTTGGCACCCGGCAGCACATTCACGACATTCTTGCGCGGATATTGACCCTTCTGTCCGTTCACGACCTCAAAGAAATGACCGTGCAAATGGATGGGGTGCGGCATCATCGTGTGGTTGATGAGATTCACCCGCACACGCTCGTTATGACGGAAGGGCAGCGGTTCGGTTTTATCGCTATAGGACTCACCGTCCATCGACCACATATAGCGTTCCATATTAGCCGTCAGATGGACGTCGATCTCGCGCGATGGCTTGCGCTTGTCGGGATTGGGTTCCAGAGCCCGCAACTGGCTCAATGTCAGCACGCGGTGGGGAACTTTCTCAAGCCCTGTTGGCCGTTCGGCATTGCGATCCATTGGCATCGGCGCAAGGCTGGCCACACCCGGCCCCATTTTAACCTGCGGCGCGACCGAAGGATCACGCATGTTCATGGAGCCATGATCCATCGCTCCCATCCCGCCATCCATTGCAGCCATTTCTTCAGGGGTCATTTTGCTATGATCCATACCCGCCATGTCACCGCCACCGCTGCCATGATCCATGCCCATATCTTTCATGGTCAGTAGCGGACGCTCGCGCAGTGCGGGGATCGGGGCTGTCATCCCCATTTGTGGGGCCAACGTCGCTCGGCACTGGCCGGAGCGGTCGATGGCTTCGGCAATGAAGGCGTAAGCTGTGGCTTCCTTCGGCTCGATAACCACGTCCCACGTCTCGGCGACCGCAATCTGAAACTCGTCGGTTTCAACCGGCGTCAGCGGCAGGCCATCAGCGGCAACAATCGTCATCGGCAGGCCGGGAACGCGAATGTTGAAATTGCTCATCGCAGCGGCATTGATGATGCGAAGCCGCACCCGCTCGCCGGGTTTGAAAATACCGGTCCAGTTGCCCATGCTATCATGGCCGTTGATCAGATAATGATAATAAGCACCTGTCACATCGGCGATGTCGGTCGGGTCCATCAACATCTGGCCCCACATGACGCGCTCGGACAATGGTTGGTCTTTGCCTTTCAGCAACCCCGCCATCGTCTGCTTTCGCCTATTAAAATAGCCGGCCTTCTGCTTTTGCTTGGTGAAGTTGGTGTGGGCGTGGGCGAAGCTCCAGTCGGACAAAACGAGGATATGCTCGCGGTCATATTTGATCGGGTCTGTGCCCGCAGGATCGACGATCAGCGCGCCATACATGCCCATCGCTTCCTGCATGTGGCTGTGGCTGTGATACCAATAAGTGCCATGCTGTCGCATCGGAAATTCGTAGGTGAAACTCTCGCCCGGCCCAATTCCGGGAAAGCTGATGCCGGGAACGCCGTCCATCTGGAATGGCAGTAACATGCCGTGCCAATGTACCGACGTATCCTCCTGCAATGTGTTGCGGACGATTAGCTTTACATTCTGGCCCTCGCGCAGCCGCACCAGCGGCCCGGGCAAAGTGCCGTTGATGGTGTAAGCGTGACCGGTTTTCTTGCCGAGCTTGAAGGCCGACTGACCAACGCTGAGTTCGATGGTGTCGCCCGAGACGACGCCGGATTGTCCAGCGAGGCTGTGCAGGCCGTGTGACCCGCTCTTAGCCCAGGCTGGAAACAAATCACCCAACGCAACCGCGCCACCCGCGATGGTGGCGGCTTTCAGCAGGGATCGGCGTTTGAGCGGCGTGTCGCCGAATGGCACTGATGTGATGGTCATAATGTCCCTACGCACCAACAGGCCATGCCCCTCACGATGCGCCTAAAATTTCATTGAGTTGTTTACGGGCACGGTAAAGCCGCGTTTCGACCGCTTTGCCGCTGATACCCAAGATCGTTGCAGTGTCGGCTTCGGGAAAATCTTCAATTGTCCGCAAAACCAGCACTTCCCGCAAATTGTGCGGGAGCGTGGCAATAGCTCTCATGGCCCGCGCCAATTCGGCGCGGTGATATATGATGTTATCAGAGATCGGCGCGTCGTCGGCAACAGTGATGGCTTCATCAATATCGACAGCACGACTGAAGAAGCTGCGAACTTTACGCCGCCGCGCCCAATCTCGCGCCTTGTTGACCGCAATGCGCGACATCCATGCCCGAAACGGGCGCTCAGGGTCATAGCGTTTGAGCGCGGCAAACCCGGAAACAAAGGCTTCCTGCGTAATATCGAGTGCGGCGTCGCTGTCACCGACAAGGCTGCGCACGAGCCGGAAAACCGCATCGCGGTGCCGTTCGAGAAGGCGGCGATAGCCATCCTCCCGGCCTGCCAGCGCAAGCCTAGCAAGCTCCCCATCTGACATTTCAGCAGAGGCGGAATTCACTTAACTTCGCCGGTCAGCGCCTTTGTGACAGTTGCATCAAATGTCCGCGCTTGTTCAGGAGTCAGCGCGCCGCGCATCGCAAACAGATGTTGGAGCGTCTCCTTCTGCATCTCGCCCATGACGTGATGGATATGATCGACAGCCGCTGTTACTTGGGTGCCATAGCCATGCTCGGCTTCAATTGCAGCGGCAAGCCGTGCATTGGCAGCGCGCATCTCCAGTTCCATTGCGCGTTTACGGATCGCGTGCTGCTTTTCCAGCGCTTCAATCTTTGAATGCTGTTCAGGCGACAGTTTGAGCTGTTCATGCAGTAGCTTGTGAACTTCGGTTTCGCTTGGGCGCTCGGCCATAAATACATGCCGGGCCGCCAAAACGCCGCAAAGTGAAGCGAGAAAGGCAACAACGGCAATCAGCAGCAGCCAGCGCCCGCGTGTCATTGACTGCTATCCAACAGGCTGGAGGGGGCAAGTGCGGAGGCCGATGTCAGCGATAGCGGCGCTTCACCCGCTATCGCAGGGCCAGCGGTCAATGCGCCGCTAGCAAGCCCGATTCCAAGAGCAAGCGCACCGCAAGCACCGACCGCAGCGCGCGACACGGAACCCATTTGCTGACGTTCTTGCAGCGCATTCATTACGGCATCGTCGAGCGACGTTAGACTATCGGGGACAGGAAGGTCGCGCAGCCCTGCCAGTAATGTTGCATCCAAAGCCATTATTCTACTCCTTACGCCATCACTACGCAGCAATGTGCATCACCCCTCACAAAATGATTTTGAGGGGGAGGTCTCTGACATGCGTAAATGCTGTGAACCTGTCACTCAAGGAGTTAGAATAATGGCAAAGCTCAATATCATGTCGCTTTTCGTTGCAACCGCGCTGGTGGCCACGCCTGCTGCGGTGTTTGCCCATGCAAAACTGGTATCATCGACGCCTGCGCTGAATGCGACGGTCGCCAAACCGGCAAAGATTACCCTGACGTTCAACGAGAAATTGACTGGTCCTACTGTGAAGGTCGAGCTGTTTATGACCGGAATGGCCAAGGGCATGTCGCATGACGGCGGCATGGATCACAGCAAGATGGACCATAGCAAGATGGCGGGCGGAAAAATGGATCATGGCGCTATGGCTGACCATGCGCCAATGAAAATTGCTGCCACATCGCAGCTCGGTAAGGACGGAAAGTCCGTAACGCTTCTTCCGAAACGCGCGCTCTCCGCTGGCAAATACAAGGTCGTTTGGACGGCTGCTGGGGCCGACATGCACAAGATGACAGGCAACTACAGCTTTACGGTCAAGTAAGATGGAACCGGCAGGCATTGCTCTTCGCCTGCTGGTTTACATCGACGGCGCATTGATGCTCGGCATATTGCTGTTTGCAATGTCCTGGACGCGGCAAGTGCGTTTGGCGACGGCCGTGTTTGCGGCGGTTGGCATAGTGTTGACCACAGTGACCATGCTTAGGCTGGCTGCGTCATTTTCTGATAGCACGGCATTTTTAGATATACCCACGCTGCAAATGTTGCTGACCGAAACGGCGATGGGATGGGCGGCGATTGCAAGGATCACCTCGTTGCTGGGGGTGGTTGCCTTGGCCTTGACCAGCACGAAGCGCGTCTATCCCATCCTGTTTGCCATCATGGCCGTCGTGTTGCTCTCGTGGAACGGCCACGGCGCAATGACCGACAATGCACTTGGCTGGCTCCATCTCGCCGGTAATGCCTTGCATTTACTTGCGGGGCTTGGCTGGATCGGCGCGCTCGCGGCATTTCTGTGGGCCGCGACGCTATCAAAAGAGTCATCGCATGATCTGGCTGTCAGCCTTGAACGGTTTGCAGGCGTCGGCACTGCCTTTGTCGCACTGCTACTCGCAACCGGGATTGCCAATACGCTTTTCGTCGTGGGATCGAACGCGCTGCCAACGCTTCTGGAAACGACCTATGGACGCCTATTGGTTACGAAAATCGGTTTGTTCGCAGTCATGCTTGCCGCTGCCGCCGCGAACCGCTTTTGGCTCACGCCCCGTATGATTACATCGCCTTCGCTTGGTGCTGTCCGAACCAGCCTCGGTGCAGAACTCATCCTTGGTATCGCTGTGCTGGCAATCGTTGCATGGCTCGGCACGCTTGATCCGGCGCAATGATCTGGCAATTAACGTGCGGCGACGGCTTCAAACGAAGCGATGATAGGACATGGCCCTTCGTTGCCCGCCGAACATGCGTCGGCAAGATGCGACAGTGCTATTCTTGCGCTTTGCAATTCAGCAATGCGCGCATCGAGCGCCGATATCCGCTCGCGCGCCAACACACGCACCTGTGCCCGGTCAGCGCTCGCATCAAGGTCGAGCAACCGCTTGATCTCTTCAAGCGAGAAGCCCGCACTCTGCGCCGCTTTGATAAAACGCAGCCGCTGTGTTTGGTCTGGGCCGTAGCGGCGGATGCCGCCGTTGATGCCAGATCCGCTTCGGGGTGGCACCGGCAAAAGCCCGCGCCGCTGGTAAAAGCGCACGGTTTCCACGCCCACACCGCCTGTTTGTGCCAGCCGCCCAATTGTCATGTCGTTCATCGCTTGACTCCGTACTATAGTACGGAAGCTATGTAGGGTGCGACACTCTGATCCGAAAGAAAAAACATCATGACAAACCAGCCCACCCGCACCGCAACACTTTATCGCATGGTCATGCCCGACCATACTTGTCCCTACGGACTGAAGGCCAAAGACCTGCTCCGCCGACAGGGATATGAGGTCGAGGATCACCATCTGACGACGCGCGAAGAAACCGACGCATTCAAAGCCAAACATGAGGTCAAAACCACACCGCAGACATTTATCGGCGGTGAGCGGATAGGCGGATATGACGATCTGCGCCGCTTCTTCGGCAAGCCCGTCGCCGAGCCCGGCGCGACCAGCTACCGGCCTGTTGTTGTGTTGTTCGGCATGACAGCGGCGACGGCGCTGGCTGCCAGCTACGCCGTGACCGGGCAGCTTTTGACAATACGGGCCGCTGAATGGTTCATTGCGTTTTCGATGGTCGTATTGGCGCTGCTGAAACTTCAAAATATTGAGAAATTCTCGACGATGTTTCTCAGTTACGACCTGCTCGCCAAACGATGGATACCCTATGGCACGATCTATCCCTTTGCTGAAGGTCTGGCAGGTGTGTTGATGGTCGCGGGCGCGCTGAACTGGCTTTCGATACCGGTTGCGCTGTTTATCGGCACGATTGGTGCGGTATCGGTGTTCAAAGCGGTATATATCGACAAACGCGAACTCAAATGCGCCTGTGTCGGTGGTGACAGCAATGTGCCGTTGGGGTTCATTTCGCTGACTGAGAACCTGATGATGATCGCAATGGCCGTGTGGATGCTGGTCGGACATAGGTAGATCCAGCAGCAAGCCATCTAATCCTTTATATCGGTGACTTGAAAGTTACTGATATAATTGAGAAAAATCGACCATTTTTGACCTGTGCAGGAACTGTGTAGATTTTCGGTTCATCCCGAACGAAGCGTCGGGCAACTCCCCAGAATCAGCGTGGCCAGTTGGCGTGAAGATCGTCGATCAGATAGTCATGTGCATGGCCAGCTTGCGACTTTGCGTGTTCCAGCTTGTGCGGATGATTCTCGGGTAGGTCAGGATGTTCATGCTCGATGGCCTTTGGGTCTCGTGCAGGCCACAGCCGAAGGGCGGCAACGACACCAAAGATTGCAAGGGCGGCCAACACGAATAGCGCCATCTGTTGACCGAATCGTGCGCCGACCTGTCCAGCGAGCGGATAGGCAATCAGCCAGCAAGCATGACTAAGCGCGAATTGCGCTGCGAATACGGCGGGCCGATCTTCCGCCTGAGCCGAGCGTCGGAGCAAAAGGCCCGATGGTGTAAGGGCTGCCGCATAGGCCATTCCCATGACGAACCAGCCGACAAGCAGAACAGGCCAGAATGTTGCCGTCATGCCTTCAGACGCTAGGCCCAGCGTCGCGAGGGCCGCTGTCAGCACCATCGCGCCCCCAAGCATCACAGTGCGGCCTTCGATCCGGTCTAGGAGGCGCGGCAAGGCCAGCGCGGCGAGCATCGAGCCGCCGCCATAGGCTGCGAGCGACAGGGCCACTTCGCGTTGCCCGAAACCGAACGTGTTGCGCACGATCACGACGGTGTTGACGATGACCATCGCGCTTGCCGCCGCCGCTGCAAGATTGATGGCGAGCAACCCGCGCAAGCGAGGGGTTTTGAGGTAAATCCGCATCCCGCGCGTCGTGCGCGCGTAAATGCCGCCCTCGCGGGGTTTAGCGGGCGAACGAGGCAGCGTTACCGACAAAACCAATAGTGCCGAGCCGACAAAACCGATTGCGGTGCCGCCGAATAGCCAGTGGAAGCTGATCACACTGAGCAACGCCGCTGCCAGCATAGGGCTGAGCAGGCTTTCGAGATCATAAGCGAGCCGAGAAAGCGACAGCGCGCGCGTATATTCCGCCTCGTCTGGAAGGATGTCAGGGATCGTTGCCTGAAAAGTCGGGGTGAAGGCAGCAGAGGCGGATTGTAGCGCGAAGATCAGCACATAGACCTGCCAGATTTGATCGACGAAGGGCAGCAGCAGGGCAACCCCGGCGCGGATCATATCCATCGCCACCAGAAACGCGCGGCGAGGCAGACGATCGGCATAGGCACCGACAATGGGACCGATACCGATATAGGCGATCATCTTGATTGCCAGGGCCGTGCCAAGGACTGCGCCTGCATCTGCACCCGCTATGTCATAGGCCAGCAGGCCGAGTGCGACCGTCGCTAACCCGGTTCCGACAAGCGCGATCACCTGCGCAGCGAGCAGGTTCCGGTAGGTTCGATTGGCGAGCACTGTTAGCATTGTTTAGCCGTTCAAACGACGCGCTTGACATCGGTGTAATCACCGGTGGTTTTCAGAATGATGGTCACCGTATTTTCTGTCCGGTTGCGCCAGAACCAGCCATGCTTTCCGTTAAAGGCGGCAACAATTGTTCCGGTTTCACCCCCGGACTGCTTGCCTTTGCCATATCCATGATAAGAGATACCGGGAGCATCGGCATGGGTATCATAATTGACGACACCGCCACGCACCGACCAATTATAGCCTATACGCACGCCTTTGGCAGCGGCAACCTTGACTTCGGCACCTTGCCCCGGTTTCAACACGACCTCTGTCTGGTCGCTGCGGCCTGCGGCATCAGGTGACTGGGCGTCGGCTTGGGCAGGAGCAATTCCCTGGCCTACAGTCGGCGCCCCGCTGGCAACTGCTTCATCAGAAGCCTTACTGGGTTCGCTGACCCGGTCGGCTGCTGCCTCCTGCGCCAATTGAACCTTGATCTCGCCCATTTCAGTGAGGCCGAAGGCGCTTCCTGCACCGGTCGGGTCGATACCATATTCGGACGGCAGGACGACCGTGACCAGAATCGCAGCTGCGCCTGCGATGGCGACAAGAGTAGAACCTATAAGCTGGCGCGATGTCGGCAGGTCGGACATGTTTGGCAATTGTGAATTGAACATGGAAAGTTCTCCTTAAGCGATGGCTAGGCCGGTGAGTTGATAGCCGACCAGAACAAACCCTGCTGTCATTAGCAGGACGTTGGCGGCGAAGGCATAACGCGCAAAACCTTGGGTTTTGCGCCAAAAGCCCATGAGGATCAGGATGGCAAACAAGGCCAGCAACTGGCCGATCTCGACCCCGATGTTGAAGGCGATGAGATTCGGCAGCAAGCCATCTTTCGACATCTCGAATTCCTGGATCTTGGTAGCCAGCCCGAAGCCGTGGAAGAGACCGAAGACCAGAGTTGCGACCTTTGTATTGGGCTGCACACCGAACCAGCGGCGGTAGGCTCCAAGATTATCGAGCGCCTTGTAGACTACAGACAGGCCGATGATCGCGTCGATGATGTAGGCGTTAGCGCTGATCCCGGTGAGCACGCCGAACAGCATCGTAGTCGAGTGGCCGACGGCGAAGAGTGTTACATACAGGCCAATGTCCTTCATCCGGTAAAGGAAGAAGATGACGCCGAACAGAAACAGCAGATGGTCGTATCCGGTCACCATATGCTTCGCGCCCAGATACATGAAGGGCATGAATTGCACACCGCTTACTTCCTGCACATAGCCCTGATCACCCTCGGCAACGCCGTGGGCATAAGCATCGGCAATGCCCGTTGCGAGGAACAGCAATATGGTCAGAAGGACCCAGACCATTGGGTGATAAGCTTTCTTGCCGGACATTAAATTCATCATGCGGTTCCTTGCGCCAGACGGAGCGATGGGTTGGTTGTTATGTCGTCAGCGGGGCGCTCTTCCCGGCCATGGATCAGCCGGTAGAGCGCGGGCAGCACGATCAGCGTCAGGATAGTCGAGGAAATGATGCCCCCGATCACGACGGTCGCCAATGGACGCTGAACTTCCGAACCGGCACCCACGTTGAGTGCCATTGGCACAAAGCCAAGCGAGGCGACCAAGGCGGTCATCAGCACCGGTCGCAACCGGGTCAGCGCGCCTTCGCGGATAGCCTCATCGAGCTCCATGCCGCGTTCTCGCAAGTCCTTGATAAAGGACAGCATGACCACACCGTTGAGAACGGCCACGCCTGACAGAGCTATGAATCCGATGCCTGCCGAAATCGACATCGGAATATCTCGCAGCGCCAGAGCAGCCACACCGCCGGTCAGTGCCAGCGGCACGCCCGAGAACACAATTGCTGCATCACGCGTCGATCCGAACAGCATGAACAGCAATCCGAAGATCAGAACCAACGCCAGTGGAACGACAATCTGAAGCCGCGTCGCTGCCGACTGGAGTTGCTCGAACGTGCCGCCATATTGGACATAATAGCCCTCCGGTAGCGCGACATCGCTTTCGACCTTGGATCGCAATTCGGTGATGAACGATCCCAGGTCGCGCCCGCGAACATTTGCTGTAATCACCGCCCGGCGTTTGCCGTTCTCGCGGCTGATCTGGTTGGGACCGACCGATAGCTCGATGTCGGCAATTTCGGACAAAGGCACGAATTCTGTGCCACCGTCACCGGTGCGCGGGATGGGCAAACTGCCGAGCAAATCGAGATTGGTGCGGGCCTCCTCAGGCAATCTGACGACAACGGCGAAACGGCGGTCACCCTCGAACACTTCACCCGCATTGCGCCCGCCGGTTGCAGTCGAGACCGCATCCTGCACATCACTGATGTTGATACCGTATCGCGCCAGCATAGCCCTTCGCGGGGTTACCGAAAGCACGGGCAGGCCTGTGACCTGTTCCAATTTGACATCTTCAGCGCCCGGAATCGACGAAACGATTTTTTCAATCTCACCGCCAGACGCCAGCAATTCGTCAAGATCCTCGCCGAACAGCTTGACCGCAACGTCGGCGCGAACGCCTGCAATGAGCTCGTTCAGCCGCATCTGTACCGGCTGGGTAAATTCATAATTATTACCCGGAATTTGCTGAACTGCGGCGTTCAGTTCGGCCACCAGCTGCGTTCGCGGCTTGCGCGGATCGGGCCAGTCCTTGCGGTCCTTGAGCATGATGAAGTTATCGGCGACCGAAGGCGGCACTGGATCGGTTGCGACATCAGCGGTTCCGATCTTGGCAAACACACGCTCGACTTCGGGGAATTTACTGATGCGTTTTTCAAGCACTTCCTGCATCTGCACGGCCTGCCCCAGGCTGGTGCCCGGAATGCGTAGCGCATGCATGGCAATATCGCCCTCATCGAGATTGGGAATGAATTCGGACCCCAGGCGCGTTGCACCATAAGCACTGATCGCCACCAGCCCGAGCGCCACGCCGATCAGCAATTTGCCGCGCGTAAAGGTACGGTCCAATATGCTGGCATAACGCGCACGTGCCCACGCCATCACGCGGTTGTCCTTCTCCTCGACCTTACCGGTCACAAACATCGCAATCGCGGCCGGCACGAAGGTGAGCGAAAGGATCATCGCTGCAGTCAACGCCAGCATCACCGTAATCGCCATCGGGTGGAAGGTTTTGCCCTCAATTCCCGAGAGCGCAAAGATCGGCAGATATACGACCGTGATGATGATGACCCCGAAGATCGACGGACGAATGACCTCGCTGCTTGCCGTCGCAACCAAACCAAAGCGTTCGTCGCGAGTGAGCAAACGTCCCATGCGGTGCTGCGCTTCGCCCAAGCGGCGCAGACAGTTTTCAACGATGATCACCGCGCCATCAACGATCAGACCGAAATCGAGCGCCCCAAGACTCATCAGGTTGGCCGAAACACGCCCTGCCGCCATGCCCGTGAGCGTCATCAACATTGCCACAGGGATGACTGCCGCCGTGATCAATGCTGCTCGGACATTTCCCAGAAGCAGGAACAGGATAACAATGACGAGCAATGCGCCCTCGGCGAGGTTCTTTTCGACCGTACTAATGGTCCGTTCGACCAGCTCGGTGCGGTCATAAAGCGGCTGGGCGACAACGCCAGACGGGAGTGACTTGTTAACCGCTTCGAGCCGTTCGGCCGCCGCTTGGGCAACAATACGTGGGTTGCTGCCGGTCAGCATGAAGATCGTGCCGAGCACGATTTCCTTTCCGTTTTCCGTCGCCGCACCGGTCCTGAGTTCGGACCCGATAACGACGTCTGCAATGTCGCCAATACGGATGGGAATGCCGCCGCGCTTGGCAACGACAATCTGCGACAAGTCGGTTTCGTTTTCAGCTCTGCCGGGCAGCCGGATCAAAACCTGTTCGCCAGCCCGCTCGACATAACCGGCGCCAGCATTGGCGTTGTTCGCCTCAAGGGCGTTGACGACATCGGTGAGCGACAGCTTTAGCGTGGCCAGTTGCGCCGGGTTTGGGGTCACATGATATTGTTTGGTATAGCCGCCGACCGTGTTGACCTCGGCAACGCCGGGAACATTGCGCATCTGCGGACGGACCACCCAGTCGTGAAGAGTACGCAAATCGGTTGGCGTCCAAGCGGAACCGTCGGGCTTGCTGGTGCCCGGTTTGGCCGTGACCGAATACATGAAAATCTCGCCAAGCCCGGTGGCTGTCGGCCCCATCTGCGGTTCGATGCCCGGTGGCAACTGGGATTTTGCGGCCTGCAATCGCTCATTGACGAGCTGGCGCGCGAAATAGAGATCGGTGCCGTCTTCGAAAATAACGGTGACCTGACTTAGTCCGTAACGTGAAACCGAGCGCGTATAGCTTAGCTTCGGCACGCCCGCGATCGCGGTTTCGATCGGATAAGTGATTCGCTGTTCGGCTTCGAGCGGCGAAAATCCTTCAGCTTCGGTGTTGATTTGCACCTGCACATTTGTGATGTCAGGAACGGCGTCGATCGGCAGGCGGGTGGCACTCCACACGCCAAGCGCTATGAGCAAGGCGACAATGCCAAGCACCAGCCAGCGCTGGCGGATTGAAAATCCGATGATACGGGCAAGCATGGTATGGTTTCCAATCAATGGTCGTGGCTCGCGCCCGACTTTTCAATGTCGGCGCGAATGAGAAAGGCTCCTTTGGCAGCGTAGCGCGTGCCGGGTTTGATACCCGAGAGCACTTCGGTCCATTCGGGCGTCTTTCGGCCCAACTCGAGCATCCGAACTTCAAAATCATCGCCGAAATTGGCAAAGACCACGGTGAAGTCGCGGAACCGCTGCAAAGCCTCGGTACGAACTGCAAGCGGCACAGTGAATGCACTGACGGTGACGCGGCCCTGCAATGCCATGCCCGGTCGCCATTTTCCGTCGCGATTGGGGAGCGAGGCACGCATCAACGCCGTGCCAGCCGCTGCATTGCCTTCGGGCAGATAGCCCCCCAACGTGGATTCTGAAACCGGCTGCCCATCAATTGTTTCGATCACGACTTTTTGCCCAGGCCGAATCGTTGAAAGGTCACGCGGAAAAACGTTGAACACGACCGTCGTTTGTCCAGGGTCTGTGATAACATAAAGGGGCTGGTCGAATGTGACATTGCCGACATTTGCTGTCCGTTCGGCGATCACACCGCTGACCGGCGCATAGACCGGGTAGACTTGCAGCGACTCGCTCGACTCTATCCGCGCCAGTAACTGCCCTTTGCGAACATAGTCCCCAACCGCCTTGGTGACCTGGACCACGCGTCCGGGGAACTGTCCGCGCACTTCGGAGCGTGCCGTTGTTGCCAGTTGCACAATGCCCTGCACCTCGCGCGTCTCGCTGATGGTGACAGGGCCGACGGTTTCGATTTCTATGCCAGCTTCTTTGGCGGTTGCAGCGGGGATTTTGGTGCGGCCTTCCGGATTGGCAAATTTCCAGACATGTCGTTTGCCATTCTCGGTAGCGACAACTTCGACATCGAAGCTATGCGGTTCGGTCACGACGCCCTGCCCTGCCAGAAAATCCTTTTCTGGCTTGAAGGCGAAACGGTCAGTCTGGCCGCCCAGCCGGGTCAACGTCACTGCCAGACTTACAGTTGAAGGATCGACCGGTTTATTTCCACGTGTCGGATACATCCGGTATTGCGGCGGTTGGCCGTCTTCGAAAATAGTGACTTCAATCGCGAAATCGCCGTCGCGCAACATCCGACCGTTGTGGGGCCCTTTTTCATATTCGGACGCGGACTTGCCTTCACCTTCAGCCGGCTTTTCAGCCTCGCCGCCGCAGGCAGCAAGCGGGAGGATTAACATTAAGGCCGCAGCCATAGAAATGTGCAGAAACTGTTTCATGGATTGATCCCCTTTTCCGCTGCGGCGTCAAAGCGCCCGGTCAGCCGGTCGATTTCGGTTTGAAGGTCACGATAGCGCGTTACCGCATTAAGCCATTCGGCCTGCGCCTGGATGATCGCATCGGCGGCACCCTGCATATCCCGGAAGGTGAAGCCACCGCGCGCATAACCATCGCGCACTTGGCGGAGTGCCATGGTGGTCTGCGGATACACCTCGCGGACAATGGCGTCGGCACGCGCACGGGCGGCGTCGGCCTCCGCGCCAAGGCTCGCCAGGCGGCGAAGCCGGTCGAGCCGCAGGGCTTCTGCTGTCAGTTCGATCCGCAATTTTTCCGCCTGCGCCTTCGCGATATTGCCTTGATTGCGGTCGAACCTGCCGAGCGGAATAGTGATCCCTGCGACCAGCGCCACGTCGTTGGTGCCGCGCAGGAAACGCGCGCCTCCATTAACTGTGTAGTCAGGTCGCGCCCGCGTCTGTTCGACCGTCACGGCTGCCGACGCCCGCGCGGCTTCGGCCTTTGCCAGTTCGTCATCGGCAATGCTGAGTTCCCGTGCGGCCGGGATACCTGACAAGACTTCGCCGACGGGCTCTACATCCTCGGCGCTGCCCTGCCAATATGCGGCAAGCGCTGCGCGCGCGCCGTGCTGGCGCGCCTGTGCCTCGGTCAGATTGAGCCGCGCTTGTGTTACCCGCGCCGATGCGCTCGTCTCGACAAACAGAGGGTCTTTATATCCGCGCACACGCCTTAAAGCTTCGCGCTGCATTTCAACTTCGACCCCCAGTCGCGTTTCTGCAATCTCGACGACGTAACCGGCGATCACAACATCAAGAAACGCACGCTGCACGGCACTCACCAATTCGAGCCGTGCGACCCGTGAAGATGCTTCAGCAACGCCAATGTCACGTTCCGCATAGGCGACGCGGGCGTCGCGTTTGCCGCCTCGCTCGATCGTCTGGCTATAAGTGCCGGTGACCTCGGCTTGGCCAAACACATTATAGGGTCCGCTGCCGATAAGGTTTTCGCCTTCGACAGTAACGGTTGGATTGGGCCGAACGCCAGCTTGAACGCGACCGGCACGCGCAGCGGCGATCGCTGCCTCGCTGGCGCGAATTAATGGGGCGGCGTCAACCGCCTTGGCAATGGCCTCATCCAGCGTGATCGGCTCCGCGAACGTAGCCGTAGCCGGACAGGCCAGCGCCGCCGCCAGCAAGGCGGTGCGCAATTTGGGAAACATGTTAAAACTCCTGAACCGTGGACGCATTCAAGGGCCGGGCGCGCGGCCCGCCCTCATGGCGCGGTTCAGGCAGAGGGTGGTTCGGTGGGTGGCGCCTGACTGAAAGAGGTCAGAACGTCGGTCTTCACGAACAGAAATTGCTTCTTGGAAGCAAACGCGTTTCCGAAAAGACTGTCATGAATCGTTGCGAGGGCCGGTGGCAGATGGGTGTGAGCATTGCTTTCGGCGTTGCCCGGTGATGGCTGGCTGTCTTCGTGATCATTTTCCGACGCGGATTCAGCCGTCGAAATTTCACCCGACGAATGAGCATGGGCTTCGTCGGGATGCGCCATTGCCGGGGCGTGAGACATCCCTGCGACAAGCGCTATACCAAGAACAAGAGTCACCAACCACCGCATATATTTACGTTCCTATCCGATAGCTGAAACGAAGGCAAATGCTATTTCGGACAAACACAAAATTCGCCCAGCCAATGTCTCGCTAATAGGGTTGGAGCTGATGGTAACGATCAATGATCAATACCTGTTCTCTTCGCCAATGAGCGTGAATGTTGCCAATATAATAACCATTGAAGAGAACCGGTCGAGACGCGCCTTGGCTGCCCTGCCAACTTCGGTCTTCACTGTTGCGTTGCGCTTCGTAGAGCTTCGACCTCGGCGCGAACCTGCGCGTAAAGTTGTTCGGGACCGAACTCCGCAAGGGGCTTCCCGTTTACGAAAAAGCTTGGCGTTCCCTTCACCGCGAGGCTGTTAGCATCGACCATATCGGCTTCCATGATGGCTTTAGCACCGGTCATGGGCATCGCCTTGGCCTTTTCAACGTCAAGCCCGGCTGCCTCTGCGGCCACCCAAGCGCCAGCCATGTTACCGTCATGCCACGCAGGCTGCGCTTCAAGGAGTGCGGACATCACCGGCTCCAGAACGCCCTGTGCGCGAGCGGCTTCCAGAATGCCGATCGCTTCCGCTGAACCTTGATGTAGTGGCAGATAGCGAAGCACGAGACGGACATCATTGGGATAGGCGGCCAGTATCTGTTTAACTCCCGGATAAAAGGCACGGCAAGCCTCGCAGGACGGATCGAAAAATTCTACAATCGTCACCGGCGCTGTCTTGGGTCCGATGATCGGCGAGTGAGCGCGAACAAATACATCCGCTTGCACAGTCGCAACCTTGGCAGCAGGTTCTTCGGCATATGTACGGCCGTAAATGGCTGCCCCGGCGGTAAAGGCGCCAATGGCCAGCAAACCAGTTAATATAACTCCAAAACGTCTATTCATGATCGAGTTCTCCGAAATACGAGGGCGAGGATAAAGGCGATGGCTGTAAAGGCGGACAGCGAAAGAAGCGGGATCGGGATGCTGCCAAAAAGCGTCATCGCGTTGTCCGAACAGGAAGGCCCTGAACCGCATGGCCGGATTTTTTCGGGTGCAAAGCCAAAATAGAGCAAGGCGTGATAGAGCGAAACGACCCATCCTGCGCCTGCGAGTGTGAGGGCATATGGGGTCACACCGCGATCGGACCTGAAAGCCGCAATGCCGAGTATGATTGCCAGCGGAAACATAAAGGCCCGCTGCAACCAACATAGTTCGCACGGCATCTGGCCCATTACTTCACCGATAAAAATTGCACCGAGGCTTGAAGATAGAGCGACGAGCCAGGCAGCAAACATCGCTGCCCAAACGCTACCGGCGTTACGCACACTCCATTTAGTTCCGCTCATCGCAGTTGCTCGTCGCGCGCACGACCATTTGTAAAAATGCGGAATTGGGTCATGCCTTCCGTCCAGATTTTGGCGTTTGTTTGGCAGTCAGGTGTCGAGCAAGCCAGTCGAGGGTAATTTGGAATTTGCTGGTAAGTCGTTTTCTGAACAGGCCGCCTGCCAGACGCGGAAGTATACCCCTGACATTGGCTGAATGAATAACTCGCACCTGCGTGCCCTCCCGCAACAGAACATACCGTTCTTCGATGACAGCAAAACCGCGGACACCGAATTCCATGCACAATTCCCGGGTGGGTTGGAGCGTTATTATCTTGGCAGTCATGCTCATGCCGCGCGGGGCGTCGGCATTGCTTCGGTAGAAATATTCGACCTCGGCACCTTCGCTTGCGGGCCCTTTGATTTCCACAATTGGATGCCAGCTTCGATAACGCGGGAAATCGATGAGAGCGCTCCAAACATTGCTCAGGCTGGCGGGTATGAGCACTTCGGTGCTAATCTTCATGTCAGGAATTCCACTAGCCATTAGTGTCGGCGATGGCCGCCGTGGCGGCTGCTGCGGTGTCCGCCACCGTGAAGACTCACACCAATCCCGCTTCCGTAGTACCGCGGATAAGGATAATATGGCGCGAAGCCATAGCCGTTATAAGCTGGGTTGTACGGTCTGGCCGTTGAAGCCGCTATTAAACAAGTATTGGCCTCTTTCGATGCCGCATCGGTCGTCTTCATCGCTTCAGGAACCAAATCCTGCGGCGCAGGCGATGCATTGTCATCGGCTGTGTTCACCGGTTGTGCGGAAAAGGCGCCCGGGGTTCCGCAAGGCACGATGAAATAGGCCAATTTGGGTCGCTGTTCAGTATAAGCGGCACACCCGCCAAGCGTCACGACCGCCATTGAGATCAATACTATTCTCTTCATCATCCTCTTCATCGTCCATCTCCTTACTGTTTTGGCATCGCCTGCGCTGCATCAGAATTCTCTGCTTCTGCTCCTTTCGTTCGTTGTTGGGGGTCAAAAAGGACGCCGCCAAACAGGTTTAGATATTTCGCTTCGGCTCTGCCCATTGAGGCTAGCAGAGCAAAACCGGCGACATAGGAATCGCGTTGCGCTGTCACCAGTTGTACCTTGCTGTTGAGCAATTCTTGTTCTGCATTCAAAATATCGAGGACATTGCGGTTGCCGACCGAACTTTCGGCGCGCACGCCCTCCAACGCCAACGCGTTTGCCGAAACTGCAGCCCGTGAAGATTCTATTACCGTCTGTGTTGCGCGGTATCTCGAGAAGGCTGCGCGCGTATCGGCAACGATCCGCCGCTCGACGAAAACTTCTTGCTCGATCGTTTGACCAAGCACGGCCTGGCTTCGCCGGACCTGCGCGGCCGGAAGTCCGCCCTGATATAATGGAATGCTCGCTGATAAACCAACCGTCGCAGCCGTTTGCTCCTGCTGGAAAATGCGTCCAGGAACAGTGTTTCCAAGTGTACCGAGATAATTATTGTAAGTTCCCGACGCTACCGCTGAAAGTCTTGGCAAGCGCGATGCCCCAGCGACCTTGATGTCAAAACGAGCAGCGGCGACTTCGGCTTTTGCAGCTTCCAGCTGAGGATTATTGTCTAGTGAAATATCCAGTGCATCGTCTGCCGTCAGCGGCAATGATTGAAGTTCTGGCGGCTGTTCAAGGTAGTTGGCTGGAATTCCTACAAAGCGGAGATAATTTTCGAGACTGGCGTCAAGTTGCGATCGCGCCAGTTCTAATTGCCCTTTGGCCAGCAGGAACCTCGCTTGGGATTGGGCAACATCGGTTCTGGTAAGATCGCCGACCTCGAACCGGTCGCGTGACGCTTCGAGATTGGTTGAAAGAACCGCAACGTTACGACTGTTCAGCTCGACGACAGCCGTGTCGCGTAGAACATCCATGTAGACCGAGACAATTGCGGTAAACACATCGGCCTCGGCCGAACGGAGTACGGCTCTTCCAGAAAGCACTCGTGCATAAGCCGCTTTGACAGAATTTCGAACTCGTCCGCCCTGATATATTGGTAGTGAGATATTGGCACCGGCATTAGCGGCTCGCAACGGGGCAGCGAAACTGTTGGCCGACCTAACAAGAAATTCCTGATAATCAGCCGTGGCGCTGATTGAGGGACGTCCCCCGGCCAAAGCAATGGGCACACCTTCATCAGTAGCACGAAGCGATGACCGCGCTCCTGTCAAACTTGGGTTGGTCTGATAAGCGAGCGCCATAGCCTCCTGTAAAGTATCCGCCCGCGCTATGCCGGGCAGAGCGAGCGCGGCAAATGCAAGCGCGGTTCGAACAGGAAGTTTCATGACAGCCTCCCCGAGAAATGAGTTAGAGTTGAAAAAAAACAGGTCATCAGTCGAACAGCTCAGCAAGAAAGCCCTTGCGGCGGCCGTGATGCCCTTTTTTACGATATCCCTCATCGTAAACCGCGCGGCCATTGTCAGCTGGACTTGCCTGCTTGGCGTCATACGACGTCGCTTCACTCCGCTCGATAATCTTGTCGAGCTCACCGCGGTCTAGCCATACACCCCGGCATTGCGGACAGAAGTCAATCTCCACACCTTGCCGTTCGGACATGCTAAGCTGGACTTTGCAACTTGGACACAACATCCCTGCTTGCGCCGTTGACGATAGCTGGTTCATTTCGATCTCCTTGATACCTTCTCTGAGTGCGCCATGGTGGCAGCACCGCAATGTAGCGCGCATGGTTTAGCCGTGGGCGCGGTCGGGGGGTCCGGCGCCCACGGCAAGGCCCATTCCGCAGCGAACCGGGGCTTCTTCTCGTATGTGATCTGCCCCCTTCTGGGTGGTCCAAAATCTATGTTATTTTGGACACGGAAGGAAAAGACGAATGCCATTCAAGAAACACACGCCGGAGGAGATTATCGGCAAGCTGCGTGAGGCGGAGATTGTGCTGGCGCAGGGAGGGACGACAGCGGACGCTTGCCGCCGGCTATCGATCAGCGAGCAGACCTATTACCGCTGGCGCAAGGAATATGGCGGTCTGAAGACCGATCAGGCTCGCCGGATGAAGGATCTGGAGAAAGAGAATGCGCGGCTACGCCGTGCGATCTCCGATCTCACTCTCGATAAGCTGATCCTGCAAGAGGCTGCTCGGGGAAACTATTGAGCCCTGCGCGACGACGGCGCTGTATCGATCATGTCCGCGAGGAACTGCCTGTCTCTGAACGCCGCATCTGCCGCGTTCTGGGCCAGCACCGATCGACGCAGCGCAAAGTACCGCGCGGGGCCGATGATGAGGAAGCCCTGACTGCAGACATTATCGAGCTGGCGCGCCAATATGGTCGTTATGGCTATAGGCGTGTGACAGCGCTCCTGCGCAACGCAGGCTGGCATGTGAACCGCAAGCGGGTGGAGCGCATCTGGCGGCGTGAAGGGCTGAAGGTACCGCAGAGGCAACCTAAGCGCGGACGGCTGTGGCTGAACGACGGTTCGTGTATCCGGCTGCGCCCTGAATATCCGGGGCATGTCTGGTCTTATGACTTTGTCGAGGGCCGAACCCATGACGGTCGCAAGTTCCGGATCCTTGCAATCATTGATGAAGCGAGCCGGGAGTGTATGGCCTTGTTGGTTGCACGCCGGATCAGAAGCGCTGACGTTCTGGCTATCTTAGCTGATCTGTTCGTCATCCACGGCCCGCCAGCGCACATACGGTCTGACAATGGCCCCGAGTTCGTTGCCACCGCCGTGAAAGGCTGGTTGGCACAGATCGGGGTGCAGACGCTTTACATCACGCCTGGCAGCCCGTGGGAGAATGGCTATTGTGAATCGTTCAACGGCAGCTTGCGCGATGAGCTGCTTAACGGCGAAATCTTCTACAGCCTTGCCGAAGCCCAAATCCTGATCGAGGCGTGGCGGCGACATTACAACACTGTAAGGCCGCACAGCTCGCTTGGCTATCGCCCACCCGCACCAGAAGCCGTTCCTTGGCCAGTGCCGTCCTCCGGTTCCGCTTCGCTCCACCTGCGACCAGCACTGGCCAAGGAGGCAATCATGCACTAACAATCAACACGGACCACTCAATGGGGGCCGGTCA
>NCJG01000017.1 GCA_002282385.1 Sphingomonadales bacterium 39-57-19 | reverse complement strand
GCTCATACCGCCGGTCGGTGCCGCTCAAGCAACGGCCATCGCGAATGCCGCGTGGAAGTCAGCCGCGAAGCCGGTTTCCAAAGCATCGCGCGTCACGACCGAAAGCCCTGAATACCGGGCTGCGCTACCTGCATGGCGTATCGCTTATTCCGATCCCGATGCCACGAGCGTGTTTGTTGCCGTCGATACCGGCAAAATCACCGCTGTTCGCACCGGCACGTGGCGGCTTTATGATTTCTTCTGGAGCCTCCACATCATGGACTGGAAGAACCACGAGAATTTCAACACATGGTGGCTGTTGGCATTCGCCATCGGAGGCTTGGTCCTGGGCATTGCTGGTACGGTTCTATTATTTATACGCTGGCCGCTTCGGCGTAAGCGCAAAGCCAAGCGGATTGCGCTGTCATGAAATGTTGGATTAGCGACCTCAATGTTGTTTTGAAGCGGGCGTTGAGCTATTCTAAATCGTGAATTTATTTCGTCGCCCTCGGTTAATGTCTGTCATCAACACGCTGTTGGCACTGACAATGATTATGGTTGCAGGGCGTTCCGAGGCGAATTGTTTTTCATCGGATGCCCAGCCCGTCGCGCAAAGCCGAATGATGGAAAATTGCACAGATATGGAAGCCAATCTGGTCGGCCCTGAGAAATCTGCTCCGCCCCATCATTCGGATGAGCGGCAAAATGGTATGTGTCACCTCAGCTGTTCTGTTTTATTTAAAGCAGCGACTGCCCAAAATTACCATATAGTGCTCCATTCGCTGAACCGCCTCCACGGTTTGGCTGAATACTTTTCAGTCAAACAAGAACATGGAGATTATTATGAAAATGAAGATACTAATCGGCGCAGTTGCGCTAACTCTATCCGGTGCTGCCTTTGCAGCAGAGCCTCCTTCACCTAAGAAGGAATGCTGCTGCAAAAAGGGCGAGGATGGCAAAATGGCTTGTTGCGAGGACGAAGCCAAGGATGCCGAGAAGTCAGGCCATGAAGGCCATGACATGGGCGATATGAAAACCAAATAAGCGATAATGTTCGGGGGCGGCTTTGTTGCTCCCGAACATTCCTGCATCGAAATTACGGAGTTTGCCCATGAAAAAACTGATCCTTGCGCTCGCCATGTTGTCGACATCGGCAATGGCGGCAAATGACATCGTAATGCACCGCGACCCCGGTTGCGGATGTTGCGAAAAATGGGCGGCACAAGTGCGCCAGCAATTCGGTCGCGCGGTCAAGATTGTCGATGATGCCAACCGTGCCGCAATCCACAAAAGTCTCGGTATGCCTGCCAGTCTGGCTTCGTGCCACACCGCAATCATCGACGGAATAGCTTTCGAGGGCCATGTGCCGGTGACCGATATGAAGCGCTTGCTCGCCGCCAAAACCAAAGGTGTTCGCGGGCTGGCCGTTGCAGGTATGCCGCTGGGGTCACCGGGCATGGAAGCACCCGGCCATCCGGCGGACCATTACAATGTCATCGCCTTTGGTTCCGGCAAGACGAGCATATTTGCCCGACACTAAGCGGTGTAACCATTGGCGCTGGATAGTCGAACAAGGGCCGAGGGTCGTCATAATACGATGACATCCCGGCTACTCAATGGAGACTATCATGACCAAATATTATGCAGCGGCTATCGCCGTTTTCTTCATCACGCCCGCAGCATTCGCTGCTCCGGCGGTTGCCGATACGGTTGCGGCCTGCTGCGCTGCACTCGACGCCTGCTGTGAACAGGCGATGGATTGTTGCGACGAATGAATGATTGGCGATAAAGGTGCCCGGTCGATGGATCGGGCACAAGAGCTATTTGCGCAAATAGCCTCACCCGACCTTTTGGAATGTGCTGAACTGGAATTTCTGAACATTGCCGCCCGGTGTGACGTGGTCGTAGCGCCGCTCGTCAATTAACGCAAAGTTCGGTCCCAGCACGCGCGCGATGCTTGCGGCATCGTGTCGGGTAACGGGGAGGCCACTGCACTTTTCGGGGCCATCGAGCGCGAACGTGCCGATGATAGCAAAACCACCCGTTTTGAGCGCGGCATGTAAGGTATTCGCATAAGCGGCCTGATCTTTTGGCGCGTTCAGAAAATGAAATGCAGCACGGTCATGCCAGATGTCATATTGGCTGGCGGGTTTCCATGCAGTCACATCGCCGACTATCCATTCAACCGATCCAGAGTCATTACCCATCCTTGATTTGGCTATATCTAGCGCATGGGCCGACAGGTCTAGCACCGACACATGATTGTGACCGTTAGCAACAAGTGCATCAACCAGTCTCGACGCGCCGCCACCAATGTCGATGACCGACGCGCTCTTAATGCCGGTGGCCGCGATCAATTCAAGCGAGCATGCAGGCGATTGCTCAAACCAACTCACGCTATCATCGGCTTTGGTCGTGTAGACATTTTCCCAATGGTCGGTGCGCGCATCTGTCATTTATTCAACCTTCATGTTCGTCCCGGACCGTAAAGGATAATTGCAGCACCCAATAAGCAAATCGTCGCGCCAATGGCATCCCAACGATCTGGACGCATATCTTCGACTGCCCAAAGCCAAAAGAGTGACGCCAGAATGTAAATACCACCGTAAGCAGCATAAGTGCGTCCCGCTGCAACGGCATCGCTCAAAGTGAGCAGCCAAGCGAACAGCGCAAGCGACAACATGCCGGGGATGAGCCAAATGGGCGACTTATCCATTCGAAGCCAAGCCCAAAAGGCAAAGCAGCCACCAATTTCGGCAAGCGCCGCCGCGCCGTAGATGAAAAGCTGTTTCATAGGTTTACACCGAAGCGCGCTAACACTGCGGTCATACCAACATATAGCAAAATAGTCAGCACGCATCCTGCGGCCAGTGCGGGCCAAAAATAGACGCCGCGTTTGAGAAGCAACGGGATTATCAGAAACATCGGCAGCGATGGCAGCACATACCAGAAGGTTGCCTGTGCGTGCGCGGCCATCCGGTCTACGTCTTGGGTGTCGCGCCATAGCCAGATCATGCCCATCACGGAAATCAGCGGCAAGGACGCCAGTAACGCACCCATTCCAGCATTGCGGCGGGCGATTTCGGACACGGCGACGATTATGACGGCAGACAACACCGCCTTGATGAGCAGATATGTCATTGGGCGGCTCCTTTAAGCTGTGGGGTGGGCGCGAGGCTTTCAATGATCTTGCAATCGGCGATAGTGCCGTGGCGGCAACTTCCTATCACGCGGGTCAGCTCGCTTCGTAAAGCCGAAAGGTCATCGATCTTGCGTTCGACTTCGGCCAAGTGGGCGCTGGCAATCTGGTCCACTGCTTCGCAACTTTGGCCAGTGTCATCCGACAACGTGAGCAATTCCCGCACTGCCTCCAGTGCGAAACCCAGATCACGCGCGCGGCGAATGAATGACAGGCGGGCCAGATGTTCGTTACTATAGCTGCGGTAGTTTGACGCGCTGCGCGCAGGCGGCGCAAGAAGGCTGATTTTCTCGTAATATCGCACCGTCTCTACGTTGGTCGCGGTCGCGTTTGCCAGTTCACCAATTTTCATCGCTTGACCCTGTGGTTGCTACAGGGTGTAGATAGATGTCCGACTCAGGATTTGTCGAGAAGGATGTTGAATGGCGGACAGTTGTTGCGAGAGCGCCTGCGGAAGCCAAACGGCCAAGGCCGATCCGCGTTGGCGGCGCATTCTTTGGATTGCGCTGATCGTCAATGCCGCCATGTTCCTCGTTGAAATGGGTGCAGGCGCGGCGGCAGACAGCCGCGCGCTTCAAGCCGACGCGCTCGACTTTCTTGGCGATGCTGCCAATTATGCGGTCAGCCTCGCTGTTGTAGGGGCAGCGTTGGCATGGCGTGCGCGCGCAGCGCTGGTTAAATCGCTGTTCATGCTCGGCTTTGCAGCCTGGGTGTTCGGGAGCGCAGTTCTCGCGTTCGTGAACGGCACCGCGCCTGACCCGGCCATGATGGGTGCTATCGGCGCGCTGGCGCTTGCCGCCAATGTCGGGGTCGCGTTGTTGCTCTATCGCTACCGCACCGGCGATGCGAATATGCGCTCGGTCTGGATCTGCTCGCGTAACGACGCCATCGGCAATGTCGCGGTGATGATGGCAGCGCTTGGCGTTTTTGGGACCGGCAGCGCATGGCCTGACCTGATGGTAGCCGCGATCATGGCGGGGCTTGCTCTTACTGGCGGCGTTCAGGTGTTCCGGCAGGCGAACGCCGAATTGCGGACAGTTGCGGCGTGAAAGTTTTACGCTCAACAAGGATCGACCTGCCACCCGCGACAGTTTGGGCCGAGGTTCAGACTGCACCCCTGTTGCAACATATTGCTTGGCCGATGCTGCGCTTCATTCCTGTCGGCGAAACCTCGCTCGACGCATTCCGGCCTGGTGGGCGCTATCAGGTCAAGTTGCGCCTGTTTGGGTTCATACCTTTCGGAACGCAATGGATCGTGACTTCGCTCCACGAGCCTGAAATTGGCGAATGGCCAAAGCGGTTGCGCGACAATGGCTACAGTGCGCTTATTTCCAAGTGGGACCATTGGATTACGATTACGCCGGATGCCGATGGCGGCACGCATTATAACGATGACGTCGAAATTTCCGCCGGAATATTGACCCCGTTCATTTGGGGGTTTGCCCAGATGTTCTATCGGCACAGGCAGCAGCGATGGCGCCGGCTTGCGCGGACGCTGCCTATGCGCCGCGTCATCGCGGATGAACTGGCCTTATTTCACGCCGCGCGCGGCTCTGGCGAAATCGACGTTGCATGGCTGCACCTTGAAAGGGCGCACATTGTGTCGCAGCCGCATTTGGGGCTGCATCTTGCCAGTCATGTGTCGATGCTCGGCTTTGCGGTCGAACAACGCGACTGGCGTGAGACGGCGGGGCAAATCGTCCGGCTCGCCCTCGCGCCGCTTGGTTCGCTGACCGGACGCATCCCTGTCGGCAATACCGGGCGCTCGAATGTCAGCGCTTTTCAACCGATGCCTGTTCCCGACGACCTGCGCCGTGCAATCGAAGCCCCTTCCGAATGACGAACTATTTGCCCAAACCGGGAGCTACGACTAAGCGAAGGCTAGTGAAGGTTTTGTTCGCCCGCATGATTCTTGTTTTCGCGCTTGTCGCGAGCACGATCCATGCGCCTGCGGTCGCACATGAGGAACCGGCAAGCCATCACACAGAACGCGGCGTTAGCTTTGGTCATGACGCGATGTCCGACTATCACGGCGACGAAGCACCCTCACATGAAGGCGCGGGTGACAGCCTTCATCATCACTGCCCGACCGCGCTCGACGCGCGCACGACTGACATTGCGCTTGTTGCGGCCTCCACGAAGGCGCTCTTGTCGTTCCACCGTGCAAACCCGCTGACCTCTTTCAGTCAGGCACCCCCCACTGAACCACCCTCTGCCTGAACCGCGCCGTTAGGGCGGGCCTCGCGCCCAACCCTTTAACGTGTCATCCGGTTCAGGAGTTTTAATATGTTTCCCAAATTGCGCACCGCCTTGCTGGCGGCGGCGCTGGCCTTTCCGGCTACGGCTGCCTTTGCGGAGCCGATCACGCTGGATGAGGCCATTGCCAAGGCCATTGAGGCCGCGCCGTCGATCCGCGCCAATGAGGCGGCGGTCGCTGCCGCACAAGCTGGCCGTGTCCAAGCGGGCGTCCGCCCCAACCCAACCGTCACCGTCGAGGGCGAAAACCTTGTCGGCAGCGGACCCTATAATGTCTTTGGCCAAGCCGAGATCACTGGCACCTATAGCCAGACGATTGAGCGCGGCGGAAAAAGGGACGCGCGTGTTGCCTATGCAGAACGTGACATCGGCGTTGCCGAAGCATCGTCGCGGGTCGCACGGCTTGAACTTGTCAGCGCCGTCCAGCGTGCGTTTCTCGATGTTGTGATCGCAGGCTATGTCGTTGAGATCGCAGAGACCCGGTTAGGCGTCGAAGTTGAAATGCAGCGCGAGGCTTTACGCCGCGTGCGCGGATATAAAGATCCGCTGTTCGTCGAGACGAGCGCGTCGGCGCGGGTCACGCAAGCGCGCCTTAATCTGACCGAAGCTCAGGCTCGTCAGCAGGGAGCGAGCGCGGCGCTTGCCGCATATTGGAACGGTCGGCCTGAGGATGTCGACACGGTCGGCGAGGTTTTGTCGGGCATCCCGGCAGCGAGGGAACTAGCGATAGCCGATGCGGAACTCGCACAGTCCGAGGTCGCGCGAGCGTCGGCAGCAGTGATATTGGAACAGACGCGGGCGCGACCTGACTACTCCGTCAATGGAGGCGCGCGCTTCCTGCGTGGCACCAATGATGTGGCGCTGGTTGCGGGTATTACGATTCCTTTGGGACGCTTCGACCGTAACCAGGGCAATATCGCCAAGGCGCAGGCTGAAAAGCTGCGGATCGAACTAACCGCCGAGGCCGAGCGGCTCGACCGGCTCCGCCGTCTGGCCAGTCTTGGTGCCGAAGCCGACGCTGCCCGTACGCGTGCCGATGCCATCGTTCGGGAGGTCTATCCTCAGACGACCAAGGCACTCCGCCAAGTGCGCGATGGTTATGCACGCGGCGGCTTCACGTTCCGCGATATGCAGGGTGCCGCTGATGCCATTGTGGAAGCACAGGCCGAATGGCTCGATGCCGTTATCCGCTACCGTGACCTTCAAACAGAAATTGACCGGCTGACCGGACGCTTTGACGCCGCTGCCGACAGGGGGACTAATCCATGAAAAAGACCATCATCAAGCGGCTTGCAGTCGCGCTTTTTATTATCGCGCCTTTGGCAGCCTGCGGCAGCAGCAGCGAACCCGCCGAGGAGCATGGCGAGGAAGGCGAACCAGCGAAAGGGCCGCACAACGGCCGACTTTTGAAGGATGGCGACTTCGCGGTTGAAATGACCATATTCGAGGACGGTGTGCCGCCGCAGTTCCGGGTCTATCCGACCAAGGACGGCAAGCCAGTCGATGCCAAGACCGTGCAATTGACGGTGACGCTCAAGCGGCTGGGCGGTGAAGTCAACACCTTCCCGTTCAAGGCCGAGAAGGATTATTTGACCGGTCAGGGCGTTGTCGAGGAACCGCATAGTTTCGATGTCGAGGTTGTCGCGGTCGAGAGCGGCAAGCGCCATGTCTGGCGTTATGCCAGCCCCGAAGGGCGCACTCGGATCACCGCTGATGCCGCCAAGGCGGGTGGCATCGAGATTGAAACTGTGGGGCCGGCGACCATCGGTGAGACGCGCGAGCTGTATGGGACAGTCCAGTTGGCGACGACCGCACGATCCGAAATTCGCGGCCAGTTTCCGGGGCGGATTGTTTCGGTCACAAAACAGGTCGGCGACACTGTGAAACGCGGTCAATTGCTGGCGCGGATCGAGTCGAGCGAGTCATTGCAAGTCTATCCGGTCTATTCGACGGTGAGCGGCGTCGTTGCCGAACGCAATGGCAACCCCGGCGACGTGACCTTTGACCGCGCACTTTATGTCATTACCGACCCAGCCCAGACGACGGTCGTGTTTAACATCTTCCCCAAGGATTTGGGCGCAATCCAGCCCGGTATGGCGGTGCAGATCGAAACGATGGAAGGCACGGCAATCGCAGCGACACGGCTGGGCCAGTATCTGCCCGACGGCAATGCCGAAGCAGGCACAGCGCTTGTGCGGGCGTCGGTCCCCAATCGAGGGGGACGGTTGCGTCCCGGCATGGCGCTTCGTGGCCGTGTGACGATCAACGCGGTGCAGGTGCCGCTGGCGGTGCGTACCGAAGCCTTGCAACGCTTCCGCGACTTCACGGTGGTCTTTGCCAATTACGGCCAAGATTACGAGGTCCGCATGTTGGAACTCGGCCGCAAGTCACCCGAATGGACCGAAGTGCTTTCGGGCATCAAGCCCGGCACGCCGTATGCCGCCAAAGGAGCCTTTCTCATTCGCGCCGACATCGAAAAGTCCGGCGCGAGCCATGACCATTGATCGGGGATAACTGACATGCTTGCCCGTATCATCGGCTTTTCCATCCGCCAGCGCTGGTTTGTGTTAGCTGTCGTCGCGCTGCTTTGCGCACTCGGCGTCTATAGCGCGACCAAGCTTCCCATCGACGCTGTTCCCGACATCACCAATGTTCAGGTGCAGATTAACACCGAGGCGGAGGGCTTTTCACCGCTTGAAGCCGAACAGCGCATTACCTTTCCCATCGAAACTGCGATCTCTGGCATCCCGAAACTCGCCTATACGCGGTCAATCTCACGTTACGGATTGAGTCAGGTTACAGTGGTCTTCGAAGACGGCACCGATACCTATTTCGCGCGCCAGCTTGTCAATGAGCGAATCCAGTCGGCGAAGTCGCAACTGCCCCCGGGAATCGAACCGCAGCTTGGCCCGCTCGCAACGGGCCTTGGCGAAATCTTCATGTATGCTGTCGAGCCGAAACCCGGCGCGCGCAAACCCGATGGCTCGGAATATACACCAAGCGATCTGCGAACGCTGTCCGATTGGGTCGTGCGTCCGCAGATGCGGACAATTCCCGGCGTTGCCGAGGTCAACACTATCGGCGGATATGCACGGCAATATCATGTCACACCCAACCCGCAGCAGCTCGCTTCACTCAAACTGTCGCTGACCGATATTGTCGAGGCGCTTGAGGCCAACAATGCCAACAAGGGCGCAGGTTATGTCGAGCGTGCAGGCGAGCAAATCCTGATCCGTGTGCCGGGTCAGGCAAAGGATGAAGCCGACCTGTCGCAAATCATCGTCGCAACGCGCGGCGGTGTCCCTATCCGCATCGGCGATGTTGCCGAGGTTGTGATCGGCTCTGAACTGCGAACAGGAGCCGCCACCGAGAACGGCAAGGAGATCGTGCTTGGCACCATCTTCATGCTGACCGGTGAAAACCCGCGCGTGGTTGCGCAAGCCGCCGCCGAACGGCTTGAACAAGCCACGAAATCGCTTCCAGCAGGCGTCGTTGCCCACCCGCTCTATGACCGCACCGAATTGGTCGACCGGACTATTGCGACTGTTGAAAAGAACCTTGCCGAAGGCGCTTTGCTCGTTGTTGTCGTGCTGTTTCTGCTTTTGGGCAACATTCGCGCGGCGCTAATTACGGCGGCGGTGATTCCGGTTGCCATGCTGATGACGCTGACCGGCATGGTGCAGACGCGGACTTCTGCCAATTTGATGAGTCTGGGTGCGCTGGACTTCGGCTTGATCGTCGATGGCGCGGTCATCATCGTCGAGAATTGCTTGCGCCGCTTGGGCGAGGCGCAGCACCGGCTTGGCCGTCTGCTAGACCGCGACGAACGCTTTGGTTTGGTTGCAAGCGCCAGCGCCGAAGTGATGAAGCCGAGCATTTTCGGCGTCATCATCATCACTGTTGTTTATCTGCCGATCTTCGCGCTGACGGGAATCGAAGGCAAAACCTTCCATCCGATGGCGATCACCGTCGTCATGGCACTCACCGCAGCTTTGATCCTCGCGCTGACCCTCGTTCCTGCCGCCATCGCGCAATTCGTGACAGGCCGCTTGGAAGAGAAAGAAAACCGCGTGATGAGCTGGCTCAATCGCCAATACGCGCCGTTGCTTGATGCGACGATGAAGCGCGGCAAGCTGATTATCGGCGGCGCTGTCGCACTTGTCTTGCTTGCAGGCGTTGGTGCGACGCGGCTGGGTTCAGAGTTTATCCCGAACCTGGATGAAGGCGATATCGCGATGCACGCGCTGCGCATTCCCGGCACCAGCCTAAGCCAGGCGATCAAGATGCAGGAAGCACTTGAAAACCGCATTCGAAAATTTCCCGAAGTCGAACGGGTGTTCGCCAAGATTGGCACAGCCGATGTGGCAACCGACCCGATGCCGCCTTCGGTCGCGGATAACTTCATCATGCTGAAAGACCGCGTTCAATGGCCCGACCCGCGTAAACCGCGTGACCAGCTTATCGCTGAGCTTAACAAGGCCGTTCAACAGATTCCCGGCAACAATTACGAATTCACGCAGCCAGTGCAAATGCGGATGAACGAGCTCATTGCAGGCGTTCGTTCGGACGTTGCGGTCAAGCTGTTCGGTGACGATCTCGACCAATTGCTGGAAAGCGGCGGCGCCGTCGAGGAGGTTGTCGAGTCCATCCCCGGTGCCGAGGACGTGAAGATCGAGCAAGTAACGGGCCTGCCCGTCCTTGCCGTGACGCCCAAACGAGACATGCTGGCCCGCTACGGCATCAACATGAGCGATGTACAGGATGCCGTCGCAACCGCAACGGGCGGACGAGCGGCGGGACAAGTGTTCGAGGGCGACCGGCGCTTCGATGTCGTCGTCCGCCTGCCTGAGGAGCTACGCACCAACGTCGATGCGCTTGGCAGCCTGCCAATCCCCATTGGCGGCGACGGCGCGGCGGGCTTCGTGCCGCTGGCGCAAGTCGCCGACGTTGAGCTTTCGGTTGGCCCCAACCAGATCAGCCGCGAAAATGGCAAACGCCGCGCGGTGATCACTGCGAATGTTCGAGGACGAGATCTGGGGTCGTTCATCGCTGAGCTGCGGACCAAGATTGATGCAGAGGTAACGCTGCCCGAAGGCTATTATGTCGAATATGGCGGGACGTTTGAACAATTGCAGTCGGCAGCCACACGGCTTCAGATCGTGGTGCCACTCGCATTGCTTCTGATTTTCGGGTTGCTGTTCACGCTGTTCGGGTCTGCCAAAGACGCGGCCATCGTATTCTCGGGCGTGCCGCTCGCACTCACTGGCGGCGTTGCGGCTTTGGCGCTGCGCGACATTCCGATGTCGATTTCGGCTGGCATCGGCTTCATTGCACTGTCTGGCGTCGCGGTGTTGAACGGCGTTGTCATGCTGTCCTTCATCAAAGACTTGCGCGAACGCGGGATGGACCTTGATGCAGCGATCCGGGAGGGCGCGCTCACCCGGCTCCGTCCGGTGTTGATGACCGCGCTTGTCGCCTCATTGGGCTTTGTGCCGATGGCGCTCAATGTGGGTGCTGGGTCAGAAGTGCAACGTCCGCTCGCCAGTGTTGTCATCGGCGGGATTCTCTCCTCGACGATACTGACTTTGATCGTGCTGCCTGCGCTCTACCGGTTGATCCATAGGCGGGAAGAGCAAAATGAAGTCATTTACAAGGAAGCAGTCGCATGAGCGAAGATCACAGACAGGATGACGGGGGACACGCTGGCCACAATCATGGCGCGGGGGCCAGCACCAGACGGCTTGCTATCGCTTTGTCGCTCACGTCCGTTTTTCTCGTTGCAGAATTGGTGGGCGCGTTTCTGTTCGATAGCCTCGCGTTGCTCTCCGATGCTGCGCATATGTTCACGGACTCCGCTGCACTCGCCATTGCGCTTGCTGCGGTCAAAATCGGCCAGCGGCCACCTGATGACAAACGCACCTTTGGCTATCGCCGTTTTGAAATTCTGGCTGCCGCATTCAATGCAATCTTGCTCTTTGCGGTTGCGGGTTATGTGCTGATTGAGGGCATCGGTCGTTTCTTCGACCCCAAGCCGGTTGAATCTGTCGGGATGCTGACGGTCGCGACCATCGGACTTGTTGTGAACCTCATTTCTATGCGGGTATTGGCGGGCGGAAAAGATGACAGCCTCAACGTCAAAGGAGCCTATCTTGAAGTGTGGGCTGATATGCTCGGCTCGCTCGGCGTGATCGCAGCGGCAGTTGCCATCTATCTGACCGGCTATAACTGGATTGATCCAATTGTTGCTATCGGTATCGGCCTGTGGGTGTTGCCGCGTACTTGGGTCTTGCTTCGCGATACAACCCACATCCTCTTGCAAGGCGTCCCTCGCGGGTTCGACCTGAAAGCGATCCGCGCGGCAATAAATGAAGCCGCGGGCGTCGCGGGCGTGCATGATCTTCATTTGTGGTCGGTTGCCGGTGATGACGCCAGCCTGACCGCCCATGTCGCATTAGCCGACGGAGCCGATGCCGAAGCCACACGTCGCGCTCTTGCAGAAATGCTCGAAAGCAGGTTCGCCATCCACCATGCCACGATCCAGACCGAAACCGCTCCTTGTGGAGATGCAGGGTCAATGCATGGCTGATGCCTAAGGATATGTGGAAAATGTTGCGAAGTTGATCTGCTATCGAAATTTACATGCGGATCAAAGCGACAGGAATTAGATGCGCAGTTGGCATTCCGGCCGGAGTTGAGCGAATGGGTGTTTATTGCGCCACTGGTCCTGAAAGCTGCCTGTCCCGATCATCCAGCAAGTCAGCCATATCAATCTTGCCCATGCAATGTCCGCTTATGGGGGAGCCAGCTGGCGCTTTTGTTAACTGTAGTTGGGCGCTTTGCCGACCTTCTGCTTTCCTCTCGGGGATTGACCGCTTTCGATTAGATACGACGTTCAATGAAGCCAATCTGGGCGACCGGGTCTGGTCGGCAGCAGAAGTTCACGATGAGACGTCCGCATGTCTGCTACCACAGCTTCAAGTCCCCTAAGCTGCCTTTTCGGTCAGTCGAACATCACGGACATGGTGCTTGTCGCAACCTCCAAGCTGCTCAAGATTGCGGCGGTCTATACAAGGGTTGAACCCTTCAACCCTCTGGCCTCAAATCTCCCGCGCGAACCATCTAACCCTTCCAACGATGTTCACCTCATCAGCCGTGCGCTCGTAAGCCGAGTAGGTCTTGTTGTCGGAGATGACATGCATAACCGGCGGATCGCTGTTCGGGATGTGCTCCAGCCGCTTGGCGACGAGGCCGATCCCATCATGCAGGACGAACACACCCGGCGGGGTAGGGACGGCGCGGCCCATGTCGACCAGGACGATGTCACCATCCCGCAGCGTCGGCTCCATGCTGTCGCCTACGACATGCATAATCCGCAGATTGGCGGGATCAGCCCGAAGGCCGTGCGTGATCCAGCTCTTCTGGAAGTGATAGGGCTTGCCGTGGTCAGGCTCGATCTCGACGGTCGCCCCGCCGCCCATTGCTGGCTTCACCGTGGCGTAGGGGACAGCCACATAGACATCGTCAGGGTTGGTGAGGGCGGGTTCATCACCTTCGACATCGCCCACGCCATCGCGCAACCAGTCCCGCCCAACCTTCAGCACTTCGGCAATCCGATCGAGCTTCTCGAGATTGGGGTTCTCCGATCGACCGCGCAGGATGTCGTAGACGTATGAACGGTTCACCCCTGCCTGGGCTGCAAGCTGCGGAGGGTTCAACCCTAATTGCCGGGTCCTTGCCCTAAGGCGTTCGGCAATGGTGGCTTGCATGGCTCGGTCGCTCCTACTGTGGATATTGTGGACAATGTAGGAAGATGTTGCATGGGTCAAATAAAAAGAACATATAGCGAACAGAATCGCGGAATCGGGTGGCGCAATGAGGCTTATCGAGAAGGACTACTACACTCTGGGGGAAGTCGTGGCCGCCTGGGAGATGCCGCGATATGACGTTGTCTACCTGGCAGAGACCGGGCGCATGCGCCTGTCGGTCCGTGTTTGCCGTACCCATATTGAGCGGGGCTACTGGGAGCTCGAAGAGGGCTCAGGCTGGTTCAAGGTCCCGGAAGAGCGCACCCGCTACACGGGATTGGTCGACCTGAAGGAGCAGGATGCCCACCTGATCTTTCGGGATGGCGGCGCGGAAATAGCGACCTTTTACACCTCAGAAGGCAGCTATTGCCATATCGAGGAGCCCAGCACGCCGATAGCGATCTTCGAAACCGATCTGCTGCTGCGCGCTGATGAACGGCGCCGGTTGGAGCAGGGCAAGACCAAGCCGGACAAGGGACTGGTCAAGCCTCCCTTCACCCACGATGCGACCTACGAGCATGTCGAATACTGCGGTCGCCATTTCCGGTTCGGCCGGATCCAGGCCAATATCGTCCGGCAGCTTCACGAGGCGAGCGAGACGGCCATGCCGTGGCGCCGAGGTGAAGAGTTGCTCGAGCTGGCCGAGTCCGGCTGCTACCGGCTGGTCGACGTGTTCAAGTCCAAGCCCCATTGGCGCGAGTTGATCCACTCTGACAATCGCGGCGCATACAGGCTTGCTATCCCACCCCACCTTTGAACGGTTGAACCTATGAAATTGCGCCGCCGAGACCTAGTTTCGGCGGCTTTTTCGTGTCTGAGTCATCCCACCCTTAACCCCATGCCGAACTACGATATCCCACTTCCATCCCACGGGGGTGGGATGATTGTCCCACTCGATTTTCTGATTTCATCCCACCCTCAGGGTCACGCGGGATGCGCTGCCATGCGCCACTTCTTGTCCATCGACGACGCAGATGGAGAAATTAAGTGCAACCCGTCTTTCTTGCTCAACGTGACCTTGCCGCTCGCTGGCATATGTCACCCAGAACCCTTGAACGCTGGCGTTGGTCCGGAAAGGGCCCCGCCTTTGTGAAACTCGGCGGCCGGGTGGTCTACCGCCTGGAAGTGATCGAGACCTTCGAAGCCGAAGGCAACCGCACCATCACCGGGCGGTTCCAATGACAAACGCCTTCGAACGCCACGGGCTTGACCACCTCTCGGCCTCCTCCATCAACCTGTTCGTCGCCCAGCCGGCGATGTGGGCAATGCAGAAGCTCCTCGGGCACAAGTCCCGGGTTGGCGCGGCAGCCCACCGCGGCACGGCTGTCGAAGCGGGTGTCGAGATGGGGCTGTTTGACCCAAATCTTCCGCTCGAGGATTGCCAAGAGGCAGCACGCGCCAGGTTCAACCAGCTGACCGCATTGTCGGCGGATCCCAATGTCGAGAAGGAACGCGCAGGCATTGCTTCGGCCGTTGCGATCGCGCTCGGCGAGCTGCGCCAATACGGCATTCCCGGCTCTGCGGACGGCACCCGCCAGCACCGGATCGAGGTAGAACTGCCCGGTGTGCCGGTACCTTTCATCGGCTGGCTCGACTTTTGGTATCCGGACCACGGCATCATCATCGATCTTAAGACGCAAGGTCGCTTGTCCTCGAAGATCTCGGATCCCCATGCCCGGCAGGGCGCAATATATCATGCTGCCCACGGCAACAGCGAGATCCGCTTTGCCTACGTCACGCCCCAGAAGATCGGGATCTACCGGCTGGAAGATCCGCGAACGCACATCGCCCGCGTGGTCAGTATCGCCCGGTCCATCGAGCGGTTCCTGAGCCTGTCGGATGACGGGGCAGAACTGACGGCGGCTCTCTCACCGGATCTGGACAGCTTCTACTGGAACGATCCCGGCTCCCGCGCGGCAGCTGAAGAAATCTGGGGCCTCGCCCCCGAGGCTATGCCGCAGGCCTGACACGCGGAAACTTCCAAGCAAACAAGGAAACAGGAAAATGGGTTTTATGTCTGTCCCGTCGTCTGGCGGGGATTTCAAGGTGTTCGTCGCCTACAATGCGAAGGCCGGTCGCTGGTACACGAAGAATGACGGCAAAGATGAGCCGATGTTTGAGGTGACCGACATGACTGCGGTCTTCGATATGCCCAATCTCGAGACCGGCTGGTTCAAGTTCAGTTCTGGCGTCGCCCCGGAAAAGGTCATGGATCCCTCGCTGGCAGAAGCTGCTCCCAATCCGGGGACGGACTTCAAGCGCGGGTTCCAAATCGATCTGTATTCCGAGAAGAACCTGATGGGGCTTCGGGAATTCAGCTCGACCGCGGGGATCGTCATTGAGGCCATGAACAACCTCTATGATCTCTGGATGGCGGCTCCCGAAAATGTGTCGGGCAAGCTGCCGGTGGTCCGATGTTCGGGTGTGCTACCGATCTCAAACAAGCACGGCACCAACTACCAGCCGACTTTCGAGATCGTCGGCTGGACTGATCGGCCGGCCGCTCTCGCCGGGAGTGGGGCATCCACTCCGCCAGCTGCCGCATCTGCACAGGCCGCGCCTCAGCCGCCGGCACAGCATATGCCGCCGCCCGCGGCTGGTAGCGCGAAGGTCGGCGCGCCGGTGTTCTGATCGCCAATGCCGGGCTGCTTAGATGGTCCGGCATCCCCCACCCGTCCCCCAGGGGTCCCCTAGCCGGATCCCACTCCCATCTCCCGTTCAGAAAGTGGTCCTGGCCGCCATGGCGCGTCGTATTGAAACCGGCAGCATCGACATTGACGCGATCAAGGACCAGTTCCCTCTGGCCGATGAGGTGCGCCGTCATCTCGCGCTGAAGCGCCGCGGGGCAGCGCTGGTCGGCCTTTGCCCTTTCCACATGGAGCGGACACCCTCCTTCGCGGTCTATCCCGATGAAGAGCGGTTCCATTGTTTCGGCTGCGGCGCGCACGGTGACATCTTCGATTTCCTCGAGGCCCAGGAAGGGCTGGATATTCGCGCGGCCGCCGAGCGGCTGACGGGCGGCAACTTTCCGGTCATGTCGGAGGCGCGTGTCGCCGAGCTTCGGGCGCGGCAAGCGCGCTTCGAGGCCGAGCAGGCCGAGCGGCGCAAGCTCGCCGCTGACCAGATGCGTCTGCGCTGGGCTGGCGCTGATCCCACCTATTCATCCCACCCCTATCTCACGGCCAAGGGTATTGGGCCGGGGGGCACGCGGCTGGACCGCGAGCACATCCTCGTGCCGCTGTTCGATGCAGGCGGCGAGCTCACCTCGCTGCAGTCGATCGACCCCGCCGGCTACAAGCTGTTCGAGGCAGAGCTCCCGGTCGCAGGCTCTGCGTTTGTCATGGGCACGCCGATCCCCATGGCCAAAGCCCCGGTGCTCGTCTGCGAGGGTTTTGCCACCGGTGCATCGCTCCATGAATCGACTGGCCGTACCGTCGTGGTCACCTTCAATGCCGGGAACCTGACAAAGGTTGCCGAGCGGCTGGTCGCGGCCTTTCCCAAGACCCGCTGCGTCGTTGCTGGCGACGATGATCGGCACAAGACGCCGAATGTCGGCCGCGAGGCTGCGGGCAAAGCTGCTGAGCTCCTTCGCTGCGAGGCCGTGTTCCCAGTATTCCCCCAAGGCCACCTCGGCACCGACTTCAACGACATGGCCCAGCTTTCCGGGCACGAAGCAGTCGCGGCTCTGTTTGCCGCTAGCGCCGGTCCCGACGTGTTCGAGACCCTCAGTCTCGATGAGCTTGTCAACATGCCCCCGCCCACATGGCTGATCGAGGGGCTCATCCCCCAGCATGGTCTGGTCCTGCTGTATGGCCGGCCGGGTGAGCACAAGACCTTCATCGCCGTCGATGGATCCTTGCGCGTTGCCTACGGCCTCGACTGGCACGGCCGGGCCGTCAAACGCGTCGGCGTTCTCTACATTGCCGGCGAAGGCCGGTTCGGGATCGGGCAGCGCATCAAGGGCTGGCGCAAGAAGCATGGCCTTGCCGGTGTCGATGCGCCATTCAAGCTGCTGCCGGTCGCGGTCCACATGCTGGATCCCGCCAATGTCGAGAAGCTGAAGCGCACGATCGATCAGGTGCGCGAAGAGGTCGATTTCGAGATCGGGATGGTCGTCATCGACACCGTCTCGCGCGCCATCCCTGGTCAGGACGAGAACAGCCAGGAAGCGATGTCGCTGTTCGTCGATGCGTGCGCTGAGATCCAGAACCACTGCGGCGGCGTCGTCATCGGCATCCACCATTCGGGCAAGGACGCTGACCGCGGCATGCGCGGGTCCACCGTGCTGCTCGGCGGCTGCGATACGGCCATCCGGGTTGCCAAGGAGGAGGATCACACCGTCCTCTCGGTCGAGAAGCAGAAGGACGGCGAAGAGATCGAGGACGTCCATTTCACGATGGAGGTCGTCGATGTCACCAGTGGTCTCGGCAAGGAGCAGAACACGTTGGTCCCCGTAATCGGGGTTGGCGCCACGCCTGCCGCCGAGAAGCGCCTGAGCTGGCACCAGATCCGCGAGATCTTCAAGTCGATCGACGATGCCTGGCGCGAGGGCGCACCCTGGTCGGTCTTCCCGCACGCCCGCCGCAAGGGACGTTTCGCGGTCGATCTCATCTCTGATCAATACGGCGTCACCAAGCGCGAGGCCGAGACCTCGATCACCAAGTGGCAGCAGAATGGCTACCTCGTCACCGAGGCCGGAAAGTTCCACGGCAAGGCCTCTGGTCTCAGGGTCGTCAAGTACCTGGAGCCCGACCGATGAGCCCAAAAATCGAGTTGTCGGAAGCAGTCGGAAGCACGGAAATGCGTCAGTCGGAAGCTTGTCGGAAGCAGTCGGAAGCACGGTCGCAAGCAGTCGGAACGCGCAGTCGCTTCCCCCCCACACCCCCTAAGGGCTTCCGACTGCGCTTCAGGCGCGTCGTCAGCCTCCACTTTAGCGAAGAAAGGAGGGGCGCATGAAAGGCGCGCCACCGACCCGCCATGCGCAGATCAGCGACATGCAGGTCATCATCAAATGTGTCGACCAGCGCGGTCGTGAAATGGACGAGCGCTGGGGCATCGGGCGTTTGCCCATGCTGGTGCCGATCGAGTGGGCTGAACGCTTCCACGCACAGCACAAGCTGTTCAACGCTGCGGTCTGGGAGTTCCATCTTCCGTTGGTGCGCCAGCATGGCGAGGCGATGCTGCGGGCTTACGACAAGCTCGATGAGCTCGCTCGAGGTTCCAAGGGCGAACCGCTGCCGGTCGACCAGTGGGAGTTCGAGACGCCTGATGGCCTGGTCATTCTGGTAAGGGATCTGCGCGATACCGGCCGGGCCCAGCGTCATGGCCGGGAGGCACAGGTCTGGGCGCTCGATGAGATCGCCAATGTGATCCGCTGCCACCCCATCCTGGCCGCAGCCAAGAACGCCTTCCCTGGCGCGCAGGTCGTGAGTGTCCGCCCCAGCAAGACAACCCTAGCCGAGCTCGACGACGAGCTTTCGGACATCCCGTTCTGATGCCGTTCGCTGTGATGGAGGCGCCGATGTTCTGAAGACCCAAACCCCCAAGATCGGACGACGGTGGTCCGTACCGCCAAGCACAAAACCACCGTCGTCCGCACCAGACAAAACCCCAATTGGAGAATCATCATGGATGTTTCGACTTTGCCTGCGCCTCCGCGCAGCGCAACCCCGGCTGCGAGGCGCGTGACAGTGATGCGCGGATCCTTGCTGGCCCTTGATCTCGGCACCAGCACTGGTTGGGCGCTGAGGACCGCTGACGACTACACGTCCAGCGGCACCGTATTGCTAAAGAACACTCGCTACGATGGTGGCGGCATGCGCTTCCTGCGTTTCCGGCGCTGGCTGGAAGATCTCGATCAGGACGCTGGGCCGATCGAGGCGATCTACTTCGAAGAGGTCCGCCGTCATGTTGGCACTGATGCCGCCCACATCTACGGCGGTCTGCTTGCAGTCCTATCGGCTTGGTGCGAAGAGCACCTCGTTGCCTACCAGGGCGTGCCGGTGGGAACCATCAAGCGATTTGCCACGGGAAAGGGCAATGCCGACAAGGCCGCGGTAATCAATGCGATCCGTTCCCGTGGCTTTGCACCTCGGGATGACAACGAGGCTGACGCACTCGCCATCCTGCTTTGGGCCATTGAAACCCGGGGAGGTGTGCGATGACCACCTGGTCCATTCTCGGCCACACCGCCAAGGTGCTCGAAGAACGGCGCGACGATTACGGCGATCCAGCCGAGCAGTTTCGCGCCGTTGCCGACCGCTGGTCGATCACGCTCGGCACGCCCGTCACACCGTCACAGGTCGCCCTGTGCATGATCGACCTCAAGCTTGTTCGGCTGGCTTACGATCCCGGTCACATCGACAGCATGGTAGATGTCATCGGTTACGCGGCTTTGCTGCGGGAGGTGCGCTGATGGCTGCCATCTCCCCGATCTACAGTCATGCCCGGCAGCGCGATGCCTTCGAGCTCGCCCGCGATGGGTGGCGGCAACGCGGGATTCTTGCGGTCTCGCCTTCCGACAGGCGCCTTAGCTTCAGCGAGCGGGAGTTTATCCGCGAGCTGGGCGAGCGTCTCTACGGAAGTGAAGGCAGGGGAGGCGCCCATGGCTCGCGGTCGTAAGCGCAAGGCCGGCAAGCGCCACCCTTCTGGAAAGCTCGTTCAGCCGCGTCTCGAAGAGACCCAGCGGGAGGTGATGTCGACAGTGCTGGAGGCACGCCAACGACACTTCGGGGTCAGCGAGCGTCAGGCAAAGGACGAGCGGCTGGGAACCGCACTTGGCCGACTGGCCTTTGTCGGCGCTATCACGCTCAGCCAGTATGCGGCTGGGGAGCTCTACGGCGAGACCATGGCTCGGCACCGGGCAGTGGTCGGCTTGCCCATGGCGCAGCCGCGCTCGGTCACCGGACTCCTCATCAACGAGGGGATCTTCGGCGGGGGTGAACCTGTCCATGACCCCGAGCTCATCGATCGGATCCGGAAGGAGGCTGCTGCCGCGACGATGGTGCTACGCGATGCTGACCGGGATATGCCGGCTGGCACGAGGCGCGGACCCAGCCTGTTGGTTCATTCCCTCGTCTGCTACGATGTCGATGCGGCGCTTTGGTCGGCTGCGGACTTGAAGTGGCTGGGCCACGGTCTTGATGCCCTGGCAAAACTTTATCGCATCCGCCTCGACAGTCCCTGACGCAATGCGACGTGGTGAAGCGCAATCAATCTAGTCGTAAGGCAATGATTCAAAAGGAAATAACTATTTGACTGGCTGGGATTTACAGCCTAGGAGTATTTCCGAAATTGAGAATTCAGAACTGCGCCCGGAGCTCACCAGCTTCCGGGCGTTGTTCGTTTAGGCGATCCAACGCCGATTGTAGACTTGGCCAGTTTCTTGATCGAATGATGCAGAGAATTGGTGACCGGCCCGGCATTCGGCGACCGCGATGATCAAACCGCTGTTGGGATCAGTACGCTGTTCGATGATGTTCGACGGCTCGCCGCAGATCGAACCATCTTCGTCGATCGATTTAGTGCAGGCTTCGTTGGTAATGTATCGACGTTCTGACATAACGGAGGCGCACTAGCATGACTCGCCTGCGAGGGCGAGCGGCTGTTGCCCAACGGCTCCGCCGCCTTCGCTCCGAGCCCCTCTGTCGGGATTGTACCCGCGCCGGGATAGTTCGCGAGGCGACTGTGCCTGACCACATCGTGCCGCTCGCCCATGGCGGATCAGACGAAGACAGCAACATCCGCTGCCTTTGCGCCGAGTGCCACGCCAAGCGGACTGCCGAACAATTCGGCCAGCGCAGGACGGTCGCCGTGGGGCCAGACGGGTGGCCGATCGGGTGACCAGACCGGGGGGCGGTGCGAAAGTCTGGGGCTTTGGCGGGGGAAACCGCGCATGGTCCAAAAAACGCGCGGCCGCGAGTTAGCGACCGGGGGTCAAATCTAAACCAGTTGGAGTTCGACGCGCTTGCCGCAGGCCTTGGCATAGCGGCGGATCGTCTCGAATGTTGGCGAGTGTTTAGGATCGCGCATTGAGCTTTCCAGGCGCGAGACAGCACTCTTGGAGGTCCCCATCCGGACCGCAATTTCGTCCTGGGTCAGGCCCGATTGTTTGCGCGCCTCAAGTAAAGACCGCAGCGCGGCATATTCATCGGCGCCCGCTTCCCAGGCCTCTTTGAAGCCAGGACGTTGCATCGCCTTTTCCAGAGCCTTTTTCCCGTCGTGACGGACAGGCTTAAAACCTTGATCACTCATGACTGCACCTCCTTCAACCGCTTGCGAGCCAGCTTGAGGTCCTTATCGGGCGTCGCCTGGCTCTTTTTCAGTATGCTATGCAAGATCACCAACTCGCGACCGACCTGCGTACAGGAGAACGCGCGGCCGATCCCCTCGGGACCCTTGCACCGTAATTCGAACAATCCTCCGCTCATGGCCCGCGAATGTGGCATTCGAAGATCGAGGCCATCTTCCTCCAGCCATTCAACGAGGCGGAGGTAGTCGGCATAGATGCCGACAGGCCACTCCTCGATCTCCCGCCTCACGCGATCGTTGTAGTAGAGGATCGTCCACATGACGGCGTGTTAACATATTTGATAACTTTGTCTACCCATTCAATGCACCCCCCCGGAGACAGCATGACACAATGGCCAGCTGATCAGGTCGAGCGCAGAAGCGTATCGGCACTCGTGCCCTATGCCCGCAACGCCCGCACTCACAGCGAAGAGCAGGTGGCACAGATTGCCGCCTCGATCCGTGAATGGGGCTGGACGGTGCCGGTTCTAATGGATGAGGACGGCGGGCTGATCGCTGGCCACGGCAGGGTGCTGGCCGCCCGTAAACTTGGTCTTGCCGAGATTCCGGTGATGGTAGCCAAAGGTTGGAGCGAGGCCCAGAAGAAGGCTTATGTGATAGCCGACAATAAGTTGGCATTGAACGCTGGTTGGGATCTTGAACTCTTGGCGGTCGAATTGGAGGATCTGCAAGGCCTCGACTTCGACCTAATGCTGACGGGTTTTTCGGACAATGAACTGCAAGGGTTACTAGCCCAAAGTAGTGAAGGTTTGACTGATCCCGACACCGTCCCTGATTTGCCGCAGACGCCTGTTTCAGTGCCGGGTGATGTTTGGATCATGGGCGATCATCGTCTTGTATGCGGCGATAGCACTGTCCAGACTGATGTCGACAAGCTGATGCAGGGTGAGCTTGGTGATATGTTGTTCACCGATCCACCTTGGAATGTAAATTATGGCGCGGTCAAAGCAGGCAATGCGCAAGGATATAAGCCCCGTAAAATCCTGAACGATCATATGGACGAAGCCAAGTGGTGCGAATTTGTAAGTGGGTTTTGTGCCTCATTCTATGTCGTCACCAAGCCTGGTGCGCTTGCTTACGTTGTCATGAGCGCTCAGGAATGGCCTGCGATCGACAAGGGGTTGCGCGAAGCTAAATTTCATTGGTCGTCGACGATCATCTGGGTGAAGGATGCGCTCGTTCTTTCGCGCAAGGACTATCACACGCAGTACGAGCCTTTATGGTATGGGTGGAACGAAGACGGACCACGGATCATGCATGTCCCTGATCGCAAGCAGTCTGACATCTGGAACATTCCTCGGCCAAGGGTCTCCGATCTGCACCCAACCACTAAGCCTACCCAATTGATTGAACGCGCGCTGCTGAATTCTTCGGCCCGCGGCGCTTTGGTGGTCGATCTATTTGGAGGTTCGGGCTCGACGTTGATCGCTTGTGAACAGCAGGGCAGACGATGCCGGTTGATGGAGCTGGACCCCAAATATGCCGATGTCATTGTTAAACGCTGGCAGGATTTTACTGGAAAGGACACGATCCATGAAGCTGATGGCCGAACGTTTAATGAAATCGCCGGAAAAGAACCCGCGCCCGTTTCCAGTGATTGCGCAACGGCCTAGGATGCTTAGGCAGCAGCCAGAACCCTATCAACAATAATGTCATCGGCATGGGCGCGGGCTTGAGCCAAGTCATACGATGTCTGCATGCGCATCAGCGTATCAGCTTTTATACCAAAAGCCTTCTCGAACCTGATCGCCATTTCAGCGGAAAGGGCCGTGTGGCCGTTGAAAAGATTGCTGAGTGTCTGGCGCGTTACGTGAAAGCAGGTTGCGAGGTGATTGATGCTAACGCCGTGCGGAACGACTACTTCGGTTTTCAGCCAATCACCGGGGTGAACAGCTAGCGAGGGGTGCATGATTATAGCCATCAGTGGTAATCCTTCATATCAAGTTCAGCAATTGTCGCTTCATCAATCTTGATGAAGGTCAGACGCCAGTTTTTTGTCACGGTCATTGCCCAGTGCCCGGCCTTGTCGCCAACCAGTTCGTGCAACCCATAATTCGGAGGCACGGCCAGTTCGTTAAAACTTGCTGCTGCATCAATAAAAGCCAGCATCTTGCGGATCCGTGCTGTGTCACCCACCAAGCCTTTTGCGTTGCCGGTTTCGAAAAACCTTCGCAGCCCTTTGTGGGTTATACTTTCGATATCCATAGAGCCATATGTCAAACATCATTTTACATGTCAAAGGGTATTTGACGAGTCCGAAGCGCGATGCGGCACAGGAGCCTTCCTATGAAGCCTGGAACAAAACCAAAGCCAACCCACCTCAAGCTAGTCACCGGCAATCCTGGTAAGCGCAAGCTGAACAGCAAGGAGGCTAAGCCCAAAGCATTGATACCTGCACCGCCGGTCCACCTTACTACCGATGCGGTCGAGGAATGGAACCGGGTTGCAACGGATCTCTTCAACCTCGGCATTCTCTCTGAGATCGACCGGTCGGCCCTGGCTGCTTACGCGCAGGCCTATGGCCGGTGGGTTCAGGCCGAACACGCTATCGCGAAGATGGCGCAGAAGGACCAATTAACCGGCGGCCTGATGATCAAGACTACCAACGGCAACGCGATCCAGAACCCTCTGGTTGGCACCGCTAACAAGGCAGCCGCGGACATGATGCGCTACGCTGCAGAATTCGGGATGACGCCCAGTGCCAGGAGCAGGATCGCGGCCGCGCCGCCAGAAGATGGGGGAGACCCCGCCGACCGCTTCTTCGCCTGATCGAACGCTGGCTTATGCCAATGCTGTCGTGTCAGGCGAGACTATCGCCGGGCCGCATGTTCGCAACTCTTGCCAAAGGCACATCGCGGACCTGAAGCGCAAGGATGGCATCTGGTTCGACCAGACGGCCGCCAATCATGCCTTTGCCTTTTTCGAGGAGGTACTGAAGCTTTCCGAAGGCCAGTTCGATGGCCAGCCTTTCCAGCTGGAACCAAGCCAGGCCTTCATTATCGGCTCGCTATTTGGCTGGAAGCGCAAGGATGGCAGGCGCCGGTTTCGCCGGGCCTACATCGAACAGGGCAAAGGCAACGGCAAGTCGCCGATTGCCGGTGGTATTGGCGTTTATGGGATGACAGCCTGCAAGGAGGCGGGCGCTCAGATCTATGCGGCTGCCGCCAAAAAGGAGCAGGCCAACATCCTGTTCCGTGACGCGGTAAAGATGGTGCGGCAATCCCCAGCGCTGGCCCGTCGGTTGGAGTTCTCCGGCGGTCCGGGCCGCGAGTTCAACATCGCGCATTTGCCGTCGGGCAGTTTCTTCCGCCCGGTGTCGCGCGATACGGGCAAGACAGGGTCAGGCCCTCGACCTTACTTTGTATTAGCGGACGAGGTCCACGAGCTACCGGACCGCTCGATTATCGAAATGCTGGAGCGCGGTTTTAAGTTCCGCCGCGATCCGCTGCTGTTCATGATTACCAATTCGGGATCAAACCGAAATTCAGTCGCCTGGGAGGAACACGAACACGGGGTCCGTGTGGCTGCGGGCAATCCCGATGCGGTGCTGGACCCGACTTACCTCGGCCAAGTCATCGACGATACGACTTTCAGCTATGTCTGCGCGCTCGATGAGGACGACGATCCGCTGACTGATCCCAGTTGCTGGATCAAGGCTAACCCGCTCTTGGGCGTTACGATCACCGAGCAGTATCTCTCCGAAGTTGTGGCCCAGGCTAAAGCCATCCCGGGCCAATTGAACGGGATCTTGCGGCTTCACTTTTGCATCTGGACCGATGCCGAAACCGCCTGGATGGCGCGTTCGACGCTGGAACCATTGCTGGCCGAGTTCGATCCTAAAGGGGGACAACCAGTCTGGCTTGGATTGGACCTCAGCCAGAACCGGGATTTGACTGCACTGGCCGGCGTCCAGCGCAATGGCGAAAAGGATGGCAAGCCGTGTTTTGATGCTTGGGTCGAGGTCTGGACGCCGGGCGATACGCTGTCGGCGCGGGTGCTGCGCGACAAGCAGCCCTATGACTTATGGGTCGCTGGCGGATTTCTGAATGCGCCCCAAGGCGAGAACATCAGCTTGCGGCAAGTGGCGCAGGCGCTGGCTGAACTGGAAAGTGATTATCGCGTCGAGACCGTGGCCTACGACCGTTACGCCTTCCGACGGTTTGAAGAAGAAGTCAGCGAACTCGGGCTGTCGGTCAATTTCATCGAGCACCCGCAAGGCGGCACCAAGCGCGGTAAACCACAGGACGGGATGAGCGAAGGACTATGGATGCCAGGCTCACTGCGGCATCTAGAAGAACTGATCCTTGAAGGCCGGATCCGTCTCAAGCGCAATCCGGTGCTGATATCGGCAATGATGTCAGCAGTCACTGAGACCGATCGCTGGGACAACAAGTGGCTTTCCAAGCAGCGGGCCATCAACAAGATCGACGCAGCTGTGGCGCTGTGTATGGCAGTGGGGGCAGCAATGGCAGGCGACACCACCGGCTCGATCGATGACTGGCTAAAGAGCCTGCACGCATGAACCTATTTCAAAAGGCGCTCGGATACATCGCCCGCTCGATAGTGCTTACCGATCCGGGCCTTACCCAGGCAGTCGGTGGCCGCATGACTACTACTGGCGAAGTGGTATCCACCGCCTCGGTGTTGGGCCTCGCTTCAGCTTGGGCCTGCGTCAACCTGCTTGCCGGCACGATCGCTTCGCTACCGCTCATGGTCTACCGAACCCGGGGCGGCGCGAGGGTGGTTGCAACCGATCATCCGCTGTACATGATTTTACATAACAGCCCGAACGCTGATCAGACCGCGGTCGACTTTTGGGAGTTCATCTGTGCTTGTATCGAACTTGGCGGTAACGCCTATGCCGAGATCATAAGGTCCAGCGATGGCCGAGTGATAGCGCTCAGTGTGCCCATCGCTCCGGAAATAATGACTGTTCGCCGCCTGCGTGACGGCAGTTTGCAGTATGAATGGTCTGACAACGGTATCCGTTTGGTCGCTGCCCAGGAAAATATGCTTCACATCCGCGGATTTGGCGGCAATCCGCTGGGCGGGCTCTCGACATTGTCGTTTGGCCGCCAAACCTTTGGGTTGGCCCAAGCCATTGAACGCGCCTCAGGCGATACGTTCCGAAACGGAGTCCGGCCTTCGGGCCTCCTGAAGACGGCAGACACGCTGACACTAGATCAGCGCAAACAAGCCGAGGAACTGCTGCAGGAGAAGTTTGCAGGCGCCATCAATGCCGGGCGGCCCATGCTGCTCGACCGAGGCATGGACTGGGTTCAGCTTTCGATTAGCCCGGAAGATGCGCAGATGTTGCAGAGCCGAGCCTTTTCGGTCGAGGAGGTCTGCCGGTTTTTTGGCGTGCCGCCGTTCATGGTTGGCCACACTGAGAAAACCACCAGCTGGGGTACAGGCCTTGAACAGCAGACATTGGGGTTCCAGAAGTTCACGCTTCGCCGGCGCCTCAAACGCATCGAGCAAGCGCTTGCTAAACAGCTTCTATCGCCCGCAGACCGTCAGGCCGGGATCGTTATCGAGTTTAACCTAGAAGGCTTGCTGCGCGGAGACAGCGGCGCACGTGCCTCCTTCTACCAGCAGATGCTGAGCAACGGCGTGATGACCATCAACGAGGTTCGTGCGCTTGAAAACCTTGCACCCGTCGAAGGCGGCGAGGTGCCGCGGATGCAGATGCAAAATGTTCCCATCAACCAGGTCGGCCCTGGATTGGGGCAATCCCGCACGTCTGCTTCTCTGCCTGTGACTGATATTGGAGTTACCCCATGAACCATCTGGATTTCACTTTAGATACTAAGGCCGTTACCGACGGCGGCCTCATTGAGGGCATCGCTGCAGGTTACGGCAATATTGATGCTGGCGGCGATGTGATTGTGCCAGGCGCCCTTAACCGATCGCTTAAAGGGCGCAAATCTGTGCCCATGCTGATGTTCCATGATCAAACCCGTCCTGCCGGGGTATGGACTGAATTTATAGAGAGCCGCGAGGGACTGATCGTCAAAGGCCAGCTTTCGCTATCTTCCCAATCTGGCCAAGAGGCTCACGGGTTGGTGCGTGACGGCGCGATTGGCGGGCTATCAATTGGCTATAGGACTATCCGCGAGCAACTGGTGGGCAAGACCCGTCAACTGCTCGAACTTTCACTTTATGAAGTGAGCCTGGTTACCATTCCAATGAACGAGCGGGCGGTCATAACCAGTGTAAAATCAATCCTCGAAGATGGGCGCCTGCCAACGCTTCGTGAATTTGAGCATTTCCTGCGTGAGGCAGGGTTCTCGAAAAGTCAGGCCACCGCAATCGCGGGCAAAGGCCTGACGCCGCTGTTCCAGAGTGAGTCTGGCAGCACTACTTCCGACTTTCTGTCGGCCCTTGTGGCGCAAATGCGCGCCTGAATATTAGCCTGCAAATAAGGACTATTACATGAGCGATCAAAAAACCGCCGAGCAGCTTGCCGGCGAAGTCAAAGGCGTGCTCGATGCCCGCTACAGTGAAGTGCAAGCCAACCTTGATACCAAGCAGGCAGAGTTGCGCTGTATGCTCGACACCCGGCATGACGAGATCAAATCTGACCTTGATAGCAAACATGACAAGGTAAAGGCCTTGGCCGAAGAAGCGCTGGGCAAAGCACAGCGCGGCGAAGATTTATCCGTGGCTACAAAGCAGCTGGCCGATGAAGCACTGACCGCGCTTAACAATGCCAAAGCCCGCCTTGACGAGGTTGAGCAAAAGCTTGCCCGCAGGGTAGCCGAAGATACGGCCCCTCAATTCAAGACCATCGGCGAACAAGTTGTAGCAGATGACGCGATTAAGGCATTTTTGGGCAATAGCACAGTGCGGGGCCGCGCCAGTGTAGAGGTAAAGGCTATTATCTCGGCGCTTACCACGGACGCTAATGGCTCGGCGGGCGACCTTATCGTGGCCGACCGTCTGCCTGGCATTGTGATACCAGGCCAGCGTCGTCTGACCGTGCGCGACCTGCTGACGCCAGGGCGGACTGCTAGCAATTCAGTGCAGTATGTTAAGGAGACCGGCTATGCCAATGCGGCAGCTTCGCTTTCGGAGACCGCAGGTACAACCAAACCGCAGTCAGACATCAAGTTTGATGTACTGACCAGTAACGTCACGACGATCGCGCACTGGGTTTTGGCGACACGCCAGATCCTTGACGACGTGCCGATGCTTCAATCCTACATCGACGGACGGCTTCGTTACGGATTGGCGCTTGTTGAAGAAAACCAGCTGCTAAACGGCAGCGGAACAGGCACGGACCTTGCCGGCATTTACACGCAGGCAACAGCCTTTACGCCGCCGATTACGATCCCTGCAACGGTGACCCGGATTGATGTGCTGCGGCTTGCTATGTTGCAGACAGCGCTCTCAGAACTGATGTCAACTGGCGTGGTGCTCCATCCTGCAGATTGGGCAGCCATCGAACTGCTTAAAGATAGCCAGGGCAGGTTTATTGTTGGCAACCCGCAAGGCACTCTTACGCCAACGCTTTGGGGGCAGCCGGTAGTCTCCACGCAGTCGATGGCAACTGGCAAGTTCTTGACAGGTGCGTTTCAACTGGGTGCCCAGATTTTCGATCGCATGGATGCAGTGGTCGAGATTTCTACCGAAGATGACCAGAACTTCCGCAAAAACTTGGTGACAGTGCTGGCAGAAGAACGCCTTGCGCTTGCGGTCTACCGGCCCGAAGCCTTTGTGAAGGGTGACTTTGCGGCCGCAGCGACGGCAGCCACCAAGATTTGATAAAAGAGGGCCGGCTTTTGGGCTGGCCCTTCATTTTATAGGAGTTTGCCCCCATGTTTTTAAAGGCACGCGATACCATTCACGTAAGTAGCGTGAGTTCAGATAATATTATTACCGGTCAGACCTTCGAGATCGACGCATTGGCAGGAGCGAGCCTCATCAAACGGGGTCTTGCCACTGAAGTGGTAGCGGCAGCGGTAAAGTCAGAGCTTGGCACGCTATCCAAATCTGAAACTACGCCCAAGACAAAGCAGCAAGAAACGCAGACCGTCCTGACCAAATCTGGAGCGAACATTCGCAACAAGGCTGGTTGATGTCCGAGATACTCGTCATCGCTCCGCCACAAGACAGAGCCGTGACGCTTGAGGAAGCGCGTCGGCAACTGCGACTTGATGCAAGGGATGAGGATCTCTTGCTTGGCGCTAAACTCGATGCCGCTCAGGCTGAGCTTGAGTTGCAAACCGGGCTTAGGCTGTGCGAGCAGACCCTCGAATTGCAGCTTGAAGGCTGGGAAGACGAAGTCACTGTGCCGGTCCGGCCCTGCACAGTAGCTGAGATCCGCTTCACTGCGGCAAACGGCAACATGACCGTCCTGCCGGAGAGTGATTATGTCGCTCGTCGGCGCAATGGGTTTACCCGCATCCGCCCGGCTTCGGCCACATCATGGCCAGAGCTTGGCACAGACGGTCTGATCCAGATCACCTTGTCAGCCGGATTTTCAGACACAGCCCCTGATCTCCAGATCGCCCGGGCCGCGATCCTGGTCAAAGTTGCCTCTATGTTTGAAAACCGTGAAGGCGCGCCCTGTCTCGCCTTCGAGAGCCTC